>JBBAKL010000001.1:0-63564 GCA_040403535.1 Bacteroidia bacterium
TAATAACTGTACTAATTCGGTAACTGCAAACGTAGTGGTTAATCCATTGCCGAATGTAAACGCAGTTGGATCTACAGCTTGCGAAAACAATAATGTAACTTTAAGTGCGACAGGCGGAATTACTTATTCTTGGTCAGGTCCTGGTGGATTTACCTCTAATAGTCAAAATGGTACAATACCTAATGCATTGTTATCGTCTTCCGGACAATATACTGTTTTAGTAACAGATGCAAATACATGTACAAATACAGCGGTTACTTCAATTATTGTAAATCCTGCTCCTGTACCAACCATTGCATCAAATGGCCCGGTTTGTGTTAATACACAATTAAACTTAAACGGTGGTGGTGGAGTAAGTTATGCCTGGACTGGTCCAAACGGATTTAATTCAAATTCTCAAAACCCTTCGTTTAGTCCTAGTTCAACTGCATATAGCGGAAACTATAACTTAACAATAACAGACATTAACGGATGTACTGCATCAACAGTAATTCCGGTACTAATTAATCCTATTCCAAATGCATCCATAACTTCATCAACAAATGGTGGATGTGCGCCATTATGCGTATCGTTTAATGTAAATCCTTCACCTAACGTAACAACTATTAATTGGAATTTAGGAAATGGAGTAACCGGTAACACGGCTTCTCAGCAAACATGTTATGGTACTACCGGAATTTACACAATTGCTGTAAGTGTTTCGGATGCGATTGGATGTTCAAGTTCTGCAACCTATACGGTTGAAGTTTATCCTCAGCCGGTCGCAGATTTCAATCATGCACCATTAAAACCGGTTATCAATATCGATCCGGAAGTGACATTTACGGATGCTTCACACGGAGCAAACGTTGTGGCTTGGCAATGGTATTTCTATAATACTGCGCAATATACATCAACACAACAAAATCCTACATTTATGTTTACAGAACCAGGAACATATCCGGTAGCCTTGGTAGTAAAAAGCGATAAAGGATGTTTAGATACCATTGTTAGACCAATTGTTGTTGGTGAAGATTTTGGAATTTATGTTCCTAATGCATTTACTCCAAACGGAGATGGTGTTAATGATCTTTTCCAGCCAAAAGGATTTGGTATTGTGAAGTATGAATTACAAATCTTTGATCGTTGGGGTGAAAGAATTTTCTCAACTAAAACATTTGAAGAAGGTTGGGATGGTAAATTTGGAAGTCGTGGTGGTGATATCTGTGAAAATGGATCTTATACCTGGTTAATAAATGTAACCAGCGTGTTTGGAAAGTCGCATGAGTTTAAAGGGCATGTCACTTTAATAAAGTAAACTAAAATAAAAAAAGGGAAGAATTATCTTCCCTTTTTTTATCCGCAATAATTTAAATTAAAGTGTAATCAATGTAATTGCAATAACAGCAATCAGTAATCCAACTTTGTTTTTGACGGAGAGTTTTTCGTTAAAAAGTAAGAATCCAATTACGGTGGAAAGAATAACATTAGAGATGTTAAGTACGGGAAAAAGCTGAGCGCTTTTTAATGCGTTTGACTCTAGTGCTTTAATAATAAAAAAAATACTGAAGTAATTTGGTATTCCAAGAATTAAACCAGCTAAGAGGCTTTTTACCTCAATAAATGGAACATTTTTGTTTGAAGCGCGATTACCGATATAATTATATACAAGTACTATTAGTCCAATGATAAAGGCGAAAGCAAAAGATGTGATTGTAAACATTTCGCTGTCTTGCTCATTTTTAATAAAAAAGGCTTTAGTTGCATTAATAGCAACATCTATTAAACCGCTGCCTATAAATACTAGTACAGGTAAAAAAAAGATACTTTTGCTTTCTGTCTTTGTTGTTTCGCTACCGGAACTGCTCAGGTATAAAGCGACAAAGGCTAATAGAATTCCAGCTCCTTTTAATACAGTGAGCTGTTCGTTTAAAATAAAAACAGAGAACAAAACCGGCATTGCAACACTCATTTTGTTGGCAACTGAAGCAGTGGAAATACTTATTTTTTGTGTAGTAAGTGAAATCAAATAAAATATTGAAATAAGTAAAAAGCCCAATGGAATACTTACGTGAATCCAATTGGAACTAAATAATAATTCCGCTTCAAATGGAAATTTTGAGAATACCAGTCCTGTAGAAGTAGCTGCCAGATAATTAATGATAATGGCTTGTAGGTTGTTTACATTAAACCTGACAAAGAGTTTGAAAATAAATAGTAATGCAACACTGCAAAGAATATTTAATACAATATAAAACAAATTACTTTTTGTTTTTTATAATATATAACTGATCTGTTCCGGATTTTATAAATGAAAGTGGTAAGTCGATAAGAGGGGCCTTAATCCCGTTTTTAAAGTTAAGATTTGGGTTCACGAAAATTCTTATTTCATCCCATGAATCATTTTTAATAATTGAATTTAATAGTTTTGCACCCCCTTCAACAAATACACTTGAAATAGTTAAGTCTCCTAAAGCTTCAAATATGGCTTTGGTGTTAAAGTTGTTATGAGGTATTGTTAAGTAATGAACGTTTTTTTTGTTCTCGCATTTTTTTTCTGTAATAACAATAGTTGGAGCAGCATCATTAAAAACATTCAGATTGCTTGAAAGACGTAAATGTTTATCGATTACAATGCGTGTTGGGTTTTTACCTTTAACTAAACGAACGGTTAATTCAGGATTGTCGTTTTCGGCGGTATTCGTACCTATCATTATTGTTTGTTCCTGGGCTCTCCATTGATGAACGGCTTGAATACTCTCAGAGCACGTAATCCAGTTATCTTCTTTTATGTCGGATAAAGGCCATCGGCTAATAAAGCCATTGACAGTTTGAGCCCATTTTAAAATAATATATGGCCGCTTTTTTTCATGCAACGTAAAAAATCTTTTATTTAATTCTCTTCCTTCGGTTTCTAAAATTCCGCTTTCAACTGCAATACCGGTCTGTTTTAGTTTTTCAATTCCTTTTCCGCCAACTAAAGGGTTTGAATCTACATTTCCAATAACTACTTTTTTGAATTTTTTTCTGATTATCAAATCAGAACACGGCGGTGTTTTGCCATGATGCGAACACGGTTCCAGGTTCACGTAAAGCGTACAATCACTAAAATCAAAATCGTCAGGTAATTTTTGTATGGCATTAACTTCCGCGTGGGCTTCACCGTATTTTTGATGATATCCTTCCGAAATAATTTGTCCGTTTTTTACAATTACGCATCCAACCATTGGATTAGGCGCTACGTAGCCTGCACCCAAAGCGGCAAGCTCCAGGCATCGTTTCATATAGAATTCGGGATGTTTCATTCGGGTACGAATTACACTATTTTTTATCAAATACGGTAAAAATAGTGAACAATCGCTCTTTTCGTGGCAAAATACGGTTACATTTTTGTAAATTTACCTCTTATTTTTACGACCTATGTTTGATAATTTAAGTGATAAGTTAGATAGGGCCTTTAAAGTTTTAAAAGGTCATGGAAAAATTACAGAGATTAACGTTGCAGAAACTTTAAAAGAAGTTCGTAAAGCATTATTAGATGCCGACGTAAATTATAAAGTAGCAAAGCAATTTACTGATACAATAAAGGAGAAAGCGCTAGGTCAGAACGTGTTAACTTCTATTTCTCCAGGTCAATTATTAATTAAGATTACCCATGATGAATTAACTGCGTTAATGGGCGGACAAAAGGAAGAGATTTTTTTAGGGGGTAATCCGACAATCATTTTAATGAGTGGCTTACAAGGTTCGGGTAAAACAACCTTTACCGGAAAGCTGGCTAATTATCTTAAGACAAAAAAAGGAAAAAAACCATTAATGGTTGCCTGCGACGTTTATCGTCCGGCTGCTATTGATCAGTTACATGTATTGGGTGAACAGATTGGTATTGAGGTATTCTCAAATAAGGATGAAAAAAATCCTATAAAAATTGCGGAAGCTGCCATTAAACAAGCAAAAGAAAACGGAAATAGTGTTGTGTTAATAGATACAGCAGGTCGTTTGGCAGTTGATGAGGCGATGATGACTGAAATCGCTGAATTAAAAAAAGCGGTTAAGCCAAATGAGATTTTGTTTGTTGTGGATTCAATGACCGGTCAGGATGCTGTAAATACAGCAAAAGCATTTAACGATCGCTTAGATTTTGATGGTGTTATCTTAACAAAATTAGACGGTGATACACGTGGTGGTGCCGCCTTATCTATTAAATCGATTGTAAACAAGCCGATAAAATTCATTGGTACCGGCGAAAAAATGGACGCTTTGGATGTGTTTTATCCTGAGCGGATGTCAGATCGTATTTTAGGAATGGGTGACGTTGTAACTTTAGTTGAACGCGCCCAGGAACAATTTAATGAAGAAGAAGCAAGGAAATTATCCAAAAAAATAGCAAAAAATCAGTTTGATTTAAATGACTTTTTAAGTCAGTTGCAACAAATCAAAAAGATGGGAAATATTAAAGATCTTGTTGGAATGATTCCTGGTGTAGGTAAGGCGATAAAGGATGCCGATATAAACGAAGATGCCTTTAAACACATTGAGGCAATTATTTATTCAATGACTCCTGAAGAGCGAAATAAGCCTGAGATCATAAACGGTTCACGTCGTCAGCGAATAGCAAAAGGGTGCGGACAAAATATTACGGAAATAAATAAACTTTTAAAACAGTTTGAAGATACCCGTAAAATGATGCGCATGATGAACGATAAAAATGCTATGAGTAAATTGATGCGAAACATGCCTAAGATGCCTGGCGCAAAAGGCATGTAAAAAATAACAATAATCATTTTCTTCTTTCGGGTTTATAGCTATATTAGTAGAACTTAAATTCTACGAATATGAGTTATAACATTATTGATGGCAAAAAAATTTCTGAGCAGCTTCAAAATGAAATCGCTGAAGAAGTAAAACAATTAAAAGCTGCCGGTAAAAAAACTCCACATCTGGCAGCAATACTTGTTGGTGATGATCCGGCCTCTAAAGCTTATGTGGGATCAAAAGTTAAAGCTTGCGAAAAAGTAGGATTTAATTCTACATTGATTAAACTCGACTCAAGCGTATCAGAAAAAGAATTGTTAGATAAGCTTCAAGAACTAAATAATAACGATGATATTGACGGATACATTGTTCAGTTACCTTTACCAAAACACATCAGTGAGCATAAAGTGATAGAGGCAGTGAAGCCGAGCAAAGATGTAGATGGTTTTCATCCGATAAATGTAGGAAAGCTGGTTTTGAATTTACCAACGTATGTTAGTGCTACTCCTTTTGGAATTGTTCAGTTACTTGAGCGTTACAAAATCGAAACAAATGGTAAAAACTGTGTGGTAATCGGACGTAGTCATATTGTAGGTTCACCCATGAGTATATTAATGGCCAAAAACACCAATTTCGGGAATTGTACCGTAACATTATGTCATAGCAGAACAACCAATTTGAAAGAGCATTTATTAAACGCGGATATTATTGTTGCAGCTTTGGGTAAGCCTGAATTTTTAACAGCCGACATGGTTAAGCCGGGAGCTGTGGTGATTGATGTAGGTATAAATCGAGTTGATGATTCTAGTTTACCAAAAGGATATAAATTGGTAGGTGATGTGAAGTTTGATGAGGTAGCACCTAAATGCTTGTATATTACTCCTGTTCCGGGTGGAGTAGGACCAATGACAATTGCTTCGCTATTAAAAAATACTTTATTAGCCGCTAAAAAAGAAATTTACGCTTAAGGATAAACAAAGTGTATGGTTTCCTTCACTGTTTTTCCTTCATTGATTGCAGGAACCCAGTTTGGCATATTTAAAAGAATGTTTTCAAGTAATAATTCACATTCGCTGCAATTACTGAAAGAGTTTAGGAATTTAATTTTGGTAACCTTTCCGGTTTCGTTAATCGTGATCTTTGCTACAAACTCTTTTACATTAGCTTTAAGCTTTTCATTCTGTTTAATTTCAGATTGAATATAGTCTTGCGCCCTATTAAAATTTTTATATTTAAAACAAGGCGCCGATACATTCATATCGTAGGCAACTGCGCTTGATTTTGTATTTACAATACTTGTAGCTGAAGGATAGGCGCGATCATCGCTGGCAACCGCTTCACCCGGAGCCATGTTTTTTTCTTTTCGTTTAGATTCTTTCTTTGATGCAGTTTTATTTACACCGCCTGTACTAACGGCGCTCCTGGCTTTTGCATCCTCAAGATCTTTATTGGCTCCAGTATTCATTTTTGAATATTCGCTTTCTTCAGCCTTTGCTACTGCCTGGTATTTTTCTTCAAGAGCAACAGGTGCCGCAGTTTCCGGACCATTATTAATTTCATTAGGTTTATTGTCATCCTTTTCAGAAACAGTGGTTGATGCAAGCATGTCGCCTTTGGCAGAGCCGGTAGCTTTTCCCGCGCCTTCATCTATTCGTGATGAAATAGTTTTATTTGGTTGTGCAGTAATATCGTTTTGCTGTTCGTTTGAATTTTGATCTGATGATTGTGTTTCAGCGCTCTTTTCTAAACTAGTAACTTCAATATTAGGGGAAGCGTTACCGGGCGTGTTTGGCAGACCCGGAAGTTTTTCGGATTCAATTGCTTCTTTGTTAAGGGCCAGTTCATCCTTTTGGTTGCCAAGCACGGAGTAAAACAATACACTAAGGCCTATTATTAAAATCAAGCCTGCAGCCATACTTAAGTAGTAAATGGTTTTATTACCCGATTTCTTTTCAAAATAAACCTCATCTATTTTTGAGTTTAATTTCGAATTTAAAGAACGAGCCAGCTCATCATTTTCCAATGACGCAAAACCTTCCAATGCTTCCTTTTCAAAATCATCTAATCCTTCGGAATCTTTTGACTCCAGTCGATTAAACAATTCATCACTGTCGGGTGTGTGTTTATTCAGCTGCTTGGCCATTTTGTAATTCTGTAATTTTATTTTTTAAGTTCCTTTTTCCGTTTTGTATATAACTTTTTACTTCATTAGAAGAAAACCCTGTCAATTCAACAATTTCATTATAGCTCATGTTTTTATAATAAAACAGTATAATGCATTGTTTTTGTTCTTTAGTTAGTGCGTTTAGTGCTTTTTCCAGCTGCAGTAAAGAATTTTCCTTTTCTTCATTTGTATTGGGATGTAATTCATGCCCGGAATCCATAAAAAGAATAGTATTCTCCTGAAGCTCAATATCCTTTTTAAGTTGCGATTGTTTTTTTCGAAGCTCCATTAAACACATATTTTTCGAATAGGTGTAGAGCCAGCTCTTAAAAAATTCGATTTTGTGCTTTTTAAGATCGGAGGTAATCTTCTCAAATATTTGCATTACCATATCTTGTGCTTCATTCTCATTTTTAAGGTATTTAATACACAAACCCAATACTAAATGCGAATACCGTTTAAATAAAATGCCTAAAAAAACATTATCGCCTTTTTCGCAATAATTTTTAATTAGCTCAATATCATCTAGTTGATTGTATTCGCTTCGGTAAAGCATCAGGTATTAAATGTAGTGAATTTAAAAGAAATCAACTTTTTTTTCTCCAAATTATTTAATAAAATGTTTAATCCAATTTCAATTTCAAATGTTATATTTGTATGATATGCGGTGTTTTATCCGCTAAAATCACATTGTATAACTTTGGTAAATATTTGATTATTCTTTTACTGCTTACGGGTAGTTTTGGTTTCGTGCAAAATATTGATACGAATGCCAAAATTAAAGCTGTATTCTTATACAATTTCACGCGTTATTTCGAATGGCCTGAGTCTAAAAAATCAGGAAATTTTATTATTCATGTAGTTGGAAAGAATGAGGCGTTGGTTAAAGAATTAAATAAAATGTCTGAAACCAAAACTGTAGGTAATCAAAAATTAGAAATAATTAATACGCCAACATATGATGGAAAAAGTAAACCACATATGATGTTTATTTTACCGGATGCGGCTAAACTTTTGGCAGATGTTACTGCAAAACTAAAAGGCAAGGGAGCTTTAATTATTGCTGAAAAAGATGGGGCCGCTAAAACCGGTGCCGCTATCAATTTCGTTGTAATAGAAAACAAACAAAAATTCGAATACAGTAAAACCAGCGCTGTAAAAGCAGGGCTTAAAACAAGTGAAGATTTTAAAGCTTTAGCAATAGCAGTGGATTAAGATGAAAATTAAAAATATTACATATTTGTTTCTTCTTCTTGGCGTAATGCTTTCGGGAAATGCTTTTGCACAGTATGAAAAAATGATACGTGTGCAAGAATGTTTAAAAGCGAAAGACATAAAAGGCGCTAAGCAGGCAGTTGATTCTGTGTTTTTGTCAAAAGAAGCTCAGACGGATGCACAAGCATGGTATTTCCGCTCGTTTGTTTATTACGAATTGGCTAAAAAAGACAGAGCAACATTAATATCTCCGGCGCGTGATTCTTCAGTTGCTTATGCTTTAAAATCAATAAAATTGGCAACAGATGCCGAACTAAAACAATCTTGTAACGAAATCATTAAACGGCACGCTACAACTTATTTGAACTTACGTAAAATTTTATTACAGGATTCTTTAAAATATGAAAGAAGTTATACGGCTTACAGCAATTATAAAAAATTAAATTCAATGATTGATCCTAATGCAGATTATAAAGCATTTGACATTGAATATTTCTCAGCTGCAGGTTCAATTTTCACCGAATTGTTTTCTAATGACAACTCAAAAACAGAATATGGTGAGGTAGGTAAAGTTGCTCTTATGAAAGTGTTAGACTTAGATCCTAAAAACGTAAGCGCCTCTTTTAATTTAGGTGTCATTTATTATAACCAGGGCGTTAATTTGATTAATTCAATGGATATTGACACACCTCTTGATAAACTAGAATCCATTCAAGACAATTCAGTGAAATTATTTAAGCAATCGTTGCCATTTATGACTAAGGTTTACGAATTGGATCCTAAAAACGTAAAAGCTCTAGAGAGTTTAAGCCGTATCTATTATGCGCTTAACGATACAGAAAAGGCAAATGAATTCGTGGCCAAATTAGAGCAGGCAAAGCAAGGAAAATAGCAAATTATGGCATTCAGGTTTACCATTGGTAGGAAAATTGGGACTGGTTTCGGTACTTTGATAGCGCTTACAATTGTCGCTTTTGTTTTAACCCTATTTACACTTACCGATAGTAAAAATAAAACAGAAACCGTTGTAGGTCAGGTGGCTCCTTCTGTTGCGGCACTTAAAGAATTCAACTTTTTATTACAGCGTTCACAAACTCTCATTTCTAAGTGGTATTACAGTAAAAATGTCAACGATGATGGTCGTGAAGAATTACATAAATTAATCACGGTTGATTATCCAAATAAAAAAGCCGTTATTCGGGAATACTCAAAAAACTGGTCAAAAGAAGAACTTCAGGAATGGAGTGATATAAAAAATAAAACGGAGGCATTGTTCTTTACTTATCAGCAAGACATAATGACTCCTTTAAATTCTCTGGATGCTTATGAAGATGCCAGCGTTTATTTTTTAGCCCAGGATGCTCTTGAAAATGCGGAATCAGATTTACACGAACTTTATAATCGTTTAAATAAATTAATTGACTCTAAACAAAACAATGCCGAACAGGTAAGTGAACAAATGTTTACTTCATTCAGCTTTCTTGAAAGTTTTGTTAAATTAATGGGTTTTGCCTTAGTATTCGGAGGTATTTTGGTTGCATTGTTTACCGTTCGCTCAATTGTTAAACCGGTTCAGCAACTTAAGAAAATGTTGTTATCGATGGGATTAGGTATTTTACCGAAGGAGCGCATCAATTACCGTACAGATGAAATCGGTGAAATGGGTACAGCTCTTAATAGTCTGGTGGAGTCGATGGAGCGTACAACAGAATTTGCAAAACAAACCGGTTCAGGTAATTTCAGCGCCTATTATAAACCGTTAAGCAGTGATGATACTTTAGGACAGGCATTATTAAAGATGCGTGATGATTTGGCTGAAAACGAACGTGTTTTGGAACAAAAGGTTATTGAGCGAACGGAAGAAGTGGTTAGGCAGAAGGAGGAAATTCAGGATAAAAACCAGGAACTAGAGATATTATATAAGCAGGTTACAGATAGTATTCATTACGCTAAACGAATTCAGGAAGCTATCTTGCCTCCACAACCAATGTTTGAACAGTTACTTCCAAATTCATTTGTTTTATACAAACCTAAAGATATTGTTAGTGGAGATTTTTACTGGTTGGATAAAAAAGGTGATAATGTGTTTTTTGCAGCGGTTGATTGCACGGGCCATGGTGTTCCAGGCGCGTTTATGAGTATAGTAGGTTCTAATTTATTAAAAGATGCCGTTCAGAATTCAGATTATTATGCTCCCGCTGAAATAATGGACAAACTTAACGAAGGCGTTGCTTCTACACTTCATGTTGGTTTAACTGAAAAGCAAACTAAGGATGGAATGGATATGACATTGTGTTCCTTAAATTACGAAAAAATGGAATTACAATTTGCTGCTGCATTCAACCCATTATATATCGTAAGAAACGGCGAAATCATCCAGCATAAGGCAGATAAGTTTCCGGTTGGTGCTTTCGTGGGTGAAACCAGAAAATTCTCTAATAATACCATTCAGCTGCAAAAGGGAGATACTATTTATATTTTCTCTGACGGATATGCCGATCAGTTTGGCGGTCCGAAAGGCAAAAAATTCATGGCCGGAACTTTCAGGAATTTGCTCTTAGAGGTAAGCGCTTTACCATCCAGTCAACAAAAGAAAAAACTTGACGAAACCATCGAATTATGGCGAGGTCCGCTTGAACAAGTGGATGATATTTTAATCATTGGGGTTAAAATATGATGATTTAATTGTAAATAACTTTGCATAAAAGCAGATATAAGTTATTTTTGCGTCTCTTATAACAAATACAATGGCTCAGTTTGATTTAATTATGCCTAAAATGGGCGAAAGTGTTGCTGAAGCAACAATTATTAAATGGACAAAAAATGAAGGCGACAAAATTAAAACTGACGAAACAGTTTTAGAAATTGCCACTGATAAAGTAGATAGCGAGATCCCTTCTCCTTTTGAAGGTGTTTTAGTGAAAAAACTATTTAAGGAAGGTGATGTTGTTCAGGTAGGAGCCGTTATTGCTCACATTTCATCTGATGCAGCAGCAGGAACAACTGTTGCTCCAAAAACAACAGCTCCTGAAACCAAAACAACACCTGTTACAGAAACTAAAACTTCAACTCCTGCAGTTGCCAATGTTGATTTTAGTAAGTCTGATAAGTTTTATTCCCCACTAGTTAAAAATATTGCAAAGGAGGAAGGAATTTCACTGGCTGAATTAGATTCTTTAAAAGGTACAGGTCAGGATGGCCGTGTAACAAAAGCAGATATTTTAGCTTATTTACCTAATCGTAATAAGCAAACTCAATCAGAGCCCGCACAAAAACCTACTACTACAGCATCCGGCGATTCAGGTAAAACAATTTCAGTTGATGATAACACCATCATGGTAAAACGTCCGGCTGTTTCTGTTGGCGCAGGCGATGAAATCATTGAGATGGATCGTATGAGAAAGATTATTGCTGATAACATGGTTATCAGTAAACATGTTTCTCCTCACGTAACATCATATGTTGAGGCTGATGTTACCAATTTAGTAATTTGGAGAGATAAGGCAAAGAAAGAATTCGAAAAACGCGAAGGTGAAAAGCTAACATTTACTCCGTTATTCATCGAGGCAGTTGTTAAAGCAATTAAGGATTTCCCAATGATAAATATTTCAGTTGATCAGACGGGAACAAAAATCATTAAGCGTAAAAACATAAACATAGGTATGGCAGCTGCTTTACCAACAGGTAATCTTATCGTTCCCGTTATTAAGAATGCCGACGAAAGAAACCTTACAGGAATAACTAAAGCTGTAAATGATCTGGCAAGTCGCGCGCGCGCTAACAAATTACAGCCGGATGAAATTCAGGGAGGCACATTTACATTAACAAACGTTGGTAATTTTGGTAATGTAATGGGAACTCCAATCATTTTACAACCACAAGTTGCTATTTTGGCTGTTGGAACCATTAAAAAGAAACCTGCAGTTATTGAAACACCGCAGGGCGATATGATAGGGGTTCGTCAATTCATGTTCTTGTCGTTATCTTACGATCACCGTGTGGTTGATGGTTCATTAGGAGGAAGTTTCTTACGCCGTGTAGCCGATTATCTCGAAGCTTGGGATATTAACCGCCCAATCTAAAATCATTTAAATTTCTTAAGCCCGTTTATTAACGGGCTTTTGTTTGTATCATTAACGCATTCAGCCTTTTAAAAGGGCTTTTTGTCTATTATTTGCATATATTTGCCCAATAATAAAATCATAAAATGAAGAAGTATTTATTGCTGTTTTTTACAGTGCTTTATTATACGGTAAATTCCCAAATTGCTCCATCAGGAACGTATAAAGATTATTTCAGAGAAGGTAATTTTCTTTTACTGGAAGAGAACTATGAAATGGCCTTAAAGAACTTTTTAAGGGCGTATGAATTGGATTCATCCTCGGCTAATATTAATTATAATGTTGGTTTGTGTTATATGAAATCAGCCATCCATAAGGCTGATGCCGAGGCTAAATTAGCGAAGGCTGTAAAAAGCATTTCAAAACATTACCGCATGGACGAT
This sequence comes from Bacteroidia bacterium, assembly GCA_040403535.1. Taxonomy (GTDB): domain Bacteria; phylum Bacteroidota; class Bacteroidia; order B-17B0; family Aurantibacillaceae; genus JAHEYG01. The sequence goes on from JBBAKL010000001.1 coordinate 12,618, forward strand.
CATACTGAAAAAAATGCTCCTCCAATGGCATTATTTTATTACGCTCAGGCGCTTCATATAAATTACAAATTTGATGAAGCGAAAGAGTTTTACGATAAATTTTTAGTGTATGTAGAAGATGACAAAGAATGGAAAAAAGAAATTAATTATTATAAGCAACAAACTGTTTTTGCAAAAGAATTAATTGCAGCGCCTATTAATATTCAAATTACCAATATGGGCGACAGTATCAATAGCGAGTGGCCTGATTTTAGTCCGGTACTTAGTGCTGATGAAAGAACGTTAATCTATACCACGCGCCGCCCTAATAGCACCGGAGGAGAAAAAACACCTGATGGTCAATATTTCGAAGATATAGTTGTTTCATACAAAGATGACAATGGAAAATGGTCAAGTCCCGTGCCGTTAAGTGAATATGTAAATACAAATGGTCATGAAGCTTCAGTAAGTCTTAGTCCGGACGGACAAACACTCATTGTTTTTAAAGACGATGGAGGGAATGGAAATATTTATTTCTCTCAATGGGATGGTAAAAACTGGGGCGGACTCCAAATGTTTGGTTCTGATGTTAACACCAAACACTGGGAACCACATGCTTGCTTAAGTAATGATGGATCTGTTTTGTATTTTACTTCTGATCGTCCGGGCGGAAAGGGAGGTCGTGATATTTATCGTTGTGTGAAATTACCTAATGGAAAATGGAGTAAGGCGTTAAATCTTGGTTCTTCAATTAACACTGAATATGATGAGGATGCGCCATTCATTCATCCGGATGGGAAAATGTTTTTCTTCGCCTCAAAAGGACATAAAACCATGGGTAGTTTTGATTTAATGTTCTCTGTTATAGATGAGGATGGGAAATTTTCAGAGCCAATTAATTTAGGATATCCTATTAACACACCGGACGACGAAGTGTTTTATTCTACTTCACCGGATGGAAAACGCGCTTACTTTTCATCTGCAAAAGATGGCGGTTACGGCGAAAAAGATTTGTATATGATCTCTATTGCGGGAGTGGCCGAAAAAGCATTGGCATTATTTAAAGGTCAAATTGTTCCCGCTGAAGGAGAAACATTACCGGAAGAACTGGCAATTATAGTAACCGATAAATTAACCGGAGAAAACATTGGAACTTATCGTCCGAAAATGGCTAATGGAACATTCGCAGTTATCTTGCCTCCGGGCAAAGAATATAATTTCTCATATCAGGCACCAAAAGGAGAAGAGTTTTATAGCGAAGATATTTATGTTACCAATGAATTATCTTATCAGGAAATTAAAAAGGAAATTAATCTAGAACCAATTAAATTACTTGGAAGAATTAAAGTTAAAGACAAAGGAATCCTGTTAAATACAGTTGTATTAAATAATCCTAAGGATAAACAAGCCATTCCTGAAGCAAAAATTACTTTAACCGATAAAGACGGAAAAGTTCAGGAATTTACCTCTAACGAAAAGGGTAAAAAAGAAAGTATTTTATTAACTGCAGAGAATTCTTATACCGTTATCGCAGAACAAGATGGTAAAAAATCATCATCAGTAAGCTTAAGCACCAAAGGAATTAAAGGCAATAAAACCATATCTCAGATTTTATATTTGGATGGCCGTACAAAATCATCTGCGTACAAGTTGGAATTAGAGGTGGTTGTTTATAACAATTCTTCCGAAAAGAAGCCGGTTGCTAATGCAAACGTACTTTTAATAGGCAATAACGACACCAAATACGAAGGCGTTACAGATGCAAGAGGTGAATTCAAAGGCATTGCGCTAGATGCTGATGTGAATTATGATCTGACAGCTAAATCGGGAGATTCAGGTTCGGAAAAGTCAACCTTTAACACCAGTAACATTAAAACAAATAAAACATTTAAGAAAATACTTTATTTAGAGTCTGCTCCGGTGGCAAGTAGTAAGCCATTAAATGTAAATAAATACGAATACTATTTTACATATAATAAAAACAAACTCGATTCTGCTCAGGAAGTATGGAATGGATTTATTGAAAAGTTGGTAAAGGTTAGCAAAAAGAAGACGGTTACCGTTCAGATTGAAGCCAGCGCATCTAAAGTTCCTACTATGATTTCATTTAAAAACAATAAGGAGTTAGCAGCAAGCAGAGCCTCAAGAACCCGCGAAAAAATTATTGAAGCGGTAGAAGCTCAGGGAGGAAATGTTAAGCGTATTAAATTTACGTTACATTCATCGGTAGGCGGACCTCGTTGGAATAACGACCATATTGAGCGCCGAAAGGTATTTGAAAAATACCAATACGTAAAAGCCCGAATCATTCAATAATTGATTTAAAACAAAAACACCCCGGAATTAGGGGTGTTTTTGTTTTTCTCTAATCGTATTTGTTTAGAACTCACAACCTGAAAAAGTTTGATTAAATTTATGTTCAGGGTAAATCTAAGTTCTTAATAACTCCAGTTTTAATTTAAAGAAGGTATTACTAACTTTGAATACAATGGACTCTGCAGTTTGGTATAAAGATTGGTTTAATTCGCCTTATTATCATATACTCTATAAAAACCGCGACGAAAGCGAAGCGGCCATGTTTATAGATAATTTAATTAAACATCTTAAAATAAATAAAAACGATGCTATTTGGGATTTGGCTTGCGGAAAAGGAAGGCATTCCATTTATTTAAACGCAAAAGGATTAAATGTTACAGGTACCGATCTCGCAACTAATAATATTGAAGAAGCGAATAAATCGGCTAACGATCGTTTAGAGTTTTTTGTGCACGATATGCGAACCCCTTTTAGAATTAACTATTACAACTTTGTTCTGAATTTATTTACCAGTATCGGTTATTTTGAAAACAAGAAAGACAACCTGAAGGTTTTTAAAGTAGTTTACAATGCATTAAAGCCTGATGGTAAGGTTGTGATTGATTTTTTTAACTGCAAGCGTGTGGTTGATTGCATGGTGTCAGAAGAATTAAAACAAATCGATGGTATTGATTTCAAAATTTCAAAGTCGGTGATTGATGGTAAAATTGTAAAGCGTATAGAGTTTAGGGATAATTCTAAACCAGTTTTTTTTGAAGAAAAGGTTTCATTACTGAATAAGTCCGATTTTTTGACAATGGCAAATCAGTGTGGTTTTCAATTGGAATCTGAGTTTGGCGATTATCAATTAAATCCATTTGATCCCGATTCGTCTGAACGCTTAATATTAATTTTTAAAAAATAAATGGCACAGCGTACCGATTTATTTGTTGATGTTATTGTTCCTTTAGCTCTGCCTCAAAAATACACGTACCGTGTACCGCAGGAGCTGAATGATGAGGTTTACATTGGCAAACGTGCGTTGGTACAATTTGGTAAATCAAAATTTTATTCCGCAATAATCTATTCGGTGCACACACATGCACCAACAGCATATACAGCAAAATACATTGACTCTGTAATTGATGAAAAGCCCATCGTTACCGAAAAGCAGTTGAAGATGTGGGATTGGATGACTTTCTATTACATGTGCGGTCCGGGTGAAGTGATGAATGCTGCTTTGCCTTCTTCATTAAAATTGAGCAGTGTATCACATTTACAATTAAATCCCGATTTTAATTTTGAGGAAACCGATCACAGTTTCTTTATAGAAAAAGAACATTTAATATTAGATGCGTTACATGTTAAAGATACAATGAGTTTTGAAGATGCTGCATCTGTATTAGGGGTTAAAACACCACATAACTTAATAAACAGCCTCATCAAAAAACAAGCAGTGCTGGTTTACGAAGAGGTAAAGGATAAATATAAGCCCAAACTTCAATCGTTTTTAAAATTGAATGAAGAATTTAAAAACGAAATTAAGTTACAAGAATTGTTAAATGCCTTGGAGAAGAAAGCTTTTAAGCAGGCTGAGGTTTTGTTATACTTTTTGCATTTGAGCAAAACCAACGAGGTAAAAAATAACGAGTGGATTAAGAAATCTGACTTAACCGTAAAATTTGATAATAGTCCAATCGCATCTTTAGTCAAAAAGAATGTTTTTGAGGAAAAGCAATTCGAAGTAGGCCGTTTAATGCATGCAAATGCCGATACCTATAAGAAAGAATTAAGTTTTGATCAAAACAATGCGTTAAATCAAATACAAACACTTTTTAATCAGCACCAAGTTACATTATTACACGGAGTAACCGGAAGCGGTAAAACCGAAGTCTACGCAAAATTAATTGAGGAAACGATTGATAACGGAAAACAGGTTTTATATCTCTTACCTGAAATTGCTTTAACTACTCAGCTAATAACACGTATGCGTGCTTATTTTGGCGATAAGGTTGGTGTTTACCATAGTAAGTTTAGTGAGAATGAGCGTGTGGAAATTTGGAATGCTGTTCTGAACAATGCAGAAAACGAAAACAAACATTACAGTGTTGTGATGGGTGCCCGATCGGCTTTGTTTCTGCCGTTTAAAAATCTTGGACTTATCATTATTGACGAAGAGCACGATTATTCATTTAAACAGCATGACCCATCTCCGCGCTACCACGCCCGTGATACGGCTATTTATCTGTCAACTCTCCATAATTGTAAAGTATTGCTGGGTTCAGCAACACCTTCTTTGGAATCATACCAGAATGCATTAATTGGTAAATATGGTTTCGTTGAATTGAATCAGCGGTTTCATAATAACATAGCAAATGATACAGTTATTTGCGATATCAAACAATTCGAGTATTCGCAGCAAAAAAAATCCATTTTAACGCCGCCTTTATTTGAAGCTATCAAAAATGCTTTACGTAATAAAGAACAAGTAATTTTATTTCAAAACAGAAGAGGTTTCGCGCCTTATACCGAATGCATCAGTTGTGGTTGGGTTCCTCATTGTAATCAATGCGATGTAGGATTAATTTATCACAAACATTCCAATAAGCTAATGTGTCATTATTGCGGTTATACGATTAATCCTCCTGCTACTTGCAATGCTTGCGGACATAACGACTTACGTTATAAAGGTTTTGGAACAGAGAAGATAGAGGAGGATATAGAAATTTTGTTTCCGGAGGCGAAAGTAGGGCGTATGGATTTAGATACCACGCGCAGTAAACATGCATATAAGCAAATTATAGATGATTTCGAAGATCGTAACATTGATATTTTAATTGGTACGCAAATGGTAACTAAGGGACTCGACTTCGATAATGTGAGTGTGGTAGGAATATTAAGTGCCGATAGTTTGTTGAGTTTTCCTGATTTTCGCTCTCACGAACGAGCTTATCAATTAATAACACAAGTGAGTGGTAGAGCAGGGAGGAAGAATAAACACGGAAAAGTATATATACAAACCATACAACCTACACACCCGGTGTTGCAATATATTTTAAACGGAGATATGCGCCTGTTTTATAACAATCAATTAAAAGAAAGACAATATTACCATTATCCGCCGTTTAGCAGATTGATAGAATTAAATGTAGTAAGCAAAGATGTTAATCTGGTGAACAATATTAGTAATGAATTAGCTAAACGCTTAAAATCATTTTTCGGAAAAGATTTATTGGGACCGCAATTCCCTTTGGTGAGTAAAATAAAAAACAATTATTATAAGCGAGTTATTGTCAAGGTAGATAAAGCCAGTGCGCCCAATCAGATACGTCAAATGTTAAATAACGAAATAAACAATTTATATTTATACTACAGAAATGAAAATTTCAAAGTGCAGGTAAATGTAGATCCATTTTAACTGAATTGAATTTAGCTAATCGTTTTATTTAATTATTAAATGGGTTCAAAGGTGATTGTATCTTGAATTAACCAAGGGTTCTTATACAAATCTACTATTCTATACAAATACCGATATCTGCTTTTGCGGTTTGCCTACTAAATTCTTTTATTTTAATGTCTTTAATCGAATACTGATTACGACTTTAAAAAAAATAATTTAATTTTATACTTAAATGAAAAAGCGAGGCATAAAGATTTTGGCCTATTTGGTTAGCATGTGCTTACTCTTCCTTACTGGTATTGTAAAAGGTCAATCAGCAGGCAACAATCCTAATTCAATTAATTGGAGTTATATAGATTCGAAGAACGTTAAGGTAATTTTTCCTAACGGAAATGAAGTGGCTGCTTATCGAATTGCAAACTTAATTAATTACATATCCGACAGTGCTGCAATAGGTATTGGAAATAAACGTCGATATCTCGATTTACTGTTACAAACCAATCAGGTTATTTCTAATGGATACGTTGCCTTAGCGCCTTTTAGAAGCGAATTTTATGCAACAGGAATACAAAACCTTAATTGGTTAGGCTCTATAAATTGGTTGGATGTTTTAGCTATTCATGAATACCGACATGCGTTGCAATTTTCAAATTCAAAAAGAGGATTAACAAAGTTATTGTACTGGCTTGCAGGAGAAACAGCATGGTCACTTGCAATGAATGTGGCAGTTCCTAATTGGTATCTGGAAGGAGATGCCGTTTTTTCTGAAACTCAATTAACAAATGCCGGTCGTGGACGAACGCCTTATTTTTTTAAGGAGCAACGCGCGCAATTATTAGAGAATAAGCGTTATTCTTATATGAAAGCAAGAAATGGTTCGTTTAAAACACTTATGCCCGATCATTATCGTTTAGGTTTTGCCATTATTAATCAAATCAGTCAGGATAAGGGACAAGAGGTTTGGCTAAATACTTTAAATAAGGGCGCGGCATATAATGGGATTTTCTATTCCTTTTCGCATAGTTTGAAAAAGATTAGTGGTTATTCAACAAAAGCGGCTTATAAAAAAGCCTACGATTCATTGGCATCAAAATGGGAACGCGAAGCACAATCGTTAAGCTTAATTCAAACAACACCATTATATAATTCAAAAGAAAAGACCCCAACAAATTACGAATGGCCATATAGTATTAACGATTCGGTAGTTATTTGCCGTAAGGAAAGTTTTAAATCAACACCCGAATTAGTTATAATCTCCAATGGTAAAATGAAGCATTTAATAAATTTAGGATTCTCGGTAGTTGAACCTTATTTGCATTATAACGACTCTGTGGCAGTATGGACTGAATTGCAAACCGATATTCGTTGGCTTAATCGAAACTATTCAGTGATCATGAAATATGACTTGAGATCTAAAAGAAAGCAACAACTAACTTTTAGGTCAAAATTATTTTCACCGGCATTATCAGCTGATAATAAGAAATTAGCGGCTGTAAGATCAAATGAAAAAATTGAAAATAAACTCATAATTCTAAATGCAAATAATGGCGAAATAATTGACTCTGTTCCTAATCCTAATAACGATTTTATAACCTATCCAAAATGGAATAGCACCAATGATGAATTAATTTTTGTTGCAAAACGTAATTCAAAAATTGCACTGATAAAATATAATACCCTTACTTATGAAATTATGGAGCTAACACCTTGGACCTATAGTACAATTGAGGGTATTTGTGTAGGTAAGGAATACGTTTATTACTCTTCAGGATATAGTGGTATTGATAATATTTATGCAGTTAATGTAAACGGTAATAAAAAAGTGTTTAAAATAAGTTCGGTTAAAGTTGGAGCGTATATGCCAAGTGTAAATGAAAAAGAAACCAATTTGTTTTTTTCTGAATTTAACAGGATGGGATATAGCCTTTCTACTCAAACTCTGAATATAACAAGTATTGATGAATTTAATTTAGCAGAAGAAAAAAAGTTAAATCAGATTTTTACAACTGGTACAATCCACACAAAAAACATACTAGAAAAAGAATTTAATCAAGTGTATGAAGTAAAACCTTATAAAGGTTTATTCAGAGGTGTTAAACTACATAGCTGGTCGTTTTTGCCCAATCAAGTTTCAAATCAAATCACATTAAAGGCCGATAATATTTTAAATGATTTTTCGGCCGAGGTTACTGGAGGATTTAACAGGAACGAATCTAAATATTTTGTTAACGGAAGACTAACTTACAGTCGCTTATATCTGCCATTTAGTTTAGGCATATCTAACAGCAATAGGAATACACAGTTTATTAAGTCATATAGCGATACTGCCGGTTGGCAATTAACGACCACTAAGTTTAATGAGTTGGCAACTGATATTAAATTAAGTTTACCGTTACTGATAAAACACGCTTTTTACAATACTAAAATTATTACTGAATTAGACGCTAAGTATATTTTAACCGATAATTACACTATAAGCGATGTGAATTCAACTAAAAAATCGGATTATTTTTACTCTACATTTCATGTTAGTATATCCAATTTAAGAGGAAAAGCCTATCAGAATGTTTTCCCTAAGTATGGACAAGAACTAGATATACAAATTAGTGGCGATTGGAAAGCGCAATACGTTTCCAGATATTTGACAGAAGGCACTATTTATTTACCCGGGTTATTAAATAATCATGGTATACGGTTAAATGCAGTATGGAAAAAAGAAGGCGTTAAAAATTCTTATTTATTAGCCGACCAAACGAAGCATGCAAGGGGGTATACTGCCTTATTTCATGATGAAGAAATGAAAATAGGAATAGATTATCAATTACCATTAATTTATCCGGATTGGGGATTTGGAGGTTTAATGTATTTTCAACGAATAAGAATGGACTTGTTTTATGATTATTCGGAAGTGGTACGTTATGGCATGTATAAGCAGAAAAATTTAAATTCTTGTGGAGTTGAATTGTATTTTGATAATAAATATTTTAATATTTTACCATTATCAGTTGGTACACGTTTCAGTGTTTTGCTTAATAAAAATGTAATTAACACATCCGATACATCTTTCGAATTTTTCATGTCGGGGACATTTTAATAAGTGTCATCTAAACACTTAATATTGCAATAGATGTTATATTTTTAAAATTAGAATATTTAAAAACCTAAAAATTGGGTTTGTTTTCCTAAAAATAAATACCCTCTATCGAAAAATCTTAAAGTTCAGCACTAACTTTTCGAAATTTATGTTGTAAAGCCGAGCGAAACCCTAAACAAAATCACTTTCGGTTTGAAAATTTATAATGAAAACCACACGTATACTTTTTGTTTCAAGTGTTCTTCTGTTGATTCACTTTGAGGTGTTTTCTCAAAGGTTCGATTATTTGAATAGCTGAAAAAAAAGCAGAAAGCAAGTGACTGTCCTTATCGGCTGTTCTAATTTTTTTGGAGACTTAGGAGGATTAGATCAAACAGGAACACATTATAGTCCTATTGATATGGATTTGTTATTCACCCGAGTTGCATTTGGTGTCGGGTATCAATATAAGATTTTAAAATGGTTCGCCTAATTAAATCAGCTTAAGTGGCGACGATAAATTAACGAACGATCTTTTCAGAAATAACCGAAACTTAAATTTTAAATCTGATGTTTTAGAAATTTCAGGGCGACTACAATTAATATATACCTCTACTTTTTATGCTTACCGTTAAAACCGTTTTAGCAATTATTTAAGAAGAAGAGCCTAGGATATTGCTCGATTTTTAGGAATAGGCGGCTATTATTTTAATACCAAGGGCAGAGATCAAAAAGGTGAATGGTACAATTTGCGCGACATGCATACCGAAGGGCAAGGATTACCAGGTGGGCCGGCGGCATATAGCAATTTTGGAATTTGTATACCTTTTGGTATTAACGCTCATATCGTTTTTGATAGAAAGTATTCAATAGGCATCGAGATAAATTACCGTAAAAAATTTACCGATTACTTGGATGATGTAAGCGGTGTGTATTACGATAAAGCTGCCATTAAAGAAGCCTATGGTACAAAAGCTGCCTACTTTGCCGACCCAAAAAAGGATTAGTGCCCATACAAACCAATAGTGGTAATGATGAATTTGGTTCGGTAGCGCAAAAACGTGGCGACCCTACTCAAAAATATTCTTATTTAACTTTACAACTTACTTTAGGCTACACAATAAAAGTCAAAAAAATAAAGCGACTCGTATCAAAGTTCTGATACATAAATCAATTAAAACTAAATTTTATAAAGGCTATTCCACTCAAAACCAAAATTATTGCAGCATTTGTAATTATTTTATTGACTAGTATTTTGTTACTATCCATAACCAACAATGCGCTGAGCATTGCCATAAAAGACTATTTTCTACGCACGAAATTGCGTCATCAATAGTTTACTCTGCACTTTTTATACTTGATTTTAATGTTTTAATATTTGCTATAGGATATTTCGCAAAAAACAAAGTAAAAGAGGCTTCAATTGTAAAAAATGCCTACAAGCGTTCGCGCTTAAACTGAAGGCGTAAAATTGAAAGCCGCCAGTTTAGCGTTCTTTCCCATATAAATAAGTCTTAGAAATGACTACTAATTAATTTGATTAATATTTAAGTAACAGTTAAAAAAGCTCCGATAGAATTGGAGCTTTTTTATTATTTATAATTTAACTTTAACTACTTTTATCATTAAAATTATTCCCTTTAACGAAAATCTGAAACTTTACAACGAAAATATCACTCAGTGTCCATAAGTCTTTGTAATTTTACTTCAGAACCTCGAATCGGAATTAACTATTTCACTGTTGTCTTCTATGCTCTGCAATTTCGCAGACCTTAGTGTAAATAGGTACTACTTGTCATCATCATTACTCTATTTAAAAAAATTACTATTAGGTAATCTAGATGTATTGAATGCGTCAATCAAGCCGCTATTAGCATAACATGAAATACAATTTGAATTATTAACCATTTCGGTTATAAGATAACCGGGAATAAAACAGAAAAATATGATAATCGGAGGAATTTTAATTACAGTGTTTGTTTTGTGGGTAATATACGATGTTAGAAACTCACCGGAGTTAAGAGATATTGATTACGAAAATAATAATGTAAAAAATGATTAAGTGCATAACAGACAGCGCATCAGTAAGGCTCATAAACAGCAACACTGTTGAGATTACGTATTTCGATGATATTACAGTTGAATGCGAAGATATTCTTGAGATACTTTGGGTGATTGATCAAATAGCCAAAGGAAGACATGTAAAACATTTAGTAGTCATCAACGAGTTTACGCAGTTCAGCGTAGAGGCAAAACAATTATTAGCTACCGAAATCAGTAAACGGAAAAACAAAATTCTTTTAGAAGCAATTGTGGTGAGATCGTTAGCTAACCGAATCATTGAAAGCTATTATATTCAACAAATAAAAGACTTGTTTCCGGTAAAATTATTTAGCAGCATACTCGAAGCTAAAAAATGGCTGAAAGAACCTGAAAAAGAAAAAAGTAAACTACAATTTATGATTTAATTAACAAATTAAAACGAAAAATTATGAGAACAGAAGGTAAAATATATTTAGGTAAAAAGGCTTAGTACATGTTTGCAATTTTTATTTTGCTATATATTGTTCTGTTATTTGAGACTACTTGATTAAATTATTGTAATAAAAACATTTAATAAACAGGCTCAAAGCTTGTGATTAGGTACATAATTATATTAAATTATGTGCCTTTTTTTTACTTTTTTTAATAACAAGAATGGTTGATCATTAACTTGCCTTGAAAGTAGAAAATTAAATTGAAATGCTAATAAGTTAGACAAAAGTTGAGTAAGACTTTTAAAAGATGTACTTGGGCAAATAAATTCCAATTTTGGATTTTATATAATTTATTCCTGCTTCATTAATTCGTTTATAATGGTTTTTTGTTTAATAATTGAAGCGAAATATAAGTGAAATATTAATTTTTTTCTTTAAAATCAACTTTTACAAAATATTCAGTTCGGCCTAATAGAGAAATTCCTATATATCCTCGTACATTTAAGTTGCCTTTTTCGTCACGAGTTATTTTGCAATCGTAGGTTTTACCATTATTAGGATCGTAAATAAATCCTTTGACCCAGGTGTCTTTGCCGTCAAAAATAAAATCGCGGATAGCATTTGTGCCAAAAACTTTTTGGGTACGTTTAGCAGGATCGGGGTTTTTGGTGTCCATCATTTCGGGTTCCTTCATCCACACCGGTTTTCCATAATATTTCCCGTTGTTTTCGTAAATTTTTAATATGCTCTTTCCGCTGGGTGACATATAATAGCCAATAATGTCATCTGCTTTGTTTTGTGAAAAACCGGATAACTGAATAAGTAGTAATGCTACTAATGTTTTGAATTTATTTTTCATGATGGTTGTTTTTTTATGGTTCTTTAAAATTTACTTTAATGAAATAAGCCGTTTGTCCTATCAAACTTATGCCTAAATACCCTCTGAAATTTAAATTACCTTTTTCGTCACGGGTAATTTTGCAGCCATAAGTTTTGCCTGTTTTTGAATTATAGATGGTTCCATCTTCCCAGGTATCTTTTCCGTTAAATTTCATGTTATTCATGATAATTTGACCTAGTATTTTTTCTTTGTGTTTGGTTGTATCCGGATTCATGTAATCGTAACGATCTGGAATATTCATCCAAACCAATTTCCCAAAGTACATTCCGTTTTTCTCAAATATTTTAATGATGCCATCGCGTTTGGAGTTCATGTAGGTTCCCAATATATTGTTGGCAGTGTTTTGCGCTACTAAAAATTGGTAAGTCACTAGTAGAATGAGTATGAGTAATTTCTTAAACATGTTCTAATTTACGTATTATTTTAAATAGTGGTATATCTGAATTTTAATACTAAGTTTTAATCGCCGTTAATCGAACGATTGTTTCCGTTTTTCGAAATCTTAAACCCTTAGCAAAATTTATATTTATTTTTATAATAAATAATTAGTATGAAAAATACAAGCGTAAAATTGGTAATGATGTGTTTTGCAGCCATAGTAGTTGTGATACTATTCTTGGGTTGTGAGAAAAGTTCAATGACGGGTTCACAGGATTTAAAACAAATATCTAATGTGCCGAGTCCACAAACGACAGTAATTTGCGGGCAAACTCAAACGCAGAGTTTGATAGCCGGTCAAAATATTACCAGTGGAAGTGTAACGATTTCCAACGATCCTACAAATTTGTACATTACTTATACAACAATCAACAATTGGAAATTGCAAAAAACCCATTTGTATGTTGGCGACTGCAGTTTGATTCCAACTACACCTACCGGTAATCCAAAAGTTGGTTTGTTTCCTTATCAAACTTCGTATAATCCATTAGTAACATCTTTCACCTATACCATTCCATTAGCAGGTCTTGATTCTTGTTATTGTGTAGTTGCGCATGCTGAAGTGGTGCAGTTTGATAGTTTAGGTAATATTATTAATACACAAACCGGGTGGGGACAAGGTGCACCAATGGGTGGACAAAGTTGGGCAATGAAAATGTCTTATTGCACTCAATTTTGTAGTTCAACTCCTACATGCGTTATTAATCCCGGTGATTACAGAACACAAACGCAAGGTGGTTGGGGTGCAAATCCGCAAGGCAATAACCCTGCTTCGTATTTGTATACGAATTTTAATACTGCATTCCCAACAGGCTTAACGGTTGGCTGCTCAAACTACACGATTAAATTAAGCAGCCCAACAGCAGTCAATAATTTTTTACCGGAAGGCGGAACACCGGCTTCATTAACGCAATCGTATGTTGATCCCGTAAATATTAATAATGTATTAGCAGGGCAGGTTGTTGCTTTATCTTTAACGGTTGGTTTTGATGCAGCTTTCCCAAATTTCTGCGCCTCAACAACGCCATTAAGTTCTTTAGTAATTACAAGTGGTACTTTTGCAGGTTGGACAGTAGCGCAAGTATTGGCTGAAGGAAATAAAATTTTAGGAGGTTGCACCTCATTATACAGTGCTTCTCAAATAAACAATGCTATAGATATGATAAATAATAATTTCGATAACGGTAATGTTGTCGGAACGTATTTAACTTGTCCGTAGTGTTGTTTTAAATGAAGTGTTAGTGTTGTTTTTTTAGACTAACAAAAAAGCCTGCGTCTGCAGGCTTTTTTGTTATTCCCATTTCGGTAATCGTCCCGGTGTTGCCGGTAATTTTAAATTCTCTGCTTTGTTTTCTAAAGCGGTTAATTTATCCGATGCATCCACAATTTGTTTGTATACGGGTTTAAATTTATCCTTTAGTTCATTCAGTTTTTCTTTGTAAGTAGTTGTTGCTCCTAATGAATTTGACCATGTTCCCCAAACAATGTTTTCCAATGTTCCTGTTAAGCCCGGTAAGGTTTCAAACTCTCTTCTTGCAAGACTTCCGTCGCCATATAAAACAAAGTTTATTTCTTCAATCTGTTTTTCTAAAGCTTTAACGTCTTTTAGTAAAGCTAAACTGTTAGCAGGCCCCTCTTGCAAGCCTTTCTTAAGATACTTTATTCTTTCACTCATATGTCCAACATAACCCGAACTACCGGCAACTACTCTTCTCAATTCTCCTAAGTTTTTATTAAACTCTGCCATTTGTTTTGCTTCCGGAAGAGGTAATGTTGAGTTTTGTAATGTATTTAAATTGAATTCGCGTTTGTCTGATAACGCATCAATAGACCCATTTTCTACTTTAAATACCTGTACAAAATATTTACCAGGAATTGCAGGTGCACCTAAATCTTCGCTTTCATATGGATTATCCGGATTAGGTGTATAAAAGTTAACAGGACTTGTAATTTCATGTCTTCCATTCCAAATAACTTTTTTCATTCCTGCATTAGCATCTTGTTTTAATTTACGAACCTCGTTACCTTGTTCGTCAGTAATCACTAAAAGGGTATAAACACTTTCTTCCTTATCTTCTAAGCGTATGCTGTCTGCAATTGGATAATAAACATCTTTTCCGGCTTTAATTTTTTCTTTTTCAGATTCTTTTCGCTTGTCTTTAATTGTTTTGTACGAATCTTTTAAATACCAATATATGCTTGTTCCAATTGGAGGATTGCTCGCTGTATAAAAGGAGGCACCCTGAAATGATTTTCCTTTATGACCGTATGGCGTCGATTCAGTATAAACTAATCCGTCTTTAATTGGAAAGATATTGGCCTTTTTATCCAGATCTTCTTTCTTAATATTGCGCAACAAACTGTAATCATCAATAATATAAAATCCGCGTCCGAATGTAGCAATAACAATATCATTTTCGCGTTTTTGAATAGCTATATCTTTAGCGCAAATAGAAGAAGGTAAACCGTTTGTAATTTCAATCCAGTTTTTACCGCCATTATTGCTGAAATAAAAACCAAATTCTGTACCACAGAATAACAGATCTTTATTCACATGATCTTCAGCCATACTGTAGGTGCTTCCCTTTTCAGGCAAGTTGCCGGTGATGTTAGTCCATGTTTTACCTTTATCGGAAGTTTTTACCAAATACGGTTTAAAGTCGCCCATGCGGTGATTATTTATTACAGCATATGCAACGTTCTCGTCATGTTGAGAGGCCATAATAAAATTAACTAACGGTCCTGATGTAACTCCTCCTACACTAATTGAAGGTATACCCGGAAATGATGAAGTCTTGCTCCATGTGTTTCCGCCGTCTGATGTAACTTGAATTAAGCCGTCGTCGGTTCCTGCATAAATCACATTTTCGTTTTTTGGTGATTCGGAAAGGGCAGTGATGTTACCATAAATGGAGGTCGACTGGTTTTTAGCAACTGCATCCATGCTCCATACTTTACCCATAACAGGTAATTTGTTACGGTCAATTCCTCTTGATAAATCACTACTGATAACCTTCCATGTATTACCGCGATCATCGCTTCTGAATACTTTATTGGCCGCGAAGTAAATGCGCTTATTATCGAAGTTGCTTATAATTAACGGAGCATCCCAATTAAATCGGTAGGCCGCTTCTCCGGGTTTTTCCTGAGGTTTAATGTCAACCGCTTCACCCGATTTGCGATCAAAACGTACCAAGCCTCCGTATTGCCATTGCGAATAAACAATGTTTGGATCCGTTGGATCAACTCGTGATTGAAAACCATCACCTCCGACTGTTACAAACCAATCCGCATTTGTAATACCCGAAGCACTTATTGTTCTGCTTGGCCCGCCTAATGAATTATTATCTTGTGTACCACCATAGATGTAATAAAATGGTTTACTGTTATCGGTACATACACGGTAAAATTGTGTGATAGGTAAATTTGCCTTGTAATTCCAGGTGGCTGCTCTGTCAAATGTTTCATAAAGTCCGCCGTCACATCCCATTAAAATATGATTGGTGTTATCGGGGTCAACATAAATGGCGTGATTATCCACATGTTTGTTTTTTTCACCAATACCATGAAATGATTTTCCTCCGTCGGTACTTATCTGAGCCCAGGTATCCATTGAATAAATGGTATTGATGTCCTTTGGGTCTGCAAAAATTTCCATGTAATAATTACCTGCTGTTCTATGTCCACCTTGCTTTGAGAAACTGGCTCCTCTGTCGGTGCTTCTATAAAAACCGCCGTTATCATCATTACCTTCAACCATGGCATAAACTACGTCGGTGTTAATAGGAGAAATAGCTAAAGCAATTCTGCCAATTTCACCAGTAGGCAAACCGTTAGTAAGTTTATTCCAGGTTGTGCCTCCGTCAGTACTTTTATATAACGCGCTTTCCGGTCCGCCGCTAATGTAAGTCCATTCGTGTCGGCGACGTTGATGAGCCGTTGCATAAACAATATTCGGATGTTTTTTATCGATGTGTACTTCATTAAAACCTGTGTTTTCGCTAACGTTTAAAACTTGTTTCCATGTTTTACCAGCATCTGTGGTTTTGTATATTCCGCGTTCTCCTCCGGCATTCCAAAGCGGACCATAAGCAGCAACTAATACATTATCGCTATTGGTAGGATCTATGGCAATCATGCCGATGTGTTCTGATTTGCCTAAGCCTACGTTTTTCCAGGTTTTACCTCCGTCTTCACTTTTATAAACACCGTCACCATAACCAACTGCTCTTTGATTATTGTTTTCTCCTGTTCCTACCCAAATTACATTTGAGTTATTTGGGTCAATCGAAATACATCCAATGGAGTAAGCAGCTTGTCCGTCAAAGATAGGCTGAAAGGTAACTCCGGCATTTGTTGTTTTCCAAACACCGCCCGCAGCAGCAACGATATACCACTCGCTTTTGTTATTTGGGTTTACTGCAATGTCTACAATGCGTCCTGATGTAACAGCAGGCCCTATACTTCTGAAAGAGATAGGAGAGTAAGTTTCAGTCTTTAATAAGGGATCGGTAGGGGCAGAAGCTTTTTTTGAATCGTCCTTTTTTTGAGCAAAAGTAACCGAAGCAACTAATATGCCTGCAGTAATAAATGAGTATGCTGATTTCATAGTTAAAAATTGATGTAACAAAGCTATCATTTTAGCCTGTTCAGCCAAATTTTAGGGTTATAAAACACCTTTATATACTGCAAAATCACCCTTTATGGGGGAAGGGCTAAGGTGAATTACGAAATGAGCAGATTGCTATTTTCAAATAAGGAATTAATATAATTGTGTTTAGCTGTTTACAATCGGATTCCAGCTATAAAAAATTTAGACTAGTCTAAAAAAAAATTTAGATGAATAAAAAATAGTATATTTGCAGTATGGTATTGTCATTTACCGAAGAAAACTACTTAAAGGCTATTTTTTCAATAGGTCATGCTTATCATTTAAATGAGGTAAGTACGAATCAGATTTCGGAACATTTAAATAATAAAGCAGCCTCAGTTACTGATATGCTTAAGCGTTTGGCCGAAAAAAAATACATTGACTATAAGCCATATAAAGGGGTGAGACTTACGGATAAAGGAAAAAAAACAGCCGTAAAAATTGTACGTAAACACCGGTTATGGGAAGTATTCTTAGTGGAGAAATTAAATTTTAAATGGGATGAAGTGCACGACATAGCCGAACAATTGGAACATATAAATAGTGATGAATTAATTGAAAAGCTGGATGTTTTTTTGGGTAAGCCCAAGCACGATCCGCATGGCGATCCTATTCCCGACGTCAATGGGAAGTTTAATGTTCAGAAATCTGTGGCGTTATCACAAGTTAAAATAAAGCAAAATGTAGTTGTTACCGGAGTTACAGATCATAGTCCGCATTTCCTTCAATATCTTTCCAATTCCGGAATTGGACTGGGTGATTTTATAAGAATTGAAAGCGTTAATGAATATGATAGTTTATTAACGATTAAATTAAACAAAAACAAAACGTTGTTTTTAAGTCATAAAGCAGCGTCAAATATTTTAGTGGAGGTAAGATCATGACAACATCAGGTGGAAAATCATTAGAGGAAGTTCACGCTAGTGTTAATACCAGCGGAAAAAGCAAATGGAAAAGTTTATTGGCGTTTTTAGGACCTGCTTACATGATAAGTGTAGGGTATATGGACCCGGGAAACTGGGCTACCGATATAGCAGGTGGCGCTCAATTTGGTTATAGTTTATTATGGGTACTCTTAATGAGTAATCTGATCGCTATTTTATTACAAAGTCATTGTGCCCGATTGGGAATTGTTACCGGTAAGGATCTGGCGCAAGCAAGCCGCGAGAGTTATCCGTCTTTTATTAATTTCTTCTTATACATTTTGGCAGAAATAGCTATTGCGGCAACCGATATGGCCGAAGTTATTGGAATGGCTATTGGAATTCATTTGTTGTTTCCTAGCGTTTCGTTATTAACTGCAGTTGTAATTACGGTATTGGATAGTTTTTTACTATTGTTTTTACTTAATAAAGGAATACGCAAACTGGAAGCTTTTATACTTTCACTGGTGATGCTGATAGGAATTTCTTTTTTAATTCAGTTATTAATTGCAAAGCCGGAGATGAGTGAAGTAGTTAAGGGGATTATCCCGGGATTAGCTAACGATGAGGCCTTGTACGTTGCTATCGGTATAATAGGCGCTACCGTAATGCCGCATAATTTGTATTTACATAGTTCCCTTGTTCAGACACGAAAAATAGAACGTAATCCGGAAGGAATCAAAAAAGCAATTCGATTTAATATTATTGACAGCGCAGTTGCTTTGAACCTTGCACTATTTGTTAATGCTGCCATTTTGATTTTATCAGCAGCATCCTTTTTTACAAAGGGAATGAATAATGTGAGTGACATTCAGGATGCGCATCATTTACTGGAGCCTATGCTGGGCAGTACTCTTGCTCCATTGTTATTTGCGGTAGCTTTAATTGCAGCAGGACAAAGTTCTACTGTTACAGGTACTTTAGCCGGACAAGTGGTGATGGAAGGTTATTTGAATTTACGACTACAGCCTTGGATTCGCCGACTGCTAACACGTTTGATTGCAATTATACCAGCCTTTATTACCATTTTAATAATGGGTGAGCACAGTACCGGTAAGCTACTAATATTAAGTCAGGTTATTTTAAGTTTACAATTAGGCTTTGCAGTAATCCCGTTAATACATTTTGTGAGTGATAAAAACAAAATGGGAGAATTTGTTATTCCAATTTGGCAGAAAATAATTTCTTGGATAGCAGCGTTAATTATTATCGCATTAAATATTAAAATGGTCATTCACGAATTAACCGATTGGATTACCACCTCTGAAAGTCCGATATTAATAAGTTTTACGGTTGTTCCATCGTGTTTGTTCTGTTTTCTTTTATTGATGTATGTGATTGTTGTGCCGTTTATCCGTAATCAAAGCATTGAAGCCGAAAAATTTCATGGCGACTTTAAGCCAATAGAGTTTTCGGAATATTCGCCATACAAAAAGATTGCAGTGTCGGTTGATTTTAGTTCAAGTGACAATAAGGCGATTAACAAGGCTATTATGTTGGGTGGTAAAGAGGCGGAGTATGTGTTGATGCATGTGCTCGAGAGTACGAATGCAGTTGTTTATGGCGAAGACGCTTTTGACATGGAACGTGAGCAGGACTTTCAGTACCTTAAACAATACGAAAAGCAACTGTCTGATAAAGGTTATAAATGTACTGTAACCCTGACATTTGGTAATCCGAAGAGCTCAATTCCAAATGCGGTTTTAAAAAACAATTGCGATATGCTTGTGATGGGTACCCATGGACATAAAACATTAAAAGACATTTTATTAGGAACCACCATTGAAAGTGTAAGACACAATATTAGTGTGCCTTTAGTATTGGTGTAAGTTATTTTGTTGTAAATTTCTCTACCTCATTTTTGATTGGCTTCAAAGTACGCATATAAGCGTAAATTGCTTTTAAGTCACTTTCCTTCATCTTACTGTACATCATCCAAGGCATTACCGAATTAAAAGTACCTGGTGCAACTACATGAGGTGTATAGGAACTGTCGGCATACATTTTAAAACGCTTAATAAAAGTTTCTTCATTCCATTTGCCAATACCTGTTTCTTGATCGGGTGTGATATTTGATGAACGTACAATGCCTCCGCTCAATAAAGGGAATTCAAATCCTCCTGCTAATTCCATTCCTGGAATTGGTTGTCCTTTGTCTTGCTTGGTATGGCAATCTGCGCAAGCTGCTGCGTTAAATAAATATTTTCCGTAAGCCAATGGATCGCTTTCTGATGGCTTGGTCGAGAAGGAGGCCGGTTTTGGAATGGTATTAATGATAAAGTTCATTGGGAAATCAGGTTTTGATTCCGGAATTTCGTTTTTAATAGGAGGCAATGTGCGTAAATAACACACAATGGATAAAATATCTTCCTTATCCATTTGTCCGTAACGCGGATGAGGCATAATCGGAAATAATGCTTTGCAGTTTTTATTAACTCCGCAAGTAATTGCGCGAACAAGTTCTGCATCACTCCAATTACCAATAGCAGCAGGGGTAATGTTGCGAGAATAAAATAAACCAGGGAATCCGAATTTCTGACTAAATTCTTCGCCGCCTTTACCCAAAGTACCTTCAACTAAAGGACCAGAGAATTTAGTCCAGTCGCGTGTAGAATGGCAATCCATACATACGGTTACACAGTTCGCCAAATATTTTCCTCTTTCAATACGTTCGGGAGTGCTTTCCGCTTTCAGATTTTCTTCGAGTGGAATACTTGGTAAAACCAATTTAACGTAAGTTAATAAACCAACCACAACAAATATTAAAGTGATTAGCGCGTATTTTAAAAAGGATAAAATTTTTTTCATGGCTTTACAAAAATAAAAATTATTCTCCTTGTTCAGGTTACAAAATATAAAAAACCCGAATATGTTATTCGGGTTTTTTATTGAGTTTGCAGTTGTTTATTAGTAATACATTGGTCTTCTAACTTCGGCAATTTGTTTGCTAAATCGGATTACCTGACGGGTATAGCCGTATTCGTTATCGTACCATACGTACAACACAATACTCTTCTTATCAGGAGAGATGATAGTAGCCTGGCTATCGAATACACTTGGACAAGAAGAACCAATAATATCGGTAGAAACTAATTCGTTCGAAAAAGCGTATTGAATTTGCTCAACTAAACTACCTGACAAAGCATACTTTCTGATAATATCGTTTACCTGATCTTTAGTTACTTCCTTGTTTATGTTTAAATTTAAAATCGCTAATGATACGTTTGGAGTTGGTACACGTACTGAGTTAGCGGTAAATTTACCTGCTAAATGTGGTAATACTTTTTTCAATGCGCTTTCAGCACCGGTTTCGGTAATTACCATGTTTAAAGCCGCTGAACGTCCACGACGGTATTTCTTATGGTAGTTGTCCAATAAGTTTTGATCGTTTGTATAAGAGTGAACGGTTTCAATATGACCTTTTTCAATTCCTAATTCCTTATCAATTACATAAAGAACTGGCATAATAGCGTTGGTTGTACACGATGCAGCTGAGAAAATATTCTCTTTTTTTACATCTACTGTTTCGTGATTAACACCATAAACTACATTTGGCACGCTTCCTTTTGCAGGGGCAGTTAATAACACTTTTGCGACACCTTTAGCCTGTAAGTGACGGCTTAATTCTTTATCATCACGGAAAACACCTGTGTTGTCAATTAATAAAGCATCTTTAATGCCGTATTTAGTATAATCAACATCTTCAGGATTTTTAGCATCAATCATGTGTACGGTGTGACCGTTAATGATTAAAGCTTTGTTTTCTAAATCTTCAATAACAGTTCCCGGGAACGGTCCATGAACTGAATCCGTACGTAATAAATCGGCACGTTTTACAATTTCTTCATTGCTGTTACCGCGGGTTACGATTGCCTTTAAACGTAATTGTTCGCCTTTACCTGCCTGAGCAATTAACTCA
This sequence comes from Bacteroidia bacterium, assembly GCA_040403535.1. Classification (GTDB taxonomy): domain Bacteria; phylum Bacteroidota; class Bacteroidia; order B-17B0; family Aurantibacillaceae; genus JAHEYG01. Next base: position 34,674 of record JBBAKL010000001.1, read on the forward strand.
CGGGCAGCTAAACGGCCAATACGACCAAATCCGAATAACACAACATCCTTTGGAGAGATGGTGTGTTTATTACCCATAAAATCTTTTAATTTGGTATTTATGAAATCGGTAATCGATTTAAAGTTGGATTGTTCTTGGTGCCATTCATAGGCTAACTGACCGATATCAATTTTACTTGGACCAACATCTGATTTATAAATTTCGTTTGCTAATGCAACAGTATCCTTAACAGTGATTGGCTTTTTAACGATGTTTTTAGCATACAAGTGAAGGTTCATGATTTCACTGGCACTTCTGTCAACTAATTGATTTCTGAATAAAATCAATTCGACAGATTTTTCAAACCATAATTTACCAATAGCGCTGATTAAATCAATCGCTGCTTTCTCATGCTGAATCCAATCACTTAACTGTGATTGATAATCTGCATTTAACTTTTCAATTGTTTCCATGTAAGATTTAGAATTATAGAGATAACAAATTTAAAAAAATGATGTTTTTTAAGTAGTGCTGTTAATATTTGTGTAATAAAAAACCCCTCGGGCAGAGGGGTTTAGGGCTAATTAGAATCTTTCTAATTGTGAGAAAAAGAAGTTGGCTTCAATTTCCGCGTTTTCATCGCTGTCAGAACCATGAATGGCGTTAGCAGCAATAGACTTAGCAAATAATTTACGGATAGTGCCTTCTTCAGCTTTAGTAGGATCGGTTGCACCGATTAATTTTCTGAAATCCGCTACTGCATTATCTTTCGTTAAAACAGCTGCCACAATTGGTCCACTGCTCATGTAGTTTACTAATTCTCCATAAAACGGACGCTCTTTATGAACTGCATAAAATTGTCCGGCTTGTTCTTTACTTAAACGTAAATATTTCATAGCTACAATACGGAAGCCGCCTTCGTTTATCTTAGCTAAAATCGGACCAATGTTATTGGCTTCAACCGCATCGGGTTTAAGCATAGTAAATGTAATTTTTCCTGCCATTTCTCTTAAAATTTAATAGGGCGCAAAGATACTTATTATGATAGTTCTGTGCAAATCGGAAATTACGCCCTTTTTTAGCCCCTTCTATTAATAACCATGCCATTTTGTGTAATTCTTATTGTAATAAGAACCACATAAATAGATACCTTTGTAAGCTATTGTATTAAATGAAAAAAGACAGTCTAATTAAACTAAAAGCCCTATTAAAAAAGGCAAAAAATATTGTAATTGTTACCCATTGGAGTCCGGATGGCGATGCCATGGGTTCGAGTTTAGCCTTATACAATTATCTGGTAAAATTAAAGAAGAAGACGACCGTAGTGGTTCCAAATGAGTACCCCGAATTTTTGCATTGGATGCCGGGCGATGGCAAGGTTTTAAATCACCTTTTACAGCCTGAAAAAGTTGCCCGACTAATTGAGAAATGCGATGTTATTTTTACGCTTGATTTTAATTCTTTTAAACGATTGGAGAAATTAGGTGAGTTGGTTGATGCTAGCAAAGCCACTAAAATTCTGGTAGACCACCATCAGCAGCCCGATAAATTTGCTCAAATTGTGTTTCATGACGTAAAAGCCTGCAGTACCTGCGAATTGGTATACGATTTAATTGTTGGATTAGGTGGCAAAAAACAAATTGACAAAAAAATTGCTTCTTGCTTATATACAGGATTAATGACTGACACAGGTTCGTTCCGGTTCTCTTCAGTCACCGCTAAAACACATCTCATTTTAGCTGATTTGTTACAGAAAGGCGCGGTGCCTAATCAAATTCATGAATCAGTATACGATACTTACGCCGCTAACCGTTTAAGGCTGTTAGGTCATGCCCTTTCGGAAAAAATGGTAGTGATGCCGGAAAAACATTTGGCATTTATTGCTCTAACACATGAAGAACTTGATCGCTTTGAGTATCAAAAAGGAGATACAGAAGGATTGGTGAATTATCCGCTTTCCATTAACGGTATCAAATTTTCGGGATTCTTCGCTGAGATGGATGGTAAAATTAAAATCTCTTTCAGAAGTAAAGGTAAATTTGATGTGAATAAATTTGCCCGCGAACACTTTCAGGGGGGCGGACACATAAATGCCGCCGGAGGCAAAAGCGATTTAAACATTAACGAAACAATCACTAAATTTTTATCAATCGTTAATCGTTCAGATTTTAAAGTTGCATAATGATTGATATTATCCGAAATTTTGCGCTAAATCAGCAATTGAAAAAAAATAAATTCAAAGGACAGTTTTCGGATTGGGCCAGTGTGAAAAGTATTGGTTTTGTTTTAATTAATGACGTAGCATCTTTAAATGCCGTAAAAGCATTTATGAATGAAAGCGGGAAACAGGTTGATCTAATAACGTATTTTCCTGACAAAAACACCAACAATGCTGATGTTTATTTATCCGTAAATAAAAAATCGTTTAGCTGGATAGGACTTCCAAATCCGGAAACGTTACAGAAATTGCAATCAAAATCATACGACGTGCTTATTTGCTGCGACATGAATGGCGTTCCTTCATTAAAAACACTTACGTTTTTGGCAAAAGCTAAGTGCAAAGTGGGTGTAAGTGAAATTGCATACAGCTCTCAATTTGATATTTCCATTTCCTCAAAAGGATCGGATGGTATTGGAAACTTTTTAAAACAAGTTTTAAAATATTTAATGATGTTTAAGGCTAACTAAACTAATTTATTACTTTTGTTATATGGCAAATTTAGATTTAACAGGCACAGGTGTTGCTATTGTTACACCATTCAAAAAAAATGGAACAATTGATTTTCCTGCTCTAAAAAAATTAGTGAATCATTTAATCAACGGTAAGGTTGAATACTTAGTTGTATTAGGTACTACCGGCGAATCGGTTACATTAAGTAAACAGGAGAAACAAGAGGTGATGGATTGTGTGGTGAAGGAAAACAAAAACCGTGTACCATTAGTGCTTGGAGTTGGAGGTAACAATACCTCTGAGGTTGTTGATCAAATTAAAAAAGTTGACGCTAAGGCATTTTCAGCCATATTATCGGTTTCGCCCTATTACAATAAGCCGTCACAAGAAGGTATTTACCAGCACTACAAAGCTGTTGCAAACGCAAGTAAGTTGCCAATAATTTTATACAATGTTCCCACCCGAACATCCTCAAACATGACAGCCGAAACAACAGTTCGTTTAGCTAAGGATTTTAAGAATATAATTGCAGTAAAGGAGGCATCCGGAAATCTGGCACAATGTATGCAGATTATCAATAAACGCCCTAAGAATTTCTTAGTTATCAGTGGTGATGATAATTTAACTTTACCTGTTATTGCCTGTGGTGGTGATGGCGTAATTTCGGTAGTAGCCAATGCTTATCCGAAGGATTATTCAGACATGGTGCGTTCTGCTTTACATGACGATTTAACCACTGCGCGTAAATTACATTATAAATTAATGGACTTTACCGATTTATTATTTGCCGATGGCAATCCGGGAGGTGTAAAATACGCTTTAAGTTTATTGAAAATTACCGACACTTATGTGAGATTGCCGCTCGTTGAACCGAATAGCAGCGTTAAACAAAAAATTAAAGATTCAGTAAAAAACCTTTAATGGCAAAGACTAAAATACTTGACAATACACAAATCAGTCGTATGTTAAACCGTATGGCGTACGAAGTGTATGAGAAAAATTATGGCGAAAAAGAATTATTGCTGGTAGGAATAGAAGGTAATGGTTATAAAGTAGCTGAACGTTTATTGGAATTACTAACTCAAATCTCACCTTTAAAAGTTAAGTTATCAAAATTAAAACTTGATAAGGAAAATCCATGGGTTGGTGAACCTAACGTCGGATTAACCGAAAAAGATTATTCTAATAAATCGGTTATACTTGTTGATGATGTATTAAACAGTGGTAAAACGGTAATGTATGCGGTTAAACCATTTCTGAATAATCCTGTAAAGCGATTAAACGTTCTGGTTTTAGTAGACAGAAGTCATAGCCGATATCCTGTTAAAGCAGATTTTGTTGGGTTATCTTTATCTACCACAATGCAAGATCATATAGAAGCAGATTTTAGCAAAAAAGGCAAAGAGTCTGTTTATTTAATTTAGGAAATTTGGCTCATAAGAAAATTCATATCTCGAGTACAACCAAAACAGTTAAGGATCTAAAACTTAATGCGCTGCTCGAGGTAACAAAAGCCATAAACAACAATCTTTCTACTTCTCAGTTACTCGATCTTTATCAGGATATTTTAGAAAACAGATTAAAAGTCGGGAAACTTGTTTTATTTAGCTTTGATAAGGAGTGGACCTGTATTTTAAAATACGGCATTTCGCAAGATTTCAATCATATTAATTTCGAGAACGAGTTGTTGAGTATTAAAGAAATTGAAACTATTAGTTTTACAAACGGTAATTTAAGTAAGAGCTTCGAAATTGTTATTCCTGTTTATCACAAACAGATTGCTTTAGCCTATGTGTTGTTAGGAGATGTGAACGAACAAAAACTCGAATTAAGTGCGGCAATAAAGCATTTACCTTATATTCAAACGCTCACCAATATTATTGTTGTATCTATAGAAAATAAAAAGCTATACCGGCAAACTATTCAGCGTGCTCAGATACAGAAGGAGTTGGAATTAGCTCAAACCATGCAGCAAATGTTGTTCCCGGATAAACTGCCGAACAACGATGTGATTAAAGTTGCTGCTAAATACATTCCTCACCAACAGGTGAGCGGTGATTATTACGATTTTATTCCCTTGAATCTCCATGAATTTATGTTTTGTGTTGCGGATGTGTCGGGTAAGGGAATTGCAGCTGCTTTGCTAATGAGTAATATTCAGGCTACGTTTCATAGTCTGGTTAATTACACGCATAACTTAAAGGATATTATTCTTGAATTAAATAAGCGGGTGTGGCATAATGCTAAAGGTGAAAAATTTGTATCTCTTTTCTTAGGAAAAATTAATACAAAAAGTAAACAACTCACCTATATAAACGCCGGTCACAATCCGCCTTTGTTGTTCCGTAAAGAGGTAAGTCAATTAACCAAAGGTTGTACTTTGCTCGGTATTTCCGAAATAATCCCGGTCATCGATGTAGAAATTCTTGATATGTCAAGTGGATATACGTTGTTTTGCTATACTGACGGTTTAACGGATACTATAAATAATTCGAATGAATATTTAACTGAAGAAAGTGTGATTTCATTAATTAATAAAAATCTGAATGCTGATCCATCATTTATTAATGATGCGGTAATGTATTATGCTGATGAATTTAAGGGTGAAAATCAGTTTGTGGATGATATTGCACTTCTGACTCTTAAGTGTAACTAAGCCTTTTTTTCTTCCAATGTTTCACCGTTGCGGTGATAAACATCAATACAAACTAATATAGCCATGAAGCCCCAGAACGGAACTGATAGTTTATCCGTATCAAGGAAGTTGTTTAAGAATCCATGAATTAAATACGGGAAAGGTCCAAGGAAAACACCACATGCTAAAATTCGCATGTTGCGATCTTTTATGGTGTAGTATAAACGATAACCCATAAATAAAATAGCAAAGAATAATACGCCAACAATTCCCATACCAAGTACACCTTGTTCACTTAAAGGACCGAGGTATTCACTATGAGCATTTCCGTTTGTTCCGAAGTTTGTACTGATGATTGTACGTTCGTTGCTTTTTTGAAAAGGAGCATAGTAGAACATATATGTACCCGGGCCCCATCCTAAAACAGGTTTTTCTTGAAACATACGTATAGCACAACTCCACCGATTGATACGCTCTAAGTTAGATGCATCGGTAGAAATGTTTGTTACGGATGAAATGGTGTTATCGAGTCCACCTTCTGAATCGGTATTGTTTCTTCCCAATGCTATAAAAATTTCATCTTGGAAAGAGAAGAAAATGATTGCGAATGAAGCCAGTGTAATAAGAATGGTTCTTAATTTAATACGTAAAATAAAAGAGGCTACAATAGCGGCAGCTGTTGCTAAACTCAGCCATCCACCTCTTGAGAAAGATAAGATTAATGCAGTAATGAATATGGCGATCAGAACTACATAAAATATTTTATTAATTTTTGAGATGTTGGTTTGAAATAGAAGGGCAATTAAAATGGGAATATACATTGCTACAGCGGCACCATATGCTGTGTGGTCGTTGTAAAAAGGAGAAACGATCCAATCGGCAATTTTATCATCAAAATTAAACGCTGCATGTTTGTAGCTTGTAATAACGCAAACTATGGCAAGCGGAATGGCATAAGCTAAAATAAAAGGGACAATGCTGTTTTTGTTTTTGAAAAGCTGAGTTGTAACAAAGTAACAACTAAAAACAAACCATAAGCGCGCAATAAAAAATTTTACTGAAATAACAAAGTCAACACTTGTTATTGTAGTGATAAACATCCAAAGCAACTGTATCAGTATTATTACTGTTATAGGATGTTTTAGGATATTACGTGGTGTTATTTTATACATCAACTCATTTAAAATATAAATGAGCATTAATCCTGCCATTAAGGGCTCTGTTGGTAAACTAAGATTAATTCCTTCAGATAGTCCAAGATCTTTAAGGGTAACTGCTAATGGAGTGCAGAAAACCATTAAATAAACAACCCGTTCAATATTGAAGATAGCCCAATAAACTATTAGGATTATTAATGGTAAAAAGTTGAATGCGTAAAATAAGTCACGTTTAAATAACAACACATAAGAATTACCCAGAACATAGGCAAGAATTAAGGCAAAAAAAACAGTTATTTTGTTAAGCTTAATCAACTTTACGAGTTGCCTTATTAGATAGAATGAAATACAAACAAGCTAAAGCTAATGCTGATAAAGTGAAAACCGTTACAATTATCCAGCGTACCGGGAAACATTTTTTGTCCGGTAAAGTTGGTTTTGAAACGATATTCGTAAAGCTGATTTCACTATTGTAATCGAATATGTATTTATCTCTTGCGTCACGGAAATAGTTCATGGTACCTTGTTGCCCGTTAGCAGCATTCCATAATTTTTCCAATTCGGTGTTTTGTGTTTTAATACCTTCAAAAAGTTTGGTTTCAGATTCAGTAAGTGGTTTGCCACTCATCATCTTTTTACTTAAATATTTTGCTTGTGCACCTACATCAATGATGTTATACGAACTTCTCAAGTCATTAATTCGCTTATTCAATGAATCTAAACCGTTAACTTCGAAAGCTATTCCCTTATTTGAATTAATGATGTATTCCATTAAACGTTGGCGTTTAGTTTCTCTAATTAACATGTTAGTTTCATCAATTAAGGCTTGAGCAATTTTTTTAGCCATTTCCGGTGATTCATCTTTTACAGAAATGTCGATAGATTCGTAAAGGGTAGGACTGATGCTTACATTTGATTTGAAAAATAAATCGAATAGACTTTGTGCTTCTTTATTAGTTGCATCAATTTCGTAATGGGTAAATAAATCTAATTTTTTCGCAACTGCCATTTTCACTTCTTCACTATTGAAAAATTGCAATAACTGTTCGGTATTCGACTCCTCAGAGCTAGGGCTCAAATTCACAGGATAAACAACCGCATACGATTTGTATTTAGGCTTAAGCATAAAAGAAACAACTGTGCCGGCAACAGCTGCAATAATTGTTGCAATTATGATAACAGTCTTATTCTTAATCAATACAGAAATAAGGTCTTTTGTATTAAAATTTTCCACTTGAATTAATTGTTTAATTTATGTAACACAGATTTATATTTTTCTCCAATTACCAAAACGACTATGGTAAGTAAAAATGCAGACATGGTAGAGATTAAAATGATTAACCATCTTACTGGGCGGGCTTTGTATTCGTTTGGCGTAGCTTTATCTACAACGAATTTAAATGGTAAAGATTTTGTTAAGTTAACTTGAGCTTCATCATACTTTGCTTTAATAACCGGAAATTTAAAACGGTACTTTCTTAAGTTTTCACTAATTTGATTATATGCTCCACCGTATTTTTTCAAAACATTTAATTTTTCTTCAAGTAGCTTGGCACCTGAATTATTTCCTTTTTCTAACGCTTTTGCATAACTTTTCGTATATGCTTCTACATCATTTTTATAATCCAGAATACCGTATTGTCTTAAAATTTGCAGACTATCTTCTAATTCATTCATTCGCGAAATAGTATTCTCGTATTCGTCTTTAACCACATTGTAAGCCTGCTGGGCCACGTCTTTAGTCATTAAATTTTTAATGGAGTCTACACAATCTGTAATTGAATTAGCAATTTCAGCAGCGCCATTTGCGGTATAATCGTAAACTTCAACTTTAATGGAGTTGAAATCAGTGCGCTTATAACGAACCATGTTCTCCCACTTTAGTTTTAAATAATGCTCGGCGTATTTATCTTTTTCGATTTTCCAGCGCTGCCATAGATTGAATTTTTCGGCAACTATCTTTTTTAGCTGATCTGAATTTAAGATTTGTAATAGTTTCTCGGCATCATCATCGTCGCCAATTTGCATATAATCTTCTTGATTACCGATATTTTGTTCTATAATTAATTTAGAAACAGAGAAACTACGAGTTGGAAATATTGTCGCCACTGATTTGTATTGAGGCGCCAATAAAAAAGCAACAGTTGTTGAAATAATAAACGCAGCAATACTTGCAATGATGATTGGTTTGCGCCACTTTATTAGTTTAATCAATAACTGTTCGGATGAATTATTAATATCAATTTGGTTCACTTATTTATATTTTATAAAACGTAATACTGATTTTATGTTTAACATGCCGGTTACAAATGCCCATAAGCCAGAAGCTAGTACCATTATTGTAAAGTTAAACATCCATTGTTTGGTTAAATGTAATGTTAGATAGTTAATTGTTGCTACTCCAAATATAAAGAAAACAAGCGCAATTAGTAAGCGTTTATTGGTCTTAAAATTGAATATTTTACTTGCAATCAGCACTTGAGCAATGGCGGTTAAAAACTGAGTAATTAAACTGGCAACGGCGCTTCCAAGTGCTTTATAATGAGGTATTAAGGCTATGTTCAAGATTAAATTAACAGCAATACCGCAGATAGCCATAGTATTCAATTGTTTAAGATTACCATTTGAGGTTAATAAAGTACCAAAAATGTAAGTCATAGAAATAGCAGTAAAACAAAACATCAATACACTAAACACATCCGATGAATCGGTAACTCCCTGATTAATCATACCACACAATTCTTTAGCATAAAATGCACATCCTATTGAAACAATGATGGCAGGTGTGATTAATAATGTAAATGCTAATTTAACTAATTGCTCAACACTCTCTTTGTATTCAAGCATTCGGCTAAATACAGGAAGTAGCTGGATTGCGAATAGATAGGCAATCATATTGGCGGCATCCAGTAAACGAAATGCTTTGGCGTAGATTCCCGCTTGCGTTGCACCGGTATTTATCATACTGTTTTCGGCAGAATGAATAATATCTCTAATTCCGCTGTGTGAAAATAATAGCTTCGAAGCTTTTATTTTGTCAATTAAGGCGCTTAAATATAAACTCTTGTGAGGGAGAATTCGCTCAATCATCACCGCATCTAAACGATTATAAAAAGTCATTAATAAAACAAGAATTGCAAACGGAAAGCTTTTCTTGAGTATCATAAGATTAAAAGCCCAGTTCCATTTTAGTTTAAAGGTGTGCGTTTCTTTTAAAACTACTAAAAATGCAATCAAGGCAGTAAGTCCGTATGCTACAGTTTGAGCATATACAAAGTTCATTATATCAACTTGCAGTCCAAACCAATTGAGCAATAAGGCTAAGCAAATGCCAATCATGATGACACGATCGAGAACCGAAATTAAACTATCGGTCTTAAAAAGATGTAATCCCAATAAATTACTCCGCAAGTATAAAATAAAACTAATGAAAAACTGGTTGATGGCTAAGATTAAGAGCAGTTTTAAATAACGCATATCATAACCAATCAGCAAGGCAAAAATTAAAGTTACAATCAGATATAAAACCCCTAGTAGTAATTTAAGAGTAAGTAAGCTACTGAAATGCTTTGTTAAAAGGTGATTATTCTGAGCAATGTTTTTATTATTGAAGTTTGTAATTCCAAAATCCAATAAGATATTCAGTAAGAATGAGAAATTGAAAAGTGTAAAATACTCGCCATAGTTTGCATTTCCAACGTGGTATTGCACGGTTGGTTCAATGCCCAGTATCCAAAACGGCTTAATTAAAAGGTTTAGAATAATTAGAATTGCCAGGTTAACTATGAACTTCCTTTGCTGCATTTTTGCAAAGTTTCAAAGATAGCCTTTTTTTACGGTCTGTCACAGTTTTTTTGGTAGCTTTGTAAGGTGCAAATTGCTGTAAATACGCGACTTTTATTAAAAAACCGTTTAGAGGGTATAGGCTGGTTTTCGTACCAAACCTTAAAGCGTATTACCACCAAACACAAAGACGTTCATTTTGTTTTTCTTTTTGATAGACCATTTAGCGATGAATTTCTTTTCACTGATAATATTACGCCAATCATTTTATCTCCGCAGGCACGCCATCCTTTTCTTTATTACGCGTTTTTTGAATTTTCCGTTAAATACACGTTAAATAAAATAAAACCCGATTTGTTTTTATCGCCGGATGGATTTTTAAGTTTAGGCGCTTCTTGTAAACAATTACCCGTTATTCATGATATCAATTTTTTACATAACCCAAAAGATGTAAAACCTTTAACGCGCAGATATTACAATTATTTTTTTCCGCGTTTTGCTAAAAAAGCTACACGAATTGCGACCGTCTCTGAATATAGCAAGAAAGATATTGCAGATAATTATCATATTGATCCCAATAAGATTGATGTGGTATACAATGGAATCAATTCGTCATTTAATCCTGTTAATGAAATTGTAAAATCACAAACAAGGTCAAAATTTTCTCAGGGGAAAGAGTATTTTCTTTTTGTTGGATCTTTGCACCCACGCAAAAATATCATTCGTTTGCTGAAGGCTTTCGGAGAATTTAAAAAGGAAACGAATTCCGACTATAAATTATTGTTGGCTGGTCCGCAATACTGGGGTATGAGTGATATTTATAAAGAAATGGAAGCTTTAGCATGTAAAGATGACATTCTTTTTACCAATCGTTTAAGCAGTGAAGATTTAGCCCTTGTTATGGGATCAGCATTCGCTCTCACATTTGTACCATATTTCGAAGGATTTGGAATTCCGTTAGTAGAGGCTATGCAAAGCGAAATTCCAATTATAACCAGTAATGTTACCAGCTTGCCTGAAATAGCCGGAGATGCTGCATTAATGGTTAATCCGTATGAGGTTAACGATATTAAAAATGCAATGATTAAAATGTATAATGATTCAGCATTACGCACATCATTAATTGCTAAAGGAAATCTTCGTAAGAATTTGTTTTCCTGGGATAAATCAGCAGATTTACTTTGGGAATCGGTTACAAAGGTTATTAATTCTTAGCCGTTTTGTTCTCTGTCTTTATATAACTTACTAATTAAATCCGGTAATTGTTTAACAGCAAAAACTTCGCGCATTTTGTCTTTTGCATTCGACGCGGGGGTGCCAAAATAAGTATTTCCTCCAGTGATATTTTCTGCTAAACCGGATTGTGCCAATAGAGTAGAGCCGTCTTCAATCGTTAATCCACTCGCTACTCCAACCTGTCCCCACATAGTTACTTTATTGCCAATGTTACATGCGCCTGCAATTCCGACTTGCGCAGCAAATAAGCACATTTCACCTATTACAACATCGTGACCAATATGCACCTGATTATCCAGAATACTGCTTTTGCCAATTACCGTTTCGGCGGTTACTCCTCGGTCAATGGTACAACCCGAACCAATCTGAACATTATCACAAATAACAACTTTTCCTACCGATTGTAACTGTTCGAAACGATCGGCTCGTTTTTTAAAATAAAAGGCATCGGCTCCAATAGTTGTATTGGCATGTATGCGAACATTCTTTCCAATTGTGCAATGGTCGTAGATAACAACATTAGGATGTAAAATGGTATCGTCACCAATTTCTACATGATTCCCGATAAAACACCCCGGCATTATAGTCACATTCTTTCCGATTTTCGCAGTTGGACTAATATTCACATTTGAATAGCTTAGCGGTTGGAAGTGACGGGTAAGGGTATTGAATGCTGTAAATGGTTCATCACAAATAATAAGCGCTTTGCCGGCAGGACATTCTACTTCTTTATTAATGATTATGGTAGTAGCCGGACTATTCAAAGCTTTTTCATAGTATTTTGGATGGTCAACAAAAACAACATCTCCACTTTCAACGCGATGTATTTCGTTAAAACCGGTAATTAAATGGTTTTCGTTACCAATGAATTTCGCATTAATGATAGATGCAATTTCTTTTAGTAGTGTTGCTTTTATTTTCATAGAAAGGTTAAATCATTAAATCTTCGTCATTACTTTCACTGGCACCATATCCCAAACGCTTACCGGTTCTTAAATTAACGCTGCTGGTTTTTTCCTGCATTTCTCCAACGCTAACTTCTCGTACTGCATCAAATGGAGGGGTAAATAAGTCGAATGATATTACAAATAAAATTAAATCTTGAATAATTTCTTTTAATGCTTCTTTGGTTAATGGTTCTTCGGAAAAGGTATTAAATTTTAATCCTAAAGGAGCTTTTGCTTCTAAAAAGAAGCGCATTTCTCGGTTAACAAAAATTCTGGCAACCAGATAGCCTAAGTCGTTATAGCGATTGTATTGAAAAGAATCTGCTAAAAAATTATAAATGTTTATGATACCGCAATAAGAATTGTATTCGTTTTGTTTAATGTATCCGGTTTTATACATTGGGTGTGATCGGTCAAATTCAAAAACATTGGTGTGCATGTAAAACTCCAGCATGTCACCTGCAACTTTAAGTTGTATGGCTTGCTGATTCACATCAATAAAATTAAGTGTTACGCGTTTGTCAAACGACTCTATCTCACCCTTTAAATCATAGCTAACCTCCTTACAAACTTCACGCATTAAACTGAACGCTTGTATCGTGTTGCGATAAACATCCTGTTTCATTACTGATTTTTCTTTCAGTAAATGAATGATTTCCTGACGTTGTTTTTCGAGTTGTTCGCTCATTTTTTAAAGATACGTATAACCAAATTAATATGCACGGGCAAAAATCACTCTTTGAGTGCTTGGTTTGCCGCTATAAATACATTTTCCTGCTTCCTGTTTGTTATTTAAAGGGATACAACGGATAGTAGCTTTTGTTTCTTCTTTTATTTTTTCTTCTGTTTCGCTGGTGCCATCCCAATGGGCGTAAATAAATCCGCCTTTTTCATCCAGTAATTTCTTAAACTCTTCATAGCTGTTAGCTTCATGTGTCATTTGCTTACGACGCTCTAAAGCGGTTTCAAAAAGGTTTTTCTGAATATCGTTTAATAAATTCTCAATGTAATTTTCAATTCCTTCTGCAGGAACAGTTTCCTTACTTAATTTATCGCGACGGGCAACTTCCACTGTTCCATTTGCCAAATCACGCTCCCCAATAGCAACACGCACCGGTACACCTTTTAATTCGTATTCGGCAAATTTCCAACCCGGACGCTGTGTGTCACGATCATCATACTTCACGCTAATTCCTTTTTCTTTTAATTTAGCTACAATGGTATTTGCGGTTTCAGAAACTTTCTTTAGTCCTTCATCGCCTTTGTATATTGGTACAATTACTACTTGATTTGGCGCTAATTTTGGAGGAAGTACTAATCCGTTATCGTCGCTATGACTCATAATTAAAGCTCCCATTAAACGGGTAGAAACACCCCAGCTGGTTGCCCAAACATAATCCTGATTTCCTTCTTTGGTAGCAAATTTAACATCAAACGCTCTAGCAAAATTCTGACCTAAAAAATGTGAAGTTCCGGCTTGTAATGCCTTTCCATCTTGCATAAGTGCTTCAATGCAATAAGTATCTAATGCACCCGCAAAACGTTCGTTAGCGGTTTTAACTCCCTTAATCACCGGCACTGCCATCCAGTTTTCAGCAAAATCAGCATATACATCCAGCATTTTTTTTGTTTCTTCTACTGCTTCTTCGGCTGTTGCATGCGCTGTATGACCCTCCTGCCATAAGAATTCGGCAGTACGTAAAAATAATCGGGTACGCATTTCCCATCGTACCACATTGGCCCATTGGTTAACAAGGATAGGTAAATCACGGTAACTTTGGATCCAACCTTTGTAAGTGTTCCAAATGATAGTTTCTGAAGTAGGTCGAACAATCAATTCTTCTTCCAGTTTTGCATCGTCATCCACAACAATTCCCCCGCCATTAGGATCGTTCTTTAAACGGTAATGTGTTACTACAGCGCATTCTTTTGCAAAGCCATCCACATGCGAGGCTTCTTTGCTAAAAAATGATTTTGGTATGAATAGAGGAAAGTATGCATTTACATGGCCTGTATCCTTAAACATTTTATCAAGGGTTTGCTGCATTTTTTCCCAAATGCCATAACCGTATGGTTTAATTACCATACAACCTCTTACCGCACTGTGATCGGCAAGATCTGCTTTTACAACAAGATCATTGTACCACTTACTATAATCTTCGGCACGTGTTGCCAGTTCTTTACTCATAATGTTTTGTTAAATATGTTAAAACCTTTTTTACTAAATCTGTTTAAAAATGGTGCTTATTTAAATATTGTGAAAACTAACAAACTTGGCATTAGTTTTGTAAATTTACATAATAAATCTCCGCGCAAAGTTAATTTTTTAAACCTATTACCACACTTTAAAATCATGAAAAAGGTTATAATTATTGCGGGTATCACTTCACTAATATTTAGCGCCTGTTCAAATCTGAAGCGAACAACATACAGCGATGATGTTTATGTTGATCCTAAGGAGGAAAAATTGGAAAAAGAGCGCTTAGCAGCGGAGGCCAAAAAACAACAGGAGGCAGCTGAAAAGAAGCGTCAGGAGGAATTGGCTGAACAAAAAGCAAAAGACGATGCCAATCCTGCCTATAAGGATCCTGTTTACGATAAGGACGACTACTATGATTATAAATACGCATCCCGTCTTCGCAGATTTAATAATCCGGTAAATGGTTTAGGTTATTACGATGATTATTACACTAATTACTATTGGTATAATGGTAATCCCGCTTATTACGGAACAAGTATTTATACCAGTTACAATTGGTGGGGGCCATCCTACGGATACGGTTCATTTGGACCGAGTTGGGGATTTGGTGTAGGATATAATTGGGGCTATCCTTATGGTTACGGCTACGATCCTTATGGTTATAATGCCTATTGGAATGGGTATTATAATGGCTTGTATTCCGGACTTTATGGATATCCTCATTACGGTTATAATCCTTATTGCGGATGGGGTTACTATAACAGCTTCGATTCAAACAGCGGGTACTACAAAACTACTTATGCGCCACGTACCAGTCACGGTGGAAGCAATAGCGGAAGAATGTCTAATCCGGGCATGAATTCGGCAAAAGATTTAAGTGGTAAATATATTCAGTCAATAAAAACACAAAACGAATCGGCTCCTAAGTTTTATGAAGTATCCCGACCTGTTCGTGTAAATAAAAATGCCGATAATTATGGTGGTGGTGTAAGCCCTTCGGCGCCTGAAGTTAAGCCAAGTGAACCAAGAACTAACCCTTATTACAATAATCCAACGAAGACAAATCCTAAGAGCGAGATCAATAACTCGGGCGGAACGGATATAAATATTGGAAATCCACAACCGGTAAAACCTAGTCCGGTTAAGCAAGCTCCTCAAAATGAGCCGGTAAAACCAATTAAGTCAGAGTACCCAAAAGGAAAGATTTTTGAATCGGGCGGTTCACCTAATTTTAACGGTGGCCAAAGCAATCCTGCACCAAGTGGAGGAAGTACACCTCGGTCAAGCGGTTCAGGTGGAACCAGTCGTCCTCGTTAATTTTTAATAAAACACATTATGAAAATAAGATATTTCGCAATGGCTTTAGCATTGTTTGGAATGCGCAGCATTGCTCAGAACGATTTAGATGCTTTACGTTATTCTCAAACCAATGTTGGGGGTACTGCACGATTTGTAAGTATGGGAGGTGCTTTTGGTGCATTAGGTGCAAATGTGAGTTGTACTAGTTATAATCCGGCCGGTTTGGGTATTTATAGAAAAGGTGAGATTAATATTTCGCCCGGACTGCGTTTTACCAATAATGCAGGAACACATAATGGTAACACCATTAAAAACTTTGAGTCATCATTTTTATTTAATGGTTTCGGAATTGCCGGTTCATGGCAAAGTAAATCCAACGCGGATTCACGTCATTCCTTAGGGTTTACATTAAATCAACTTCAGAATTTCTCTTCAAAAGTAACCTTACGTGGTTATGCGAATAAAAAGTCAATAGCAAATGATTTGTTAGATAATGCCGGTAATGCCAATCCTAACAATCTGGATCCTTCATATAGCGGACTCGCTTTTAATACCTATTTGGTGGATACAATTGATTGTGGATATTATAGTTTTGCCAATTCTAAGTTTAATATGTTGCAGGAAAAAAACATAGAAACTTCAGGAAGAATGAATGAACTGAGTATCGCTTATGCATATGGTTATAAAGATAAATTATACTTTGGAGCCAGTTTAGGAATCCCAATGATTACTTATAATCATTCAACTACATATACCGAAACCGACAATAAGGACTCACTTTTTATAAAATACAACAGTAGCACCAGTACTTACACTACTTCTTACGATTATGGTGTTTATTATTATCCGGGATTGGGAGGGTTTAACTCTATGACGTATAATGAAACATATAAAACAAGTGGAAGAGGTTTTAATTTGAAATTAGGTGTTTTATATCGGATTAATGAGTATTTAAGAGTGGCCGCGCATTACCATACGCCAACAGTACTTAACTTAACGGATGGCTATTATTACAAAATGACCACTAAGTTTGATGAAGGCGACACGTACGAATTAACTTATCCGGAAAACGGCGGCGTTTACAAATACACGATCATAACACCCATGAGGTATGGGGCAAGTTTAGGATTTGTTTATAATAAATGGTTGTGTGTTGGTTTTGATTATGAAACATTGGATTACGGTCAATCTCAAATTTCCAGTTCTGAAGCAGGCGTTTTTGGTGGAGTGAATGAAACAATCAGAAACAAATATAGCGCCGCTCACAATTTTAGGGCAGGGGCTGAATTTAATCTTAAGCCGGTGGTTTTAAGAATAGGCTACGCGTCATATGGAAGTCCATTTGGAGATACTTTCACTGGGAAATTTGTTCGAAATACATATAGCGGAGGAATTGGATTTAGAAGTAACAACTGGACATTTGATTTTGGGTTTGTAAGACAATTATACTCTGAAGATTATTATATGTACAACCCGAAATATGCTGATAAATCCACCATCGATTTTTCTGGCACGAATATTGTTTCTACAATAGGGTGTAAGTTTTAGTGGTTATAGCTAAAAGACTTTTATGACTTCTCATGGGGATGGGAGCAAAACTTAAAAGTCATAACAATCCGGTTTATGCCGGATTGTTTTTTTATGGGTATTCAGCATCGCTTTCTGTAAATTTGCTGTATGGTTTATGATATTCATATTTTTGTTTGTACCAACCAACGCACGGGTACAGATAAATTAAGCTGCGGAGAAACGCATGGTTTAGATTTAGTTACTGAGTTTAAAAAGCAAATTAAGGATCTGAACGTAAATTTAAAGATTCGTTCACAGCGGGCAGGTTGTTTGGGAATTTGTGATTTTGGACCAACCATCGCCATTTATCCTGAAGGCGTGTTTTACGTAGGCGTAAAAAGAGACGACGTAAGTGAAATCGTACAGTCACATATCGTTAATAAAAAACCGGTTGAAAGATTGCTGTTTAAGAAATGAGTGAATCACTGCCGGATATAATAACTGGTTTAACAAAGCCTGATTTATTTGAAAAGTTTAAGAATCAGCTAAAAAAGGATTTTGAAAATTGTTCTTTAGACAGTGATTTTTGTAATCAGATAAATTCAAATTTCAATGATTTGCTTCTTTCATTAGCCAGACAGGTTGAAACAATAAGTAAAAATTTTCCAGGAAAATTAAACGAATTGCTTTACCGGGTTGATATAAGTGAACATCAAATAAAAAAACAAAGCCGATTAAAACCGGGGGTTACATTAGATGAAATTATCGCTGAATTAATTATCAAACGCGAATTACAAAAAGTTGTTTACAAAGAGTATTTTAAAAAACATGAGTAATATAATTATCAGAAAAGGAACAGAAAAAGATGTGGAACCGGCATTAATGCTGGTAAAAGAATTAGCTGCTTATGAAAAAGCACCCAATGAAGTAGAAGTGAGCGTTTCTGAAATGAAAAATTGGGGTTTTGGAGTAGATAAGGTTTTCGATTTTTTTGTTGCCTTTGAAAATGAGGTAATCGTAGGAATGGCATTGTATTATTATAAGTATTCGACCTGGAAGGGCAAGTGCATTTTTTTGGAGGATATAATTGTCACCGAGGCAATGCGCGGAAAAGGAATTGGCAAATTGTTATTTGATGAAGTTGTGAAGGTGGCTAAAAAAGATAAAGTAAGACGTTTGGAATGGCAGGTTTTAGAATGGAATGAGCCAGCAATTAATTTCTATAAAAAATACGGTTCGGTTTTTGACGGAGAATGGATTAATTGTAAGTTAACCAACCATCATTTGGAAAAGCTATAGCTATTCGTTTGTAGCTATTAAGCATTTTGGAATGAACCATTTTTGTTTGTAATCATCCAAATGAATAATTTGGCTATTGCAGGTAAGGTAGTTACCATTTGAGTTTCTTTTAAAGTAAACAGCGTTCCCCGCAATTATCGCAGCCAGGCAATGTCCGGCTAGTTCATTTAAAGGAAGTTGTTTGTGTTTTATTCCCAAATCAATTCCAGTACGATTATTTTGAATATCCATCACACTCGATAGACTATCGGGGATCTCACCGTGCTCTGTAATATCGGACTTAAAATGTTGATGGTTGCCTTTTTCATGCGCCAAGCCTAACTTAAAGATTTTTTTAGGCTTGATTTTCTGAGTAAATGCAGCCATAAAAAAAACGTGTCTAAAGGCGTCCATCTTACCGCCATTTTCGTAGTTGTCGAGTGTTTTTTGTTGTAGAATTTGCTGATACAAAGGCAAAGCTTTTTTATATATCTTTTTTACCTTGATAGCGGCAAGCGGATGTGCAATGGCCCATTTTTTTTCAGCTGAGGAACGCGAATGAAACCTTTGTGCGTTACCAAAAACTACAATAAAACAAAATATATATACAATATAAAACTTCACAATACGAATTAACACAAACTTGTTGATAATACAACGTGTGATTAAGCCTGAGGCAAAGGTAATATCTTTACTTTTGAGCATATGTCATTTAAAGGCGATTTACTTAAAAAAATATTTTCAAAGGAATTAGGCTCAGGTGTTGTTGTGAGCATTAATGACCTACGCGATAAGGAGTTTAGTGGTTCGAAACTCACTCCTGAAGAGCGTTTCGCTTTGTCAAATTTTGATAAGTATCGTTTAAAGGTTTTAAATGCTCAAGAAAACGAAGAAAATTTTCATCAACAATACCGTCAGTTACAGGTGATTGCTAATTTAAGTGATTGGCGCGAATTTCTTAAGGAAGATTATAGCGGTTAACTCTACAATATCGCTTATTCCCTTTTAATTATCCAAGTATTTTTTTACATTTGACTACACTCTTTTCATTCTACTATGAACGTTAAAACATTAGGTCAGTTTATAATTGAAAAACAGGCCGATTTCCCGTATGCTAAAGGCGAATTATCACGTTTATTGCGCGATATAGGTATTGCATCTAAGATTGTTAACCGCGAAGTAAGCAAAGCCGGATTAGCTGAAATACTTGGTGAAACCGGCGACACAAATGTTCAGGGTGAAAAAGTGAAGAAATTAGACGTTTTTGCCAATGAACAATTTATTGCAGCTTTAAAGGCAGGAGGCGAAGTTTGTGCTATTGCCAGTGAAGAAAATGAAGATATCATTACTATTGACACAGAGATTTCAAAAAACGCGAAATACGTTGTAGCAATTGATCCTTTAGATGGGTCTTCTAATATAGATGTAAACGTTTCGGTAGGGACTATTTTTTCCATTTATCGTCGCGTTTCATTAAACGGCCCCGGAACCATCGAGGATTTTATGCAGCGCGGAACTGAGCAAGTGGCTGCAGGTTATGTTATTTACGGATCATCATGTATGATGGTTTATACAACAGGTAAAGGTGTAAATGGTTTTACGCTTGATCCAAGTATTGGAGAGTTTTGTTTGTCTCACCCCGATATGACAACCAAATCTTATTCCAACGTTTATTCAATTAATGAAGGTAACTATCTTCATTTTCCGGATGGAGTAAAAAAATACATTAAGTACTGTCAGGAAGAAGATAAAGCAACTAACCGTCCATATTCATCTCGTTATATTGGTTCGGGAGTGGCAGATATTCATCGTAATTTGTTAACCGGAGGTATATACATTTATCCAACCACAACAAAATCACCAAAAGGTAAATTACGTTTATTATACGAATGTAATCCATTGGCTTTTATTGTAGAGCAGGCGGGAGGGAAAGCTACCGACGGTAAAGTGCGTATTATGGAAAAAGACATTAAAGAGCTTCATCAACGAACCCCATTGTTTTTAGGTAGTGCCGAAATGGTAGAGAAGGCTATGGAATTTATGGCTAAATATTCTGAAGAATCTGTCCAAAAATAATTCAGAATGCCTGCCGGTATATTATATCTTCTTCCGGTACCAATTGGAGAAACGCCAGTAACAAACGTAATTCCGCATTTTAATGTGGAGCTTGTTAAAACATTAACTTATTTTATTGCTGAAGATGCAAAGAATGCGCGCCGTTTTTTAAAAATGTGCGGATATGATCCCATTTCTAATGCGATTATTGAAGAGTTAAATGAACACAATCAAAAAAGTAATCTTTCAGAGCTTATTCAACCCTTATTAGAGGGTAAAAATATTGGCCTAATGAGTGATGCTGGTTGTCCGGGTATAGCCGACCCAGGGGCAGAAATTGTAAAGCTTGCCCATCAGAAGAACATAAAAGTTGCGCCACTTATTGGACCTAGTTCCATAGTTCTGTGTATTATGGCATCAGGCTTTAACGGACAGAATTTTTCTTTTGTTGGTTATTTACCAATTGATAAAGCCCAGCGAATAAAGAGGATAAAAGACCTTGAATTGCAAGCCCGAAAAAACAATCAGGCTCAGTTTTTTATAGAAACGCCCTACCGAAACACGCAGTTATTCGACGACTTGCTAAATAATTTAAATCCGGATACTAAAGTTTGTGTTGGAATTAATATCAGTAGTGATAGCGAAAAAATCATTACGAAATCGGCAAAAGAATGGAAGCAAATTCCGAAACCTGACATGCAAAAAATACCGGTTGTTTTTGGGATTTATTAATCAATTACTGCATTTCGCAGTAATATTCTCAAATTTCCTATACTACTTAGAATAATAATCGTTTATAGCTATAAATCTATGTTATTGCATCTCTTCTGCGCCAGTATTCAAAATAAAAAAGAGTGGGCAAGGCCCACTCTTTTAATTTAATTATTTGGTTTTATTTAATAGCTATCAGTCGGATTATTGTCCTTTATTAATAATTTTAATTTCCGACTCGCCTATTACTTTTAAAGCAGTTCTTCTGTTCTTTTGATGAGCAGCTTCCAATTCAGGACTCTTCGGCGTTAATTTATTAATTTCAGCTTCAGTAATTAAAGGATTGATTTCGCCCCATCCTTTAGGTTTTAATCGTTCGGATTTAATTCCCTTTGAAACCAGATAATCCACACAAGATTGAGCGCGAGCAATAGACAGCATTAAGTTATATGCTTCACTTCCTCGGCTATCGGTATTTGCTTCTATAGATACACTTAAGTTATCATTTAAGTTAAGCAGGTCATAAAGCTTGTCCAGATTTTCCATTCCTTTAGGGCGCAGTTTCGCTGAATTGAAATCGTATTCGATTCCTTCAATTTCAATTTCACCCGCAGGTATTTTATTCAAAAAGAAATCTTGCTGGAATGCCTGACTTGATGATTTATCTACCGTTGTAATACTTGCTGCATCACCAAAGTATTTGTTTTTTTGTGCCTTAATAAAGTATTCCATCTTTGGTTTAAGATCGTATGAGTAGTTACCTTGGTCGTCTGTTACCACATAAATTGGCTCATCAACTCCGTGCGCATCAATAATACTAACTAGAGCTTCTTTTAATGGTTCGTTAGTTTGAGCGTCAAACACTATACCTTCAATTCTGAAGTTGATTGGTTTGTTCATGAATTCGAAAATTTTATAGCAATTTCCACCGGGACAATCATCTCGGTCACTTGCAAAAAACCCTTTACCGTTTGTTCTTTCTAAAATAAAATATGCATCGTCTTTTGAAGAGTTAAACGGAGCATTCATGTTTTTTGGAAAGGCAAATAGCGAGTCAGTTGAATTGAAGTCGCATTTAAAAATATCTAAACCACCCAATCCCGCTAATCCATTAGAGCTATAATAAAGTGTTCCGGTAACTGCATGAATAAAAGGTGTTACTTCATCACCAGATGTATTAAATGGAGCTCCCATGTTTTTTGCAGCTCCCGCATTTCCATTTTCATCAATGTTACAAATCCAAATATCATAACCGCCTTGCCCACCAGGACGATTAGAGGAGAAATAAAGTTTTCGGCCATCAGGACTTAAGCAAGGTTGCATGTTTCTGTATCCGGTCATGTTAATGTTCTCATTTAATTTCATACCCTGAAAGAACATGGTGCCGTTTGATTTGGATTTAAAAATAAACGCTTCTTTTGGGTTCATGTCGTTCCAGCGTGTATAAAACACAGAGCCATCTTCAGAATAAAAAGCGGCTCCTTCATGCTGGTCAGTGTTTACAGGACCTTTAAAGTTGATAGGCTCAGACCATGAAGTATCTGTTTTTTCTGTATAGTATAAATCACATAAATATGCGGCGTCTTGTTTTATAGGATCTACAATAATGTTTCCTTTACGCGCAGAAGTAAAGATGATTTTTGTGCCAGATGAATAAAATGCAGGAGCAAAGCTGGAATTGCCTTTGTTAAATACATTTGTGTCCAGCTTGTTCACTTTAATTTCTCTACTTACTTTGTTACTGTCCATTCCTAAATAACATCCGGCTTCTTTTTTACGGGCTATTTTCACTAAGGAATCGCTTGAAGTTGGAGCACTTATGAAAGTTTCAAATGCATTTAGTGCTTCTGAATAACGGCGGTTGTTCATTAACGACAAGGCATAAAAGTAATTTGCATCGGTATAAATATTTCTCTCAACACACTTTTTGAAATATAAAGAAGCGTTTTGATAATCATTTAAATTTAGATACGTGTTAGCTAATTTATATAAAACATAATCGTATTTAGATACTTTTTTCGGATCGATGGTTGTTGTTGAACTGCTGCCTTTTCTAGATGTGTCAATTGATTTAGAAACTGAATCTTTTTTAATTTGCTTAACAACAGTAGTTAGTGTAGTGTCTTTAGTTGAATTTGAACTAGTGTCTTTACTGTTGGCTTTAGTCTTTTTTAATTCTTTAGGCAGAATGCTGAGGTTAACCATTTGTATTTTGTATGGTAACACCTTAGAATTATTAATGGTTGTATCATTCAATACCTTGCTATACAACAAAGCTGCGTTAGCAAAGTCTCTTTGATTGTAATATTTGTCGGCAGTTTCAATTTTTACAAAATTTGATTGCCCAAATGAATGGATAAAAAATAAACCAGTAAAAATCAGAATTAACTGAAAATGTTTCTTTGTCATAAAATTATAAGCGAGGGCAATGTTTAACTTTTTCTATTTTTTCTTTACCAAATAAATACGTCAAAGCAATTTCCATGGCACCACGAGTTTTAGTTGCTGTTTTTAATGTTGATGTATTGAAATCGTAACCGAATTTCACGATATAGTTGTCTTTTCTTACACCAATATTAGCAATACTTGCGTCTTTAGCACGGAACACATAACCAGCTAATATATATAGCTTACCTTGCTTTAAATAATAACCTGCATCCAAAGCATACGTTTGTTCAAACGCTTTTCCTTGCGTCATTATTAATACTTTAGGAATAACATATAATACCTCAGTGATGTTTACGCGAGATCCAGCATGTATATTTATGCGCATTGGAAGTTTATTGGCCTGATCAAAAAAAGTTTCTTTAGGTTGTGTTATGTTAAAAGCAGATACACCTATGAACGGATTAAGCCAAACTTGTTGCTTGCTATAATAATACATTAAACCTGCATTCAATTGTGGCAAAGTTTGTGATTGTCTGCTAAAATTTTCATTACTCTGATAATCTTGATCAAAATATCCTCCGCTTTTGGTCGAATACTGACTGTCATAAGTAAACTGGTCTTCTCTTATTGATTTTTGAGTAATACCGGCTTGTAATCCAAAGGTTACATTATGACTTTTTTCTTTGTCAATCGGTAAAGTGTATCCACAGGAAAGTAATCCTTGGAATGCGTTATAATTACCGATACCCGCTCGCATGTTGATGAGCTGAATTCCATAACCCCATTTGCCTTTTGGCATATCTGCACTGATTAATGCAGTGGTAAATGGTTTATAAGCTACCGAACTCCATTGATTACGATATTGAGCGTGAATACGGGCAGTGGCATCCACCACGCCTGTTAAAGCAGGATTTAAAAACAAAGGTCCTGAATCGTATAATGATAAGTGGAAGTCCTGTGCATTCACACAACTTCCTCCTATTATTATTACAGCTATTATTAATCTTAATTTCTTCATCATTCGTTATTTTAAAATTGTTACATCACCTGTTTTTCTGATTTGCTGGCCGTCATACATTTCAACATCCAAAATCCAAACATAAACTCCAATCTGAACCTTATCTCCTTTATAATTTCCGTCCCAACCATCTTCTTGTTTTGTACTTTCAAATAATTTTTCTCCCCAACTATTATACACTCTGAAATACATAGATTTAAAAGGACCTCCTTTTACATATAAAACATCGTTGTGAGAATCAGCATTTGGTGTAAACGCAGTCGGAAGCATTGGTAATAACATCACAGTAATATCTTTTCTAATTGTATCGGCACATCCTCCTGCATCAATTATTGCTAATTGTACGGTAAAGAAACCTTTATTGTCATAGATATAGGATGGGTTTTGAACGGTTGAGCCATTGCCGTCACCATACTGCCAATTCCATGTAACTATAGAACCTGTAGGCGTGCTCAAATCACTGAATGTAACTGATTCATTAGCAAATATAGGGTTACCGGACATGCTAAAATCTGCTTTAGGTTTAGGGTTAACATTAATGATGTTTGTTGTTGTTCCAGGGCAACCATTGCTAGAAATAACATTTAAAGTTACACTATATGTTCCTGCAAGTGTATAAGTGTAAAGAGGGTTTTGGATTGTACTTGTACCTCCATCACCAAAATTCCAATTCCAGCTGGTAATAGATCCGGTACTTACGGTGGAAGAGTCACTAAATACACCAATGGTTCCAACACAAACATTACTGTAAGTAAATTTGGCAACCGGAGCAATAAATACAGGAACAGCTTGTCTAACGGTGTCCGGGCATCCGGCCGAATTAGTAGTAATTAGTGTAACAGTGTAAGTTCCTCCAATTGTAAATGTATGAACCGGATTTTGTAATGTACTTGTAGATGCATCTCCAAAATCCCAAGAATGAGTTAGAGCAGTTAAAGATGGAGTTGAAGTATTATTAAAGAATATTGGTAAGTTCGCACAAGCTGCAGTATAAGTAAAGCTTGCTTTTGGTGCATTAATAAAGTTTACAACTAGCGTATCTCGGTCAGGTAAACAACCTTTGTTATTGGTAGATTCAAGTATAAGTTGAATCGAGTTACTGGCCGTATCCGAAGAACTTGGGAAATACGTGCCTATTAAAGAATTACTGTTTGGACTGAATGTTCCTGTTCCACTTGATATCCAAAAGCCCGTATTAGTTACACCATTTATAATGCCACTAAGAGGAATTACAGCGTTTTTACAAACATTCAAGTCAGCTCCTGCATATACAGAAGGTGAACTTAATATGGTATAAACAACCGTATCAGAAACATCAGGACAACCTCCACCGGTTGCCGTTAAAACAAGCGTAACAGTTCCTGCTGTAGTATCAGCAATACTTAAGTTATAGTCTGTTGTTTGTGAATTCGGATTTGTAAATGTACCACTACCTAGTGTTGTCCATTGAGGTATATATCCGGAAGTAATTGTTCCTGATAAACCTGTAATAATCATTGCTCCGGCGCAAATAGTATCATTTGGACCGGCGTTCACAACTGCGGGCTCTGTAACAGATACACTTACAGTGCCATCAGGGCCAGTACATCCTAATACAGTAATATTTACGGAGTAAACACCGACTGTAATAGTACCTGCATTCGGAATCGTAGGATTTTGAATGTTTGCGGTAAATGAATTAGGGCCGGTCCAATTATAAACCGCTCCGGTTATTGAGTTAGCGGTTAAACTTAATGTGGAATTAACACATAAGGGAGTATTGGCTGTTGCCGTAGGAGCAGAAGGAATTGGGTTCACAGTTACTAATATGGTAGTATCCGGACTAGTACATCCACCCACATTTACATTAACGGTATATGTACCACTTGTTATTGTAGAAGTTGGAGAAATAGTCGGATTTTGAACATTAGACGTAAAAGTATTTGGCCCGGTCCAGCTGTAAGTTGCGCCTGCTACGCTTACTGTTGTTAATGATAAAGTTTGACCGGCACAAATTGGAGAGTTACTTCCGGGAAAAGGTGCAGCCGGAGTTGGATTTACAATTACTGTTACAGTTCCAAAAGGACCAATACAACCTGCTACGTTTGCATTTACTGAGTAAACACCTGCAGATAATGTTGTAGTAGTAATAACAGTAGGATTTTGTACTGTTGAAGTGAAAGAGTTAGGCCCAAACCAATTATACGTAGCTCCGGCAATTGTACCTGCTGTTAAGAACAATGGTTGCCCTTCGCAAATAGGAGAATTACTTCCGACAACTGGTGCGGCAACAGGAGGGCTAACAAGAACGTTTACTGTTCCTGTACTCCCTGTACAACCAGCCACAGTAACATTCACCGAATAAATTCCACTTGCTGTAAGTGTGATTCCTCCTATTGTTGGATTTTGAACGGCTGATGTAAAACTTAATGGCCCATTCCAAGAATAAGTTGCACCAATAATATTACTAGCTGTTAAACTCAATGTTGCTCCAACACATAATGGGGAGTTTGCTCCGGCTATTACAGGAGCCGGTAGCGGATTTACAATAACATTTATGGTAGTATCTCTGCTTACACATCCTCCAACAGTTAAGTTAACAGTGTAAACACCTGCTGTTAAAGACGTAGTGGAAACAATGGTTGGATTCTGAACAGACGAAGTGAAGCTATTTGGCCCCGACCAATTATAAGTAGCACTGGCAATATTGGATGCCGTTAATAATAACGTTTGACCTTCACATAAAGGAGAATTACTGCCTGGATTGGGCGGTAATGGCGTTGGGTTAACTACAACCGTAACTGTTCCGAATGGGCCTGTACATCCGGCAACTGTTGCATTGACAGAATAAACACCGGCTGATAAAGTAGTAGTAGGTGTAACTGATGGATTCTGCACTGTTGAAGTGAATGAATTAGGTCCAAACCAATTATAGGTAGCACCAACTATTGTTCCTGCATTTAATAGTATGGGTTGTCCTTCACAAATTGGCGAATTGCTATTTGCTATAGGTGCAATTACTAGCGGACTTACTAAAACACTTACAGTTGATGTTGAGCTTCCGCAACCGGCTACAGTAACATTAACGGTGTATGTTCCACTCATCGATGTGGTAGCATTTGTGATAACAGGATTTTGTGCTGTAGAAGTGAAACTTAAAGGTCCACTCCAACTATAATTGGCACCAAAAATATTACTTGCAGTTAAACTTAAAGTTTGTCCAGCACACAAGGGAGCGTTGCTTCCGGCTATAGGAGTTGCAGGAGTTGGATTGATTGTAATATTTAATGTTCCTGTTGGGCTAACACATCCTAAAACAGTAATGCTGAGTGAATAAGTTCCTGCTTCTAAAGTGGTAGTTGAAACTATTGTCGGATTTTGAATGGATGATGTAAAAGAATTTGGTCCAGTCCAATTGTAACTAGCACCTGAAATAGCGGAGGTGCTTAAAAATAAAGTTTGTCCTTGACACAATGGCGCATTACTTGTAATAGTAGGTGTAGATGGTGTCTCATTCACAACTATATTCACGGTTCCAGCTGAACTTGTACAGCCTGAAACTGTAACAAATACTGAATATACTCCACTCGCTAAAGTTGTTGTATTTACAATACTTGGATTTTGTATGGTGGATGTAAATGAATTCGGTCCACTCCAACTATATGTCGCACCAGGTAATGATCCGGATGTCAGGTTCAATGTTTGTCCCGAACAAATAGGTGAGTTTCCTGATGCTGTTACCGCTATCGGCGTTTGATTCACTAACACGCTTACAGTTCCAGTAGCACTCGCACAACCCGATACGGAAGCAATAACGGAATAAACACCGCTGGCTAAAGTCGTAGTGTTAGCAATGGTAGGATTCTGTAAAGTAGAAGAGAAACCATTCGGACCGCTCCAGTTGAAAGTAGCACCTGCAGCAGAACTTGAAGTTAAACTTAGAGTTTGTCCGGAGCATAAAGGAGAGTTAGCACCAATGGTTAATACGGTTGGCGTTTGATTCACTAACACGCTTACAGTTCCAGTAGCACTCGCACAACCCGATA
>JBBAKL010000001.1:63664-122079 GCA_040403535.1 Bacteroidia bacterium
TTAGAGTTTGTCCGGAGCATAAAGGAGAGTTAGCACCAATGGTTAATACGGTTGGTGTTTGATTCGCCAGTACACTCACTGTACCCGCAGTGCTGGAACAGCCTAACACAGTAGCGATTACTGAATAATTACCAGATGCTAATGTCGTTGTAGAAACAATTGTTGGATTTTGAAGAGTAGAGGTAAATGAATTTGGTCCTGACCAATTATAAGTGGCACCCGAGATGGTGCCTGCGCTTAAACTTAAAGTTTGTCCTGAACATAAAGGAGTATTTGCTGTTGCAGTAGGAGCAGCAGGTATAGGATTAACCGTAGCAGAAACAGTAGCAATTGGTCCGACACAACCAGCAACTGTTACGAAACAGGAATAAGTTCCTGAAGCTAATGTTGTAGCTGCTGGAATTGTTGGGTTTTGCAAATTAGAACTAAATGAATTAGGCCCACTCCAATTATAAGTAGCACCGACTATTGAGCTTGCCGTTAGGCTTAATGTTTGTCCGGCACATATTGGTGTATTTACGGTCAGGCTTGGGGCTGAAGGAATTGGGTTTACGGTGACTGCAATTGTTCCAGCAGGCCCCGTACAACCACTGAGGGTTGAAGTAACAGAATAAACACCACTGGCAGATAATGATACCGGGGTGATTGTTGGGTTTTGAATACTTGATGTAAAACTATTAGGTCCTGTCCAGTTATAACTTGTACCGCCGCTTGGGTTGGCGGTAAAGGTTAGTAAAGATCCTTGACAAACAGGTGAATTACTTGTCACTAAAGGGGCTGAAGGTGTTGGTATAGAATTCACGTTAACTGTGGCAGTAATGGCTGGACAGCTCGATGCTGTATCTTGTACTAGAACCGATTGCGTACCCGGGCCTGCGGCAACAGTAAAATTATTAGTACCCACGGGTTGCCATGTGTAAGTGTAGGGTGGGGCTCCACCTGATACTGATGCGGTGAGGGCAACTGTTGGTGAACCACCGGAACATACAACAGCATTTGTAGGAGTGATAGATATTGAAAGTCCCGGTACAGTATATACACGAACTGTGTCTCTTGTGGTTCCGCCACAAATAGTTACCGGGGTTCCGCTAACCATATAGTCAATGTAAGGCGTTACTACTGCTGTTGGAGTAACTGTTGTTAAGGTACATCCGTTTGTACAACTCAAAAATGAATTATATTGACCTTGAACTCCTGGGAATACAGAGGTCCATGTAACAGATGGGGCAGATAATCCCTGTACAGTCATTGTACCCGGACAACCAACCCTAACGGTTATATCTTTAGAAGCTTTTACTGTTTTTGTGGCAGTAATTACATAGTCAGGACTATCGCCACCAGGTTTACAGTAGGTTATGCAAACGGTAGTTTGTCCTGTAATACACACAGGAGTACCAATGGAGGTCAATGTTCCGCAGTTTATGGACCAAAATGCTGATCCAGAAGGGGATGGGTTTTTTACATCAAAATTTAATAAATCAGAACCAGCATTTAAAAGAACTATAAAACGAATACAATTGTTATCTCCGCAACAAGGCCCACCACCGCGTGTTTGACTAACTTTAGTGTATTGTGTATCAGGTTTTAACGATAGGTCAACAGTAAATGTTGGTGAACCACAGGGTACACATTGTGAATAGCTTTGTTCAGGTAAAAAAAATGCAAATAAAAAAACAATTAGGGGGTATAATCTTTTAATCATAAATGTTGAATTCTTAAAATTTAATAGTATGTAAAAATATGGTTTAATTGTCTAATTATTAATGTATTATAAGATTGGTATAAAGAAAAACGTTACACATTTAATTTAAACAATTTGTTATCAGTGATTTAAAAATTTTAGGTGTTTTGTTTTACTTCAATAAAAGCTGTCTTTTAATCAAATAGGTAAGTAAGATATTGTTAAATCCTTCATTTATATCAGCTTCCATAAAATCGATATGATATTGGCCGCATTTTAGTTTTAATGAATTAGTAAAGCTTTGTATGTTATAAAGATAGCTTTCTTTTATTTGGTTAGGATTTAGTTTAATTTCTTCACCTGTTTCTAAATCAATAAACTGAAAGGGTTTATTTTCAAAATCAAACTCCAATTCTTTTTTCTTATCACAAACATGAAACAGCACTACTTCGTGTTTTTTATATTTCAGATGCTGTAAGGCAGAAAACAGCTCCTCATTATCTCCATTGCTGTCAAACATGTCGCTAAAAATTACCACCAAGGATCTTTTGTGAATTATCTCTGCAATTTGATTAAGAGTTTCAATAGCGGCAGTACCTTTTTTCTGTTCTTTACTTTCCAACAATTCTTCAAGAGTTGAAAAGATAAGTTTTTGCTGGGCCGGACTCCCTTTCGCAGGAACATGAAAATCAATTTTGTCACTAAAAAGGGTGAGACCAACAGCATCACGTTGCTGTTTTAATAATTCACTTAATGCTGCCGCAGCGTGAATGGAAAAATGTAATTTATTTTCGGTTTTATCCAAAGGATAAAGCATTGACGAGGAAGTGTCAATTACCAATTGACACCTTAAATTAGTTTCTTCCTCATAGCGCTTTACAAAGAGTTTATCTGTTCTCCCAAATAATTTCCAGTCGATATGCCTTGTGCTTTCACCAGTATTGTATAGTCTGTGTTCGGCAAACTCTACAGAAAAACCATGAAAAGGACTTTTGTGCAATCCGGTAATAAAACCTTCCACTACTTTTTTGGCAAGCAGCTCAAGATTTTTAAATGGTTCGATGGACGGTCGATTTATTGGCATGAAGTTTGTAAATTTAACGATAATATTATTAACACATCAATTAAATTTCGCTAAAATTAGTACTTTAGAAAAAAATTAACACTCGTAAATATTATATGAGAAAATTATACGCTTTCATTTTCTTGTTTTTTGGATTTTTAAACTTTCAGGCACAAATAGATACTTCATTTTGGTTTGTAGCTCCTGATATTTCTTCCGGTTTAGGCCAAAGCCCTATAAAAATGTATTTCACAACCTATGGCAGTCCCAGCACTGTTTATTTAAGGCAACCAGCCAATGGTGCATTTACACCAATAAATAAAACAATTGCTGCAAATTCTGTCGATTCTGTTGATCTAACCTCATTTATTGCTTCTATTGAAAGCACTCCTACTAATTCAGTTTTGAGCAGGGGCTTATATATAAGCGCCTCGTCCAATGTGTCTGTGGTTTATACTATAAAAGCAAACAATAATAAAGAAATGATTAGCTTAAAAGGACAAAAAGCTTTAGGGACCGATTTTTATACCCCTTTTCAAAACCGATGGAGGAGCAGTGCTTCCACATCGCCAAAATCATTTTCAGCTATTGATATTGTAGCTTCACAAAATAACACTACCATTCTTATTACGCCTCGAGCGAATATTATCGGTCATCCAAAAGATGTAACCTTTTCCGTTATATTAAATGCAGGCCAATCCTTCAGTTGTCAGGATACCACCACCACTGCACCAACAAAACTTGCAGGGTCTATTGTATCGGCTAACAAACCTATTGCCGTTACTGTTAGTTCTCACGGATTAGTGAATGCGGGATGTAATAGTACCATCGTAGATCAAATAACTAATTCGGGTTTTACAGGCAATGATTTTGTGATTACCAAAAGTGAAACCGGAAATGATCATGTTTTTATTTTAGCAACCGTAAATTCAACAAGTTTAACTTTATATAACGGTACATCTGCTATATCCACGCTCATCAATACAGGGGAAACCTATAGCACCAGTATAACTCAAGGTTTAACTTATGTCAAATCTACCAAGCCTGTTTATGTTTTACATGCAACTGGATATGGCTGTCGTTTAAGTGGCGCTCAGGTGCCTCATTTTTATTGTGCCGGAACATATTCTACATCTTTTACACGTGTATCTGCCGATTCATTTGCTGTTAATGTATTTACACGCAAGGGTTTTGAAGGAAATTTCCAGTTAAATGGCAATCCCGCTTTAATTCCGGCATCGGCTTTTACTGTTGTACCCGGAACTTCAAGTACAGTGGTTGGTGCACGTTTAAATTATAATTTAACTCAGGTGCCTGTTGGATCATATAACATTATTACAAATACAGGAGATATCTATGGATTAGGAACAAACCAAGGATCATCATCAAATGGAAGTTCGTACGCTTACCATTCCGAATGGATTTCTTACCCAATGGTTGCCGCAGGACCTGATGCCACCATCTGTTCCAACACTTCCTATACATTAAACGGAATTGTGGGAGGAGGTAATGTAACAGGCGTTTGGTCAACAGACGGTTTTGGTGCATTTTCATCGCCTACAACTTCTTTAAACAATGTTTACATACCAAGTCAGTTGGATGTTCCAACGACAACGAAACCGCATGTAAACATTATCCTTACTTCCACCGGTCCTTGTCAATCACGCGTTGATACAATTAAATTAACTGTTTTGGCAAAGCCTCTTGTTAACGCGTCCGTTGATCAGATAAAATGCGGCAATAACGCGACCGTTAGTTTAAACGGAAGCGTTTCCGGTATTACTACAACCGGTCAATGGACAACATTAGGAAGTGGATTGTTTGTGCCAAGTAATACCGTTGTTACCGGCTCGTATATACCTTCCAGCGCAGATACAGCCTCAGGATCGGTAAAACTTGTTTTGACATCAACCAATAACGGTATCTGTTTAGCTGAAAGAGATACACTTCAGATTAGTTTCACAAAACCTCCTTTAGTGAATGCCGGGCCAACGTCTATGAGTTTGTGCGTTAATAATCCTACTATTTCTTTATTAGGATCAGTTTCTGGTTCAAGCACTACAGGTAAATGGACAACTTCCGGTACGGGTATTTTTAATCCAGGTAATATCTTTTTAAGCACAAATTATTTGCCAAGTTCCAATGATATTACAAGCAATTCCATTTATTTATATTTAATATCTACCAATAATGGAAATTGTTTACCTGTTAAAGATTCAATACAGGTGTTCTTTACCCCATCGCCAAACGTTAATGCCGGACCTGATTTGTTCAGTTGTAAAAACAACAGTGCATTTCAACTAAATGGTGTAATTGGAGGAGCAACATCCACAGGTTCGTGGAGTGGAGGAGCAGGCACATATAATCCGTCTAACAGTGTGTTAAATGCCACTTATACACCTTCCGCCTCTGAAATCACTGCAGGCTTTGTGATTTTAAATTTAACTTCTACCAATAACGGAAATTGTTTTTCAGTGAGCGATCAGGTTAGAGTTGATTTTAAGGATAAGCCTTTTGCTAATTTTTCTTCTAATATTGTTTGTTTAAATCAGGCAACACAATTCACTAACTTCTCATCTCCGGTAACCGGAACTTTATCGGGTTGGAATTGGAGTTTTGGTGATGGAGGAGTTTCTTCCGTTAAAGATCCTGTTTATACGTACACTGCTTCCGGAACATATACCGCTCAGTTAATTGCTAAAAACTCATTTAATTGTTACGATACCGTAAGTAAAACTGTTAAAGTAAATCATTTGCCTACACCTAATTTTACTTTCTCGCGCTCTTGCTTTGGTTCGTTCTTGCAAATAAATTTTAAAGACAGTTCATACATTACTGGTCCTGATACAGTAAAAAAATTCTCTTGGAATTTTAATGACCCGGGAGCGTTGCCTGGACCAACATCAGCCTTATCAACACCATCGGTTGTATTTAGTAATGCGGGATTGTATTCGGTTTACTTAACTGTTGAGTCTAATTTTGGATGCAAGAGTACAATTATTAAATCATTAAATATTACACAACCACCGGTTGCAGGTTTTATATTAAATTATAGTTCAGGAATTAATTTAAATACAATTGTAACATTTACTGATGTTTCTCAAAATGCATTAGCATGGAATTGGGATTTTGGTGATGGAAATACCAGCAGTGTACAAAACCCATACAATACTTACATTCAAAACGGAACATATACTATTACTCAGGTGGTAACCGATCAGTTTGGTTGTAAGGCTACCGCTACTAAAACTGTATCAATAAATAATATTAAGGATGAGATTACCGAATTAATTCCTAATGCTATTTCGCCTAATGGCGATTTGAAAAATGATATCTGGCGACTCGATTTTATTAATGCGTTTTATCCAAACGCAGAAATTGAAATATTTAACAGATGGGGCGAAAGGTTGTTTTACTCACGCGGTTATAGTATACCATGGGATGGTACCTATAAAGGGGATCCATTACCGGTTGCAACTTATTACTATGTGATCAATCTGAATGACCCTAACAGAACCGAAAATTTATTTAAAGGAACAATTTTAATAATGAAGTAATGAAAAATATTAAATCAACCATATTTAGTTTATTGTTTGTTTTATGCATTGCTTCATCTTATGCGCAGCAACAAACGCTTTATACCAATTACCTGTTAAACAATTACGCATACAATGCAGGTGTTGTTGGTTCTCAGCCTTTTACTCAAGCTAATATTTATTATAGAAATCAATGGACAGGATTTGAAGGCGCTCCTAAAACGTACATTTTATCTTTACAAGGACCACTAAAAAAAATAAAAAATTCGGGTGTGGGTGGAATGATTTTATCAGACAATACCGGATTATTAAATACTACCACCGGTTATCTGACTTTTGCATACCATGTTAAGGTGAATAAAAAAACAAAATTAGGATTAGGAGTTTCTGCCGGTGCAAAACAATACCGCGTTAGATTATATGATGTGAAAGCGTATGATCAAGGTGATGAATATTTAACAGGTAATATTTTAAACGGCACCAGTTTTGATGCAAATGCCGGATTATATCTGCATGGTGAAAAATTATTTTTTGGCTTGTCAACTATGACGATGCTGAATAATAAAATTAACTGGAAAGCGCCTGAAGGAAAATTAACGCCACATTTTTACGGGGTGTTAGGTTATAATTATAAGTTTAAAAAGGATTTTGC
The DNA here is from genome assembly GCA_040403535.1 of Bacteroidia bacterium. GTDB lineage: Bacteria > Bacteroidota > Bacteroidia > B-17B0 > Aurantibacillaceae > JAHEYG01. Next base: position 70,597 of record JBBAKL010000001.1, read on the forward strand.
AATTCAGCCTTCAGTATTGGCGAAACTTAATCAGCCGGTTCCTTTTCAGATGGAATATAGTTTAAAGTTTACGTATAAAGATTTGATTTGGCTTGGCGCATCCTACCGCGAACGCGACGCCATGGCAGGGATGCTTGGCGTTACATTAATGAAAAAATTAAATATTGCTTACGCGTATGATTTTTCAATGTCATCTATTCAAAAATACAATAATGGCAGCCATGAGATTTCCTTGAGTTATAGTTTTATCAAAAAGAAATCTATTAATGCTGTAGATGAAGAAGAGTTTAAAGTTATTGATAATAGCATGAAGCAAAGTATTAAAAATAAAAAAACAGCTACCCCTGAAAATAAAAGCGAAGGAAGGACGCCGGACGTAAAACAGGATAGCAAAATTGAAAATCCAAAATAATTAAGCATTATATACCTAATTAGAAATAGCAATGAAAAGAATCAAATTAATTGTACTTTTTATCATCTTACTCTTCAAAGTCTCGTCTGTTTTTTCACAGATTGATACTGTCTTTTGGTTTGCTGCGCCATGGGTGACTCCTGATCATACATGGAGAGATGCAGTAAAAATGCATATATCGGGTCCCGCAGGAACAACAGTAAGGATTAGGCAACCTGCCGCAATTGCACCTAATAAGTATGATACTACTTTTGTAATTCCTGCTACCAATTTTTTTGATTATACGTTTTGGAGAGATGCAGCAGCTGGAGTAACAAATTTCGGATATGATTCTTTAGAATCTCGTCCGGCTAATTCGGTTCGTCCTTATGGATTAAAAGTAACATCTTCAAGAGAAATAACAATTGTATACGATGTAGTAACGAGAGCTAATACGTTTTATAATCCTGAAACATTTTCATTAAAAGGAAGAAATGGGCTTGGAACAGAATTTGTATGTCCGTTTCAGAATAACTGGTTTAATCAAACTTTAGGTGGAGATTTGAATGGAGATGGTATTGTTACTCAACCCAGACAGCAAATAAATATTGTTTCAACACTTCCTAATACCGTAGTTTGGATAACCCCGAAATGCAACGTGGTTGGTCATCCAGCAGGTGTTACATACAGCGTTGCAATGAACACCGGGGATATTTATACTATTGAAAATGTAACCGGAGCAACAAACGTAGCAGGTCAAAATTTAGGCGGAACAATTGTTGTTTCAAACAATCCGATTTCTGTTACAGTAGCTGACGATTCTGTTCGTAATCCTGGCGGAACTTGTTATGATTTAATAGGAGATCAAATAGTACCGGTGGATATCGTAGGTAAAGAATATATTGCTAATAAGGGATTCATGTTTACAGGTTCACAGGAAAGTATATTTGTAGTTGCTACAGATAATTTTACTCAAATTACTATTGACGATGGTACCGTAGCAACATACAGTATTAACAAAGGCGATATTCAGCGTTATTCAATCACACAGCCATTAACTCATATTACTGCAAACAAAAATGTTTATTTGTGGCAAACAACCGGATATGGTTGTGAATCTGGTGCTGCAATATTGCCACCAATAAACTGTGCTGGCTCTGATTCTGTTTCGTTTACCAGAAATAACAATCAACCATTTCTTTTAAATATTTTATGTAAAACAAACGGAACTGTAAACACTCCGGCCAATTTCACCTTAAATGGATCAACAACACTAGTTCCGGCTAGTGCATTTTCTGTTGTTCCCGGAACAGGCGGAGCTTGGGTTGGAGCACAAATTCAATATAGTGTATCGCAAATACCTGTAAATACAGCAAATTTAATTACCAATAGTACTGACGTGTTTGCGATGGGTGTTATAAATGGTAATACCAACACCGGAGGTTTATTTCATTATATGTCTTCTTTCAAACGTAAAATATATTCATACGCAGGTAACGATCAAAATTATTGTACAGGCACAAATAATGTAATAACATTAAGTGGCGGTATTAATGGTGGAGCTTCTACCGGAATCTGGTCGGTGTTGAATGGAACAACTTCAATTGCATTACCAGGTAGCGCATATACATCTACCTTATCAACCATAACAGCAAACTACACAATTACACCAAATGATACTACTAAGTCGCAAATAAAATTTGTTTTATTGTCAACCGGCAATTGCGATAATGTGGCTGATACAATGGTTCTTAATATCCGTAAATCACCAGCTGTTGAGGCCGGACCAAGTGTAACGTTATGTAAAAATAATATTTCACCAATTCCATTAAACGGTAGTGTATTATTTGCTACAGGGGGTAACTGGACTACAAACGGTACCGGGGTTTTTGGAAATCCAACTACCTATTCAACATCCTATACACCATCGCCTGCCGACTTAACCGCAGGAAGTGTGAAAATAAAATTGACATCTGCAGGGAGTGTTTTCGGATGTCCGAACACTTCCGATTCACTAACAATAACATTTACCAATCCTCCTACTGTAAATGCCGGTGCCGATATAAATGTTTGTACCAATAGTCCAACAGTTAATTTAACCGGATTAGTGAGCGGACCAACAGTTTCGGGATTATGGACAACAAACGGTTCTGGTGCATTTATTCCGAGCGATACTTTAATGAACACAACGTATGTTTTAAGTCCTAATGATTTAGCTCTGGCTACTGGTTCATTAGTCATTACATTAACCTCTCAGAATAACGGGTTATGTAATTCGGTTACTGATAATATAACGGTCTTTATCACTCCGAAGCCTTATGTTAATGCCGGTAATAACGATACGATTTGTGCCAGCGCTGGTGTAATCTCAATCACCGGAACAGTGAGTGGCTCTGCTTCAACCGGAACTTGGACAACCACCGGATCCGGAGCGTTTGCTAATTCCGCAAGTTTAAATACATTTTACACAATGAGTGCTTCCGATACCCTTGCGGGAAGTGTTCAGCTGATACTAACATCTACGGGCGGAATTTGTAATCCGGAAGTGGATACAGTGACTTATGTTATTTTAAAAGCACCATTTGTAAATGCAGGTCCGGATACCGCATTTTGTAATAATACATTTATCGCCTTGAACGGACTTGTTACCGGTTTTACTAATAGCGGACAATGGACTTCAACCGGTACCGGAACATTTATACCTAATAACATCAGTTTAAGTGGAAGTTATATTCCAAGTTTAGCTGACATTGCAAATGGAAGTGTAAAACTTGTTCTGGAATCAACAAATAACAAAGGCTGCAATGCACAACGTGACACAGTGCTGGTAACATTTAAACCGGCTCCTACAGCTAATTTTACTTATTCGGTAGCCTGTGCAACAAAGCCAATACAGTTTAACAGCACAAGTACAGGGTCTATTTCAGGTTATTATTGGAGTTTTGGTGACGGAGGTTCTGCAATTTCTCAAAACCCGATTCATAGCTATACGGTTGCAAATACGTATTCTATTACGTTTGCTGTTACGTCTACCAATGGATGTTCAGATACCATACAAAAAACTGTTTCGGTTTACAATTTGCCTTTTGCCGATTTTAATGTATCTCCGGCATGTGAAAAACAACTAATTCTGTTTACTGATTCATCCCGATTTAGCGCGGGTGATACAATTGTTAATTGGAACTGGAATTTTGCAGATGGTGGCATTTCAACATCTGTAAATCCAACTCATACGTATACAAATTCAGGAATTTACAATGTGAATTTAACAGTAACAACGGATAAAGGATGTTCTGATTCCATTAATCTGCCGGTGAATGTTCGTCCTCGCCCTAATGCGTTTTTCTCTATGACCAACAATCCAACCTTAGCACAGGAAGTTGTTTACTTTACAGACTTTAGTTCACCAAGTTCTACTATTAATTTCTGGAACTGGGAGTTTGGTGATGGAGCAGGGGCAACAGCTCAAAATCCAACACATATTTATAACAATCAGGGCTCTTATACGGTTACTTTAATAATAACCGACAATTTCGGATGTTCTGATACGGCACGAAGGGATATTTCGGTAACATTACTGCCGTTGGTACCAACAGCATTTTCGCCTAACCAGGATAACAATAATGATTTCCTATTGGTAAAAGGCGGACCTTTTGAGAAAATGCTATTCAGAGTATACAACAATTGGGGCGAGCTGGTGTTTGAAACAAATGATCAGAATGTTGGATGGGATGGAACATATAAAGGACAGGACGCTCCTGTTGGAGTTTATGTGTGGGTTTTAGATGTAGATATGTTTAATAATAAATCGGTGAAAAAATCCGGTGATGTTACCTTATTAAGATAATTAGACTATGAGAAAAATATTTAAATATATTGTAATTATAATACTAGGCGCAAGTAATGTAGTGAAATCGCAAGATTTTCACTTGTCACTTTACGATGCAGCGCCATTATTTTTGAATCCGGCCATGACCGGAATGATTGACGCTAAATTCAGAGTTCATGGACAGTACCGTAACCAATGGAGTTCAGTTGCTTATCGTCCGTTTAATACTGCCTTAATAAGTGCGGATATGCCGAAAGGGAAATGGGGATTTGGTTTACAGGTTGTTAACATGCGTGCCGGTATCGGAAATTACAATGTGTTTCAGGCGATGCTTTCAGCTGCTTATAGTGTACCTCTCGATAAAAAGAAGTTTCATAACATTGCTTTTGGTATACAAGCCGGAATTACACAAAAATCGGTTGAATACAAGCTATACACTTGGGATAATCAATACACTGGACAAAACGGAGGTTCTTTTAATACGGAGTTATCCAGCAACGAAAATTTTAAGCGTCAATCGCAAATGCTACCTCAGTTAAATGCGGGCTTGTTGTATTTTTATGCTAAGCAGCAATCGCGTTTAAATCCGTTTTTAGGTGTTTCCGGATTTAATTTAACTCAGCCTAAGGAAACATTCTTTGACCAAGCCAATCATTTACCTATCCGAATCTATTCGCATGCAGGGGTTCGTGTAAACATCAGCGAATTGTTATTTGCTATTCCAAAAGTATTAGTTATGGTGCAGGGAAAGGCATTTGAACAAACCTATGCTTTAGATGCCGGTTATTATTTTAAAAACGATAAATTCTTTTTACTGGCCGGATATACTTACCGTGCTAAAGATGCAAGTATCGTTTATGCAGGATTAAGAAAAGATAATTATGTCTTTAAAATCGGATACGATTTTAATACGTCTACATTAAAAACAGCCAGCAAAACAAACGGAGCTTTTGAAATATCACTGACTTATTTATCAGGTAAAAAGAGCGCTACTGAAATTAAAAATTGTCCTCGTTTATAATTATGAAATACCCTTATTTTACAATACATAAAAAGTTGGTGGTGGCAAGTTTATTGTTTTTTGCAACGCTGACTTCGTTTACATCATTTGCGCAATCGAAAAAATTGTGGATAACACAAGCCGAAAACGCATATGAGAAAAAAGATTTCGCTTCTGCTGCTTATTATTACGCAAAGGTGTTGGATGATACAACCATATTGGAAACGTTTGTGTTGCCTTACGAAGCACAATTAGTCAATCTTCGTATAAAAAATCTAATAAAAGTTCCTGAATTGAAGTTAAAGAATCCGTTTAGCCGAAAGGATTCAACAAAAGCCGGACAAGATAGTATAAAGTCAATTGCATCTGCCGATACCAGCAAAAAGGCTAAGTCGGCGTATAAGCCAATGAACAGTATTGATTATGTTTATTATAAACTCGGACATTCATATTTTAAAAATTCCGATTATAATCATGCAGCTAAAATTTTTAAAGTATGTGTAGATAGAAATTCATATCCGGATGCGCGATTTTATCATGCCTTATCTTTAATGAGTGTTAAAAAACATAAGGAAGCATTGAATGAATTTGAGTCTTATGTAACTTCTAATCCGGATAACGATTCGCTTAAACAGGTAGCGCAAAAGAAAGAAGCCAGTTGTTATTTTGCTTTAGATAGTTCTACCAATGTAAAACGAATGGTTAAAGTGAATTTATTGGATACAACCATCTTCAATAAAGGCACAGCTAACTTTGCTCCGCAGTATTATTTAAGTCCTAATAAAATTATTTTCACTAGTGCCCGTCGTAATGGTGTTGTTAACGATCCTGAGAAACAAGATTCTAAATATTTGTGCGATTTGTATTATGTAGAATGTTTAGATAGTATTTGGCAGCGCCCGGTTAATTTTGGCCGACCTGTTAATACCGCACTTCACGAGGGAGCCGGAATAATTACAGCAGATGAAGTTATGTTATTTACCAGATGGAGTGATATGAATCGTGATGAAGTGTTCGTTTATTGGGCTAACATGAAAGACGGTAAATTTTTTGAAGCTTTTAAATTAAATGACAGGGTAAATGTCGCAGGATACAAATCAATGCACCCGTTTATAAATTTCGAAGGTAATCGCTTGTTTTATTCTTCAAATCGTCCGGGTGGAAAAGGTGGGTTTGATATTTGGTATTGTGTAATTGATGAGAACGGTGTTTTAGGAGAACCAAAGAATTTAGGAGCGCCTATTAATACACCCGGAGATGAAGTTTCACCATTTTATCATTCGGTTTCAAATACACTTTATTTCAGTTCGAGCGGATTGCCGGGTATGGGTGGACTTGATATATTCAAATCATACTTTAATGTAGACGACTCTGTTTATACACTTCCAAAAAACATGGGTGGGCCTTTGAACTCGAGTAAAGACGATGCTTATTTTATAATGGAGAGAACCCAACAACGAGGCTTTTTCGCAAGTGATAGAAAGGATTGTGAAAGCGGCCATTGTTACAATATCTATGAATTCATTAATGAACCCATTGTTTTTGATATTAGTGGCTACGTTTTTGATGCACAAACAAACGATCCTATACCAAGTGCACTTGTAACCATTCGTGATGTCCATGGTGAAGACGATCCGATTATGGTTGTTACGGATGATAAAGGATATTATTTCTCTGAATTGAAACCGGATAGGGAGTTTTTCATGAAAGCCCAAAAGAATAAATATTTTGCGGATGCTGCCAGTGCAGCCACAAAAGGAAAATCGGAGAGTTTTCATTTTGAACAGGATTTCTTTTTAAATAAAATTCCCGATAGTGAAATTGAAATTGAGGGAATCGAATACGATTTTGATAAAGCTACCTTACGACCTAAATCAAAAGAAAATCTGGATAAAATCGTTGACTTGTTAAATCTGAACGACAATTTATCGATTATGATCAATTCACATACCGATTCCAGAGGAAGTGATGACTATAATTTACGTTTGTCTCAGGCAAGAGCGCAATCTTGTGTGGATTATTTAATTTCAAAAGCAATTAAGTCGAGTCGTTTGATAGCGAAAGGTTGGGGAGAGACGGATCCGATTGTAAAACAAGATGCAATTGACAAAATGGTTCCTAAGAGTGAGGAGTTTGAAGCAGCCCATCAAAAGAATCGCCGGACTGCATTTAAAGTGGTTGGGGAATCAGACATAAAAATTATTAACAAAGATAAATAGGTAACATTACGTTTATTCAACTTGTTTGTAATGTTTTTTTTTCTAGTTTTGATTAAATTTTTAATACATCACGCATGAGAAAAATATTTACTATTTTATCTATTGCTACTTCCTTATCTGTTGTATCTCAGACTACAATTCTAAACAATGGCTTTGAGAATTGGGGAGGTAACGCTTCACCCGGAGTTTCAACAGAGCCAAATAATTGGTTTTCGAATAAGTCGGGTTCGGGTTTAGCGTCTTCAGGTCCTCAAACCTGTTATCAGGATGTTTCTATAAAAAAGACAGGTACATCATCAGCGCGTATAGAAACGAAATATTATGTTTTGGCTGTTGTAAACGGAAATATGTCAACCGGTATTGTAAATGCGCCTAGCTCTAATAAAGCTGAAGGATACATGAGTACCATACATCCTACCAATGCAACCGATATCAGAAGAATGGCATTTACAGGCCGTCCGGATAGTTTGATTGGTTGGTATCAATATACACAGGCAACAAGCGGAAACAATCCAACCAATGAGCAGGGAAAAGTGAGAGCGATTTTACATACTGGTCATTATTATGATCCGGAAGTACCTGTAAATAACAATCACCCGAATTTATCAGCAAATAAAATTGGTGATGCATTATTTTTAACGCCAAAAGCAAATAACACAACATGGAAACGTTTTAGCGTTCCGTTTACTTACGCCAGCGCTGCAAATCCTGCTTATATAATGATCAACACAACATCATCGGCTGATCAAATGACTGCAGCTCCCGGCATTACAGGTAACGGCTCAAAATTATGGTTAGATGACTTAGGGCTTGTTTATAATTCGGTTGGCTTAAATGAGCAAGCTATGAAGAAAGAGAATATTCGCGTATTTACTTTCGATAAGGTAATATATATTGATTTTACCGAGCGCTCTGAGCAAGAAGCAAACATTGCTGTTTATGATTTGACAGGAAAATTAGTTTCTTCACAAAAGGTAGATGCCAGTCGTTTAAATGCTTTTGATTTTAAAACTATGAATTCTGGTTTGTACTTGTATGAGGTTTCAGGTCCGGGTTTTGTTAAAACCGGTAAATTGGTTATTGAATAATTAATCCATTATTTTTTATTAAATCCGCCTTCAAAAGAGGCGGATTTTCTTATTTTTGAGCCATGCATGCCCGGTTATTAATATTTTTTATCCTCTTATTTACCAACTTTGTTTATTCTCAAACACAGGGAACGTTAAAAGGTAAAATCTCAGATAAAAGCAATAATGAATCGCTGCCTGGCGCAACTATTCAGCTATTAGGTAATCTGTCTAAAGGAACAGCTTCTGATTTGGACGGTAATTACGAATTGCAATTAGACTCCGGATTTCATAAAATAATTGTGGCCTATGTTGGATTAAAAAGCGACACGCTTCAGGTATTCATTAATCCGGGGTCTGTTACCGAAAAAAATATTACTTTAAAACCAATGGCCAAAATGCTTGAAACCATTGTTGTTTCATCCGGAAAGTTTGAACAGAAGCTGGAGGAATTAACAGTTTCAATGGAAGTGATAAAGCCTGATTTGATTAATAACAAAAACAGTACAAGTATTGAAACCGCATTAGAGCAAGCGCCCGGTTTATCCATTATTGATAACGATCCTCAAATTCGTGGTGGAAGCGGATTTACTTTTGGAGTTGGAAGTCGTGTTGCTATTGTTGTTGATGGAATTCCTTTACTAAGCGGTGATGCCGGCCGTCCGGAATGGAGTTATATTCCAATCGAAAATATTGAACAGGTAGAAATCATCAAAGGAGCATCATCGGTATTGTACGGTTCGTCGGCATTAAATGGTGTAATTAATATTCGTACAGCATATCCGCGCAGTAAACCAAAAACCATAATAAATTATTCGGTAGGTCATTACGATACACCTCGTGCACCTGCAGAAAACTGGTACGGAAATTCTTTACCCGGATTTACGAATTTGAATTTTTTACACAGCAGAATTATTAAAAACAATCTTGATTTTGTAATTGGCGGAAATGTCAATGCCGATCAGGGTTATATTGGTCCGCCGCCTCCCACTAAATACATTCCTTCGGATGTAAAAAATGCTTTGAAAATTACAGATACAATCCCCACATTTACCAATCATGACATGATGAAATTACGCGGTCGTTTGAATTTTAATTTACGTTACCGTTTTAAGAAAATAATTGGTTTAAATGCAGGGGTTAACGGCAATTTCATGTTAAGCAAAGGTAACATGGTTTTGGCTTGGTTAAATGATTCCTTAGGGATGTATCGTGGATATCCGGGAGCGGTATTTATGCAAAACCAAACTTTATTTAACATCGATCCGTTTATCAAATATAATCCAGGCAGAGGAGTAACTCATAGTTTAGTAACACGTATTTTTCATTCGGATAATTATATTTCTAATAACCAGTCAAACCGTGGTACCATGTATTATGGCGAGTACCAGTTGCAACGCGATTTTAAAAACATTGATTTGGTTTTTACCGGTGGTGTTGTAGGTAATATTTCTTCATCTTTCGCTAAACTTTATGCCTCCAGTGGGACACCCAATAACAAAATTATAAATGCTTCGGGATTTATTCAGTTAGATAAGAAATTATGGAGTGTGCTGAACCTTTCCGGTGGTGTTCGATACGAGTATTTTAAAATGAATAATCTTCAAAGTGTAGTTGCTCCCATATTTAGAGCAGGAGCAAGTATTCAGGTGCTTAAAGCTACCTGGGTAAGGGTTTCTTACGGGCAGGGATTTAGATATCCGACAATTACAGAGCGATACATAACAACCAAGGCTGGTATCTTTGGTGTTTTTCCTAATCCTGACTTGCAACCTGAACAAAGCAAAAGCTTTGAAATGGGCGTAAAACAAGGGTTTAGGTTTTTTGGTGTGAAAGGATACCTCGATGTTGCAGGATTCCATCAAAAATACAAGAACACCATAGAGTATTTGTTTGGTGTATGGGATCCTGAAGTTGCCATAATCGGGTTTAAATTTTTAAATACCGGCGATTCGCGTGTGAGAGGGATTGATGGATCTTTAGGCTTCACTTCCCCTGAAATGAACAAACGTTTTGGTGTTTCAGGTCTGATTGGGTACACGTATATCGAACCAGTTTCTCTAACGCCAGATAGTGTTTACGCAAGAGATAAATCGTTAGGCGGAATTGGTCAGGATTTAAGTTATAAAACGGCTAGCATGGATACCACCGATAATATATTAAAGTACCGATTTAAGCATATGTTTAAAGCCGATTTAGATTTTAAAATATATATGTTTTCTGTTGGTTTAAGCTACCGTTATTATAGCCGTATGCAAAACATAGATAAAGCATTTGAAAGTTTGGAGGTTTTAACATCAGAGAGTCCGTATTTTTACCCAATTCAATCTACTAGGTATTGGAAAACGCATTATGGTTTTGAAATTATTGATTTGCGATTGGCATGTCAGATTAAAACACGTCACAAAGTATCCCTAATCGTTAATAATATTCTAAATGCCGATTATTCATTGCGTCCAATGAAAATTGAAGCACCCCGAACTACTTCAATCCAATACGTTTATTCGTTTAATTAATACAGCTTTGTTGAAAACAAAAGCGTGTAACACGGGTAGTAAGCCAAGTTAGCTTTTACTTTGTAAGAGTGAATTGGTTTAGCTTAATAAGAGACAAACATGCCCTTGTTTTTAAAGTAATATTATACTTTGTATCTACTATTATTTTAACCTTTCTTTTACCTAATGGAGAAAAGTATTCATTGAATACTTTAAGACAACTTAATCACTGGCCATACCCTTCAATGAAAGCTGAACGGGAATTTTACTTAAAGAAATCGGATTCGGAATTGAAAGTTGAGCAAAATAAAATACTCCTTGAATCACCTTTGTATTATAAAGAAAACACAACTGAACGTGATCATTTATTGAATGAATTAGACAAATTGGCGGCAAGTAATGCAACACAGTCATCCTTGCGGCAAGTAAAAGTATTATTGGATTCTATCTATCGCGTAGGTGTTATCGAAAAGCCGGATGCCAAAGATTCGCTTAAGGTAATTTATGTTGTTAAAGATGGCGTTGCGGAACAAGCAGCTCTTTATAATTTTTTTACTGTAGAAACAGCCATGCGAGTATTGCAAGAGCGCTTGTTGGATAAACCGGATAACAGCAAACTTCTTCAAACAGGGTTAGATCATTTATCCATTACTGTTTTTTTTGATAAAAAGTTAACCGATAAAAATATTAACGAAAACTTATCTGCTATTTCATTATATAAAGCATCATACAGCAAAGGTGATGTATTAATTGAAAAAAATGAACCATTAAACAACGAAAAGCGAGAAATAGTGGTCGCGTATTTACAAAGCCGATCATTAACTTCAGAAAACACTTTTACGCAATTGCTGGGAAGGTTTATGATTGCTTTATTATTGTTTGGAATTCTTATGTTGTATCTGGCATTTTTCAGAAAGAATATTTTTGGACAGAACAAACAAATCACTTTTATATTTCTGGTAGTAATTGTAGCGGTGTTTTTTACTAAGCTAGTTTCTCCTTATGGTGTTCTTTTCATTTGGTCGTTACCATTTGCATTAATAGCTGTTTTAATTCGGATCTTTTTTGATAGCCGTACAGCATTGTTTACGTTTTTAATTTCAATATTGTTTTGTTCTTTTTATGCCAATGATAAGTTTCAATTTATTTTCATTCAATTAACCATTGGTATGGGTACTGTTTTCAGCGTTGCTGAAATGCGTCGCAGAAAAGAGTTGTTGTTTTCGGCACTGGTGGTGTTTATGTTTTATTTGTTCGCGTTTTTGGCTTTTCAATTCGTGAATGGAAATCAACAAATATTAACGCAAAAGGCATTGTATCTGCCAATTATTATTAGTTCCCTTTTAATCATAATGGCCTATCCATTTGTGTTTATTGCCGAAAAAATATTCGGGTTTGTTTCAGATTTCACCTTAATGGAATTATGTGATTTAAACACGCCTTTATTACGAGAGCTATCATTAAAAATACCCGGGACTTTTCAGCATTCATTACAGGTGGCAAATTTGGCTGAGGAGGCTATTTTCCATATTGGAGGAAATGCCTTACTTGTTCGCGCAGGAGCAATGTATCATGATATTGGTAAAATGGATAACCCAAGATATTTTACAGAGAATCAGGTTGGAGAGATTAATCCGCATAACGAAATTTTACCCGAGGAAAGTGCCAGAATTATTATTTCACATGTTATAAAAGGTGTAGAAAAAGCAAAGGAATATAAATTACCTGAAGCGGTGATTGATTTTATCAGAACGCATCATGGAACTACAACAGCCAGCTTTTTCCTGCATAATTTTAAGAAAGAGCATAAAGGCGAGAAAATTAATGAAGAGGCATTTAGGTATCCGGGACCTATCCCTTTTAGTAAAGAAACAGCTGTTTTAATGATGGCTGATGGGGTGGAAGCGGCTTCCCGATCTCTAAAAAAATACGATGCATTGGCTATAAACGATTTGGTTGACAGGATGATAGATTATAAAATAGCCGAAAATCAATTTATAAATGCAGAGATAACTTTTAAAGATATTACAATTGTTAAAAAGATATTTAAGAAAAGGCTAATGAACATGTACCATGTAAGGATCGAATATCCAAGGTAAAGTGCTGTTTTTTAGTATTTTTCGTATTTTTTTCTTAATTTCACATCAAATATCTTATGCGCAAACTCTTACTGTTTATCCCCATCGTGCTTTTGGCCTTAAGTTCATGTAAATTAATGAGGCCGAACTTAATGTTGCAAACTAAAAAAGATTTCAATTACGATAAGATTTCCGATTCATTATCACGACAAGATTATAGAATCGCACCAAATGATATGATGAACTATCGCGTATTTACCAACGATGGTTTTAAATTAATTGACTTGGCAAATCAGGTAAATAACGTTTTTTACCGTAACGATTTGGAAGTTTTAGTAGAAAGTGATGGCAGTGTTAAAATGCCTATGATCGGATACATTCAATTGGCAGGTTTAACAATAAAAGAAGCAGAAAAATTATTAGAAGATAAATATTCTGAGTTTTATGTAAAGCCATTTGTAACCCTGAGAGTTAATAATAAACGTGTGATTGTATTCCCGGGTAATAATGGTGTGGCAAAAGTGTTACCATTAGCCAATAACAATACTACTGTTTTAGAAGCCTTAGCTTTATCAGGCGGTATAACGGAAGACGGAAAAGCCTTTAAAGTTAAATTAATCAGAAACTACCGTACAGCTAAACCGCAGGTGTTCTTAATGGATCTTTCGAAAATTGAAGGCTTGGCTGCAGGTAATACCATTGTTTTGGCGAACGATATCATTTATGTTGAACCACGTTACCGTTTGGCAAGAACATTAGTTACAGAGTTAACGCCAATTATTACCTTGTTGTCAACAAGCTTAATTATTTACGGATTAATCATCAAATAACGGAACATGTTAAATACTAAAGTAGATAGCGAACACGACCGTTATAAAGAACGGGTTGAACGATTTAGCAGTAGTATCGACTTCAGTTTGTTTTTGTATTTATTACTTAAAAGTAAATATATTATTATTGGTTTTTTCGTAATCATCTTTACTTCTGCTCTTCTTTATTTAAGATATAGCCAACCCATTTATGAATCAAAATCTAAGATTCAGATTATCGATGATAATGCAGCTTCTAAAGTTTTACAGTTAAATCAGCTTGATGGAAACAGCAATAAAATTGCAGAGTCAATAGAGCAAATTCGGTCTAAAATCTTTTTAAAGCGAGTTGTAGAAAAGCTTTCAATTGAGGTGAGCTACTATACCGAAGGAACTTTTAAGAGTAATGAGTTGTATTCAAATTCGCCTTACTTTATAAAAGTGAATTTTAAAAAGCCAAATTATTACGGACAAAAATTCTATGTAAGCTTTAACGATGATTTGAGTGAGGGTACAATTACTTACATGTATGGTGCTTCCAATAAGATTGTAAAATTTAAAACGGGTGCTTGGGTTAAAGCTTCCGATTTTGATATTAATGTTTATATGAATCCGAATAATGAAGCCAGTCATAATTCGGATATCATTAAGGGAAACAAATCTTATTTTGTTGTTAAGAGTGTTGATGATGTAACGGCAGACTTGCAATCAAAGCTTGAAACCCGTGTTTTAAGTGAACTGGCAATGACAATTTTGATTAGCGTAAAAGATGTCAATCCGAATAAATCAAAAGATATTGTAAACGCCATTTCCTCAGAGTTTTTAATTTATGATGTTGAACGTAAGAGCGAAAGTTCTAAGAACATACTTACTTTTATTGATAATCAACTAAGTCAGGTATATAGTGATTTAAAATTAGCGGAAACTCAGTTACAGGCTTTTAAAAAGGTAAAGAATGTAAACGATAATGAAGTTATTCTTAATTCTAATTTAATGCGTTATTCCAATCTAGAAGACCAAATGTTGAGACTTGAGATGGAAGAAAAAATCCTGGATGAAATACAGTTAAACATATCAAAAAACAAAAACATTGATGTATACCAGTTAGTTTCATTATTAGCAGGAACAGAGGAAGAAAGTATGGTAAAGGATATTATTCAGGCTATTCAGAAACTGTTGGTTGAGAAAGAGAATTTATTGTATCAGGTAACTCCTAATTCTGAAAACATCAAACAGGTGAATTATCAGATAGAAATTCAAAAAGATTTACTATTAAAGAGCCTATCGGCAATTCGTTTGAAATACAAAACAAAATATAAAAACCTTCTTGAGAAATCTGCTGATTATAAATCTAAGTTTGATCAGGCTCCTGAAGATGAAGTTGAGCATTCGCGATTAATGCGTGTATACTCCATCAGCGAAAAATACTATACTATGCTTTTAGAGAAGAAAACAGAATTCTCAATTTCTAAAGCAGGATTTGTATCGAAAAACCTTATTCTTGAAACGGCTGTCAACCCTGGTGCTATCTTGTCGCCAAGTAAGCGAAACACTATGTATATTTCAATCATTTCGTTTTTAGCGTTTAGTTTACTTTTGGTTATCATACAATATTTCTTGCACGATAAGATCTCATCATTAAGCGATGTGGTTCGTCATACGAGTGCAAACATTAATACTTTGGGTATTATCCCTAAGGTTGAAAAGAACATGCCGCTTTCGCAATTAATTATTGATAAAAGTCCTAAGTCAATCATTGCCGAAGCGTTCAGGGCCATTCGTACTAACATGCAATTTATCAATAACGAACAAGGTTCTAAAATTGTATCCATTACTTCAACCATTTCAGGTGAAGGAAAAACTTTTGTGGCAATGAATATTGCCGGTATTCTTGCTTTCTCCGGTAAAAAAGCAATAATCATTGACTTGGATATGCGTAAACCTAAAATTCACAGAGGATTTGAGGTTGATAATAATAAAGGTATGAGTACCATTTTAACGCATATGACCGAAGTGGATGAATGTATACGTAATAGTGATTTACCATTACTACAATATATTACTGCCGGTCCGATACCTCCTAATCCTTCCGAATTGATCATGGGCAATAAATTAGTGGAGGTGATTAATTATTTAAAAACAAAGTATGAATATGTAATTATTGATAATCCTCCGGTAGGTTTAGTAACCGATGGTTTAACAACCTTACAGATGGCAGATTATCCAATTTATGTATTTAGGGCAGAATATTCTAAACGCACCTTCGCTCAAATTATCGACCGATTGAGAAATGAAAATAATATTAAGCATTTGTCAATTGTTTTAAATGGTGTAGATATCAGAAAGAATATTTACGGATATAACTACGGTTATGGTTATGGTTACGGTTACGGCTATACATACGGATCGGGTTATTACGGTGAAGATTTTGAATCAAAGGAAAGAAAATTTTTAAGAAAAGTAGGAAAGAAAAATGGAACTAATTAATACCGGTATTAAAGGTTTGTGGGTAATAAAACCCAAAGTTTTTGCAGATGATCGTGGTTATTTTTTTGAAAGTTACAATAAAGATATTTACGCCGCTAATGGTTTAAATATGGATTTTGTTCAGGATAACCAATCCTTATCTCATAAAGGGGTGTTGCGTGGTTTACATTTTCAAAATCCACCGTTTGCTCAAGGTAAATTGGTGCGAGTGATTACCGGTGCGGTATACGATGTGGCAGTTGATATCCGTAAAGATTCTCCAACATATGGCAAATATTTTGGAGCAGAATTAACCGAAGAAAATAAAATGATGATGTATATTCCTGAGGGATTTGCACATGGTTTTTTAACCTTACGCGACAACACCGTGTTTTCTTACAAGTGCACTAATTTTTACAACAAATCCAGTGAAGATTGTATTAAATGGGACGACGCATTAATTGGCATTAAATGGAATATGGAAAACCCGTTATTGTCTGAAAAAGATTTGCAAGGAAAGAATTTTAAAAATTTTAAAAGTATGTTTTAATGCTTAGTTTATTAGATAATACGCCTTTACTTTTAACAGTATTTTTCTTTATCTGTTTTATTTTCTCTGTAGTAATTAATAGTATTTTATTGAAGTTTGCGCAAACGCTTGGTGTTAGAGGAAAACAGGTAAATCAAATTCGTTGGAACCCAGATATAAAACCGTCTATAGGGGGTATTTCTTTTTTTGTTGTTTTCCTTTTGTCTTATATCTTTCTTAATCTCTTAGAATCTTTAGATACTGCTTATCGGATTAAAATGGCTGGATTGTTAATTGTTTGCTCAATGGCATTTTTAATGGGATTGGCTGACGATGCATTTAATACGCAACCCTTGCTGAAATTCGTAACGCAAATTACTTGTGCTTTGATTTTGCTTTTTACAGGCACATCTATTAAAATATTTGAAAACGATTTTTTTAATTACGCCATTACGATTATTTGGATTGTTGGTATCATGAATTCAGTGAATATGCTCGATAATATGGATGGTATTACAACCATTGTGTCTATTGCGGTATGTGCCTATATAATTATTATCAATCTGTCTTTACAGCAGTCATTGCATCCTTTTTCAATTCTTTCAATTGGTGTTATCTCGTCCTTATTGGGATTCTTGATTTATAATTTTCATCCTTCTAAAATGTTTATGGGTGATACCGGAAGCCAGTTTTTAGGTGCTTTTTTAGGAATTGTTTCCATTCACTTCTGCTGGAATATTTATCCTAATAACCTGATCGAAACCCAAGATTTCCTCTATCATTTTGTAATCGTTGGTTTGGTTTTTTTGCTGCCGCTTGTTGATACAACCACTGTGGTTATTAACCGCTTCTTAAGAGGCCAGTCGCCATTTATTGGAGGTAAAGATCACACCACTCATCATTTGTTTTTTAGAGGTTTAACAGAAAAAAGAATAGCAATTTTGTATCTTTTAATAGCATTTATAGGAATGATATTAGCATATAACCTGGTATTAACGTATTCGGCCACACTATTTGTAGTTAGTATTTCTTTTATCGTTCTGGTGTTTTTGGCCCTCTACTTAAATACCATTATTAAACACAAGTGATAAAAAAGTATTCACAATCTTTTTTCAATTATTTCAGAAATAATTATTGGCGTATAATTATTGCTTTAGTGTTTGTGTTTAGCTTACACATTTTTACCCATGTAATACAATCGTCCACTTCTGTTAGTTATCCAAGTTATTCTAATTACAACTTTAGCGCATTCGGTTTAAATATTCCACGAAACCTTTCTTTTTGCGGTGAGAAAATTCCAACTAATAACTACGCGTTAAGAGATAACCTGGAAAAAGAGTTTTTTAGCAATAAGCAATGGAAACAAAGTGCAGGCTATTTATACAGTAAGGCACAAAAATGGTTTCCGTATATAGAACCTATATTAAAAAAAGAAGGTGTACCAGATGATTTTAAATACGTTGCCGTAATTGAAAGTCATTTGTCAAATGCACGTTCTTCGCAGGGTGCTGCCGGATTCTGGCAATTGGTACCCTCCACCGCGCGTAATTACGGGCTGATTGTGAATGATAATGTTGACGAGCGTTTGGATGTGGAAAAATCTACCCTTGCTGCCTGTAAATTAATTAAGGATGCTTATAAAGTTTTTAAAAACTGGACTTTAACGGCTGCAGCTTATAATCTGGGAATAGGAGGTATTCAAAAAGCCCTTGAAAAACAGAATACCAAAGATTATTACAGCATGATTTTGAACAAAGAAACAGGAAGCTTTGTTTACAGAATATTGGCCTATAAAACTTTATTTTCTGATCCTAAACATTTCGGAATTAAAAGAAAGGCTATAAAGTATTTACCTAAAATCCCTGTTAAAATCATTAAAGTGGACACGGCTATATCGGACATTAATTTTTTTGCCATATCAATAAAAAGCAATGTTGCTGTGGTTAAATTATTTAATCCCTGGTTGTTAAAAGATTATCTGGATAATCCTAATCGCCTAACTTTTGAATTTAAAATTCCTAAAAAAAATAATGCCGATTATTCAAATTATTACGCAGATTTGTTAGAGCAAACCATCATAGAAGAGCGTATTTCCGACACGGTGGTTGCACCAACAGACGTAAAAAGCGATAAGAAAGAAGAAAGCGATGTTGAAATATTGCATAACTATAATGAAGGTGAAAGCATTAAAGAGTTAGCTGAAATATATCATGTAAGGGTAGTTGATATTTTAAATTGGAATAATTTAAAAACAGAAAAAGAAATTAAGCCAGGTCAGATTTTGATTATCAGAACTAAGAACGAAACGGAAAGTGAAAAAAAGTAATAACGATACGGATTTAACCGAGGCAGAAGAGAATATAGAAGTTGTTGGCGCCAGAGCACACAATTTAAAAAACATATCTTTAACAATTCCACGTAACCGTTTAGTTGTAATTACCGGTTTAAGCGGAAGTGGAAAATCATCATTGGCTTTTGACACCATTTACGCGGAAGGACAACGCAGATATATTGAAAGTTTTTCTTCCTACGCCCGACAGTTTTTAGGAAATCTGGAACGTCCGGATGTAGATAAAATTTCAGGATTAAGTCCTGTTATTTCCATTGAACAAAAAACTGTAAATAAAAATCCACGCTCAACAGTTGGCACCATCACCGAAATTTATGATTTTCTTCGTTTGTTGTTTGCTCGCGCATCTGACGCATACTCTTATGTTACCGGCGAAAAAATGGTGCGCTATAGTGATGATCAAATTGTGGATTTAATAAGCGAGGAATACAAAAACAAAAAAATAAATTTATTAGCTCCGGTAGTTAAAGGTCGTAAAGGTCATTATCGCGAGTTGTTTGAGGAAATTAGAAAAAAAGGTTTTACCAAAGTTAGGGTTGATGGTGAAATTAAAGACATCACCGCTAAAATGCAGGTTGATCGTTATAAAATTCATGATATTGAAATTGTGATTGATCGGCTGGAGGTAAATGCTAATTCTAAAGTACGTTTAAACCAATCACTTCAAACAGCAATGAAACATGGTAAAGGAACCATGATGGTTTTTGAACACTTTGAAGAAAAAGAAAAACCAAAAAAGAAATCACAAGAGTTTGGCTTTGGTAAAGTTCGTTTCTTCAGTCGCTTTTTAATGTGTCCTACCAGCGGTATTTCCTATGATGAGCCTGCGCCTAATTTGTTTTCATTTAATTCGCCTTACGGTGCTTGCAGTAAGTGTAATGGGTTGGGAGCGATAGCGGAAATTGATATAAATAAAATTGTGCCTGATCAGAAACTATCCATCAAAAAAGGCGCAATAGCACCATTAGGAGAGGCGAAAGGAAGCTGGATTTTTAAACAACTGGAAGCTTTAGGTGAAATCTATGAATTTGATTTATCTACACCATTTAACGAATTAACGGACGATGCTGTCAATGTGATATTGTTTGGTTCTGATGAATTAATTAAAGTGAAGTCAGAAGGAAATAGTGGTGCTTATAATGTGAATTTTGATGGCATTGCTAATTTTATTACAAAACATGCGGAAGAAAATCCCTCTCCTGCAGCTCAGCGATGGGCACAGGGATTTACAAACAAAATTGACTGTCCGCAGTGTCACGGTACACGTTTAAAGAAAGAAGCTTTATATTTTAAAATTGATGAAAAAAACATTGCCGATTTATCGGGAATGGATATTAGTGTGTTAAACGAATGGTTTAAGAATATAGAAAAACGTTTAAGCAAACATCAGAATATTATAGCGAAAGAGGTTTTAAAAGAAATTCGCTCGCGTATTGGCTTTTTGTTGGAAGTTGGTCTCGATTACGTCACACTCAACCGTTCATCTCGTTCATTAAGCGGAGGTGAAGCGCAACGCATTCGTTTAGCCACACAAATAGGGTCGCAATTGGTTGGCGTGTTATACATTTTAGATGAGCCAAGTATCGGATTGCATCAGCGCGATAATGAGCGGTTAATTGAAGCGTTAAAAAACTTACGCGATGTTGGTAACAGTGTTTTGGTTGTAGAGCACGATAAAGATATGATTGTTGAGAGCGATTACGTGATTGATATTGGACCGGGAGCAGGTGTGCATGGAGGAAAAGTAGTAGTAGCTTCTACACCCGCAGAAATGCTGAAATTTGATACGATAACCGCTCAATACATAACAGGTAAAAAACAAATTACAATTCCTAAACAGCGCCGTAAAGGAAATGGAAAAAAAATCAGTATCAAAGGTTGCAGCGGTCATAACTTAATGAATGCCTCAGTGGATTTTCCGTTAGGAAAGTTTATTTGCGTTACCGGAGTTAGCGGAAGCGGAAAATCAAGTTTGATAAACGAAACATTATATCCGGTTCTATCGGCTCATTTTTATAACAGTGAAAAAAAGCCTTTGCCGTATAAATCGATTACGGGAATTGATAATATAGATAAGGTAATTGATATTGATCAATCACCCATTGGACGTACCCCGAGGAGTAATCCGGCCACATACACTAATGTGTTTTCTGATATCAGAAATTTGTTTGCGGAATTGCCTGAAGCAAAAATCAGAGGATATAAACCCGGACGTTTTTCCTTTAATGTGAAAGGCGGCAGATGTGAAACTTGCGGAGGAGCCGGCGTTAAAACCATTGAAATGAATTTCCTTCCGGATGTGTATGTAAATTGTGATGAATGTAATGGAAAACGCTATAACCGCGAAACCCTGGAAGTTCGTTTTAAGGGTAAATCGATAAGCGATGTGTTAAATATGACTATTGATCAGGCTTGCGATTTCTTTGAAAATATTTCTGGAATACACAGACAAATTAAAACTTTGCAGGATGTTGGTTTGGGCTATATTACCTTAGGGCAACAGGCAACAACATTAAGCGGAGGAGAGGCTCAGCGCGTTAAACTTGCCACTGAATTAAGCAAACGTGATACAGGAAATACATTTTATATTTTAGATGAACCTACCACCGGTTTGCATTTCGAGGATATACGGATACTATTGGATGTTTTAAACCGATTGGTAGATAATGGAAATACTGTTTTGGTAATTGAACACAATATGGATATTATTAAAATGGCGGATCACATCATTGATATGGGGCCTGAAGGAGGCAAAGGAGGCGGACAGGTATTATTTGAGGGCACCCCGGAAGAACTCGTTAAGTCTAAAGCCGGATACACCGGAAAATTTCTTAAAAAAGAAATGTAGTTTTAAACTGTTTCAGGTTTGTTTTCATTAATAATTCATTGAAAAGTTGTGTCAATTTTAAATTGTTGGTTTGAACATAAATCTTAAATTTATGTAACCACAAATTGAAATTAGTCAGGTATATATTTTTTCTTTTACTGAATGCGAATATTGCTTTTTCGCAGATCAATAATTACATCACCAATGAGATTGAGACGAAAGTAGCTGAAAGGCATATGCCTTTTTATAACAAAGCACGTCTTTCTATTGAATCGGATCAATTTGCGGAAGCCATAGTTCCATTGAATTACTTATTGAAAATTTATCCCAAGATTAATGGCATTGTTTTTTTAAATGGTGTTTGTAGAATATTTAAAGAAGAAACTAAGAAACAATCGCTTGCGCTTTTGAAGTCACTTGATTTTATAAAATCTGAATTACCTTATTACGAATATTGGATTGCCTTGTCATACGAAAAAAATGACAGCGTACAGCAAGCAACTAAACATTATACAAAGTTTGTAAACGCTAATATTTCCGCTACTGATGAAGAAACAAAAGAATTGATTGTAAATGCTCAGCGAAGTTTAGACAATGTAAAAGCAGCAGGTCAATTAAAAGATTATTCCAATTTCGCATCTGTAAAAAATATTGGTCTTCCTGTAAACTCACAAGCATCTGAATATGTTCCCTTAGTTCCATCCGACGAATCGTTTATGATTTACACCTATCGCGGACCTCTATCTAAAGGAGGAAAGAAGAGTGTTAGTACAGGAATTGGCATGATTTCTACTAAAGAAGAAGAAAAGATATATTTTGAAGATGTATTCATTACCAATAAAATTAATGACTCCTTATGGAGCGAACCGAAACCAATTAAAAGCATTAATTCTAGTTTACACGATGCCGCGGTAACCTTATCAACCGACGGAACTTTATTGTTTATTTATAAAAATATTGGTAGCGGTAACGGCGATTTATATTTAAGTAAATTGGTAGGCAATAATTGGTCGGTACCTGTATATCAGATAGGGTTGAACACCGATAAATGGGATGGTAGTGCTGCATTTTTTCCGGATAATAACAGAATTATTTTTTCCAGTGAAAGAAAAGGTGGCTTTGGAGGCAAAGATTTGTATATGGCTGAAAAAATTAAAGATAATACCTGGGGTAATATTGTTAATTTAGGTAATACCATTAATTCAGGCGAAGATGAGGATGCGCCGTTTATCACGGCTGACGGTAAAATTTTATTTTTTTCATCCAATGGAAAATTAAGCACGGGTGGTTATGATATTCTTCGCAGTGATTTAACAGATAACGGATGGAGTAAACCATATAATATTGGTAAGCCAGTTAATACACCAAATGACGATAAGTTTTATATGGTGACCGCCGATTCAAAAAAAGGATATTATTCAACCAAAACATTAGGTGGATTAGGAGAGCAGGATATTTACTGTATTACGCCTGGAATCCCCGGTAAACCGGTAAGAGTGGTTCAGGTATCCGGAAATATTACGTTTAACAACAAACCTGTAGTAGGAAAAGTGGAAGTGAAAAGTCTGTCTCGTAAGGATATTAAAAATTTCGTTTATCTATCCAACTCAAATACCGGAAAATTCCTTGCAAATTTACCGGCCAATGATGAATTTGAATTAACGTTTACATATAAGAATTTTCCGGCGCAGAAAAAACACTTAAGTACTAAAGGAATTGATTCTACTGTTTATCTTACTGTAATTGCCGATTTTTATTCCGATGCTTATGCAAAGCAGATGGAAAAAAGCATGGATAGTTTAGATTTAATTACTAAAATTAAACACGAAAATCTTTATTTATCCGATTTCAGAAGTAAATACGGGAACATAGTGATTGACAGTGTTACCTATCAGGTTCAGATAGCAGCTTATAAGTTTATTGAAAATTTTGATTATTCATTGTCGATGCGATTAGGTATGAAAATTCGTCGCTCGTTAAAAGGTGATGTTACGCGTTTCACAGTTGGTAATTACTCCACGTTTAACGAAGCGGAAGATAAGTTGAAAGTCATAAAAGACCAGTCAATTAAAGACGCTTTTATTGTTGTGTTATATAAAGATAAATTCTGTTATCTGGCTGACGTAATAAATTCAGGAGTCTATCAGTCTAAATAAAATCCGCTTTTTCAGATTTAAAAATTCTTTAATGAAATCTTTTAAACCCGAATTATTAAGTTATTGTTTTATTGCTTCAGGCAGTTTGATAATGGCCTTAGCGGTTGTTGGATTTTTAGCACCTTATAACGTTGCCACAGTCGGTACTGCAGGTTTGGCTATTGTTTTGCATCACGTGTTTAATTTTCCAACCGGTTTATTAATGGCTATAATTAATGTACCATTGTTATTGGTAAGTTTGAAATATCTTGGTAAAAACTTTGCGATTAAAACAATTGTGTGTATCGCGTTTATTGTTGTTTTTGTAGATGTTTTAGCTGAAGTTGTTTCTTTACCTAACCTAAGTTATAATATTATACTGGCAACCTTATACTGAGGAGTAACCATCGGAATCGGATTAGGTTTGATATTTAAGGTAGGAGCTTCATCAGGAGGCGGAACAATATTAGCTAAAATTATTTCGGCTAATACGAATATTAAAACCAGTAAAGTTGTTTTTGTATTGGACGCGATGGTGGTTATTAGCGCCGGAATTGTGTTTAGTAGTATGGAATTGGCGTTGTGGAGTATGATCAGTATTTATGTAGCCTCTAAGCTTATTGATATGGTTTTGGTGGGCGCTCAGAATCAAAAAATTGTACACATCTCTTCTTCAAAAAATCTGAATGAATTAAGTAAAATCATTTCCGAAAATTTAGGCGTTACCGGCACGGTTGTAAACGGACATGATTTAGTCGCCACCTAACACAAAGACATTGTT
Source organism: Bacteroidia bacterium (assembly GCA_040403535.1). GTDB lineage: Bacteria > Bacteroidota > Bacteroidia > B-17B0 > Aurantibacillaceae > JAHEYG01. The sequence goes on from JBBAKL010000001.1 coordinate 95,573, forward strand.
TTTATTATGATTGATAAAACAAATTAACTCCGTTGAAAAACATTATTGCCGCGTACGACAGCGAGGTTAAAATGATTGTGATGGAAGCAACCGAGGTTTTGGGTAAGGAATTAAGGATCTAATAATCTTCATTCCATTTGAAATGTTGCTGAATAATATTGTTTTTTTCTTTTTTAATGTAATGTAAAAATGCAGTGGCAACCGGCGAAAAGTTCTTTTGCTTTTGCCAGATTAAGTGCCATGTTGATTTTATTGGGAATCCTTTTACTGGAATGATTTGAAGATCACCATTGTTTAATTCGTTTTTAATACCAATTAACGGCATGATAGAATAGCCGAGTCCCGCAATTACAGCTTGCTTTACTGCTTCATTTGTTGCCAGTTCAAATTTCTTTTGCACCGGCAATCCATTACGCTCGATAAACCGTTCCATTACAACTCGTGTACCCGAACCTTTTTCACGGTAAATTAAAGGTAGTTCTTTAAAAATAGATTTATCATATTCTTTCTTTTTGAACTTCATTTCTGAATTGCCTACAAGGAATAATTTGTTTTGCATAAGTTCAACTTTATCTATCAGTTTATTGTCAGGCAGCACTGATACAAGCGAAAAATCTACTTCGTTTTCTTCAATGCTTTCCAGTACTTTCGACTTATTTGTTACGTCTAAAGCCAATTCTATACCCGGATGCAGTTTTTGAAAACCGGTGATGAAATAGGGCATGATGTATTTACCTGTTGAAACGATGGATAGTTTTAATCGACCACTTAACTGACCTTTGTATGTTAATGTTTTATAATTAATGGCATAAACTTCATTCAATATGTTTTCGGCAGCTTTTGCAATTTCTTTACCAAAATCTGTTATGTATAGTTGCCTTCCCAACACTTCTGTTAAAGGAATTTCAAACTGATCCTGTAAGTTTTTTAATTGAATGGATACAGCTGGCTGAGTTAAATGCAGAGCTTCGGAGGCTTTAGTAATGCTTTTTGTTTCCGCCACCTTAAGAAATATCTGCAACTGATTAAGTGTATAATGCATAAAAAATATTTATGTAAATGATAACAAATATAAATAATAATATATGTATCAATCAAGTTAAATTTGTAGAAACAATTAAAACATATAGGTTATGAAAACAAAAACGAATACCCAGGTATCAAGCATAAACAGGCTGTATCGGCTAATTATTGCTTTTTTGTTCGTGTCAACTTTAATTACTTTAACAGTGATTATAGTACCAAAGCACAAACATATTGGCGAATTCCTTGCCAATTTTACTTACCAGCACTATTTTATAGCCATATTTATTTTATTAAGTGTATTTACACTGGTTGTAAAGTTTATAAATGAATATTTTAAAACTAATTCACTTTCGGTAGCTGGTATTAACACTTACGATTATTACAAATTGCCTGTAATAAAAGGAAGATGGAATCGCAGGTTAAATACGTTTAGAAAAAAGTTGAGAGTTACAACTGTTAGTAACAAAAATGACGAACCGGTAAATGATGTGCTGAGTAATGAGGATGAAAAACAAAAAAGATACCGCGACTTATTAAATGCAATGACTTTGGGTAATAATTTTAAACATAAGGTTAAAATCTATTATGTGTTAAAGAATAACACCTCTGTTATTGAGACCACCGTTTGGTATGCAAACGCATCTCATGTAACATTAAAAGGAGGAACTGTATTGCCAGTTAAATCAATAATTAAAGTTGAATATTAATATCAATCTATAAATTTTATAAACATGAATTATCAGTTAATTAATGATCATTTTACTTCGAATGAAGCTATAGAAATCCTAACTAAATTGTATTACGTTAAAATTAAATTCTACGAGAATAAGATTCTTAAAAGTTCTAAAGAAGAAGAAATAAAGCTTTGTAAAAAGAGAATAATTGAATTACAAAAACAACTTTTTGAAATCAGACTTCAGCTTGATATGGAAAAAGACAAAGTAAACATGAACGGATTTATTCAATTATAGTATTTGTAATATAAGTTTAAACTAAATAACAATTTTAAATTACGATTTGCATTAGTTAGAACTGTTATACGCTCTATTACCCGGAGACATCTGGAATTAAAAACATTATTAAAATAAACATATTGAAATAATGAGTTATGAATAAGTTAGTTACTGAACAGCTGGATTTGTTATTTAAAAACAGAACCTTAGTTATTGCTACCATGCATGGTAAGGAAAAGATTATAGCTCCGGTTTTAAATAAATATTTAAAGGTTAATTGTTATCTTCCTAATAACTTTAATACGGATGTCTTTGGCACTTTTACTGGTGAAATAGAGCGCAGTAATGATCCTGTTTCAACCGTGCGTCAGAAATGTTATGCCGCTATGGAATTGTATCAGTCAGATTTAGCCATAGCCAGCGAAGGTAGTTTTGGCCCTCATCCCGGTATAGGTTTTGTTCCTTCCAATACCGAAGTGATTGCTTTAATTGATAAAAAAAATAATATTGAAGTAATTGCACATGAGTTAAGTGTGAAAACAAATTTTAGCGGAGGATATATTAATGATTTTAATGAACTGAATAAGAAACTTACTTCGCTAAAGTTTCCAACTCATGCCTTAATATTAAGAGCCGACCCGAATTCCTCAAAAGAAGTGTTTAAAGGAATAAAAACATTGAAGGCATTACGGAAATATTACAACTATTTAAGTGAAAGATACGGAAAGGTATATTACGAAACGGATATGCGGGCCATGCATAATCCTACCAGACGCGATGTAATTCGAAAAGCAGTTCAAACTCTACTGAATAAATTAACAAGTTTTTGTCCTGAATGTAAGTCACCCGGATTCTCAGTGAATTCATATGTGTCTGGATTAAACTGTTCATCCTGCGGATTCCCAACAGCATCCACTCTAAAGCATGTTCTCAAATGTGGAAAATGTAATTATCACGAAGAAAAAATTTATCCAAATGGTAAACACCATGAAGATCCTATGTATTGTAACTATTGTAACCCATAATTATTAATAATGAATATCGATTTACTTATCTCAAACGTTACCAATCCCGCTTTCTTGTTTTTTGTTTTAGGAATTGTTGCTGTCAAAATTAAAAGTGATCTACAAATACCCCCCAATTCCTCTAAATTTATTTCATTATATCTTCTTTTTTCAATTGGATTTAAAGGCGGTCAGGAATTATCACATGAATCGTTTAATTCTGAAATTGTTTATAGCATGTTATTTGGTATAGGTATATCACTATTAATCCCTGTTTATACTTTTTTTATTCTGAAACGTAAAATGAATGTTTACGATGCGGGTGCCATTGCTGCCGCATACGGTTCGGTAAGTGCGGTAACTTTTGTAACAGCAGTTACCTACCTGGAAGCTCAAAAGATGCAATTGAACGGACACATGGTTGCAATAATGGCTTTGATGGAATCTCCGGCTATTATAGCCGGGTTATTGTTAATGTCTATATATAATAAGGAGCAAAACGAGTTAACGGTAAATAAAAATGAAGTTATACGACACTCCTTTACTAACGGCAGTGTATTGCTGATTTTAGGAAGTTTATTGATTGGTTTTTTGGCAAATGCTAAACAGGCCGAAGGAATTAAACCATTCACAAACGACCTCTTTAAAGGATTTCTCGCCATATTTTTGCTCGACATGGGAATTACAAGCGGAAAGAAATTAAGCACATTCTCTGCTTATGGTTTTTTTCCGGTAATCTTTGCCATTATCATTCCATTAATTAACGGCTGTTTAATAGCGTTATTAAGCGCCTTTGTAACAAGCGTTTCTTCTAATCGGTTTATGTTTGCTGTTTTGGCAGCCAGTGCTTCTTATATTGCTGTACCTGCAGCCATGAAATTAGCGGCTCCTAAATCTAATCCTGGATTATATATACCCATGGCCTTGGCCATAACCTTTCCGCTTAATATTACCATTGGAATTCCCATATATCTTGCTATAATAATGCCCGGTTAGTTAGGTTCATCTTTTTATAATGTAACTATCTGATTGCGTGGTGATTTTTAAAGGGTATTAACACTAAAGTTTAGGCCTTAAATACGTATATTCGTGCTTCAAAATTTAAGGTTTTATGTGGTTAAGGTTTGCTTCTTTACTCCTACGCAACAAGGCGATATTTACATCGGTCATCTTGTTGCTTACCATCTTTATGGGGTATGAGGCAAGTAAGATGGAATTGTCGTATGAATTTGCACGTATTCTTCCTGCCGACGATCCAACATTTGTTGAATACCAAAATTTTAAAAAGCAATTTGGTGAAGATGGTAATGTAATGGTTCTTGGATTTAAGGATCCTAAATTATTTACATTAAATAAATTCAATGACTGGTATTATCTCAGTAAAACCATCAAAATTATTAATGGAATTAAAGAGGTAATTTCAGTTCCAACTGCTTATCAACTCCATAAAAATGATAGCCTGTCAAAGTTTGAATTCACTCCTCTTATTACAAAAATACCGCGAACACAAGCAGACGTTGATAGTATTAAAGATACTTTTTTAAAACTGAAGTTTTACGATGGAATTATTTATAATAAGGAAACCGGAGCAACTTTAATGGCAATTACGTTTCACAGTACTTCGTTAAATTCAAAACGCCGTCTGGATATCGTAAAAGAGATCAAAACGCTTACAGAAGCATTTGCTATCAAGCATGATGTTGAAATGCATTATTCTGGAATGCCTTATATCCGCACACAACTGATGGAAAAGATTTCGCATGAGATGACGTTGTTTTTGATACTGGCCGTTATTATTACCGGAATTATTCTTGCTGCATTTTTCCGTTCGGGCGTCATAGTCTTCTTTAGTATTGTTATTGTGGCCATAGGTGTATTATGGTCGGTAGGAATTTTGGAATTATTCGGTTATAAAATTACAGTTCTAACCGGATTGCTTGCCCCACTAATAATGGTGATTGGAATCCCTAATTGTATTTTCTTAATTAATAAATACCAAAGTGAGTACTTACTGCATCGCAATAAAGTAAAGGCTTTATCACGTATGATTGAAACCATTGGTGTTACATTGTTTCTTGCCAATATTACAACATCCATAGGTTTTGCAGTTTTATATTTTACTAATACCACCATGTTGATTGAGTTTGGTGTTGTTTCAGGTATAAGTGTAATGGTTACTTATTGTGTTACGTTAATTTTGGTACCTGTAATGTTGTATTGGTTACCTGCTCCAAAAGCACGTCATACAAAACATCTCGAAGGTAAGCGTATCAATGGTATGCTTTCTTTAGTTGACCGACTTGTTCAAAATCACAGAATCGCCATTTATGTAGTAACTCTGATTATTACTTTGCTTGGTGTGATTGGAATGATGAAAATAAATCTTATAGGGTATGTAGTAGACGATTTACCTGAGAAAGATCCGGTTAATACCGATTTGAAGTTTTTCGAGTCGGAGTTTAAAGGTGTATTGCCTTTTGAAATTTCAATCGATACAAAAAAGTCGAATGGTTTATTTGCCGAAAACGCGAAAGCCTTATATAAAATAAAAGCATTACAGGCAATTTTTGGCGAGTATAAAGAGTTTTCAAAGCCGGTTTCGATCATTGAAGCAATAAAGTTTTCCTATCAGGCTTATAAAGGTGGAAACGAAAAATATTATCGCTTACCTTCTATTACTGATTTAAAAACATTGTCTGATTTTTCGGGAACGGTAAGTGGACAGGATTCACGTTTAAAATCATTTATTGATAGTTCAAAAAGTGTAACACGTGTCAGCTATCAGGTAGCGGATATTGGTTCGCGCCGCATGAAGGAATTAGTAGCTGAAATTAAACCACGTGTAGATTCTGTATTAAGTCCTACAGATTATAATGTGAGCTTCACCGGCCATAGCCTTGTGTTTTTAAAGAGTAATGATTATTTACTTTACAATTTACTGGAGAGTTTGGTGATTGAAATTCTTTTAATAGCGATTGTAGGTATGGCCTTGTTCCGCTCGGTAAGTATCATTGTTTTATCTAAACTACCATGTTTAATTCCATTGGTAATTACTGCTGGAGTGATGGGTTTTTTAGATATTCGTTTTAAACCTTCTACCATCTTAATCTTTAGTATTGCCTTCGGTATTTCATCGGATGGTACCGTATATTTCCTTACTAAATACCGACAGGAATTAAAGAAAAAAGGCGGTAATGCTTTTCAGGCCATTAGCGCCGCAATTCACGATACAGGATTAAGTATGGTATATACTTCTGTTATTTTGTTTTTTGGTTTTTCAATTTTCTCTGTTTCCAGTTTTGGCGGAACAGCTGCGTTAGGCATATTAATTTCATTAACGCTTTTAATGTCATTAATTACCAATTTGGTTTTATTGCCTGCAATATTACTTTCTATTGCCAACAAAAAGCAAAATAAGGAGCTGATGAAAGCACCTATGATTGACTTGGAAGAAGAGTAATTATTTAGCGTAAATTTTGTTTAAAGCCTCTGTACGAGAATTTACCTGAAGTTTTTGGTAAATAGTCCGAATGTGCGTTCTTACTTTTTTGTACTCACAAATAATCGTGAAGCTATTTCTTTATAACGTAATTAATTTTACATTAATAAATCTGTCCTAAATTAACCAGCACATACCACCAATCCCATTCACCTTCGCTTTTACCTAAACGCACCACTATTAATTTTTTTGCCGGATTAACATAAATGTATTGTCCTAATATACCTTGCGCCATATAATCACCGGCGCGGGAAGCAATCCACCATTGATACTGGTAATAAGCGGCGCTGCCATTACTGGTATCAATTTTAGTACTGGTACGCACCCATTCTTCAGGAACGATTCGTTGGCCGTTCCAGTATCCGTTATGTAAATAAAGACGGCCAATTTTTGCATAATCGCGGGCGCGGGCATTCACACAACAAAATGTTTTTTCTAATCCATTTTTCTTGCGGTCGATACTCCAGCTGGCATCGTATTCCATGCCCAGGGGCTTCCATATTTTTTCCTGAAAATACTGTGTTACTGTTTTGTTTTTTAAAGCACGTTCCAGTACTAAGCCCAGCAATTGCGAATTACCACTTACATATTCAAATTTTTTACCGGGTTCGTTTTTTAGTTTAAGTTTTGAAATTTCTTTACGCAAATTGCTCCCGTAATAAAAGGAAGCTACTGCCCCAAAGGGATTAAAATAGCCTTCGTTAAATTTTAATCCGGATGTCATTTGCAAAAGATGTTCAATACTTACTTTGTCAAATCCTTTATTTTTTAATTCGGGAATGTAATTAGTAATGGGTTCGCTCACTGACTGAATTAAATGGTCATCAATGGCGCAACCAATCAGAATAGATGTGAATGATTTTGCCATTGAAAAAGAGGGAACTATGGAAGTTTGATCATAACCGTATAGATAATTTTCATAATGAATGGTGTCATTTTTTATGATTAATAAAGCAACGGTTTTGCTCTTTTTTAAAAATTCCTCAAAAACGTATTCCTTGTTTTTTACAGTGATTTTTTTGGGATACTTGGCATTATTCGTTTGCGCAAAGGTGAATTTTACAGAATCGTTTTTTAAAGGCCGGCTGGGAAAAATTTTATAATCTTTGATATCGGCAAAATTATAAATTACAAAGCGGCCCAGTTTACAGGAACTAAAGCCTATGCTAATGATGCAAATAATGAATAAGTGAAATTTTAATTTCATGGAGTTGGGCAGACTTGAGTTTTTTATAATGAAAAGTTAATGAAAATTTCGGTTATCTACTTTTTATGGGAATCCAAATTTCTTCCTCGGAGTTAGGATCATCTTTTTTGTAGTTAGAGCCCATTACGGCAAAGTGCGGACGAGCATCTAAATCGTAGCCGGATGATGGCAACCAATCCCAAAAAATCTGATTGTAAAATGATGCGGCACCTTCATTTGTTCCCTTATAAATAAAAATAGCGTATAAACCTTCTTGTACCGAAAGTGTTTTTATGCCTTCCGGTATTTCATTAAAATTGCTTACCTCTACTGCGGCCCATTTTTGAAATAGCGCGTTTGGGTTGTATGCATCAAAAAAGTTTGGAGGATATACTTCTGATGAATATAATTCGTTGCCGATTCTGTTCTTAATTTCTTTTAATCGTGGCATAAATTTATTCCACAAAATAAAAGGATTGTGTGTAGCAAAACTCATTTTTGAGCTGAAACCAATAAATTTTCTATTTGGAATGAGCTTAATTGTGGGCTGCATGAGTTTTACTTTTTGATTTTATTTTTTCATTCATCTGACGAAAGAATAGTGTATAATTCTTACACTTTCATCAGTTTCGCAAACTTCAGTAATAGCTTTTTCTCACCGGCCTGCGCAAATTTAATGGTGGCTTTGCTCTCGGGCCAATTGCCTTCAATTTCGCTGATGGTGCCTTGTCCGAATTTTTCGTGTGCTACTTGGTCACCAGGACGTAAGGCTTTGTTGGCTTCGGTGTCAACCGGTTTGCTTGGTGTCTGGTTCATTAAACGTGAGTTTAAACTCACCAGTTTTTTTGCCGGCTGAAAATTAATACCCGGTTTAGGAGTTGAAGTAGGGTTGGGAGTTCCTCCGCCTTTGTTAAACTTTATTTCTTTTTTAGGCGTATCGTTAAATTGCTTGCGCATGCCGCCAAAAATATCATCGCCAAAAGTCGGACCTTCGCTCACTTCCGGCATCTCGATGTATTGCTCGTCGATCTCGTCAATAAAACGGCTGGGTTCGCAATACAATATATTACCAAAACGGTAACGGGTTAGGGCATAACTCAAGGTTGCTTTTTTCTCGGCGCGGGTAACAGCCACATAGAATAAACGGCGCTCTTCTTCCAAATCACTGCGACTGTTTAACGACAACTGTGATGGAAATAAATTTTCTTCCAATCCTACCACATACACGTAAGGAAATTCTAATCCTTTAGCGGCATGTATGGTCATTAAACTTACTTTATCCTGGTTTTCGTCTTCATCTGCTTCGTCGGTACCGGTCATGAGTGTAATTTCCTGCATGAATTCATCCAGCGTTTTCATTTTAGTGTCCACATGCTGGGCAAACATATCGGTTTCGTCTTTAGGAAGGGTTTGCTTAATAACTTCATTAAGTTCTTCTTCCTGAGGCGTACGTTGTTGCTCTGTAAAATCTTTAATACCGTTTAATAATTCCTGTATGTTCTCATAACGGCTCACACCTTCCGGCGTTTTGTCGGCGTACAATTCACGTACCAATCCTGAGTTTACTAAAATATGATTAGCTAAATCAAAGGCATCTTTAATGGGTAATAACAGACTATAACTCTTAACAGCAGTTACAAAATCACCAATTTTATTGGAAATACCTGCGTTGATTCCTAAATTAAAATCCTTTAAATTGGATATAACGGTCCACATACTGGTATCGTGTTCCGCTGCAGCCACCGTAATTTTATCTAAGGTGGTTTGTCCGATGCCTCTTGCCGGGTAATTGATAATTCGGCGTAAGGATTCATCATCGTTGTTATTAATAGTTAGGCGGAAATACGCCAGAGCATCTTTAATTTCTTTACGCTGGTAAAACGATACGCCACCGTAGATTTTATAAGGTAAGTTTAATCTTCTTAAAGCCTCCTCAAACGCGCGCGACTGCGCATTAGTTCTGTACAAAATGGCAAAATCGCTATTCATGGCGCGGTTTTGCATTTTCTCCTCAAAAATAGAGTTAACTACTTTTTGCCCTTCTTCGTTATCGGTATTGGCACGAATTACTTTTATTTTTTCGCCGTGATCGTTTTCAGTAAAAACGTTTTTCTTGAACTGATCTTTATTATTGGCAATAATATGATTGGCCGCGCCAACTATTGTTTTAGTGCTGCGGTAATTTTGTTCCAGCTTAAAGGTTTTTAAATCCGGATAATCTTTCTCAAAATTTAAAATATTCTGAATATTAGCACCTCGGAAAGCATAAATACTCTGCGCATCATCACCCACCACGCAAATGTTCTGAAAGCGTGCGGCTAACTGTTTAATGATAACGTATTGAGAGAAGTTGGTATCCTGATACTCATCTACCAAAATGTATCTGAATTTATTCTGATACTTTAACAACACATCCGGAAAATCACGCAACAACACATTGGTGTTGTACAATAAATCATCAAAATCCATGGCCCCTGCTTTGAAGTTTCTTTTCTGGTAAGCCACAAATATTTGTCCCAATAATGGTTTATTGCTCGATTGGTCTTCGGCTTGAGTGATGGGATTATTGGCGTATTGTTGTGCGGAGATTAATTTGTTTTTTGCATCGGAGATACGGTTTAATACCAGGCTTGGTTTATAAACTTTCTCATCCAGGTTATATTGTTTTAATATTTCTTTGATAACACTTTTACTGTCATCTGTATCGTAAATGGTAAAATTGCTTGGGTAACCGATTTTTTCAGCTTCGTAGCGCAATATTTTTGCGAAGATGGAGTGAAAGGTACCCATCCAAATGTTTTTAGCGTTATTTGGCCCCACTATTTTAGCAATTCGGTCTTTCATCTCGCGCGCCGCTTTATTGGTAAAGGTTAACGAAAGTATGTTAAACGGATCAACGCCTTTGTCAATTAAATGAGCAATACGGTAAGTCAGTACACGCGTTTTTCCGGAACCGGCGCCGGCAATTATCATAACGGGGCCTTCAGAAGCCAGTGCAGCTTCACGTTGCGCAGGATTTAACTCGTCGATATAGCTCATAATAGGGGATTACAAATATACGGGAATTGGGTGGGGTATGTTTTGGTGTTGATAAAAATTGTTGTTTATAAACCCCTTCCGTCGCTTTGTAACACCTTTCCTTTGGAAAAGGTATGCACTTCATTTTATTTAACGCTACAATCCAAACCACTTATACAAAGCATTTTGAGAATCGATTGCATCCGGACTTTCGAATAAAAGGGATTTAAATCGAATTTTAAGTTTACCGGAGTGAATGACCGAATTGGTATTGGTAAACCGAACTTCGGTAATGGTTTTAAACCCGCTGGAGTCCGATGGCGAAATAATAAACGGGTTGAGCCAGACAAAGTTTTTGGAATCGCTGGGCCAAAGACGACGTTTAAACTTTTGATTAGTTGCTGTTTTGTATTCCACAAAAAATTCATCATCCCGGTAAAATTGTTTTTTTAGTCCGCGCAATAGATTAAAATCGTATTCTATACTGCAACCACTGCAATTTTTGTTTATCGGTAATTTTATCCATTCACCACTTTTGATTTCCGACGTTTCGGTTTCGTCTTTTACCCATATTTTTACCGGGCTAATACGTCTTTTTAAAACCAATAAATTGTTCTGTTTATTAATCAATTTATAGTTTGAAATAATGGAACAGATGCTGTAAAACTCGTTATTCATGAAATAAGAGTTATCGATCCCACTCATAAAATCAATATTGTTTCCACCGTGCCAAATTAAATAGTCGGGAGCCTTGTCGGATTTAAAATATTCGGCAGTTTTTTTATCAAAATACCCCGACATATTTAAACTTTGCAAGTACGGGCGCGGTTGCCAGTTATTTAAATGATTGGCCTCGACAAAACCAAAATCCCAAGGAAAAAAATCTACCTTTCCTTGTTTAATCTCATTCAGAATGTTGGCGTTTAAGGTATTTGTTAATTTGAGATTCCTTGCCGACTGACGTTTGCTTCGGCTGTTATGGTTTTTGGAATTAATAACGTATTCATAAAAATTTGCCGGGCCATTGGGTAAACTCAATGCATATTCTTGAAAATCTTTTTTACCATTTAAATTGGCGTAATAACAAAAAAACGACATGCCCATTAGGGGTAAAGTGTATTTTGAGAAATGATGATAAAAAAGAATACTGCAGCATGCAATTAAATAGACGTAAACTAAAAAGCCCATGTAATGCGAGTGATCCATGCGGACAATGCTGTGTGTATAACCAGTGTAAGCGAAAAAGAATGCGAGTAACCAAAATAATTTAAAATTACTGTTCTTGTTGTAATAAAAAATAGCAATTAGCGATAGTCCGCTTAATACCAGAAGAATGATGTTTTCGGTTCCGTTGTAAATTGAACTGATTTCGTTGAATGATTTTATATTTTCGAGGTAAATAGGAATAGATTCGAAAACCGGAATAAGGCTACGGAATAAAATAAGTCCGATAAAAATGAAAAAAGCGAGGTTAATTCCCACAATTCTAAAAAACAACTTATAGTCGAAGGTTTTAGTGTTAAAACAGTAGTTCAAAAAGAATAATCCTTGTAATACAGCGGCAGATAATCCGGCAGAGCATTTGAAGTAATAACAGCTGATGGTAAAAAAGGCAATGGCTAACCAATATGAATTCTTTTTTTCAAAGTGGTAGAGCATTAAAAATAAAATCACCGATAAATTAGAGATTGCTTCGATATTAAAAATAGTTAAGCACGACGCGGTAAATGCGGCAAATACCACTTTTTTGTTCACGTTTAAGTGTTGTCCTAGTTTTAGCATGGCGTAACCGTAGGCGCATTTCATCAATATTTGGTAAAGCGTACCAATTATCACCAACGGACCATAATACATAGGATTGTGTAAAAAAGCCAAGGGTCCGTAAATGAAGGTGATTTTATCAAGGTTTTGGTAGTCGTGACTTATCAAATAATTAAATGCCCAGAAGTAGGAGCCATCTAGTCCTGCATTTACGCTGTGGTCCATGTTGTTAAGCGTTAACAGCGAAATGATGAATAAAATGAAGTAATTAAGCCTATTATTTGCCAAAATATTCGTCACTATTTGTAATTTTACACAAAATAAGGCAAAAAAATGAGTGTTTACGATAAATATGAGGCGGTAATAGGTTTGGAGTGTCACGTACAGTTACTTACAAAAACCAAGATGTACAGTAACGATGCTGCGGAATATGGTGCTTTGCCAAACACAAACGTGAGTGTGGTTACATTAGGTCACCCCGGCACATTACCTCGCGTAAATAAACGTGCAATAGAATTTGCAGTTAAATTAGGTATAGCTACCCGATCAACCATTACTGTTGAGAATCAATTTGCGCGTAAAAATTACTTTTATGCCGATTTGCCTAAAGGGTATCAGATTACGCAAGATAAAACGCCCATCTGCACCGGAGGATATATCGGATTTAAACTGAAGGATGGAATAGAGAAGAAGATAAATTTGATCCGCATTCATATGGAAGAAGATGCCGGAAAAAGTTTACATGATATCGATCCTTTTGAAACATTAATTGATTTAAATCGTGCCGGAACACCTTTGTTGGAAATTGTAACACAGCCTGATTTCAGAACCGGTGAAGAAGCATATGCGTATTTGAATGAAGTTCGTAAACTAGTAAGGTACCTGGATGTTTGTGACGGAAATATGGAGGAAGGATCGTTGCGATGTGATGCTAATATTTCGGTTCGATTAAAGGGTGCAAAAGAATACGGAAGAAGAACTGAGGTAAAAAACATGAACTCCTTCCGTAACGTACAACGCGCAATTGACTTTGAAATTAAACGTCAGATTGATTTAATTGAAGCCGGTGAATCGGTGGCAATGGAAACCCGCAGTTTTGATGCAGTTAACGGAGCAACATTTAGCTTAAGAAGTAAAGAAAGCGCCAACGACTACCGTTATTTCCCTGAACCTGACTTGCAACCTGTTTTTGTAACTGAAGATTATATTGAGAGTGTAAGAAAGAATTTACCACCCCTGCCAAACGATTTATACGATAAGTACACCGGAGATCTGAAGCTAAGCGATTACGATGCGGCTGTATTAACTGAATCGAAGGAAATAGCTCTTTATTTTAATGAATTAATTGCCAATACTAAAAACTTCAAAGCAGCAGCAAACTGGGTGATGGTGAATGTGAAATCGTTTTTAAATGAAAATGCGTTACACATTGACAATTTTCCGGTTAAACCTCAAACTTTAGCGCAGGTAATTGATCTAATTGATAGCGGAAAAGTAAGTCATGCCGCAGCATCACAAAAATTATTTCCGGCATTAATTTCTAATTCCTCAAAATCTCCGGAAGCATTAGCTTCTGAGCTGGATATTATTCAGAACAGTAACTCTAATGAAATTCAGGCACTGGTTGAACAGGCGGTGAATAAATTCCCGGAAAAAATTGCGGAATACAAAAATGGCAAAGTGGGCCTTTTAGGTTTGTTTGTTGGAGAGGTAATGAAGTTGAGTAAAGGAAAAGCCGATCCGAAAGTTGTAAATCAGTTGGTAAAGGAGCAATTAGAGAAGTAGTTATTTGACAGGCACATTTGTTGAATTTTAGTTGTGAATATTTCACAATTTATAATATACTCCTTTGATTTTTAGTATCTTTAAACTTTTACAAAATAAAATTAATTAATGAAACACATTTTAAAATTCGCTGCGATTGCTCTTGTGGTAAGCGCATGCGGAGGCGGAGAAAAAAACTTAAACACTAATTTCGAATTAAGCGGTTCATTAAAGGATGCCGCAGGAGAAACACTCGTATTAGAAAAATTAGCTACGCAGAAACCGGAAGCGGTAGATAGTTGCGTGATAGATGAGAATGGTAATTTTTCATTTAAGAACTATGTGCCTTCAATTGGTTTTTATCGTATCAAATTGTCTGAACAGAATTTTGCCATGCTTGTAATGGATTCTACCGATAAAATAAATATTACAGGAAGTGTGAAAGATTTAGGTAATACATATCGTGTAAATGGCTCACCCGAAACAAAATTGTTTTTAGAATACAATGATTTAGCAAAGGCAAATCGATTCAGAGTAGATTCTTTGCAGGAAGCATTTAAGTTAGCAATGACGCAAGTTAAAATGGATTCATTACGAATGGATTCTTTAAGTAATGTGTTTGAAGGGGTATTCAATAAAATTATTGATGATTATAGCATGAAGGTAGCCGGAAAAATCATGCAGAATACCAGCATGTATTCATCAATAATGGCAATACAACCTTTAGATCCTGAAAAATACGGTGAAGTGTTTAAGGCTTTGGATGAAGGCTTGCAAAAGAAATATGCCGGTAATCAAAGCGTGGCTATGTTTCACGACATGGTAGCAAAAATGTTTTCCATGAAATCAGGTGAAACAGCTCCTGAAATTAATTTACCGGATCCAAATGGAAAAAACATTGCCCTTTCTTCGTTAAAAGGTAAAGTCGTATTAATTGATTTCTGGGCTAGTTGGTGTGGACCTTGTCGCCGTGAAATGCCAAACGTAAAAGCAGCATATGAAAAATTCAAATCGAAAGGTTTTGAAATTTATGGTGTTTCGCTTGATCGTGAGCGTAACGACTGGGTAGAAGCCATTAAGAAGGATGGAATTACCTGGCCACAGGTAAGTGACTTAAAATTCTGGGATTGTGTTGCCGCTAAACAATACAACGTGCAAGGTATTCCGTTTACAGTGTTGTTAAACAGAGAAGGGAAAATCATTGCGAAAAATTTAAGAGGACCTGAGTTAGAAGCAAAATTAGCAGAGGTATTAAAGTAATTTGAATCTTTTTAAGCATAGCAATAATGTAAATCGCCGCAATCTTTTTGTGGCGATTTTCGTATTGGCTCTTTTCATAAGTTCTCGTCTGATTTCTCAGGCTCAATATTTTCAACAAGAGGTAAATTATAAAATTGATGTAAAATTAAATGACAAGAAACATGAAATTTCTGCGTTTGAAGAAATCACTTATATTAATAATTCACCAACATCCCTCTCTTATATCTATTTCCATTTATGGCCTAATGCTTACAAAAACCATCAAACAGCATTAGCCAAACAATTACTCGAAAATGGAAATAAAAGTTTTTATTTTTCAAAACCTGAGGAACGCGGATATATTGACAGCTTGGATTTTAAAGTGGATGGCCAGTCGGTTAAAGTAGAATACGATGCGCAACACATCGATATTTGTAAAATCATTTTAAATGAACCTGTCCGTTCACTGGATACTATTCGTATTACTACGCCCTTTCATGTTAAGTTACCTGATGCGAAATTTTCGCGTTTAGGACACAGCGGGCAAGCTTATTATATTACCCAGTGGTATCCAAAACCTGCTGTTTATGATTTAACAGGATGGCATCCGATGCCTTATTTAACTCAAGGTGAGTTTTACAGTGAATATGGGAGTTTTGATGTAAATATAACTTTACCCGAAAATTATTTACTGGCAGCAACCGGCGATCGGATTAATGCCGAACAAGAAGAAAAGTGGTTGAATCAGAAAGTGAAAGAAACTGAAAAATTATTGGCAGCCGGCGAGTTGAAATCAAAAAATCCGGTGTTCCCTGAATCATCCGAGAAAACAAAAACTGTTCGTTTTCGTCAGTCAAAAGTTCACGATTTTGCGTGGTTTGCCGACAAGCGTTTTCGTGTTATGCGCGATGTGATTTCGTTGCCAACTTCTGAACGAAAAGTAAATACCTGGGTGTTTTTTACTGATAATGAAGCGGGATTATGGAAGAAATCGCTGGAATATATTGGCGATGCCACTTTGTTCTATTCGTATATGTTGGGTGATTATCCCTATAATCATGTAACGGCAATTGATGGCGTAATTGCTGCCGGGGGCGGAATGGAATATCCTAATATAACTGTGATAGGTGAATCGGGAAATGATTTTACATTGGAAACAACCATTATGCACGAAGTCGGACATAATTGGTTTTACGGTATTTTAGGAAGCAATGAGCGTGATTTTCCTGCGTTGGACGAAGGTTTAAATTCACTCTATGAAATGCGTTATATCCGATCGAAGTATCCTAATAAAACATTGGCTGCTATGTTAGGAAGAGATAGTTCTTTTAAACTATTCGGACTTAATCGCTTTAAACACGACATGTCTTACCGTTTAGCGTACATGCTTGCCGCGCATAAGAATACGGATCAGCCCATAGCTACAGGTGCACAGGACTTTACTAATTATAATTACGGTGGTATCGTTTATAGTAAAACCGCAACTGTATTTGATTATTTACTAAATACAGTAGGGCCCGATAAATTTGATGAAGGGATGAAATTCTATTTTGAAAACTGGAAATTTAAACATCCTACTTTTTCTGACTTACAAAAAACTTTAGAATATCATTGTTCCATCGACTTAAATTGGTTTATGGATGGAATGATTTATAGTAAAGATAAGATCGATTATAAAATCATAAAACACAAAGAACATCCGGATGGATCGCATCAGGTATTAGTGAAAAACTCGGGCGATATAGAAGGTCCGGTTGCATTATGTGCTTACAAAGACAACAAAATTGTTGGGCAGGTTTGGTATTCCGGATTTAGTGGAAAAAAGGCCTTTGAATTTCCTGTAAGCCATGTAGACAAATTTAAGATTGACGGTTTTGATATAATGCCTGAAATCAATGAGAAAAATAACATGTTGCGGACCCGGGGATTGTTTAAGAAAGTAGAAAAGTTGCAGTTCAATTTATTAGGCAAATTAGATGATCCGGATAGAACTCAAATTAATTATTTGCCAATTTTAGGTTATAATTATTACAATCAATTTATGTTAGGTTGTGCTGTTTACAATTATAGTATCCTTCAGAAAAAATTCGAATTTACTCTTGCTCCAATGTATGCATTTGGAAGTAATACACCTGTTGGATTTGCCGATTTTCAATTTAATTTTCATCCTGAAAAAGTTTTTCAATCCATCACTCCCGGTGTGAAATTTAAAAGTTTCGCTTACGATTTTGCTAATTATGAAAAGTTATTCCCAAATTCAAATGCCAGTGATTTGAGTTTGTTTGCTTTTAACTATTACAAAGCGGAACCTTTTCTGAAGTTTGAAATTAAAAAGAAAAATGTGCGCAGTAATTTATATCAATACATCAATCTGAGAAGCGTGATAACCGTAACGGATATCGATCAAACCTATACAACTGTTTTTAACGAGATTCAACAGGCGCCTTATAAAACACAGGAAACAAAATATGTGAACGAAATCGCTTACGTACTCGATAACAAAAGAGCGATTAATCCGTTTAATGTGCAGTTAAAGTTACAGCAAAATGAAGATTTTGCCAAGCTGAATTTTAATGCGAAATATTATTTAACGATTTCCAAAACTCACGATGCTGAATTCAGTGTTTTTGCCGGAACATTTTTAACCGGTAATAATAAAGGTGCTTACCGTTATAGAGCATCAGGATTTAACGGGTATCATGATTACATGCTTGATTATAATTTTATTGGAAGAAGCGAGCGTGACGGATTAGGTTTTGCTCAGTTTGCAGAGGAAGACGGAGGATTAAAAGTTTGGACACCTCTTGGACAGTCGGATACATGGCTGGCAGGAATTAATATTAAATCTCCAAAATTCTTCAAACTTCCAATTAAGGCATTTGTGGATTTGGTTACTTGCGATCCTGTTTTCTTAATCAATGAAAAAGTTTTATATAGTGCCGGTTTGGATATTAGCTTATGGAGAGATGTACTGGAAGTTTATTTACCTTTATTGTACAGCAAGGACATCAGCAATACTTTAAAATTAAATGGCATAAACACATTTTCAGAGACTATTCGATTTACATTCAATCTGAATAAAATTAATCCACGTCAAATTATTAACACGTCGTTTTAATGAAAGAAGTTAAGAAAATATATTTTGCTTCAGACTTCCATTTGGGAGCTCCTAACGATAAAAAAAGTCCTGAACGCGAACGTTTATTGTGTAAATGGTTGGATGAAATTAAGGCGGATGCCGAAGAAATTTATTTGGTAGGAGATATTTTTGATTTTTGGTTTGAGCATAAATACACGGTACCCAAAGGTTTTGTTCGTATACTAGGAAAAATCGCAGAGCTAGTTGATAGCGGAATTAAAGTTCATTTTTTTACCGGTAATCACGACACCTGGATGCGGGATTATTTTCCTTCAGAAATAGGCGTGACTGTGCATGATGAACCGATAGAAAGAACCTACAACGGTAGAAACTTTTTTATTGGTCATGGTGACGGATTAGGACCGGGTGATCATAAATACAAACTGCTTAAGAAAGTTTTTAGAAGTAAAACCTGCCAGTGGTTATATGCTCGTATTCACCCCAACTTGTCATTTTGGATTGCACGTGCTTCCAGTTTAAAAAGCAGAGCAGCTACAGGAAACGCCGATGAAATATTTTTAGGTCAGGAAAACGAATGGCTTTATGTTTTCTGTAAAGATTATTTAGTGAATCATAAAGTGGATTATTTTGTTTTTGGTCACCGGCATTTGCCGCTTGAATTAGATGTTGAGGGTAAAGCGCTTTATGTAAATTTGGGCGATTGGCTGCGTTATAATACCTATGCTGTTTTCGACGGAAATCAGTTAAAGTTAAAATACTACAAATAATATTTTCTTTCATGTTCTATCTCCTGAAGAAATTATTTAAAATCACCTTTTATACTTTATTGGTTATGTTTTTAGTTTTGTCATTACTCCCTTATCTGTTCTCTTTAAACAACCAGAAGTTTGATAAAAACGTATTGCCGTTTGAAAACAGTCATTTTGAAGTAAGCGGCGATCATTTTGTTCATTACCGAGTGTTCACGCCTGAAAAAACAAAGTATAAAGTTTTTTTGTTGCATGGTTTTTCGGGGAGCACTTTTTCCTATCATAAAGTTTTCGATTCATTAGTTAAGCACAATTGTATGGTGATTGCCGCTGATTTACCTCCTTTTGGCTATAGCGTTAAAAATAAATCGCTGAGCTATTCGGATACAATCGGTATTAATTTATTTCAACATATATTAACAAAAACCGATAGTATCAATAACGATACTTCACGTTGGGTGATTGCCGGACATAGCTTGGGGGTAATGTACGCCGCTAAATTTATTACACGTTACCCGAAATTATTTAACAAGCAAATTTTCATCGACGGGTATTATGGATCTCAGGAAGCTGGCAGTTTGAGTAAAATAGCTTTATATCCTCCCTTTATGCGCCTGGCAGATGTTGCGCTTGAAAAATATTTTCTAAAAGAAGAGAAATTTGGCGACTTATTAAATTCTGCCTACGCCCGTAAGCCCACACAAGAAGAAATTTCAGGTTATATGCAGCCGTTTTCTTATGCGAATAGCGGATCAGCCGTAATGCGATGGACAGCCTCTTCACAAAAAATAAAAATTAATGAGGAGTTAATACGCTCAAAACCTACATTAGTTATTTGGGGAAAGAAAGACACCTGGTTACCATATAAGGAAGAAAATTTTAAATTAAATGAGTTTAGGGATGTTACTTTTAAGATGATTGATGAAGCGGGTCATATTCCAATGGAAACGCATGCCGATGAAGTGAATCGTTTTTTAATTAACTTTATTAATCAGTGATAAAACGATTTTCATACCTTTTTCTGCTGCTGCTTGTTATTAAAAGTAGTGTTTATTCATCCGGACAGGATTCGGTGCCAAATTTCAGAAACAGGAAAGCTTTTTTGTTAAGTTCATGCGGTGCTCTTGCCGGTGGATCTTTGTTTTATTTAGGTCATGTATGGTACAGTAAATACAACACCAGTTCATTTAGAGATTTTGATGATTCGAAAGAATGGCTCCAAATGGATAAATGCGGACATGTTTTAACGACTTTTCAGATTTCCAATCTAATGATGAAGTCATTTGAATGGGCAGGATACAACAAAAAACAAACATTATGGATTGGCGGAACTGTTGGTTTTGCATACATGACTGTCATTGAAGTAATGGATGGTTATAGCAAGGGTTGGGGCTTTTCATCAACTGATATGATAGCTAATTTAGCCGGTACTGGAATAGCGATTGGTCAGCATGCATTATGGAAAGAGCAACGTTTTAATTTAAAGTTTTCTTTTCACTATACTGAATTTCCAAAGTATAATCCGAATTTACTTGGAGATGACTTCGGCTCAAGACTATTAAAAGATTATAATGGCCAGACCTATTGGTTAAGTGTGAGCCCGTTCTCTTTTATTAAATCCGATAAAAAATTGCCTAAATGGTTGGCTATTTCTTTTGGTTATGGCGCAAATGGTATGTTAGGCGGGCATTATAATAATGTGGTTGTACAGGATGAAATGGGAAATGTAACGGAATTTAAACGTAACCGACAATATTATTTATCATTAGACCTTGATCTTTCAAAAATCAAAACCAGATATAAATTTTTAAATGCAGTTTTGAACGCGATAAATATTGTGAAAATTCCGGCTCCAACAGTAGAGTGGGAAAATGGGCAAGCTAAATTTTATTACTTTTATTTTTAAATTATTTATAATGAAACTATACTCTGTAAATGCCGGTTATTTCAAATTAGATGGCGGTGCTATGTTCGGTGTTGTTCCGAAAAGTATCTGGAAAGACTTAAATCCAGCCGATGAAAATAACATGTGCAGCTGGGCGATGCGTTGTTTGTTAATTCAGGATGGAAACCGTTTGGTTTTGGTTGATAATGGAATGGGAAATAAGCAAAGTGAAAAGTTTTTCGGATTTTATTATTTGCACGGTAACGATACACTTGAGCGTTCACTGGCGCAACACGGTTTTGGTGTGGATGACATTACGGATGTGTTTTTAACGCATTTGCATTTCGATCATTGCGGTGGAAGTATACAGCTCAATAAGGATAAAACTGGATATGAACCCGCTTTTAGAAACGCTACATACTGGAGTAATAAAAAACATTGGGACTGGGCCGTTCATCCCAATGCAAGGGAAAAAGCAAGTTTTTTAAAAGAAAATATTCTGCCAATACAAGAAAGCGGACAATTAAAATTTACCGGTGAAGGTGAACATTTAATTGAATCGATGGAAATAAAAGAAGTATTTGGACATACCGAAGCGATGATGCTTCCTGTTATTAAATATAAAGGCCAAACAATCGCATATATGGCTGATTTAATTCCTTCATCGGGTCATATTCCAATTCCTTACGTAATGGGCTACGATATGCGTCCTCTAAATACCATTGGCGAAAAAGAAGAAATACTAGGTAAGGCAATTGAAAATAACTGGTTGTTGTTTTTTGAGCACGATCCAAAAGTTGAATTATGTTCGCTGCAAAAAACAGAAAAAGGAATCCGAATGAAAGAGAGTTTAAAGCTTTCTGATTTATAAAATGGGTTTACTTTTTTTTACCACTTCGTCATATAGCTTTTCATAAACAGGTAATACTTTATTGATGTCAAACTTTTTCGCCTGTTCATAGGTATTTTGTTTAAATTGGTTTAAAAGTTCGGGGTTGCTTAAAAGTTTAATGGTATTTTCAGCCATTTCATCAACATCGCCAACATTACTCACAAAACCGGTTACTTCATTTATATTTACTTCGGGCAAACCTCCGGTGTTTGTTGATATAACCGGTAATTTCATAGCCATTGCTTCAAGCGCGGCTAAACCAAAGCTTTCGGTTTCACTTGGTAAAATAAAGATATCTCCTAAGCCTAATACTTCGGTGGGGTCGTTAATTCGGCCCAGACTTATTATATCATTACATGTGTTTAATTCGCGGCACAGTTTTTCAATTGCCGGTCGTTCAGGTCCGTCACCAACAAGTATTAACTTACAAGGTATTGTTTTTCTAACCTTATCAAATACTTTTAAAACATCTTCCACGCGTTTCACTTTTCTGAAGTTAGAAACGTGAACCATTATTTTTTCACCATTGGGAGCGTAATGTTTTTTCTCGCAATGAGAGGTGGTTTTGTTATAATCTTCCAGATTTATGAAGTTTGGAATGACATCAATTCTGTTGTCAATTTTAAAAGTGGATAATGTGTCTTTTTTTAAACTTTCAGAAACAGAGGTTATGGCATTACTATTGTTTAATGAAAAACGAATAACGGGTTCAAATGAAGGATCACGTCCAACCAAAGTAATATCGGTGCCATGTAAAGTGGTGATATAAGGCAAAAAGATTTTTTTTGATAACAAAATCTGTTGTGCCATATAAGCCACAGAGGCATGCGGAATGGCATAATGTACGTGCAAAACATCCAGTTTTTCATACATGGCAACATCAACAATTTTGCTGGCCAATGCCGATTCGTATGGCTGGTATTCAAACAACGGGTAATCGTTAACACTTACTTCATGATAATACAGATTTTCGGCAAAAGGGTTTAATCGAAAAGGCAAGTTATAAGCCATAAAATGCACGCAATGGCCTTTTTTTGCCAATGCTTTTCCAAGTTCGGTAGCTACAACGCCGCTTCCGCCAAAAGTAGGATAACAAACAATTCCAATGTTCATTCCATAAAATTACAAATTAAACAGCTACCTTTGCAAACGTAATGAATTACAAAGTACAGGAATTAAATACAGAACAAGCACTCTTGCTCGAAAAAGGAGAATTACTGCCGGTAATGGAAGACTTTTATACTATTCAGGGCGAAGGTTACAATACCGGTAAGGCTGCTTATTTCATTCGTATTGGAGGTTGTGATGTGGGTTGTCACTGGTGTGATGTGAAGGAAAGTTGGGACGCTTCGGTGCATCCGCTTGTAAAAGTTGATGACGTTGTAAAGAAAGTACAAATGTACAATGCGAAATCTGTTGTAATTACCGGTGGAGAGCCACTGCAATATAATCTGGACTATATTACTGATCAATTAAAAAATAAAGGGATACAAACTTTTATTGAAACATCTGGTGCGTATCCAATAAGCGGTTATTGGGACTGGATTTGCTTATCACCTAAAAAAACCATGAAACCCTTGGATGAAATTTATGCAATTGCCAATGAATTGAAAGTGATTGTATATAATAATCACGATTTTGAATGGGCCAGGGAGCAAGCAGAAAAGGTGTCCTCCTCTTGTTATTTGTATTTACAGCCGGAATGGAGTAAACGTGATGCCATGATGCCTCAAATTGTTGAGTTTGTGAAAACACATCAAAACTGGATGGTTTCACTGCAAACCCACAAGTACATGAATATCCCGTAATCATTTATGCTTACGCATAATTGCTAATAACCATCCATCACTAATTTTTTTACAAGCCATACAAAAGTGTTACTTTTAAAATGGTAATGAAAAGAAAAGAAAAGATATACTGGTGGTGTCAGATTAGCGGATGGCTTTTTTATGTTATTATCAATCTTTTTTTTTATGGATTAAGCAACTCAACTTCGTTTAACGATTTTGTAGTTTATTTTCTGCTTTTTGTAATGGGTGTTGCCTTAACTCATGGGTATCGCTTTCTGATTAAACAATTCAGAGTTTTATCGTATCCTTTAGTTTTTCAATTAGGATTTATTGTTGTTTCCAGTATTATCCTATCTGTTGTTTATTTTGGAATAGGTTCGGTTTTCAATATCACCTTATTTAATCTTGAGGTTTTGTTAAATGGGGTTGTTCCCTTTGTTTTTTGGTCTGCAATTTATTTTGGCTTTCATTATTTAGAGAATTACAAGAAAACAGAGATACAAAATTTGCGCTGGGAAGCTGCCAGTAAAGATATTGAGCTGAATAAATTAAAATCGCAATTGAATCCCCATTTCATGTTTAACAGCATGAATAGTATACGCGCGCTAATTGATGAAAACCCGGTGAAGGCAAAAGAGGCGGTAACGCAGTTGTCGAATATTTTACGGAATACACTATTAATGAATAAGAATAAAGAAATTGCCTTAGATGAGGAATTGAATATCGTAAAAGATTACCTGGCATTGGAAAAGATAAGGTATGAGGAACGATTAAAGTATGATTTTGAGCTTGATCAAGACGCGCTACAGAAATTAGTACCGCCACTCATCGTTCAGGCACAAGTGGAGAACGCGATTAAGCATGGCATTTCCAAATTACCAAAGGGAGGTAAAATAACAATTAGCGGTAAATTATATCAGAATGTGTTAACCCTTGAAATTTCCAATACCGGAAAATTAAGCGAAGAAAAAACAGATACCGGGTTTGGTTTATTAAACAGCAAACAGCGGTTGGAGTTGCTTTATGGAGATAAAGCATCAATCGCAATAAATGAAAAGAATGAAGAAGTGTCAGTTACAATAAAAATATCTTATAATTAATATGAAGGCAATAATTATTGACGATGAGCGCCTGGCGCGACAAGAATTAAAAAATTTACTTTCGGTACATAAAGAGATTGAAGTTGTTGCAGAATGTGCCAACGCTGAAGAAGCCAAAGAAAAAATTTCAGTTATCAACCCTGACGTGATTTTTCTGGATATTCAAATGCCCGGTAAAACAGGACTTGAATTGTTAGAAGAGATTTCGGCTTTACCCGAGGTGGTATTTGTTACAGCTTATGACGAATATGCAATCAGAGCCTTTGAAATAAATGCCTTAGATTATTTGTTAAAACCTGTGCAGCCTCAACGGTTAGCCGAAACCATCAAGAAATTACTAAACAAAGAAAGCGGTGACAAAAAAGAGAATAACACTCCGCTTAACGAAAATGATCAGGTTTTTGTAAAAGATGGTGAGAAGTGCTGGTTTGTTTCATTAAATAATATTCGATTATTTGAATCGGAAGGGAATTATGTAAGGGTATATTTTGATAATTTTCGTCCGCTTATATTACGCAGTTTAAATAGCTTAGAGACACGCTTGCCTGAGAAGTCGTTTTTTAGAGCCAGTCGTAAACACATTATTAACTTAAAATGGGTAGAAAGCATCGAAACCTGGTTTAACGGCGGTTTAATGGTAAAGTTAAAAGGCGCACAAGAAGTGGAGATTTCGCGCCGCCAAGCTGTTAAATTAAAAGACATAATGAGTTTGTAAGCATAAGATTCCCATTTTGTTAATTAAATAACTAAACCTAAATCGTTTAGTTATTTGCATTCTGCTTATTATTTAACTATTTTTATAGGAATTAAAACAAATACTAAACACATGAAAAAGAATCTACAATTAGCGGCGATGGCATTTGTACTAGGTATTGCCTCGCTTAATGCGCAAACCGGTAGAGTAGCAGGTACTAAAATTTCAGTGCAAGCTCCTTCCATTAACGGTGGATCGCACAACCACACATCTAATTCAACTTCAGTTGTAAGATGTGCTACCGAAAAACCTTCTGCGGAATGGGATGCTTGGTTTAATCAAAAAGTTGAAGAATTTAAAGCTCAACAGGGAACTAACAAAAACATGGCCAACTACACTATACCTGTAGTTGTACACGTTATTCACTCAGGTGAGGCTGTTGGTGTTGGACGTAACATCTCAGCTGCACAGGTGCAGGATCAAATCAATATCTTAAATGCTGACTTTGCAGGTACAGGTTTAAACAGCGGAAGTGTTCCTTCTGTTTGGGCTTCTTTAAAGGCAAATGTTAACATTACTTTTTGTTTAGCTACAAAAACTCCTTCTGGAACTACTATGGCAGAACCTGGTATTGACAGAAGAAATTATACATCAATTTCAGGTTTAGCTGCTCCTGGTTCAGGATATACGTCAACTACAATTGATAATACGATTAAGCCTCAAACTATTTGGGATCCTACCCGTTATTGCAACATGTGGGTTTGCCAGCTAGGTGGTGGTTTATTAGGTTATGCAACTTTCCCAACAGGAACCGGTTTAACTGGTATTACCGGAAATGGTACTGCCA
>JBBAKL010000002.1:0-921 GCA_040403535.1 Bacteroidia bacterium
TATGCATTTAATCATGTATCTATTTTATATTATCTTTTTTTATATCATCAAGTATTGGTGCATTTTTTACTTCGTTTATCAGCCATAATACAAAAAGTGTCGTTAAAATTCCTCCTACTATCATAGATTTAAAATTAAAAACCCCGGAAACTATTGTCCCCGGGGTTTTTTGTTTAATTATTGTTTAATTATTTTTTGAGTATAAAGCTGACCGTTTAATTCAAGTTTTATGAAGTAAACTCCTGCTTTGTATTCGCTAACATTAATGTTATTAGAGATGGTTTCACCTTCAATTCCGCTATATGCAGGAGTTGAAAGGATAATTCTTCCTGTTACATCAGTTATTTCTATCTTACCTGTTCCGTTTTCTACAAATGTAAACTCAATGTTTAAGTCGTTGTTTGCAGGGTTTGGATATACCAGATAGTTAATGCCATCCTGTTTCATTTGTGCATTTTCTTGAGCTGTGATTGCTCTACTGTTACTTGAGCTGCAGCTTGCAACAGTTCCACATGAACCAAGATAATCGCCATGAGCTAAATGAGAAGCTACAGCGCTAGCATCTACACAAATAGTTTGAGGATTTTGATTGTTTCCAGGAGGTATGTGGCAGATTTGTACTTTTGCAACATTACTGTTGCCAGCGTAACAAATAACATTTACAACACATACTTTTACATCACCTGAAATTGTACATCCATTAGCATCAGTAACAGTTAATGAATAGGTTGTTGTAACTGATGGACAAACCACAGCACTTGAGCTGGTTGATCCGCTAGTCCAATTGTAACTATATGCAGTTACGCCTCCAGACACAGAACTGTTTAATGTAGCACAAGAAGCTGGTGTATATCCGTAATATACTACCTGATTAGCCGGCATAGTTAAAGCAAGTGCAGCAGGTTGTGTAATGGTAGCGCT
>JBBAKL010000002.1:1021-121551 GCA_040403535.1 Bacteroidia bacterium
TGCGTTTGCAGTACAACCGTTAGCATCAGTAATAGTAACGTTGTAGTTACCTGCAGTTAAACCTGTGTTATTAGCAGTAGTAGCGCCGTTAGACCAGTTGTAGCTATAAGCAGTAACACCACCACTAACAGAAACGTTAGCAGAACCGTTGTTACCACCATTACAGCTTACACCGTAACCGTTGTAGTTAGAAGTGCTGGTTGAAGCAACTAAAGCAGCAGGCTCAGTAATTGAAGCGCTTGCGTTTGCAGTACAACCGTTAGCATCAGTAATAGTAACGTTGTAGTTACCTGCAACTAAACCTGTGTTGTTAGAAGAAGTAGTGTTATTTGACCAGCTGTAAGAGTATGGAGAAGTACCACCGCTTACACTTACGTTAGCAGAACCGTTGTTACCGCCATTACAGCTTACACCGTATCCGTTATAGTTAGAAGTGCTGGTTGAGGCAACTAAAGCTGTAGGCTCTGTAATAACAACCGTTTGAGTAGCACTTTTACAATTTGGAACTGAAGGAATGTTAACCATTACTCCGCTATAAGTTCCAGGAGATAAATTGCTGAAAGTATTTGAAGATACAAAATTTACAGCATCGATTGAGTAAGCGTAATTAGCGTTAGACGGATTAATAACAATTTGTCCGTTATTTGCACCGTTACATGTTACATTACTTGATGTAACGTTAATAACTGGAGCCGGAGTAATGTTAACTGATAAATTTCCGTTTGAGCCGTTTTGACATGCGTTGAACGGTGTAACTGTAATGTTTCCATTTGAGTTAGACCATTGAACATTTATGTTAGAAGTTCCTTGCCCGCTTATAACGGTACCACCTGATACAGACCAGTTGTATCCAGTGGCACCGGTAACCCCATTTACACTATAAGCGGATGATGAACCACCACATAGATTGGTGGCACCTGAAATTACCGGAGTGCCGGTAATGTTTTCACGAGTAACATTTAATACATATGCTCCAACACTGGTTGAAGAGTATCCTTCAATTGTGATATAATAAGTTCCTGCATTTAAGAATGAACTAATTTGAGATTGTAATCCGCAGAAATCGTCATTAAATGCAAGGGTTGATCCACCACAAGGAGCGGTAGTTAAATACATATAAGTATCAAATGAGCTACCACATAATGAGAAAGTATAGTTACCATCGCAAGGTACAGTTACTTTATAAGTCACTTCTTCACCTGATCTTAATGAACAGTTGTCGCACTTACCTGATGTTGTTCCGCTATGGCTGAATGGAGCAGTAAACGAGAAATCAATACCACCAACAGGGCCAACGCAAGGAGGAGGAGGGCAACCAATGTTAATTGAACCGGTACTACCATTAGCGTCTTCATCATCAAGCATGATGTAATAAGTTACACCACCAGTTAAAGTAATGCTGTTGGTTGCTGTTCCGCTAATATCGTCTACATATGTCCAACCTGAGGTGTTACAACCACTTGATGCTGCTTTCCAGAATAAATCAATCCAACCGCTGCCATTGTTGGTTACAGTGATAGGATAAGAAGCGGTAACAGATGGAGTGAATGAATAAAGTTGCTCACGACCAGGAGTAGAGTAGGGACTTCCATATCCTGTCCAAGCACCATTTCCTGCTGTAATGTTTACCGCGTTTGTTGTTCCGCAAGTAATGTTGGTGATGTTTGTACACGGATTAAATGCAGTTACACAGCCCACGGTAATTGAGGCGGTGCTTCCGTTGATATCTTCGTCATCAAGCATGATGTAATAAGTTACACCAGCAGTTAAAGTAACATTCCATGTTTCTGTACCGGAAATATCGTTAACATATGTCCAACCTAAATTGCTGCAACCACTTGATGCTGCTTTCCAAAACAAATCTATCCAACCTGTACTACTGTTGGTTACAGTAATTGGGTATGAGCCGGTAATTGTTGGTGTGAATTGAAAAATTCGCTCACGACCTGGGGTAGAATAAGGACTACCGTAACTTGTCCAAGCGCCATTTCCTGAAGTGATATTTGCAGACGAAATAGTGCCGCAAGAAATATTCGTAATGCTTGTACATGGGTTATATCCACCAGCAGCGCCGGATCTGGTAACAAAAATCGTCATCGATGAAGAGTTGGATTGACAACTATATTGATCTAACAAAACTCTTAAGGTTCCTGTAAATCCAGCAGTATAAACTATCCTTGATTGTACACCGCAAGCGTCATCACTATACCCAAGTGCGGAGCCTCCGGTGTTATTATATAAGGTTAATTGACTGTCCCAGGTTCCTCCATTACAGGTTTCAATAGTGTATGTAGATCCTGAAACTACAGGAATAGTAATGTATTCACCACCCCATGTTCCGGTAACGGAAATAGTTTGACCAGGATTTAGTGTAGTAACATTTTGCCATAAAACATTATTATTTGGACATTGTGCATTGATATTGGTGCTGTTGAAGAATGCAGCAGTGCATGCCGTTACAGTTATTAAACTGCTTAAACTCTTGAAGAGTCTTTTAAAAGTTAATTTCGTTTTCATGAGTTTAAATTTTATTGGTTAATAACAGGTTTAACTCTTTTTTTACCTTCTTCGTTATTCAATTGATTCAAACGATTGTATTCTGATTGATGACTATTGATCCAGGCATCTTTTTTAACTCGATAGTTTTCGTTATCAACCAAAGGATTTCCGGTATTTAAATACTTAGGAAAAGAAGCAATTTCAGGTATAATTACCGTTTCCTTTAAAGGAATCTGTGATTTTACCCATACGTCTTTTTCTGCCTGTGTGTTAAATTCAGCTGCTCTGCTTGAAGAATTTGAAGTGGAATTTTCTAACTTTCCACCCATTTTAATGTACTCACTTTTGTTGTTTTCGATCCACTGAGCTTTAAGCTTGTCTTTTTGCTCTTGGTTTGTTAGCTGATCGGAGCTGATTGATTGTAAATTAGTTCTTGAACTCTGGGCTTTCATAAAAAAAGCGCCGAGCACAAAAAACAGCAATGTTGCCAGTTTTAAGTGCCTTGATTGGTTAGTGTTTGTTTTCTTTTCCATGGTTTGTGTTTTAATTATTAAACTTTCCTTAAAAGGATTTATATTTTATTTAGCGGAAACAAATAAATTATAAGTCTTTTTTTAGGGTTAACTGGTAACAATGATAATCTTGAAATTTGGGGTATCTCAGATTATTCGAAGTAAGTGGGTAAAAGTTCGGAGAACGGCGTTAATTTTTAGGAGAAAGTAAAACCAAAGGAATCATTTAATAATAAAAAAACCCGCTTTTTTGCGGGTTTCGAATATTGACTGATTTTAAAGGATTTTGAGTCGGGAATAAACGTCGTGCTTATAGGTTTTTCCGATAGGAATTTGTTTTTTTCCAAACGTGATGCAGTCATCCTCAATTTCTTCTATCTTATCGATACGTATGATGTATGACCTGTGAACACGTATAAAGTCATTCTTGGAAAATTTATTTTCCATTGCTTTCATAGTAGAATGAATCGTGTACTTGTTTTTTTCGGTATATAAATTGACGTAATCGCCAATACATTCAATTAAATGAAGTTCTCCAACATTAATTTTCATAATAGCTGAGCCGTTTTTGATAAAAAGAATGGATTGATTGTCAACCGGCGCTTTTTGAATGGCTTCTTTTACTTTTAAAACGGCTTTGCAGAATGAAGTAAATTGAAACGGTTTTACTAAATACCCCGAAACATTGTATTCAAACGCATTAATAGCAAAATCGCTATAACTAGTTGTGAAAATAGTTTGTGGTATTCTTTTATTAAGGGTTTCAATTAATTCAATTCCTGTCATCTCAGGCATTTCAATATCGAGGAATAATAAATCGAAGGAATTATTTTTTATAAAATTAAGTGCTTTAACAGGATTGTCAAACTCCTGAATCAGCTCCAGCTCATTGTCTTTTGCGATAAATTCCTTAAGAATCATTCGCGACATGGCATCATCGTCTACTATTACACATTTTATCATTATAATCTGTTTAATTCGGTTTTTAAATCATCGCAAATCAAGCTCACAATATTTTCAACTTCTTCGAATTCTTTTATTGAACTTTCAGGAAGTTTTTTTCCAATAGATTCTATTTTATTAAAGGTTTCATGCGCGCCTAAAATGTGAAAATTTGTTTTTATTTTATGGGCTATAAATTTATAATCTGTTATATTTTTATTTAGAAGTGCCTGTTTAAGATCGTTAAACATTTTAGGTGTTTCATTTAAAAAAACATAAAGACTTTGCTTTAAAAAGTCGGGATTTCCTGCGGCAATTTCATTTAAATAATTAAGATTGTAGTTTGAATTTTTCGTTTTTAAATTTTCTTTAATAGCCGATGTTATTTTCCAGAGCAGATCATTTGGCTTAAATGGTTTAGCCAGATAATCGTTCATTCCGGCATTTATACATTTCTCTTTTTCTCCGGTGACAGCATGTGCTGTAAGTGCAATAATTGGCGTTAGCTTGTTATTGGAGTTATCTAGAGTTCTGATAAGTTTGGTTGCATGATAACCATCCATCTGTGGCATTTGAATGTCCATTAAAATAACATCGTAATTTTTGCTGCATGCCTGCTCCACAGCAAAAATTCCATTTTCTGCTATATCGTAAACAACTGCCCACTTTTCTAAATATCTTGTAGCGACTACTCTGTTCAATTCATTATCTTCAACTAATAATATATTTTTGTTTTTTATTACCGATTCTTCATTGTTATTTTCGTTTATGTTGTTTGTTGTGTTGTTGATTTCGGAAATATCAAAAGGTATTTCAACTATGAAAGAAGTTCCTTCGTTAATTTCGCTTGTAAATGAAATATTTCCCTTGTATAATCGTACAAGTTCTTTAACGATTGATAAACCTAAGCCCGTTCCACCGTATTCACGGCTATTGTTATTTGAAGCTTGAATGAAATTTTCAAATATTTTTGCGTGGTCTTTTTTGTCAATTCCAATACCGGTATCAACTATATTAAATTGTAAAGTGCATTTTTTAGTTTGCTGCCGTATTGGTCTTATACTAATATTCACACTTCCTTTGTTTGTGAACTTAATGGCATTGCTAATTAAATTATTTAGGATTTGTTGTAATCTGTATTCGTCGCCAATAATAAATTTCGGAACAAGTGAACTTATTTCCAGATTAAATTGAATATTTTTTCTGTCGGCTAATGGCCTGAATTGCTTGTTAAGGTTTTCTATAAGAATGTTTAAGTCAATCGAATCTTTTCTCAATTCTACTTTTCCTGATTCAATTTTAGAAATGTCTAAAATATCATTAATAATGAAAAGCAAATGATTTGCTGAACTTTTTATTGTTTCAATATCTTGTAATTGTTGTTCCTGAAGTTTGGACTCGCCAAGTAAATCACTTAAGCCTAGGATTACATTAATAGGCGTTCTGATTTCATGACTCATGTTAGCAAGAAACTGTTGTTTTATAAGTGCAGATTTTTCAGCAGTATCTTTAGCAGATTTAAGCTCTTGTTCTTTTTCTTTTAGAAGTGTAATATCCCAATGAATACCAATAGAGCCAACTATATTTTTCTTTAAATCAAATATAGGTGCCCCGCTTATCATAACCCATTTGGGTTCACCTGATTTTGTTTTAATTCTTACTTCATATACACTGGGTAATCCTTTTTTGCGAAGTTCATTCTGTTTTTCAAGTACTAATTTGTCTTCCTGCTCGAATAATAGTTCAGTGGCTTTTAAATTTAATAACTCTTCTTCAGAGTAACCAGTTAAAGTACTAAAGCGAGGATAAGATTTTGTTATAAGTTCGTTGACGTCCACTTCAATTAATCCTAAATCGAAATTTTCAAGAATTCCTTTGTATTTTTCTTCACTAGCTTTAATTTTTTCCTGCGCGTTTTTTTCCTCAGTTACATCGCGGTATTGCCAAAGATGGCCCTGGTATTTATCATCCGCAAAAACAGGAATAAAATCGCGTTCTAGTATTTTACCATCAGTTAAGTATAAAAGTTCGTTTTTGACCGGTTTTTTTGCTTCTAATATGTTTTCAATTCTTTCAACATAGTTTTCGGGGTCTGTAAACAAATGTTTTGATTGTTCAACTGAATTTGTGTAATCGGCTCCCTTAAGTGGCTCAGGCGATAACGGTATTTTAAAGATGTCGCAAAATGTTTGGTTAATCAGGACTATTTTTCTATTCTCATCCTCTAATAAAATGCCGGAATGCATGTTTTGTATTAACGCACTTAGTCGAGTAGAGGTAGAGTTAATTTCCTGTTTTTGTTTTTCCAATGAATTTACCAAATGCTTAATGTCATTCATTACCATTTCATTGGATTTCATGATTTGAATTAAGTCTGATATGGAATTATGAATGGCAAAATCGGAAAGTACAAGATTGTGATGCGTTAATTCTTCTGAGCTTGTTACCCATGGTGAACCGGCAAAAAGGAGGGTTTCACTCTCTTCAAACAACAAGAATTGCCCTCTAAAAATTAAATTACTTTTTGTTTTGGATCTTAATATTACAACGCTATTTGATAAATTGTTTAACGAATTAAAAGAGACGATGTCTGTTTTTGGGCGTTTTATATTAAATAATTCATTAAACGAACAATTTATACAGCCCGGCATAATTTTATCTAAACTTTTACCAGTACTAATAACCCTTAAGTCCTTATCGATAAAGAAATGAAAAGGGAATAATACATTAAGTTTATTTTCGTTAATGTTAAGTGCTTTATCCATTTTGCCAGGTTAATTCAAAAAGATCACGGTCACTACCATGATATTTTCTTTGGGTGATTTTTATTTCAAAGTTTTCATTAAACATTTTACCTATGCCCTGAATTAGTCCATCAGTTAAATAGGTTAACCCGTTGCAGATTCTAAAGTAGTACATTGCCAGAACCTTGTCATTTATTTCATGAATTTTAAATTCCGGAGGGGTCAGTTTAGGATGGATTAATGTAACTCGCGAATGAAAATGCGGTAGATTAATAATAAATTCTCTTGCCGAATTGCAACCTGCTTGCATTAAAGACCCGTATTGTTTCTGTCCGGTATTTAAATTCCAGTATTCTCCAAATGCTGTTAATACCTGTTTAAGAGAGAAATTTAACACTTTTGAAGCAGAGCCTGCTAATTTAAATGTAATGGAATCGTCGTAAGATTCGTTACTTAAAAAATAGTCAATATCTGCTCCGCTATCCTTCTTAATCTCATTCCAGTCTTCTTCACCGTAATTTTCAGTTATTAAACGATTAATGGCTTTATTTACTACACCGTGCATATAATTGAATTATGTCAATTATACGGATAAAAATCGATTTAGGTTCGCTTAAATGGAAAATATTTAATGGTTTTTTTGTTTTGTGAATAAAACTCAATTCATAATCATCTCTGACCTGTTTGTCGGTTAAAATATCGAATTGGTCTTTGTAAAGTGTTATTTGTGTCTTTTTTCTAATACTGAAATAACATCTTTTAGCTTCTTGTTTTTTGCTTGCAGCAATATTAAATAGTGAAATAATAAATCAGCGGCCTCTCCCAAAAACAATTCATCATTATTGTCTTTGGCTTCGATTACAATTTCAACTGCTTCTTCGCCTACCTTCTGAGCTATTTTATTGATTCCTTTTTCAAATAGCGAAGAGGTATAGGATGCATCGGATGGATTGTTTTTACGATCTGAAATAATGGATTCCAACTTATAAAGAAAATTTACGTCTATGTTTTCTTCATTAAAGCATGTGTCGCTTCCTTTGTGGCATACCGGACCAACTGGTTTTACTTTTATTAATAGCGTATCATTGTCACAATCTGTCTCAATCGAATTTACAATTAAAAAATTTCCGCTTTCTTCGCCCTTAGTCCATAATCT
This sequence comes from Bacteroidia bacterium, assembly GCA_040403535.1. GTDB lineage: Bacteria > Bacteroidota > Bacteroidia > B-17B0 > Aurantibacillaceae > JAHEYG01. The sequence continues at coordinate 8,875 of JBBAKL010000002.1, forward strand.
GTTTTTTGTTCTGCTGAAAAACGTAACTTTTTTAAGCTCGTTGGTTTTGTTCAAAGCTTCTTCATTCATAAAGCCAAGCATCAATACATTTTTAGTTACAGCATCTTGTATAATTGCAGGAACAAGTCCGTCTTTATATTTTGAATAATCAATTTTCATAGTCTAACTTCAATATTATCGTTTTGTAATTCTAATTTTAAGTTTTTAATATTTATCTCTCCGAAATGAAATACGCTGGCCGCTAATGCCGCATCCGCTTTTCCTAATAGAAAGGCGTCGGAAAAATGTTTAATAGTACCGGCTCCGCCACTTGCAATAACAGGAACATTAACATGTGTGGATATTAATTTTGTAATATTATTGGCAAATCCGGCTTTAGTACCGTCATTATTCATCGAAGTCAGCAATATTTCGCCGGCACCTAATGCAGCACCTTCTAAAGCCCAATCCAGCGCTTTTTTTTCAGTTTTTACTTTTCCACCATTTAGGTATACATACCAATCTCCATTCTCAAATTTTGTATCAATGGCTAGCACAACACACTGGCTTCCGAATTGAGCGGCCATGTCGGCAATTAGTTGTGGATTTTTGAAAGCACTTGTATTGACAGATATTTTATCAGCACCTGCCTTCAGTAACACAGAAACATCTTCAACACTACTTATTCCTCCTCCTACCGTAAATGGAATATTAATGTTTTGAGCGATACGTGTAACTAATTCTGATAATGTTTTTCTTTTTTCGTTAGTAGCGGTAATATCCAGAAATACCAATTCGTCTGCACCTTCTTTACAATAGCGAATAGCTAATTCAACAGGATCCCCTGCATCACGAATATTTTCGAAATTGATTCCTTTAACGGTACGGCCGTCTTTAATATCAAGGCATGGTATGATTCTTTTCGTGAGCATATTAATTCCCAGAAGATTTTGCGGATGATCGCAGATTAAATTCATTTATTTCATCTAAAGTAATTCGTCCTTCATAAATAGCCTTTCCAACTATGGCGCCGCCGCAACCAATTTTTTCCAACGCAACTATATCTTTCATGTTGGAAACGCCACCGGAAGCTATGATTTTTAATTCCGGAATCTCTTTCATTATTTTCATGTAGAGATCTAATGAAGGTCCTTGCAACATGCCGTCTTTAGAAATATCAGTACAAAACACATTCTTAATTCCTTTGTAAAAATTTATTTTTATAAAATCAATAACATCGATATCCGTTGTCTTAAGCCAGCCTCCGATTGCAATTTTATTTTGACTCACATCCGCTCCGAGCATGATTTTACCGGCACCATATTTTTCAATCCAACTAAAAAACACTTCCGGTTCTTTTACAGCCAAACTTCCAATTGTCGCTAGATTGGCGCCTGCGTTAAAAACTGCTTCTAAAGATTGTTCTGATTTAATTCCTCCGCCAAAATCGATATTGAGTCCGGTATTGGAGGCGATTGTTTCCAATACTTTGATATTAACTATTTCGCCTTTTTTTGCGCCATCCAAATCAACCAGATGCAGTCTTTTGATTCCTATGTCTTCAAATTGTTTGGCAACTTCCAAAGGGTTTTCATTGTAAATCGTTTTCATGTCGTAATCACCTTGTGTAAGGCGTACGCATTTTCCATCGATTAAATCTATTGCCGGTATAATATCCATCTTATAATTTTATAAAGTTCTCCAGTAATTTTTGTCCGTCATCTGCCGATTTTTCGGGGTGGAATTGAGCGCCATAGAAATTATTCTTGTTTAAAGCACTCGAGTAATTAATCCCGTAGTCTGTTACTGCAATGGTGTCGCTACATAAATTGGCATAATATCCATGAACAAAATACATGTAATCTTTTTCTTTTATACCGTTAAATAATTCTGATTTAAGATTGAATATTTTATTCCAACCTATTTGAGGCACTTTTAATTCACTATTATTTTCAAATTGGAATTTCTTAATACTAGCGTCAAAAATCCCAATGCAATCTGTATTTCCTTCTTCCGAATGTTTGCACAACAACTGCATTCCAAGACATATTCCAAGTACGGGTTGTTTTAAATGTTGAATGGTTATATCCAACTTTTTATCTTTTAAATAATTCATAGCACTTGAAGCTTCTCCCACACCCGGAAATATTATTTTATCGGCTGAATTAATTTCAATGATATTATCGGAAACAATGGGTTCAATTCCCAGTCTGTTAAGTGCAAATCTTACAGATTGTATGTTACCGGCATTATATTTTATTACAACTACTTTCATTATAAAAGTCCCTTAGTGCTAGGCAATTCATTATTGTTGATGTCGCGCTTTAAAGCAAACTTAATTGCCTTTGCAAACGACTTGAATATTGCTTCTATCTTATGATGTTCGTTATCGCCTTCGGCTTTAATATTTAAATTACATTTTGATGCGTCACTAAATGATTTGAAAAAATGAAAGAACATTTCAGTTGGCATATCTCCAACTTTTTCTCTCTTAAATTCAGCTTCCCATTCAATCCAGTTTCTCCCGCCAAAATCAATGGCCACTTGCGCTAAACAATCATCCATAGGTAAGCAAAAACCGTAGCGTTCAATACCTTTTTTATTACCAATTGCTTTTGTAAATGCTTCGCCTAAAGCAATACCTACGTCTTCTATCGTATGATGTTCGTCAATATGCAAATCGCCCTTCGCATTTATGGTTAAGTCAATAGAGCCATGACGTGCAATCTGATCTAACATGTGATTAAAGAAATGAAGTCCAGTGTCAATATTCGCCTTTCCTGTTCCGTCAAGATTTAATTTTATTGTTATGTCTGTTTCATTTGTTTTACGAGAATTTTCCGTAATTCTTGGCGGCAGTTTTAACAAATTATAAATCTCTTCCCAATTCTCAACTATTGCTTCAATGTTTTCGGTTCCAACCGGCACATCGTTATTCTTATAAAAAATGGCTTTGCTATTTAGATTGGCTGCTAATTTAACATCCGTTAAGCGGTCGCCAATCACATATGAATTTTGTAAATCATAACCGCCTTCCAAATATTTTGTAAGCATTCCGGTGTTAGGTTTACGAGTAGGTTTATTTTCAAAATCAAACGAACGGTCGATGCATATTTCGCTGAATTTTATCCCTTCATTTTCTAATGCCTCGATAATGAAATTCTGAACAGGCCAGAATGTGTTTTCGGGAAATGAATCTGTTCCTAATCCATCCTGATTGGTGACCATTACCAGTTCGTAATCCAGTTCCCTAGCTATTTTACCTAGCCAGGTAAAAACTCCCGGAAGGAATTTTAATTTATCAAAACTGTCGATTTGAAAAGTATCAGGTGGTTCCCAGATTAATGTTCCGTCACGATCAATAAATAAAACCTTTTTCATTATTTGTATTCTTTTAAAATGGTAATCAATTTTTCATTTTCATTCTTAGTTCCGACAGTTATTCTAAGACATCCTTCACACAATTCTACTTTGCTTCTGTCGCGTATAATTATTTTTTTAGTAACAAGGTAGTTGTAAATTGTAAGCGGATCGTTCGTTTTTACTAATATAAAATTGGCATCACTCGGATAGACTTTAATGATAAAAGGAAGCAATGCTAATTCTGCACTCAATTTATCTCTTTCCTCTACGGTTTCTTTTATCCATGCATTTATTTTGTCAGTATTATTTAAAGCATCTAATACTAATTTTTGTGAAGCAATATTGATGTTATAAGGAGGTTTAATTCTATTAAAAATATCGATGATAGTTTCAGAGGCAAATGCCATACCTACCCTTAAGCCTGCTAAACCCCATGCTTTCGATAAAGTTTGCAATATTACCAGGTTAGGGTAATTTAAAAGTTCAGGAATAAGGCTTCTGTATCTTGCGAAATTGATATACGCTTCATCAATTATAACCAATCCTGAAAAGTTCTCTAATATTTTTTTAATAGCTTCCCATTTTACGCCATTCCCTGTTGGGTTATTCGGACAACAGATGAAGATTAATTTAGTGTTGTTGTTAATGGCTTTTAAAATATTCTCGGTGTCCAGTTGAAATTCTTCCGCTGTTAACGGCACTCTTTTAATTTTTACGTCGTTGATGTTTGCGGATACTTCGTACATTCCGTATGTAGGTGGACAAATAATAATGTTATCAACTCCGGGATTACAAAATGCTCTGAATAAAATATCAATCGCTTCATCGCTACCGTTGCCAAGAAAAATATTTTGAATGGGTAAGCCTTTTATTTTACCTAGTTTTTCTTTAACCTCTAATTGCAATGGATCGGGATAACGATTGTAGTTGGCATCCAATGGAGAACCAAACGAATTCTCATTCGCATCTAAAAAAATTCCTTCCTTACCTTTAAACTCACTTCTGGCTGAGGAGTAAGGTTTAAGGTTCTTAATATTTGTTCTTGTAATTCTGTCTAAATTAAATTCCATATCACTTATCTTTAATCTTAATACTTTAATCTTATTGAAACTGCATTCTTGTGCGCGTCTAGTCCTTCAGCTTCCGCCATCAACTCAATCGTTTTGCCAATGGTGTTGATCCCTTCTTTGCTAAGTTTCTGGAAAGTTATTTTCTTTACGAAACTATCAAGTGAAACACCACTATAAGCCTTAGCATATCCATTAGTAGGTAAAGTGTGATTTGTTCCTGAAGCATAATCACCTGCGCTTTCGCACGAGTAATTGCCAATAAAAACAGAGCCGGCATTCACAACTTTTCCTGCTAATTCATCGGCATTTTGACAGGCAATGATTAAGTGCTCGGAAGCATATTCGTTTAATAATTCCATGCCTTCTTCAAGGGTATTAACAAGAATTGCCTTGCTGTTTTGGAGTGCTTTTTCTGCAATGCTATTTCTGCTTAGCGCTTTTAATTGCAGCTCTAATTCCTTATTCACGTCATTAATTACGTTTTCAATATTACTGACAAGAATTACCTGGCTATCTGGTCCGTGTTCTGCCTGTGATAATAAATCGGCGGCAACAAATGCGGGCACGCAACTTTTATCAGCTATTACTGCAACTTCCGAAGGTCCGGCCGGCATGTCAATGGCTACACCTTCTTTATTGATTAATTGTTTGGCACAAGTCACATATTGATTACCGGGACCGAAAATTTTATATACTTGAGGAATACTTTCGGTGCCGTATGCCATGGCGGCAATGGCTTGCACACCGCCAACCTTAAATATTTTTGTAACGCCTACCAATTGTGCTGCAAATAAAATAGCCGGATTAATATTTCCATTTGAATCAGATGGTGTACATAAAATGATTTCCTTACAACCTGCCAGTTTAGCAGGAACACCTAACATTAATACTGTTGAGAAGAGTGGAGCAGAACCACCGGGAATATATAAACCAACTTTTTCAATACCTACAGATTTTCTCCAGCAAACCACACCGGTAGTTGTTTCTATTGACTGTGTTTGTTCTTTTTGAACCGAGTGAAATGTTTCAATGTTGGTTTTAGCCTCCTTAATTGCATTTTTCAACTCCACACTTAGTTTTGTTTCAGCAGAATTAATTTCCTCCTGATTAACTTCAAATGAATTTAATTTGGCTTTATCAAACTGTAAAGCATATTTCTTCACCGCGCTATCCCCATTGGTTTTAATGTCCGCTAAAATGGATTTTACAGCCTCTTCAAGTGAAGCAGAATCAAGTGCCGGGCGCTTTAGTAGTTCTTTCCAGGTGGATTTATCCGGATAATTTATTGTAATCATTATAAAATCATTTTTTCAATTGGTACAACTAAAATTCCCTGTGCGCCATTCGCTTTAAGCTTTTCAATAATGTCCCAAAACTGATTTTCCTCTACTACAGAGTGAACCGAACTCCAACCTTTATCAGCCAAAGGTAAAATGGTCGGGCTTTTCATTCCCGGCAAAATTTTACAGATGGCATCCAGCTTATTGTTTGGGGCATTTAATAAAATGTATTTGTTGCTTTTAGCTGATCTTAGTGCTTTTATTCTGAATAATAATTTATTCAGTAATTCTGTTTTTTCTTTGTTTAATTTTTTATTGGCAATTAATACCGATTCTGATTTTAATATAACTTCTACTTCTTTCAGACCGTTACTCAATAAAGTACTACCTGAACTTACTAAGTCACAAATGGCATCTGCTAATCCAATGCTTGGTGCAATTTCTACGCTTCCACTGATTTCGTGAATTTCGGCTTTCACTTTATTTTGTTTAAGAAACTTTGAAAGGATATTGGCGTATGAAGTGGCGATTCGTAAACCATTTAAATCTTTTACAGACTTATAATTTTTATCTTTAGGTATAGCTAAGGATAAACGGCATTTACCGAATCCTAGTTTATCAACTGTTTTAACCTGTTTGTTTTTTTCCAGCAAAACGTTTTCGCCTACGATACCTATATCAGCAACACCATCCTCAATGTACTGCGGAATATCATCGTCACGCAAAAAATAAATTTCTAATGGAAAGTTATAGGCTTCCGTTTTAAGTTTATTTAAACCGTTATTAATGTCGATGCCACATTCTTTTAAAAGACGTAATGAGTCTTCACTTAGGCGGCCGGATTTCTGAATTGCAATTTTTAGTTTCATATTTATTGGTATTAAGTTAAATAAAAAAGGCTTACCGTGTATGGTAAGCCTTCTATTATGGTTGTTGTTAGTTTTATCTTAGTTTACATAAATACCATCATGGCCTACCGTAGTAAGGGAAGCGTGATGATGTATGTGGTTGATTTTTTTCATTTGTGGTACAAAATAAATGGATTTATATTAAATCTCCAAATTTTCAGCTAATACGGCAGTGTTTTTGTCTTTTAAAGCCGTATTTAGTTTTATTTCATCACCAATAGACGCAACAAAGAGCTTGTTTTTGGTAATATATTGCTTGTTATCTATAATATTCTGGAGTTTTATAATTCCAATAACATAATGGTATTCACCACCGGTGTATTGTTCGTTAATACTTTCAAATTTGAATTTTTTAAGGTCATCCTCCTGATTGTATCTTAAGTACACTTTTAAGGAAACATCATTTGTAAACTTAATCTTAGGGTTTTGCTTTTGTTTTTTGTATTCGTATTTATATCCATACGATAAAGCTGAAATATCTGATAACACCGCAGCACCGGTTGGATGTCCGCCTGCGCCACGACCTTTCAAGAATTGTTCACCCGAAAATTCTCCGTCTACAATTACACCGTTAAATTCATTGTCAACACTAAATAAGTGGTTATTGCTATTTACATATTTTGGGAGAACAAATACACTTACTTTATCTTCGGCAACACGCGTTACGGTAGGAACCAACTTTATTTTATAACTCTTTTCGCTGGCATAATTAATGTCATACGGACTTAAAGTGGTGATGCCGATGTTCAGTACCTCTTCTGGTTTAGCAAAAACACCAAAGGCATGTAAAGCTATAATGATGGCTTTAAATTTAGCGTCGAAACCTTCCACATCATTGGTAGGATCACTTTCGGCAAATCCTTTTTCCTGAGCTTGCTTTAAAGCAGCTTCATACGAAAGTTTTTCGGCTATGGTTTTGGTTAAGATGTAATTGGTGGTGCCGTTAAAAATGCCGCTCACTTTTTGAATTTGCTCATTATCAAAATATTCTTCCAGTGTTCTGATAATTGGAATACTTCCGCAACTTGAAGCCTCGTAAAGGAATGATACGTTTTTTTCGTGTTGTAAGTCGTATAATTCCTGTAAATGCTGAGCTACCATTTTTTTATTGGCAGTAACAACGTGCTTGCCTTTACTTAAGGCATACTTCACAATATTATATGCTTCATCTGCGTCGTCGATTAATTCAACAATCACATCTATTTCCGGATTGTCTAAAATTTCAAACTTATCAAATGTAAACACGCCTTTGTCCAATGGTCGGTCTTTCGATTTGTTTTTTACTGCAATTTTTACGATGTCAGCTTTAAATCCTTTACTATTGTTTAATACATGGTATAATCCCTGGCCAACGCAGCCAAATCCGAATAATCCTATTTTTAAATTCTTTGCCATATTATATTTTCTTTAGATAAGTGTTAATAATTGTTTTGTGTTTTTTTTATTGGGTGTTGAATAGAACTCTTTTATTAGGTCGGTTAATTGTTTTGTTTCTAATAAAAAGCCATCGTGTCCGTAAAACGAATCTATTACTTTGTATTGAGCGTTTGGAATGTGTCTTGCTAAAAATTCCTGTTCACTTGGCGGAAATAATAAATCAGAGCTAATAGCTACTACCAGAGTTTTTGCTTTGATGGTGCTTAAAGCGTGTTCAGGACTTTCTGTTCTGTTTCGCGCAACATTATGTGCATCCATGGCTTCAGATAAGCGTACGTATGAATACGCGTTAAATCGCTTTACTAATTTTTCACCCTGATAACGCTGGTAGGAAGAAGAAGCAAAATCATTAATCTTGTTTTGATTTTGCTCCTGTTGCGTGTTCGTATAGGTATGATAGTTTCTGTAGCTTAATAAAGCAATACTTCTTGCTGCAGCTAAACCTTTTTGTCCTCCATCTGCTGTGTTCGAATAATACGTGCGATCTGCCTTTACTGCTAATCGTTGAGATTCATTAAAGGCAACTCCCCATGGTGAATGTTTAGCATTGGTAGCAATAATAATTAGGTTCCCTACCAATTCGGGTTTTAGTAGCGTCAACTCCTGAGCAATTTGTGCGCCTTGAGAACCACCGATTAAGGTGTGTATTTTATTTATACCTAAATGCTCGCGTAGGATATCTAACACGCGTGCCTGATCGCGGGTTGTAATATGAGGGAAATAACTATACCATGGTTGCTTGGTATCTGGGTTAATGCTTAATGGCCCGGTTGTCCCGTAGCAAGATCCTAAATTATTGGCGCAAACGATAAAGTAGTTGTTTGGATTAAAGAAATCATGCTCGCCAAATAATCCCTTCCACCAATCAAATACGTCGCTATTGGCAGTTAAGGCGTGGCTCACCCAAATAACATTGTTTTTATCCTTGTTTAATGTGCCGTAAGTGTTGTAGGCAATTTCAAGGGAAGGTAATGAAGCGCCTCCTTCTAATTGAAATACTTTATTGTATTTATATACTGATGTGCTCATATTAATTACTATAGATAATTTCGTTAAACACTACTTTTTTTAACTCAGCGCTTTCAAGTAAATTAACGTTACTTGTTAAGCGTTTGGATTGCGCTTTTTCAAAAGCTGGAATTTTACTTCCACCGCGTTGCGCGTAACCGTACGCGGCTTGTATTTCAAGGAATTGTTTGAAATTATTTTGTCCAATTAAATTGGCTGTTGATAGTGTATTTGTGTTTTTTGACTTCATGGTTGTAATAATTAGTTGATTAAAAAATAAAACAGTTTTTAGGCCGGACTGCTTGTGCCCGACCTTGCTTTTTAAAATTTAAAAAGAAAAGTAACTAGCACATGCAGCAATAGCAGCACATACAACACATGATACAATGATGGAAATGACATTTAATTACCGAACGTGCACAGGTTAGGCCGTTTTTTTTGATGTTTTGAATTTGTTTTTTCATTGTTTCGTAATTTAATTTATTTTTCCCTGCTCTTTCATCAGGGTAGGAATTGGCACCGGTTTTCCAATCGCTCGTCGCGACTTCTAGTTGGTTGCCAGTGGGTCAGTGAGCCTATTCTCTCGCCACTTCTTTATAAACTAACTACGCACTAGGTGGGTAATTAATTCGGTGCAAATATAAATCAATATTTCTGTTAGCTCCAAATATTTTTTGATACCTCGTTGAAAAATAGGCAATTAAATGCGTTAAGAGACTTATCTTTCTTTCTTAATTTGTGAAAAAGGAAGCGGATTTTCGTTAATTGAAGCGTATAATTTTCTGTTCTTAAACACATCAATTGCTGTATAAATTGCCTTTTTAAATGAATCTTCATTGGCAATATTTTTACCTGCAATATCGTAACCCGTACCGTGATCAGGACTTGTTCTAACGTAGTTTAATCCGGCAGTATAGTTTACACCATTGTTAAAAGCTAATGTTTTAAAAGGAATTAAACCTTGATCATGGTACATGGCTAATATCGCATCAAATTGCTTATAAGTACCATTTCCAAAAAAGCCATCGGCAGAATAGGGGCCGTACACCATTTTGTTTTCAGAAGCAGCTTTTTGAATAGCAGGTAAAATCAAATCTTTGTCTTCAGTACCAATAACGCCGTTATCGCCTGCGTGAGGGTTTAAACCCAAAACCGCAATTTTTGGTTTACGAACACCAAAATCCTCTTTCATTGATTTGTAAAGCTGATTTATTTTCTGGTAAACTTTTTCAGACGAAATTTTTTGAGCCACCTCCTTTAAAGGAACATGACCGGTTACTACTGCAACTTTTAAATCATCAGAACAAAGTAGCATGAGCGGATCGCCCCCTAATTTAGAACCTAAATATTCGGTATGACCGGGAAATGTAAATTCAGGACTTTGGATATTGTGCTTATGAATTGGTCCCGTAACTAAAACATCCACCTGATTATTCAACAAAGCCTGTGTGGCTTTTTCTAATGAAATTAAAGCGTATTTGCCACTTACCTCAGTAGCTTTACCCATTTCAATATTTACTTCTTCTTCATAACAAATAAACACATTTGTTTTTTTATGATTGAATTGACTGAAATCTCTGATCGGATTAAAATTAAACTCTTCAAGGCCTAACGCTTTTCTGTAATAAGCAACTGTTTTTTGAGAACTGAAAAGCACTGGAGTGCAAATTTCTGTTATGCCTGGTTCCATCAACGTTTTTAAAATTACTTCAAGACCAATTCCGTTAACGTCTCCTTGTGATATTCCAATTTTAATTTTCTCTTCTGACATAATTTTTTCTTTTGTTATTTGCGAAGCGTATAAATATTATCTGTTTTTAAAACTTAACGTTTACTTATTCTTTAATCCAGCCAATTAAGGCTACTACATCTTCACAATCTACCGCTTCCCAACCCGGTTTACTATTATTCCAAACAGACATACCCTGCTGATAAGAATCGGTTCCAATCACTAATTCCTTTACAATTGCCGCTATATTACTTTCAGTTTTAAAATTTTTCAATTGAAAATGCTGTTTCCCGATTTCCTTATCGTTTAATTTTATCATTCGGCCATATCCTTTTTTCATGCATTCGGCTGAAAAACCATTTTCCGGTACCGTAAATAAAATTTCCGTCACCACGTTTTTTGTTAAGTCAATTGTAAATTGTTTTTCACCTATTACATAGAGTAATTGATCCTTGCTTAATTTGGTTAAAGTAGCTAACTCGCTTTGCGGTTTAATAACGCCCTTCCCAATTACGGTTGACGATTTACTGTCGGTGTTTAGTTTTACAAATTCTACCTGTGTGTTCTCTTTGTTAAATTTAGCATATACCAAATTACTGTTATCGAGCCACACTATAGAAGGATCAGGTTTCTTGTTGTCGCTCAATAATTGTCCGAATCCGGCATCGGAGGTTAAAACAATCTTCGGTTTGTTTGGAGGATAAAGATTAATGGTGTACGGAGCATTGGTTTTATCAAACTCCACATCCTGTCCGGCGATGGCTTTAAAAGTTAATTTCTTTACTTCACTATATTGTTTCGTTGTGAAATTATAAACCGAATAAAACTTTCCTTTAAATGCGTCATTTGTATAGTAAATCGCACTGTCATTACTGCATCTTACTAGATTGGTTTTTTGATCGTGAAGTGTTTTTTTTTCTTTCAAATCAACAATGTGTCCCATGCCCGTAATCATGTAACGGTTTTCATAAATGAAATTATTTCCTTTATCCGTTCTAACATAATCGGCATTATTTTGTCTGCCTTTAAAAGACATCAACTCTTCGCGTCCGGTAAAATGCCCGTTAACAAAATGGTAAGCGTACACGAGTTGTCTGAATTCAGTTTTACTGGCGGGATCGTAATGTATTACAATTAAAGCGTATTTAGAGTTGTCTTGTGCCTTTAATGAAAACAAAAAGCAGGCTGATATAGTAAACAGCATTGTTAAAGCAATGTATTTTCTATATGCCGACAACATAAATTACTTGTATAAGTTCGAGAAGAAATCAAATAGTAAACGTACTCCTACACCTGTTGCGCCTTTGGTTCGATAAGCATCTTTTCCGGTAATAAATGCCGGACCAGCAATATCCAAATGGTAATAAGGGTAATTTGTGAATTTAGCTAAAAATTTACCTGCCGTTATGGAACCACCGTAAGGTCCGCCAATATTCTTTTGATCTGCAATATCTGATTTCATTAATTCATCGTACTCTTCCCAGAAAGGAAATTCAGCTAAACGTTCATAAACTCTCCATCCGCTGTCTTTTAAACGATTGGTGTGACGCTCAGCTGCGGTACCCATCGACACAATTCCATATTGTCCGATAGCAGCTGCGGCGGCACCGGTTAAAGTTGCTAAATCAATGGTCAATTCCGGTTCGTATTTCTTTGCAAAATGCAACGCGTCAGCTAAAATCATTCGGCCTTCTGCGTCAGAGTTTAACATTTCAACAGTGCTGCCATCCATCATGGTAATTATGTCTCCAGGGGCAAATGCGTTAAAACCCGGACGGTTATCCGTTGCAGGAACTAATCCGATTACATGTACATTTAATTTCGCTTTGGCAATAGCATACATGGTTGCACCAACAGCTGCGGCACCTGCCATATCGCATTTCATGGAATCCATGCTGTTCGGGGTAGGTTTTAAACTCAATCCGCCTGTGTCATATACAACACCTTTACCAACTAATACATAAGGCTTCTTGTTCTTTGCGTTTTTTGGTTTGTATTCCATAATGGTAAAGGTTGGTTCGTCAACGCTTCCTGCATTAACGGCCAATAATCCACCCATTTTTAATTGCTGAATTTTCGCTTTGTTATAAACTTCAACTTTAAAGCCAGCAGCTTTACCAAAATCTTTAAATGCATCAGCTAAACCTTGGGCATTTAAAACATTTACCGGCTCGTTTACTAAGTTTCTTGCTTTAATTGTAGCATCAGCTACAATTTGAAGTTTGTTGATTTGTTCATCTTTTAAACGGCTGTCGGCAATAGAAACCGATTCAAAAGTATTAGCACTTTTTTTAGCAGTTGGTTTATGCTTTATGAATTGATAATTACCTAAAGCTGCACCTTCGGCAATAGCTAACGAATAAGAACTTTTTGCAGTCTCGTTAATTACAGTTAAGTGTTTGCCTTTAATAGAATTTATTGCATCAGCAATTGCGCTTCCGTTTTTACGCAATCCTTCGTGTAATTTATTGATGTCCTTTTTAGGATCAATAATGATAACATATATTAATTGCCCCAAATGATTTAAAGAAACAAATTTCTTTTCGGGGTCTGATAATTGTTTAGTGATATATTCGTTAACCGCGTTATCAAAATGATAGGTTGGTTTGTTCTTGAATTTTTCGCAAATAATGGCAAGGTTTGAACCTTTTACCGGATTGCTGATTTTTTTAACTGTTATCATAATAAATTGGTGCCTACGAATATACAAATTTGTAGAGATTATCATAATATTGAAGGCTTTGTTGTAACTTTGTTATGATGAATATCAGCGATATTTTAAAAAAGGCACTTAACCTTGAGTTTTTAAGCATTGAGGAGGGGATTTTTTTGTTTGAAAATGCACCCACTGCCGAGTTAATGTTTGTAGCCAATGAGATACGAAACATTAAAAAGAACAATTCGAAAAAAGTTACCTGGATTATCGACCGTAATCTAAATACTACTAACGTTTGTATAGCTAATTGTAAATTCTGTAATTTTTACCGTATTCCGGGACATGCCGAGTCATATGTGACTGACATGGCAACCTATAAGGTGAAAATAGAGGAAACCATCAAGTATGGCGGTGAACAATTATTGTTACAAGGTGGTCATCATCCAGATCTGGGTTTAGAGTTTTATGTCAATACGTTTCGGGAAATAAAGAAAATGTTTCCTCACATAAAATTACATGCGCTTGGTCCTCCGGAAATAGCACACATTACCAAGCTTGAGAAATCGACGCATACAGAAGTGTTGAAAGCTTTAATGGAGGCGGGACTGGATAGTTTACCCGGTGCAGGAGCAGAAATTTTGAATGATCGTGTTCGCCGATTAATTTCAAAAGGAAAATGTACCGGCAGAGAGTGGCTTGAGGTAATGAAGGCAGCTCATCAGCTGGGATTAACCACTTCCGCTACCATGATGTTCGGGCATGTTGAAACGATTTATGAGCGATTTGAACATTTGGTGTGGTTACGTGAAGTACAGGCACAAAAACCGGCTAATGCCAAGGGTTTCATTGCTTTTATTCCGTGGCCATTTCAGGATGATGGAACCTTATTAAAACGCTTAAAAGGCATTAAAAACAATGTTAGTTCAGATGAATACATTCGTATGCTGGCTTTAAGCCGTATTATGTTACCGAATATTGAAAATATACAGGCATCGTGGTTAACTGTTGGTAAGACTACTGCGCAAATTTGTTTACATGCCGGTGCTAATGATTTTGGAAGTATAATGATTGAAGAAAATGTAGTGAGCGCTGCCGGTGCACCGCATCGTTTTACTTATAAAACCATACAGGATTCGATAAGAGAAGCAGGTTTTGAACCGCAATTAAGAAATCAGCAATACGAAGAACGTGCCCTTCCAGAAAATATTCAAGAGCAGGTAATTAATTATTAATTTTTTATGCCTGCTATTTCAAAGTAAGTAGAGCAGAGATAATGTGAATAGGATCCTTTAGGTTGGTAATTGCTGAGTATGAATTAATCAAGTTAAAACATCACTTCCAAGCTTTGTTGTTTTGGTAGCAGTAGTTTAGCACCATTTTCGGTAATTAGCATTTCGTCTTCTATGCGTATCCCAAATTCACCAAGTAAATAAATGCCCGGCTCATTACTCATCATGTTTCCTTTGTGCATCAGGCGTTTGTTTCCTCCAACTACATAATACCATTCGTGGCCATCCATTCCAATACCATGGCCTAAACGGTGTGTGAAATATTTATAGCCCGGACCATACCCCGCATCACTGATTACTTTTCTTGCCACCGCATCTATCGACTCAAAACTAACACCCGGTTTGGAATGTTTTAACGCTTCCTGCTGCGCTTTTAATACGATGTTAAATACATCGTTCATTTCTTTTGTAGGTTTTCCAAATACAGTGGTGCGCGTGATATCTGACTCGTATCCTTCAACTGAACAACCTCCATCCATTAAAACAATATCATTTGGTTTTAGCCTAACTTCTTGTACCAGTCCATGCGGATGTGCACTTGCTTCTCCAAATAAAACCAAGGCACCGCCACTTACTCCAAACTCTGCAAACAAATTAGAAATAATTTTACCGTATTCGCCTTCCGTCATTCCTTCTTTCAATTGCGTAACTGCCACTTTATAAACTTCCATGGCCATATCATTAGCAATTTGCATTAACTCAATTTCATGATCTGTTTTTACGCCACGGCAGCCGGCTGTAATAACAGTAGCATCTGTGATGTATAATGAAGTTCCTGTGTTTTGTAAACCGTGTGTGATAAAGAAACGGGTTGTTTCTTCCATTGCTATCGTAAAATACGAAGGAGATAAATGATTAATTGTTTTAGCTATGAGTTCAATTGGATTTTCATTTTCTTCCCAGCAAAATAATTTAGCATTACCAATTTGTTCTTTTGCTCTGGATTCTTCAAACTTTGGTGAAATAAAAACAGGTTCACCTTTCTTTGGTAATAACATACCGAATATTCGTTCTGAACGCCCCCATTTTACTCCGGTGAAATAATCGAGCGAGGTGCCTCCTTCCATAAAAACAACATCGATTTTGTTTTCTTTCATCAATTGTTGAGCCTTTTCAATTCGAAGCGCTCGCTCTTCCTTTGAAATGGGTACAATGCGCTCGCGCAATTTTTTAACTGTTTCTAGTGGAATGAGTCCTTTTTTATCATTG
This sequence comes from Bacteroidia bacterium, assembly GCA_040403535.1. Lineage (GTDB taxonomy): Bacteria > Bacteroidota > Bacteroidia > B-17B0 > Aurantibacillaceae > JAHEYG01. The sequence continues at coordinate 24,803 of JBBAKL010000002.1, forward strand.
TTATTGGTTAAAGTGCCTGCAAATGATGAAGTGGCAGCGATGGCAAAAGTGGAAGCTAATCCGCTTGCTCTAATAAATCGACGACGGTCCATAGAATTAATTTGAAATAAATGTAACAATTGAACCGCGAATTTTTATCCCTCAAACTGCGTGAAAAAATAAAACCCCAACTTTTCAGTCGGGGTTTTTATTCCCATTTCTTAGTAGGATAGGGGGTAATGAGTTAGGTTAAATTATTTCTTAACCAAAACTTCGTCAATCATACCGTATGCTTTTGCTTCTTCTGCAATCATCCAGTAGTCGCGGTCACTGTCTGCCCAAACTTTATCGTAGGTCTGTCCGCTATGCGAAGCGATAATCTCGTATAATTCTTTCTTTAATTTCTGAATTTCACGAGCTGTGATTTCGATGTCAGATGCTTGACCTTCGGCACCACCTAATGGCTGGTGAATCATGATGCGTGCATGTTTTAAAGCGGTACGTTTTCCTTTTGCACCTGCGCACTGCAATACAGCACCCATACTGGCAGCCATACCTGTACAAATAGTAGCAACATCCGGACGAACAATTTGCATGGTGTCGTAAATACCTAATCCTGCATAAACGGAACCACCCGGAGAGTTAATGTAAATCTGGATATCTTTCTTTGCGTCAACCGACTCCAGGAATAATAACTGTGCCTGAACGATGTTAGCTACCTGATCGTTAATGCCTGTTCCCAAAAAGATGATGCGGTCCATCATCAAACGCGAGAAAACGTCCATTTGAGCAACGTTTAATTGACGTTCTTCAATGATATACGGGGTTAACGAGGAAGATATTCTTGATGTATAGCTGTCGTAAGTTAAGCTGTTAATGCCAACATGTTTTGTGGCATATTTTCTGAATTCATTATTGTCAAACATAAAAAGGATTTTTTATTTTTTTCAAAGTTAATTGTACAAGTCAATAATGCAAATGTTATGCAAAAAGAGTTATTAACGATACAAGTCAAATAATTTAACGAATTACGAGGTTATGCAGACCATTTTTGTCATGTGGTATGACAAAGTGCCGATTTAATACGCTCGGATATTGCCGTTCTTGATAATGTAATCAACCCCGTTAATTGTGAATTTTTTATTGCTGGTTTGTTGTATAATATTGGTGATGTCTTGTTCAATTGTATGCACCGAGCCCTTTGTTTTATAAGCGATGTTTAAATAATCGGCATTAATTTCCATACCTTCAGTTACACCGCACAGTAATACCCGAACAGGAACCTTAACTCTTGGTAATAGGTTTATATCCCGTACTTTAGCCCAGTTATCGGCAATTAAAACTACATTTTCCACAGTTTTCTTCTTTTTTAGGCCATATAATATTGCTTCAATAACATTTTCAGGCGCATCGCCTCCTTGCCCGTTTCTTATGCATAAATTCATGGCTGTTACAAGTTGATCAACATTGGTGGCGGTACAAAAATAAACCCCGCCTGTTACTCCAACTTTTTTATCCTCGTCTTTTTTATTATCGCCATCGTTAAAAAAAACAAAACTTTGCCGCAGCGAATCTCGTGTGAAATGCAGTTTTAGCCAGGTGCTTACCTGTTGAGCATAAGGGTACATGCTGCCGGTTAAATCGGCAACAATTAATGTTTTTTTCCAATTGTTATTTCTTTTAAAAACATTTAAAACAATATTGGTTAAAGTGTCTTTGGTGTTTGGATTAATGTCGCTTTCTGCTTCTGTGGTGCGGCTTTCAAAACTGAACTGACCTTTCCGGTTATAAACTTTATAGTAGCCGTCTAAATTCCCATTTTTAAAAGTGCCTTCTGCTTTCAGGTTACCGTTGCTGTAATACTCAACTTCCAATCCGTGTTTAACTCCGTTTTTATAATGTTCGTAAAAATCTTTACGGCATTTTTTAGAGTAATGTATGAGTATTCCGTCTAGTTTACCTTCTTTGTAAAACGCTTCCTGTTCAACACAATCCGGCGAATCATACCAAATTATTTCAAGTCCGCTTTTTTTATCGTCTCTATAGGAAGTTTCGCTCTTTAAATCGCCGTTTGGCCAAAATTCACGCCACACCCCTTGTTTAAGGTTGTTTAGGTCAACAATGTTTAAAGTGTCTTTATCCTGTACTTCGTATTTCAAGTATTGCGCTTTTACAGATAAAAGGCAAGTTGTAAAGAGTATAAACAGAATAATCCTGCGTGTCATATTGCTAATAAAATTGCTTAATTTTGCGCTACTAAGCAAATAATATGCTCGAAAAAATAAATAACCTTCTTCTTGAAGTAGAACAACTTAATTTAGCCACTAAAGAACAGGTGGAAGAATATCGTATTAAATGGTTAAGCAAAAAAGGTCAAATCACCGTTTTGTTTGATGAGTTTAAAACGGTGACCCCAGAATTGAAGCGTGAGCTTGGTCAAAAATTAAATGTTCTTAAAAATAAGGCACAGGAAAAAATTAATGAGCTAAAAGAAAAGTTTGAAAACGAAAGTGAAGCTAATACAGGAAGTGAAGTTGATTTAACTTTGCCGGGTGATCCTACGGTACAATTAGGATCTCGTCATCCGCTAAGCATAGTAAAAAACGAAATTATTGATATTTTTTCCAAAATCGGATTTACGGTGAGTGAAGGAAGAGAAATTGAGGATGACTGGCATAATTTCTCCGCGTTAAACACACCTGAAAATCATCCTGCACGTGATATGCAGGATACCTTTTATGTGAACATAAATCCTGAGATGGTATTACGTACTCAAACATCCAGTGTGCAAGTGCATATTATGGAAAGACAAAAGCCTCCAATTCGTACAATTTCGCCGGGCAGGGTATACCGAAATGAAGCAATTAGCGCACGCGCGCATTGTCAGTTTCATCAGGTAGAAGGATTGTACATTGATACCAATGTTTCTTTTGCTGATTTAAAACAAACGCTACTGTATTTTGCTCAGAAAATGTTTGGTGCAGATACAAAAATCCGTTTGCGTCCTAGTTATTTCCCATTTACGGAACCAAGTGCAGAAGTGGATATTAGTTGCACCTTATGTAAAGGCAAAGGCTGTAATGTTTGTAAGTACAGCGGTTGGGTTGAGATTTTAGGATGTGGGATGGTTGATCCGCAGGTGCTTGATAATTGCGGAATTGACAGTAATAAATTCAAAGGATTTGCTTTTGGTATGGGAATTGAACGAATTACCATGTTAAAATATCAAGTAAAAGATTTGCGTTTGTTTTTTGAAAACGATGTACGTTTCTTAAAACAATTTACCTTCGCATAATGGACCGGCTTTCCAGAATTAATATGTTGCTAGGTTTGTTGGAAAGCGAACCGGAAGATGTTTTTTCCAATTATGCTTTAGCTATTGAGTATGCTGCTGAAGGCGATTTTGTTAAGGCAGAAAAACAATTTTTAAAAGTTCTTCAAATAGACACTAATTATTTAGCCTGCTTTTATCAGCTCGGGCAAATACATGAAAAGCAGGGGAAAAACGAAACAGCACTAAATTACTACAAGCGTGGTTTAGAGTTAGCAAAGTTGCAAGGCAATAACAAAGCTGTTAATGAAATTAATGAAGCCATCTGGATGCTGGAAGATTAAACGTTTTCACAATTTGTAGATTTTAATTTTAAGGATATATGGATTTAAAGTTTGATATAATTGAAATACTAAAAGTAACAATGGTGTTGTTTGCCGTGATTGATGTTATTGGTTCCATTCCTGTCATTATTAGTTTAAAGCAAAAAACAGGAACCATTGAAGCCGGAAAGGCATCTGCCGTTTCTTTGGGTATAATGATCGTTTTTCTGTTTGTAGGTAATTATATATTGGACATAATAGGTATTCAAATCGGCGATTTCGCTATTGCTGGTTCAATACTGTTATTTATCATTGCATTTGAAATGATTTTAGGAATTAAAATCGCCAAGGATGAAATGTCGTCCACTGCTTCCGTTGTGCCTCTGGCATTTCCTCTTATTGCAGGTACCGGAACATTAAGTACACTTTTATCTATTCGGGCGGAATATAATATCGTCTCTATTGTAATCGCGATAGTGGTTAACGTTATTGTTGTGTATTATGTCCTGCGCTATTTGAACTTGCTTGAAAAGCTTTTAGGAGCCGGAGGCATTGCTATTTTGAAAAAAGTTTTCGGGATTATATTGCTGGCATTGGCAATAAAATTATTTAGAAAATACACGGGTTTGTAATTTCATTTAATTGATTTTTTAAATCAGGAATATAAGTTCTGACTATTCATTAATCAACTATTCGCAAACATGCGCAGTTTATATACTATACTTCTTTTGATGGCGTCTAATACATTTATGACCATTGCGTGGTATGGTCATTTGCGTTTTAAAGATCTTGCATTTTTGAAAAATGCAGGTTTGTTTGGCGCCGTCTTGATTAGCTGGGGAATAGCGTTAATAGAATATATGTTAATGGTTCCTGCCAACAAACTCGGAAGTAATATCAATGGCGGACCATTTAACATGTGGCAATTAAAAATTATTCAGGAAGTAATTTCAATCTCCATTTTCGTAATTTTTACTCTTATTTTTTTTAAACACGATACTTTTAAGTGGAATCATGTTATTGGATTCGTCTTTTTAATCGCTGCGCTCTTCTTTTTCTTTAAAAAATAAGCATTTTAAACATTTCATTTTACTGATCAAATTGTTATATTTGGTAATATGAAATTTCATTTCTGGGTGATACTTTTTCTGGCAATTGCTTTTGTTAACAAAGCTCAGGACAATATCGTAATACCCAAAGCCGATCCCTCTCTTTGTTTTACTGAGAATAAAGGTCAATGGGATTCTAAAATTCTTTATCGTTCACGCTTTTCAGGCGGTAAACTTTATATGGAATCCAATGGAATGACCTATGATTTTTTTGATAAAAAGACACATTATAGTTACCATTTGGGCGGCATGGGTGCAACAAAAGACCCGAAACTAAAAGCACACTCCATAAAAGTTGAATTTTTGGGCTGTAATTCCACTTTCACCAATCAACACGAGGATGAAGCGCCTTTTTATGAGAATTTTTACTTAGGTAACGATAGATCCAAATGGAAAAGTAATGTCCGTAATTACCACAAAATATGGTACCGTAATATTTATAACGGAATAGATTACGAAGCGATCACAAGTATAAAAGGAATTAAATATAATTTTTATGTAAAAGCCGGTGTTGATCCTGAAATTATACAGTTAAAATATAAAGGTGCTAATAAAATTAAACTGGTTAAGGGCGAGTTAATGATTATCACCAGTATTGATTCCATTATTGAGAAAAAACCTTATGCCTACCAGATGATTGATGGGAAAACGGTTGATGTTGCCTGTAAATACCGATTAAAAGACAATGTGGTTTCTTTTGATTTTCCAAATGGCTATAATAAAAACCATGAATTGGTGATTGATCCTATTCTAGTTTTTGCGGCGCAGTCGGGTTCCCTTGCTGATAATTTCGGTATGACTGCCACCTACGATAATAATGGAAATTTATATAGCGGAGGAACAGTTTTTGATAATGGTTATCCAACTACAACCGGCGCCTATGACGTTACATTTTTTGGCCCCTCTGCTGCAGGAAATACAGATGTTGTGCTAACAAAGTATAACGCCACCGGTACTACCTTAATTTATTCAACCTATTTAGGTGGTTCGGCAAGTGAAATCGTTACCAGTTTAATAGTTGATGCCAATAACAATTTATATTTATACGGAGCAACCGGCTCATCTAATTTTCCAATAAGCGCTGGTGCCTATGACGCTTCGTTTAATGGTGGAAATGCGTTAAGTTTTGTATTTAACGGAACCGATTTTAACAGCGGTACAGATATTTATGTTTCTAAATTCAACGCTAATGGAACAGCATTATTAGGGTCAACATACGTTGGAGGTAGCGATAATGATGGTGTTAATTATACGAATGCTCCGGTAACGTATTCTGTTGTTTATTCCGGTACCTACACACCGGGTTCTTCTACTTCCACACAACCATGCGTTGGCTTTTCTGCTAATTATACTTTAACAGAACACAAAGCCGATTCGTTAATGTTCAATTATGGTGATCAGTACAGAGGAGAAATTCAATTGGATAAATTGGGTAACGTTTATATTGCCAGCTCAACCCGTTCGTCTAACTTTCCTATTGTTGGCGGCTTTGATAACACCTTAGGAGGAAAACAAGACGCTGTTGTATTAAAATTCAATACCAATTTAACAGGGCTGGTTTGGAGCAGCTATTTAGGAGGTTCACAAAATGATGCAGGATATTCTTTAGTTGTTACTGATTCTTTGTTTACATATGTAACCGGTGGCACATTCAGTACCGATTTCCCTACAGTCACTGGCTGTTATAATACTTCTTATAATGGAGGAAAGGCTGATGGATATATTGTAAAAATTAATCCTACAGGAAATGCTATCTTAAAAGGAACATATTTAGGAACATCAGATTATGATCAGAGTTATTGCATTCAAATAGATAAACAAAACAGGGTTTATGTGTATGGTCAGTCTGCAGGAAATATGGTTGTTACCCCCGGAGTATACAGTAATCCGGGCGCCCATCAGTATATAACACGGTTAGACGGACAATTGGCGAATGTAAACATGGGAACGGTGTTTGGAAGCGGATTACCGCGTATTGATATTTCACCATCTGCATTTTCGGTTGACAATTGCGGTAATATTTACATTTCAGGTTGGGGCGGACATTTAATTTACGGTCCTGCATTGTTTAATATGGCGGTAACGCCCGGCGCTTTTCAAACGTCACCTGCCAGCGGATTTGATTTTTATTTAATGGTATTATCTGCTAATGCTTCTTCTTTATTATACGGAAGCTATTTTGGAGGCGCATGTAGTCCTGAACACGTTGACGGAGGAACTTCGCGATTTGATCCACGAGGAATTATATATCAATCGGTGTGCGCGGGCTGTCAAAACAATGAAGACTTTCCTGTTACAGCAGGAGCATGGCCTAACTCGCCCGGTAATCATAACAAATCGGGTAATTGTAATAATGGTGTATTTAAATTCGACTTTCAAATTAAAATTACTAACGTAAATATTACCACTAATACAATTACCGGTTGCGCGCCATTAACGGTAAACTTTAATAATAGTTCTTATACTTCTGGTACTTATACCTGGAATTTTGGAGGGGGAAATACCAATACCACCTCAATAAACCCATCTTTCACTTATACTAATCCCGGAACATATACAGTTAGTTTGGTTGTAAGAGACACTTCAAGTTGCAATAAAATAGATAGTTCATTTACATACATCACAGTTTATCCTAAGGTAACGGTTAGCGCCACTGCTACTTTGGTTCCGTGCAGCGATACAGTTCAGTATAACGGTAATGCGGTTACTTCAGGTACCATCACCACTTTTCAATGGTCATTCAGTGGCGGAACGGTGCCAACGTCCACGCTAACCAATCCGATTAATACTTACACAGCAGCCGGTACTTACACGGCTCAATTGCTGGGTGTAAATAACTTTGGTTGTCGCGATAGTATTAATGTCCCTATTACTATTTTTAATATTGTCCCATCCGTAAGTGGAAATACCATTTGTGCCGGTACAAGCGCAACGGTTAATGCAAACGGTGGAACAAGTTATCAATGGCAACCGTCGGCGACGTTAAGTAATTCAACTATTGCAACACCTGTTGCTAATCCTACCGCCACAACAATCTATTCCGTTACTATTACAAATACGGTTACGGGATGTGTGAAAACTTTAACTACCCAGGTTACTGTTCGTCCTAAACCAACAGCCAATTTTACTTATACCATTAATCCATGTGGTGGTGGCGTACAATTTACCGATCAAAGCGCGTCTAATATCAATTCGTGGTTTTGGAATTTCGGAAACACTCAAACCTCTACTTCTCAAAATCCGTATATGTTTTATAGCAACGGAGGTAACTTTAATGTAAGTTTAATTGCATCTAACAATTTTGGATGTACTGATACCATCGAGAAGCTATTGTCGGTACCGGTTCCTCCAACTGTTTCTGTATCGGCAACACAAACTATTTGTTTAGGTAATTTTGTGAATTTAAATGCAAGCGGAGGTTTTGCTTATTCATGGACACCTGCATCAGGATTAAGTAACCCAACCGTCGCTAACCCGGTTGCGAGTCCAACCACATCTACTAATTATTCGGTTACAATATCTACCATTAATTCATTGGGCGATACTTGTAAATTGGTATTAGCAACAGCGGTAAACGTTATACAGCTCTCATCCATTCCTATGGCAGCAGCGGCAGTACCCGATACGGTTATCAAAGGAAATTCTACTGTTTTAAACTTAACTGCAAGTCCGGGTGCTCTTGCTACGTGGTATCCCTTGGGTTCTACCACACCACAAACCGGATATACAGTATCGTCTACACCTTCATCACCAACAACCTACACCGTAGTTGTAACCCGTGGCCCGTGTTCTCAAACATTAGCCGTAAAAGTTGATGTAGTGGAAGATGGTTGCGAATCAAGTGATGTTTTTGTGCCAAATACCTTTACTCCTAACGGAGATGGTAATAATGATGTAATGTTTGTTCGCGGGTATAAGTTGACGGAAATTTATTTTGCCATTTACAACCGATGGGGTGAATTGGTATTTGAAACAGAAAATAAAAATATTGGCTGGGATGGAACATTTAAAGGACGCCCTGCTGATGTAGGTGTTTTCGGTTATTATGTAAAGTTCACATGTTCTAATGGTTTGAAGTCCTTCAAGAAGGGGAACATCACCCTTATACGTTAATTTCCTGTTAAAATAGGTTAATCCAAGCCTAAAACCACCCTAAATGGGTTAGAGCCATTCATCCATTTTATGCCATTTGTAAACAATTGTGAGGTATATTTGTCATTGTATTGTCATGGGTGTATAAAACAAAACCATGGCTATTATTTTAAGTACATAATGAAAAGAATTTTTTCGCTTTTAGCACTTGTAATTTTCACTACATCCATTGTAAATGGTCAGGGAGGCTTTCCCGGAGGTGGAAATATGTCGAGCATGATGAAAAATGCTAAGAACATGAACATTGGTCGTATATACGGAAAGGTTATAGATGCCAAATCCAAAAAGCCGGTTGAATACGCCTCTGTAGTTTTATTGTGGTTTAACAAAGACAGTTTAATTGCCGGAGGTCTGGCAAAAGAGAATGGTGATTTCTCGCTGGATCAATTGCCACCTTACGGAGGATACCGTTTGCGTATTTCATTTATTGGCTATAAAAATTATGAAACAAAAGTTTACATAGTACCACCAAATAAAATTGAACAGGATTTAGGTGATATAAAATTGGATCCGGATGAAAAACTTTTAAAAGAAGTTGAGGTATCAACCGAGAAAAGCGCTTTTGTAATGAGTGTTGATAGAAAAGTATATAATGTAGATAAAGATTTATCGGTAAGAGGCGGTACAGCACTCGACGCATTAAAAAACATCCCAACTGTTTCGGTAGATGCGGAAGGTAACGCTACCTTACGCGAAAGTGCCGTACGTATTTACGTTGATGGAAAACCAACCACATTAACTTTGCAACAGATTCCTTCCGATCAGATTGATCGCATAGAAGTAATTTCTAACCCATCAGTAAAGTTTGAAGCAAGTGCAACAGGTGGAATTATTAATGTGGTATTAAAGAAAAACAACAAGCCTGGATACAACGGAATGTTAATGGGTAATATTGGTACCGGCGATCGATATGGGGCCATGGCAAACATTAACGTTAAAGAAAACCCTTTCAATTTTTCGTTAATGTATAATTTTAACTCAGGCATTAACAATAATAATGGTTACACCAAAAGTACTGACTACTATAACGACAAAACTTTTAGTTATTACGATCAGGAAAATGTAACACGTATGTCAAATCTTTTTCATTTTGGAAGATTGAGCGTGGATTACAATATCAATAACCGTAACACCATTACTTTAGCAGGTAATGTGGTAAACGGAAACTTTAATTCCAACGATGTGCAGTCAAATGAAACACGCAACGGTGCTTATCAGTTACTAAGTGAAGGATACAGGATTAATGATTCCAAATCGGGTTTTATTAATGTGACTTCACAATTAATGTATAAGAAAACTTATCCTAAAGTTGGTAAGGAATTAACGATCGATTTAAACAATAACAGATCCGAATCCAACACTTATTATTTATTTAACACGCACGACAGAGATACAGCTGGTGTAGAAATGTTTTATTCGCCATCTCTTCAGAAAAATTATGGACGAAGTGAAAATGATCAATGGGTGTTTCAGGCCGATTTTACCAATCCTTTAACAGAAAAGAGTAAGCTTGAAATAGGTGTTCGTTCTTATTATAAAAAATCGTTAAGCTATAATAACACATCTAATTATAACCGCACGACTTTAGAATACGATAAGGATACCATTAACAGTAACAAGTACGTGATTGACGATATGGTAAACGCTGCTTATGTTAATTATATGAACTCCATGTTTTGGGATATCGGTTATCAGGTAGGTTTGCGTTTTGAACAGACTTATTTTAAAGGAAATCTGGTAGATAAAAACAAGTCGTTTGAATACATTTATCCCGGCGATTTAAATTCCATTCAGAATTCATTATTTCCAGGTATCTATTTGTCAAAGAAATTTGGAACAAAGCATGAAGTGCAGTTTAATATTTCAAGAAAAATCGAACGTCCGAATTTCTTCCAGGCTATGCCTTTTGTAATGTTTAGTGATAAGAAGAATTACCGTATAGGAAATCCGGAATTAAAACCTGAATTCATAAATATTGCCGAGATCAACTATAACAACATTTTTGAAAAAGGTAACTGGTTAATCTCAGCATATGGAAGGTATTCTGAGCAGCCCATTACTAATACAGCTTATCAGCGTGCAGGCGATTCAATATGGGTTAATACTTTTGTAAACGGAAAGAACAGCATCCGTTATGGTTTGGAAAACACCATGCGATACACTTTCTTTAAAAAGTTGACAGCAACTTTAAACGTAGACGCGTTTTATGTTTACTTAACGAGTGGTAATATTAATAATCAGCCATCTCGCGTTGATGAGGGCTGGAGTTACAAAGGAAAACTTACACTTAGCTATCAATTGCCTTGGCAGCTAACAGCTCAGGTAAATGGAACATATGAAGCACCAAAGGTGATGATTAACGGACGAACAATTGAATACTATTTTATGGATATATCATTGAATAAAATGATTAGTACCAAATGGGTATTCAATTTAACACTAAGCGACGTCTTTAATACCAAGCGAATGGGAACTCATATAGAATCAAATTCTGAATTTACTATCGGAACGCAAAACATCGATCGTTTATATGTTCAGGATATGTCACGTCGCCGTGAAACCCGCTATTTACGATTCAGTGTAACATACTTATTTGGTAAGTTCGACTCTTCCATCTTTAAAATGCGCGGTAAAAAAGGAAGCACAAATCCAAATATGGGCGGACAAGACGGATTAGATTTCTAATGGAGCAAAGAATTAATATAGAGGGTATCAAACTTTACGCTTATCATGGTTGTCTTGATGAAGAAGCAAAGATCGGCGGCAACTATATTGTTGATGCCTATATGGTCACTGATTTTTCGGAGGCAGCACTCACAGACGATTTAACAAAAACGATTGATTACTGCGCTATTTACGAAATTGCCAAAGCCGAAATGGCTACTCGCTCTAAGCTTATTGAACAGGTTGGCCAGCGTATTTATAACAGAATTCGTTCGGAGTTTAAAACCATTAAATCTCTTCGTGTAAAAATCACCAAATTGGTTCCGCCAATGAATGGCGATGTTGATCAGGTAAGTATTGAAATTATAGGTTAACGAAAAACATCCAGGTTTTTTTTAATTAGATGATCACCTTCCACAACCATGTGCTTCATTGTTTTTTTATTCCTTATTATTAAGCCATTTGTGTTGTATTTGTCAATAGTCAGTTCAAATTCATTGGCAGTATGTGCTTTTTTTTCGATTGCAGCAAAAATCTGAATGTCGTGTTCGTTAATTGGCATTGTTTTTTCCAATTTAAAATTCCAGTATTCTTTTTCGCGCACTTTTAAATAGGTAAATTTCCGATTTGGAAAATTACTTAATGTTGAGGTATAATATTTAAGAGTGTAAATGCCATTGTTGTTGTAAACTACAAATTTATCGGTAATGCTTATTTTTTTTGATTCACCGGTAATTTTTTCTCCTGTAGTGGTGGTAATTTCAGTTTTGGCTTCAACAACATGGCATTGATAAAACATAAGTGAGTCGTTGCTTTTTAATTGTGCCATGGAGGTTTTTGACAAATGATCAGGAAATTGCACAAGCTGATTTTGCGATGAAACCGTTAAAGATAAGCTAAGCAATAAAGTAAGAATGATCAGGCGCATACCACACAGATTAAAATCTAATTAATTATAGGTGAATTTTCCGTTGGTGTATCCGGTAGGATAGTATTCTTTAAGCGCAAAATAAAAAACGTACCCTGCTATTAATCCTACAGTTCCCCCTAATAATGATTTCATTTTTCTTTTGTACCTGGCCGATCTTTCGTAACCTAATATGTAAGGATCGTGATCAATATATATTGGATTTGAAATAGTGTTATGTCTGATTCTAACTTTAGGTAATCCGCTAAGTGCCATATAGCCATAAGGAAAAACAGGTGCAAAAAAGGTTCCGCTGGCACCGCTGATGAAACCGGTAATTCCGGCGCCAATTAATGCCCCTCTTGCTTTAAATCCTTTTCTGCCGTCTTGCTCACCCTTAATGAAGTAATACATTTCATCTCGTGTAAACCAATTGTAACGAATCGTATCTTGCTTGTAATAATATTTTTTTGATCCATTGCCAAAAAAAATACCATATAAATCTTCGTATTCGTAATGAATTTTCTTTTGGGGCTTTGTTGGGTGGTAAATGGTTACTGCACCCAGTAACGTATCAATAACGCGTTCTACAACAACATTACCGTTCATTAATATAATTGTGTCTTTTTGCTGCGAAAAAGAATAGTGAAATACGCCGGCTAAAAATGTTAAAAGCAGAAATAATTTTTTCATAAGAGTTAACCTGCCTCTAAGATACCAAAAAGTAGTTGATAATTTGAAATAAAATAGCTTACTTAGATAATGTTATTTTATCAGTGAAAAAAGTACTCATTACCACTTTATGGTTCGTTTGCGTTTTTATTCCAAGTAGATATAATATATTATATTTCGGATTAATCAATGAAAAATTATAGAAAGTAGTTAAAACAACAGTTCAGTAATGAGATTAATATTCGTATTTCTATTTTCGCTTGTAACAAGCATTATTCAGTTAAAAGCTCAGGATAAAAAACAACAAACTAATGTTCAGCTAGAGGGAGAAGGAAAATTAGAAGGTGTTGTTTCTTCCAAATTTAAAAATAAAGGCTGTGGCTATTTAGTGCAGGTAAAAGTAGGTGGTAAGAAAATGTATTTTATGCCAAAAACGTCGCTAGAAAAAGCATTTGAAAAAAACGGAATGCGTATTAAATTCAATTACCGTCGTTTACGCTTGCCTAGTCCGCCTAATTGCGAGTTCTGTTATATGGTAGAGTTGAAAGAGATCGAGAAAAAGTAATTAACAACCCTGTTTATAGTTTTATCTGATTTATGTCAAATTGGTGGTTTTAGCCTCTGATTCGCCTCTTTTTTTTGCTAAATTTGTTACTCTTAAAACCCAATAATTCTATGGATACATTTGTTTCTCGCCATAATGGCCCACGCGAAAAAGAAGTAAAGGAAATGCTAAAAAAGATCGGTGTTTCTTCTGTTGATGAATTAATCAATCAAACCGTACCTTCTAATATTCGATTAAAAGAGCCATTAAAAGTTGGCGCTGCATTAACGGAGTTTCAATATTTAAAGCACCTTCGTGCTCTTGGTAAAAAGAACAAAGTATTCCGAAGTTATATCGGAATGGGTTATTATAACACCATTCTTCCATCTGTGATTCAAAGAAATATTTTAGAAAATCCGGGTTGGTATACGGCTTATACTCCTTACCAGGCAGAAATTGCACAGGGACGTTTAGAAGCTATTTTGAATTTCCAGACAATGGTAATGGATTTAACTGCTATGCCAATTGCCAATGCGAGTTTATTGGATGAAGCTACAGCTGCTGCAGAAGCAGTGTTTATGTTTTACAGTAATCGTAGCCGCGAAAAGCAAAAAGCTGGAGCACATAAATTATTTGTAAGCGAAACATGTTTCCCGCAGGTGATTGATGTAATAAAAACGCGTTCTAATCCGGTTGGAATTGAAGTAGTGGTTGGTAATTCTTCTGCTTTTTCTGCAGATGCTTCCTTCTTTGGTGCAATCATTCAGTATCCTGATTTAAATGGTGAAGCCAATAATTATAAATCATTCGTAGAAAAATGTCACGCAGCTGAAATTCAGGTTGGAGTTGGTTCCGATTTAATGGCTTTAGCATTGTTAACTCCTCCGGGCGAGTGGGGTGCTGATGTGGTTTATGGTAACTCACAACGTTTTGGTGTGCCATTAGGTTATGGCGGTCCACACGCTGCTTTTTTCGCTTGTAAGGAAGATTATAAACGATTAATCCCGGGCCGAATCATTGGTGTTAGTGTTGATGCGGAAGGTAATCAGGCATTACGTATGGCGTTGCAAACACGAGAGCAGCATATTAAACGCGATAAAGCCACTTCAAATATTTGTACGGCTCAGGCATTGTTAGCCATCATGGCTAGTATGTATGCGGTTTATCATGGTCCTGAAGGCATAAAGGCCATTGCGCAAGATATACATAACGCAACTGCAACAGTGGCTCAGGAATTAAAAAAATTAGGATTTGAGGTTAATACAAAAGTGTATTTCGATACCATCGTTGTTTCTTGCGATGCCGCTAAAGTAATTGCCGCTGCAGAAGCAAAAGAAATTAACTTTAGAAAAATTAATGATAAGCAGGTTGGTATCAGTTTAGATCAAACTGCCGAAACGGGCGATGTTAACGATGTTATTGCAGTATTTGCATCTGTTGCAGGCAAAACATCAGGTGATGTGGCTATTCAAAATTCAACTGTTATTTCTTCTTCCGAATCAAATCGTAAATCATCTTATTTAACTCATCCGATTTTTAACTCATTCCACAGCGAAAGTGAAATGATGCGTTACATAAAGCGTTTAGAAAATAAGGATTTGTCATTGGTGCATTCTATGATTTCATTGGGTTCTTGTACAATGAAATTAAACGCAGCTTCTGAATTATTACCATTAACGTGGCCGGAGTTTGCGAACATACATCCGTTTGTTCCTTCAAATCAGGCGGCAGGTTATGCCGAGTTGATTCAAACATTGGATAAAGATCTAAGTAACATTACCGGATTTGCTAAAATGAGTTTTCAACCTAACTCAGGTGCTCAGGGTGAATATGCAGGATTGATGGTTATTCGTCAGTACCATATTGCCAACAATGGCGCTCACCGTAATGTGGCTTTAATTCCTTCATCGGCGCACGGTACAAATCCTGCAAGTGCAGCAATGGCAGGCATGGATATTATAGTAGTTAAGTGTGATGAAAAAGGTAATGTGGATATTGCTGATTTAAAAGCGAAAGCTGAACAGTATAAAGATAAATTAAGTTGTTTAATGGTAACCTATCCAAGTACACATGGTGTATATGAAGAGGGCATTACTGAAATCACAAAAATCATTCACGACAATGGCGGTTTAGTTTATATGGATGGCGCGAATATGAATGCTCAGGTCGGATTAACTTCTCCTGGTAATATTGGTGCCGATGTGTGTCACTTAAACTTACACAAAACATTTGCTATCCCACACGGTGGAGGTGGTCCTGGCATGGGTCCTATCGGCGTCGTAGAAAAATTAGTTCCGTTTTTACCATCGCATCCGGTAGTAAATACCAGTGGTGATAAAGGTATTCCTGCAGTAAGCGCTGCTCCATTTGGAAGCGCATTGATTTTATTAATCAGCTATGGTTATATTAAAATGTTAGGCAGTGACGGATTAAAAGCGGCAACAGAAACGGCCATCCTGAATGCTAACTATATGAAAGAAGTTCTGAAGGATCACTACAAAATTCTTTATACAGGAACAAAGGGTCGTTGTGCTCACGAAATGATTTTGGATTGTAATGATTTCAAAATGGCAAGTGGTGTTGAAGTAGCTGATGTAGCAAAACGTTTGATGGATTATGGTTTCCATGCGCCAACTGTTGCATTCCCGGTTGTGAATACATTAATGGTGGAGCCAACGGAAAGTGAAAGCAAGGCTGAGTTGGATCGTTTCTGCGAGGCCATGATTAACATTCGTAAGGAAATTCAGGAAATCATCGACGGGAAAGCGGATAAAGCTAACAACGTAATTAAAAATGCGCCACACACGGCTAAATTAATTATCAGCGACAAGTACGATAAGCCTTATAGCCGTGAAAAAGCTGTTTATCCTTTGAAGTGGGTGAAAGAAAATAAATTCTGGCCAAGTGTTGCTCGTGTTGATAATGCATATGGCGATAGAAATTTAGTATGTTCTTGCGCTCCAATCGAATCGTACATCAATGAGGCAGTGGAAGCCTAGAATTAATAAAGCAACAAATCGAATGAACAGAATTAAAAAGAATCTATTTTCGATTTGTTGCTTTTTATTTTTAGCGAGTACGCTCTTATCACAAAGCGATAGTTTAATTAGAATCTGGAATGACGCAAAGCGTCATGATACGGTGCGGGCTATGGCCATGCATGTTTATTCTCGTCTTTTAGCGTTTAATAATCCTGATACAACTTTAATTCTCTCCAATCAGTTGTTGCAATTCAGTAAAGAGCGAAATTTAATAAAGTTTGAAGTAGGTGCGCGAAACAACATCGCTTTAAGTTATTATGTGAAAGGCGAATATAAATTGGCCATCGATAACTACAGCGAAAGTGTTGCAGAATTGAAAGCATTAATATTCGCACAAGACACAACTCTAAGAGTTTTTGCCAAAACTTTGTTGGGTAAAACCTATAATAACATTGGTAATGTTTATTTAGATAAAGGTGATTATCCTTTGGCACTGGATTTTTATTTTCAAAGTTTGAAGGTAGTCGAGGAAATGGGCGATAATAAAGCACAGTCTAGTGCCTTGGGAAATATTGGTATCATTTACGGCATTCAAAAAAATTACGAGAACTCTATTAAGTACTTTGTGAAAAGTTTGGAGATGGATAGCTTGATGGGCTTCAAATCCGGAATGGCTAGCAATTACAGTAACATAAGTAATCTTTATCAGGAAAAGGGCGATTTAAAAATTTCATTGATTTATCAAATGAAATCACTCGAGCTAAGAAAGGCAATTGGTGAAAAAGATGGAATTATACTTTCGTTGGTAAGCTTAGGTAGCTTAAATGCAGAGTTTGGATATACTGCAGAGCGAGAAAATAAGTCATCAGAAGAAATTAAATCTCATTTTAAAAGCGCTGTTAATTATTTTACAGATGCTTTGAATTTAACACGTGAGATCGGAGAACAAAGAAATGAAGCTGTTGCCTTAATGGGATTGGGTAATTGCGCGATTAAATTAGGAGAGCCGGCTAAAGGAGTAGCACTGTGTGAAAATAGTTTGAGTCTTGCTGAGAAAATTCAATCGGATGGTGAAATTCGTGATGCGTGTAAGTGCTTATATTATGCGCATTCTGCTTTAAAAAATCCGGCAAAGGCACTTCCATATTTCGAACGTTTTATATCCATCCGTGATACATTAAATAGTGCTGAGCGTATTCGTGAAATTGCTCAAAAACAATTTGAATTTGATTATACTAAGAAAGCAGCGGCCGATAGCTTGCGGGCGCATGAACAAAAAATCTTAATTCAAGCCGAGTTAAAAAACGAAAAAACACGAAGATATTTTTTATACGGCGGTTTACTTCTTGTCATTGTTTTTGCCGCATTCATGTATAACCGCTATAAAATTTCACAAGAGCAAAAACAAATTATTGCGAAGCAAAAAGAGTTGGTGGAGGAAAAACAAAAAGAAATTGTGGATTCAATACAGTATGCAAAAAAAATTCAGAGTACCTTGCTCGCTCACGACGCTTTCTTAAATCAAGAACTCCATGATTATTTTATATTATACAAACCAAAAGATATTGTGAGTGGTGATTTCTACTGGGCTACTAAAAAGGACAACCGTTTTTATTTTGCAGTGTGCGATAGTACTGGACATGGTGTTCCCGGCGCATTCATGAGCTTACTAAACGTCTCTTTATTAAATGAAGCGATTGTTGAGAAGGGAATTGTTAAACCTGGCGATGTATTTAATTATGTGCGCAGTAAATTAATTTTAAATATGTCTGCCGGTGCGCAAAAAGATGGAATGGATGGTGTATTATTATGCATCGACAAATCCTCCGGTGAAATTTCTTACGCGGCTGCCAATAACAAACCTTTGCTGATTACTTCTGGCGGACTTTCAGAATTACCCGGCGACAAAATGCCGATTGGCATTGGAGAAAAGAAGGAGGATTTTACAACACATTCTATCCGCTATTCAAAAGGTGATCGTTTGTATTTGTTTACCGATGGCTACGCCGATCAGTTTGGTGGTGAAAAAGGAAAAAAATTCAAGCATAAACAATTAGAGCAGTTAATCGCTGACATCAATCACAAATCTTCAAACGAGAAGAAAGAAATTCTCAATAGAACCTTCGAAAATTGGCGCGGTATTCTCGAACAAGTAGATGATGTTTGTGTTACCGGATTAGTATTATAATTGTTGGCGCAACATTCAATACGTATTGAAAAATCTTTAAATAACTGAAAAACAGTATTTTAAATCAATTTCTCCGGTGGATTTTTTTTAGATAAAAATTGTATCTTACATGATTATAATGCAAGATGCTTTAGTACAAATAGATACACTCGCAATCGATGAGTTAAATTCGAAAGCTTGGTCGCTTAACCGCAAGGATGCGTACAAGGCTATTGAGTTGAGTACTGAGGCGCTTGCAAAATCGAAAGAAATCGGTTACAAACGTGGGATTGCTCGCGCCTTAAAAACTTTGGGCACTTCTCAAGTTTGGATTTCCAAAAACGAAGAAGCCTTACCAATTTTATTTGAAGCGATTTCCATTTTCAACGAACTGGGTGACAAAAAAAATGAAGCGGAAACATATTATTCGGTTGGTGCTAATTTTCGTTACTTGTCCGATTATGATTCGGCCATAAAATATTATAATGAGTGTTATAGCATCAATAATGAGATTGGTGATGAAATAGGAATGGCGGATGGTTTAAATGGTTTAGGAACCGTTTACTATTCGATTGAGAAAAATGATAAATCACTCGAGGTCTTATTGGAAAGTCAGAAGTTATGTTTAAAGCATAACGATAAAGAAATTTATGTGAAGGTGTTGGATGGCTTGGGAGAAACGTATCATAATCTAAAGCAATACGATCTGGCTCTTGAACATTACAATAAATGCGCAACTATATGCGCAACTACCGGTAATAAACAGGTGGCAGCATTTGCGCTTGATGGTTTGGGCCGCACCTATTCGGCAACCAAAAAGTATCAAGACGCACTCGATAAATTTAATGAGAGTCTGAATTTACGACGTGAGCTCGGATTTAGAGCGGGAGAAATTATTACACTCTATAATATCGGTGTGTTGTATATCGATATAGGTGATATTGGAGAGGGAGTAAAGTTTTTAGAGCAGTCGTTCGAATTATCACAAAAAATTCTTTCGAAAGATGGTGTTTACAAAGCCAGTGAGAAATTAGCCGAAGCATTTGAGAAATCAGGCAAGCTGGATTTAGCCATTAAGTATTATAAAATATTTCAATCAACACGTGAAGAAGTTCGTAACGAAAAAACGAATCAGTTAGTAAAGAGTGTTGAGATGCAACATAAAATGCTGCAATCACAAGCCGAGAAACTTTTACTGGAAGAAAAAGCCAAAGAGCTTGAGAATTACTCCAACAATCTTGTTTTAATCAGTGAAATCGGCCAACAAATTATTTCACAGCACACAGTTGCAGAAATTGTAGAGACCGTTTACGATAGCGTCAATAATTTAATGGATGCGGCTGGTTTCGGTATCGGATTGTTTGATGCAAAAAAGCAGAAAGTAATTTTCCCATTATACATCGAAGGTGATGAGAAATTTAAAGATCTTACTTACGATTTAAAAGACAGCGAAAAGCTTACGGTAAATTGTTTCGTTAATAAGCGCGAAATCGTAATTAACGATTTCAGTAAGGAATATCACCTGTACTTTAAAAATTACGTGGCCCCATCGTATGGGAAAGCGGTGAACTCCATTATTTATCTTCCTTTAAATGTACGTGGCAATACGGTTGGGGTAATTACTGTTCAAAGTTTTAATGCTAATGCTTACAAACAATACCATTTAAATATTTTACGAAATCTGGCATCCTATTCGGCAATTGCCCTGGATAATGCTCAGATTTATGAATTACAAGAAAAAACAATTTTCGCACGAACCCGTGAGGTTATTTCTCAAAAAGAAGAAATTGAAAAAGCGTATCAGAATAATAAATTATTAAGTGAAGTAGGTCGCGAAATTACTTCTACACTCAACTTCGAAGAAATTTTTGATAAGCTTTACAGCTACGTGAACCGATTGATGGATGCCACTGTTTTTGGTATCGATATTTATCACCAGGATAAAAATTTGGTGGAGTATAAATTCAGTATCGAAAAGGGAGTCAAGTGTAATACCATTGATACTGTTTCGATGGATGATGATAATAACTTCTCCGTTTGGTGTATCAGAAACAAAAAGGAGATTTTTATTAATGATAACATTAGCGAGCACACGAAGTACGTGAAGAAAATAAACGTTGTGAGTGGCGATCTTACGCATTCCCTTATTTTCTATCCGATTATGTATGGCGAGAAAGTGTTAGGCGCCATAACTATTCAAAGCTTCGAGAAGAATGCTTATAAAGAACATCATCTCGATACCTTAAGAACTTTGGCAAGTTATATTGCTATCGCTTTTGAAAATGCATCTCTTTACGAAAACCTTGAAGAAAAAGTTAAGGAGCGTACACTGGAGGTGGTAAAGCAAAAAGAGGAAATTGAAAAGAACAACAACAACACGAAATTATTAAGTCAGATTGGACGAGAAATAACCAGTACTTTTTCTACGGAAGAAATTATCAGTAAGGTGTACAAGCACATCAATCAATTAATGGATGCCACGGCATTTGGAATTGGTATCTGCGACGACACCTCGAAGCAATTAGTATTTAAAGGTGTTATCGAGAAGGGCGTGAAATTATCTGATTTTTCTTATTCTATTGATTCAACTGATCGTCCTGCCGTGTGGTGTTATAGCACTCAGCAAGATTATAAAATAAACAACTTTAACGATGAATTCGTTAAGAGTAAAAAGGTAACCGATTATCAGGCTAAGGCAGGGGAGAATCCGGAATGTATTATGTACGTTCCTATTACGCAAAAAGACAAACGTATCGGTGTAGTTACTGTACAAAGTTTTAAACGTGATGCCTACAGCGACTATCACTTACAATTATTAAAGAGCTTGTCGGTTTATATGGCTATTGCTTTGGATAATGCGGCTTTGTATGAGCAGCAAGAAAAAGTAATCGTCGATCGAACTAAAGAGGTGGTCGTACAAAAGGAGGAAATAGAAAAAGCGTATCAAACCAGCAAACTGTTAAGCGAGATTGGTCAGCAAATCACATCCACTTTAAATTTTGAAGAAATTTTCGATAAACTTCATTACTACGTAAATCAACTCATGAATGCCGATTGCTTCGGTATTCGTTTATATCATCCGGAAAAAAATGTAGTGGAGTATAAATATGGAATAGAGCGTGGAAGCAAATATCACAGCGTTGCTTCCGTTTCAATGGATGATGATGATAATTATTCTGTATGGTGTATTAAAAACAAGAAGGAAATTTTCTTGAATGATAACCTTAATGAATACAAAAAGTATGTAAAACAAATTAAGGTTGTGAGTGGTGATATGCCTCATTCTTTAATTTTCTATCCGATTATGATGAAGGAGAGAGTGCTGGGTGTGGTAACGATTCAAAGCTTCGAAAAGTATGCCTACAAAGAGCACCATCTGGATGTCATAAAAACGTTAGCTTCTTATATTGCAATCGCGCTTGAGAACGCCTCCCTTTATGAGAACATGGAAGATAAAGTGAAGGAACGTACACTCGAAGTAGTGAAGCAAAAAGAAGAGATTGAAAAAACTTACGAAAACACACGTTTGCTTGGACAAATCGGTAAGGATATTACGTCAACACTATCAGTTGATGAAGTAATTGAAAAAGTATATTCGAATGTGAATACTTTAATGGACGCTTCGGTGTTCGCTATCGGTTTGTTTAACGAAATGCAACAACGCTTGGTGTTCACCGGAACGATGGAGCGCGGCAGCAAGTTGGATGATTTTTCTTACAATTTGAATGATGATACTTTAGGTGTGTGGTGTTATAATAATGAAAAGGAAGTTTTAATAAATGATTATCCTGCCGAACACACCAAGTACATAAAACAAGATTATGTGGCCGCTGCAGGTGATGATACCCTTTCTATGATATTCCTTCCTATTTACGGTAAGGATAAGAAATTGGGAGTTTTGTCAGTTCAAAGTTTTAAAACGCATTCGTATTCTGATTACCATTTAAATATTTTACAAAATCTCGCTTTACACATCGGTATTGCATTAGACAACGCCTCTCTTTATGAAAACATGGAAGAGCGTGTGGAGGAACGAACAAAGGAAATCGAGAAAAATTACAGCGATACCAAGCTAATCGCTCAGATTACAAAGGATATTTCTGCTTCATTATCAGTTGAAACTATAGTTTCAAAAGTGTATGAAAATGTAAATACCTTGATGAGTGCTGAGTCGTTTGGTATTGGAATTCATAATCCTTCTACAGAAAGCCTTCAGTTTCCGGGATTCATTGAGCGTTCTGAGAAAATGCCATTTTTCGAATTTTTCCTGGCCGATAAAAACCGTTATGCTGTTTACTGTTTCGATAATGAACTTGAAGTTTTGATTAATGATAATAGAAAAGAGTATAATAAATACATTAAGGAATTAAAAGCGCCGGTAGCAGGTAAATCGCCGGAATCTATCATCTACCTCCCTTTGTTTACAAAAGAGAAAAAGATTGGTGTACTCACGGTGCAAAGCTTTACAAAGAATGCTTATACAGAATATCAGGTTAACATTCTTCGCAATCTGGCTTTATCAATAGCTATCGCTTTAGATAACGCTTCTTTATACGAAAATCTCGAAGAAAAAGTAAAAGAACGTACAGCTGAAGTTTTCGAACAAAAAGCAATTATTGAAGAAAAGAATAAGGATATTACTGATAGTATTCGTTACGCTAAAAAAATTCAATTGGCTTTGATGCCTGATACTGATTTGTTAACTACTGCTTTCGCTGAGAGTTTTGTTTATTATCGTCCGAAAGACATTGTAAGCGGCGATTTTTATTGGATTGAAGTATTCAAGAATGATGTAACGGTGTTTGCTGCTGCTGATTGTACCGGACATGGTGTTCCTGGCGCCTTCATGTCTTTAATTTGTAACGATTTGATGAATCAGGTGATTAAAGATCAAAACGTAACAACACCGGCTCACGCACTTACAGTATTAGACGAGCGCCTCCGCGCCATGCTAAACAAAAGTTCCGACCATTCTTCAAATGACGGCATGGACATCGCGTTATGCGCCTACCATCCTAAACAAATGGTTATGCAATTTGCCGGTGCACACCGACCGCTATTATTAATCCGCAACGGAGAATTAATCGAATATAAACCAAGCAAACACTCTATTGGTGGTTACTTAACCGGAAATAAGGTATTTAATGATAATGTAATTCAGCTTCAAAAAGGCGACCAGGTATATGTGTTAACCGATGGTTATGCGGATCAGTTTGGTGGAGAAAATGGAAAGAAGTTCAAGTTTAAAAAACTACAAAAGATAATTCAAACTATTTCTCATATGCCAATGAAAGAACAACACGATTTATTAGAAGAAGCTTTCGTAACTTGGAGAGGTAAACACGAACAGGTCGACGATGTTTGTGTAATTGGTGTTAAAATTTAATCCATCTTCTGAAATGTTACGGTTACTTTATATTTTCACTTTCATTATTATTTATTCTTTCGCAACAAAAGCACAAGTGTTTTTTGTGAAGGGAAGTTTGCAGGAAAAAGACAAATCTCCGGTTATTGGTGCTTCGGTTGTATTATTAAATCCATCCGATTCTTCTTTTGTAAAAGGAACTACCAGTAATGAGAACGGATTCTTTACAATTGAAAACGTAAATCCTAAATCTTACTTAGTAAAGGTCTCTTACCTCGGATTCAACGATTACTTCAAAACAATTTCTGTAAATGATAATTTAATTTTGGACGCCATTCAATTACGAACTGGTGCAAAAAAATTGCAGGAAGTAAACATTGAGACACAAGCGGTAATTGCTACGCAAAATGGTGATACTACAAGTTATAATTCTAAAGCTTTTAAGACGAACAAAGACGCTAGTGCTGAGGATTTAATCACGAAAATGCCCGGTGTAACAGTGGTAGATGGAAAAGTTCAAGCGCAAGGTGAAGATGTGAAACAAGTGTTGGTAGACGGTAAGCCTTTTTTTGGAGATGATCCCAATTCGGTTTTGAGAAATTTACCGGCTGAAGTGATAGAAAAAGTGCAAGTGTTCGATAAAAAAAGCGACCAATCGCAATTCACCGGATTTGATGACGGTAACTCCAGTAAAACAATCAATATTGTCACTAAGGTGCAGTTTCGTAACGGTGTTTTTGGAAAATTGTATGGTGGCTATGGTTATTCAGATAAATACAAAGCAGGAGGCGTTATCAACCGTTTTAAAGAGAAGCAAAGGTTTACGATACTACTTATGTCAAACAATATCAATGAGCAAAATTTTTCTTCAGAAGATTTATTGGGTGTAATGAGCAGTTCGGGCGGAAGTGGCGGAAGAAGAAGTGGAGGCGGAGGAAGAGGTGGTAATCGTGGAGGAAATCAAATGAGTAGCGGAGGAAGTGAAAACTTTTTAGTGGATGTAAAGAATGGTATTATTACCACCCAGGCAGTTGGTTTAAATTATTCTGATATGTGGGGGAAAAAGACTACAATTTCAGCCGCATATTTTTATAACCGAACTGATAATTTTTCGGAAACAAACCTTCTCCGTAAATACATCATTGGTGGAAATAATGGTTTAAACTATAATGAAAACAGTAAGGCAAACATAACAAATGATAATCATCGTGTTAACATGAAATTTGAGTTTAAGTTCGATTCTCTCAATTCAATTACACTGCAACCCAAATTGTCTTTTCAATTGAATAACGGAAAAAATCAATTCTTTGGTGAAAATACACGCACAATCACTTTAAGTGATATGGATAACAATTACCGATCGGATTTGAACGCGTTTAATGTAAGCCTTCCTCTTTTATACCGTCATTCCTTTGCAAAAAAAGGAAGAACCATTTCCTTGGATATTAACCCTAGCTATAATGGTAGTAATGGTAACAGCAGATTAGAAACGTATAATGGCTTTTATGTAGACTCTGCTTACACCGATACGATTGATCAGAAATCTGTTTTGAATAAAACCGGATATAACTCTTCTAGTAACATCACCTTTACAGAGCCTTTGGGTGATAAAGGATTTATGTCGGCTAATTATGTGTTTACCTATAATTTTTCTGATTCGGAAAAGAACACTTATAACCGAAATTACTCCGATTTTACTTTTTCGGATAAGGATACATTGTTATCAAGTGTTTTTGGTAACATCTACAATGCCCATTCAGCAGGTGTAAGCTATAGGTTTCAGGTAGAGAAATATAATTTTTCATTGGGTTTAAATGCTCAGCACGCCGAGTTGTCTAAATCGCAACGTTTCCCAATTGTATATTCGGGAACAAAAACTTTTTCTTCGTTATTACCAAATGCACAATTTCAATATAAATTCAGTAAGAACAATAATCTCCGAATTAATTACAGAACAAGCAATACACCACCAACCATCGATCAATTGCAGGATGTAATTAATAATTCCAATAGTTTGCAACTTAGCACGGGTAATCCTGATTTAAAGCAAAATTTCCAAAATAATTTATTTCTGCGCTATACCGGTGTAAATACTGAAAAGTCGACTTCTTTATTTGTAATGTTAGGTGGAACTTACACCGATAATTACATTGGTAACAGTACAATTATTGCAAACAGAGATACACTTGTTTATAACAATGTGTTTTTAGCTCGCGGATCACAAATTACGCGCCCTGAAAATTTCAGTAATTATTTTAATTTGCGCTTCTTTTTCAATTACAGTTTCGCGGTTAAAAAACTGAAGTCAAACATAAATATCAATGCCGGCTGTACTTATAATAATATACCGGCTTTAATTAATCAAAAAACTAATTACAGTAATACCACTGCGCCTTCTCTTGGATTAGTGATCAGTAGCAACATTAGCGAAAAAGTTGATTTTACACTATCATCCAATTCGGCTTATAATGTGGTAACTAATACTCTTCAGTCTGATTTGAATTCAGAATTTTTAAATCAATCATCTAAGGTTAAATTAAACTTAAATCCATGGAAAGGTTTGGTCTTTACGGCTGAATATAATAATCAATTGTACACGGGATTATCCGATGGCTTTAATCAAAATATATCGTTATTGAATGGAGCCATAGGATATAAGTTTTTAAAGGATAATCGGGCTGATATACGCTTATTTGTGTTTGATATTCTAAACCAGAATCAAAGTATTCAGCGAAATATCACAGAAAGCTATATTGAGGATACCCAAACTACTATCCTGCAAAGGTATTTTATGTTAATATTTACCTGGAATATTAAAAAGTATTTTAAAAATGAGGCTAAAAAGCCCTCCAATGGCCCACAATAGTTTTATTTTTTACTATTTTAGCAAAGTAAATGATAAAGCCAATAGAAATAGCAAAAGCCACTCAGGCACAACATATGGCTCAATGGTCTATGTAATCTGATAATATTTTCAGTTAATCATTTATTCATCATTAATTTTAAAACAATAAAAATGGCAAAAGAAGTAAAAAGCGTAGAATACGGTTTAGAAAAAATATTTGAAGGAGCACAGGATTTCCTTCCATTGATAGGAACTGATTATGTAGAGTTTTATGTAGGCAATGCCAAGCAGGCAGCACATTATTATAAAACTGCATTTGGTTTTCAATCGTTCGCTTATTC
Organism: Bacteroidia bacterium; assembly: GCA_040403535.1. Lineage (GTDB taxonomy): Bacteria > Bacteroidota > Bacteroidia > B-17B0 > Aurantibacillaceae > JAHEYG01. The sequence continues at coordinate 52,123 of JBBAKL010000002.1, forward strand.
CGGTTTAGAAACAGGAAACAGAGAAAGTGTATCGTATGTACTTAAGCAAGATAAAATCAGATTAATATTAACCACTGCTTTAAATAGTAAGTCGCCAATTGGCGAACACGTTAAAAAACATGGCGATGGTGTGAAAGTTATTGCTTTATGGGTTGAAGATGCGCGTAAAGCATTTGAGGAAACAACCAAGCGTGGTGCAAAACCTTATATGGAGCCACGTGTAGAGAAAGATGAGCATGGTGAAGTGGTGCGCGCGGGTATTTATACGTATGGTGAAACTGTTCACATGTTTGTAGAACGAAAGAATTACAAAGGCACCTTCTTACCCGGTTTTGTTGAGTGGAAAAGTGATTACAATCCAAGTCCTGTTGGATTAAAGTTTATTGACCATATGGTTGGAAATGTAGGCTGGAATCAGATGAATACCTGGGTGAAGTGGTACGAGGACGTTATGGGTTTTGTAAACTTTTTATCATTCGACGACAAGCAGATTCACACCGAGTACTCTGCCTTAATGAGTAAGGTAATGAGTAACGGTAATGGTCGCATTAAGTTTCCAATTAATGAGCCTGCTAAAGGAAAAAAGAAATCACAAATTGAAGAGTATTTAGATTTTTATGAGGATTCAGGAGTTCAACACATTGCAGTAGCCACTGACAATATCACTGAAACGGTTGCTCAATTAAAAGCACGCGGTGTAGAGTTTTTACCTCCTCCGCCTCAGGCATATTACGATGAAATTCCTGCACGTCTTGGTGTACATCGTGACATGATGAAGGAAGATATTAAAGAGTTGCAAAAGCTTTCCATTTTGGTGGATGCAGATGAAGAAGGTTATTTATTGCAAATATTTACTAAGCCTGTAGAAGATCGTCCGACCTTGTTCTTTGAAATTATTCAGCGTATGGGAGCAAAAGGATTTGGAGCAGGTAACTTTAAAGCCTTGTTCGAATCTATTGAGCGTGAACAGGCATTACGCGGAACACTTTAATAAATTAGAATGAATCAATAAAGGGAAATTGAAATTTCAATTTCCCTTTTTATTTTTATAACATGATAACATATAATCCTAAAGACTGGTTTAAGTTAATTTTTCAGTTTCATAAAAGCGATACATTCCGAATATTGTTGCCTAACATGTTGTTGCTTGGTTTGCTTACAGGTGGCTTAGTATATTATGAGATTACCCATAATGTTACTTTTAAAAGTCCAACTATGTTTCACCAGATTTTAGGTTTTGTGTTGTCGATGTTGTTGGTGTTTCGCATCAATTCAGCCTACGATCGTTGGTGGGAAGGAAGAAAACAATGGGGTGCCTTGGTAAATAACTCTCGTAATCTGATGGTGAAAATTGAAAACATTCTCCCTGAACAAAATAAAGCTGATAAAATATATCTTAAACAGCTAATCGTTGCTTTTGTATTTAGTTTGAAAGATCATCTTAAAGATTCGAAAGAGTTTAAAGAAATAGCAAGTTTCGAAGGATTTAGTCGTGATGAATTTGATAAACGCAAACACAAGCCGAATTATGTGGCAGGTCTGATTATTAAGCATATTGAGCAATTAAGAAGTAAAGGCGTTATCAGTGACAGTAAACTGATTTTTCTGAACAATGAGTTACAGTCGTTCCTTGATATTACTGGAGCTTGCGAACGGATTAAGAACACTCCTATTCCGTATTCATACAGCATGTTTTTGAAAAAAATCATTTTCATTTATGTTATTACCATGCCCATTGCCTTTTCTATTGATTTTAAATACTGGGCCATTCCTATTGTGATGTTTATTTTTTACGCGTTTGCATCACTGGAATTGATTTCTGAAGAAGTTGAAGATCCGTTTGGAGATGACGCCAATGATTTGCCAACACAGGAGATCGCTGACCGCATTAAAGCGGGATTAGACGAAATTAGTCCTTCATAAAAAAAAGCCATCCTTTTTGAAGGCTTTTTCATTTTAAAGCTTTAAACGTAAACTGATAAAAAAGTTTCTTCCCGGAGCAGATATTCCGGAAGCATAGGGGCGGTATAATACATCCGTGATGTTTTCAACGCCAAAGTTGAGTGAAGCTCTTTTGTTAAAGTATATTGCCAATTTGAAATTAAGTGTATACCACGCCGGAACATATGGTTTTCCATCATTCGTTTTTGCATACACATAGGGTTCGTTGCGTTCGCTTAATGGTAAATCTTTATAGTTCATTTGGCCATTATAATTCACATAAAAACTGGCGCGTATTTTTTTCCGAGCATATGCTAATTGAACCTTACCGAATAATGGCGTTGTATGAGATAAGGGATAATATGACGAACTGTCGTTATTGTATTCTTGACCGATTTGCCAGGTAATATTATTTAAAATGCTTAAACCATAACCAAGGTTAATTTCGGTATTACTTTGTACGCCGTAAACAAAAGAGTGACCTGTATTTTGCAGGGCTTGAACCTGACTCATTTGGCCGTTATAATCGATGCTGTCTTCGCCATTCAAATTAAAAGGTCGCCTTACCAATGCATTAGTTAGATAAGTGTAATAAAATGCTGCATCCATTTTTAAAACATTACTAATTGTAAAGGCAGTTCCTAATTCAGCATTGTAAGCATACTCCGGTTTTAAAGAAGGATTGGGTACTACAACGATACCAGGCTGTGAGTCGAACACTTTTCCTGCATCGTCAATATTTGGTGATCTAAATCCTGTTGCCGTATTTAAATAGAGTTGCCAATTTTTTACCGGCATATAAACAAATCCCAAACTTCCATTTAAGGCGCCATTACTCATTTTCGATTGTGTTAACGGATAGGAAAATAAAGTAGTATCGAATTTAGCTGTGATTGAATAATAACTATAACGGATACCTGCGCTCAAAAAAAATTTCTCATCCAATTTATGTTTGGTGTTTAAGTATACTCCAACACTTTGCCAGGTACTGCCATTGGGATATCGTGAATTTATTTTTTGTTGCTCTCCTGTGTAAACATTAATTCGGTTAGCTTCCGACTTTACATAATTGAGAACATATTCAGCACCATAAAATAATTGTGTTTTTTCTGATACTTTTTTATCAAGGTCAATGTTAAGCGAATAGGCGTCCAGTTTTTCATATTGATGCCTTAAACGAGCACTGCTGCTATTTATATTGCCGGTTGAATTAAAGCGGCGATCATGACGGCTTTCTTCAAAATATTGATAGGCGGTTATTACTCTTAGGTTGGAATAAGCCCTTGTATTACCTGCATGTTGAATTCCCAGTCGTTGCATATGCCATATTTGCGGACCATAATACCATTCAGAGAAATCAAGAGTGCCATCGTTATTTGCATCCGTAATTAAACGATCATAGCGGGGACCATCACTGCTTTTTGAATAGTGAAAAGCATAATCAATTTTTAATTTTTCACTTGCACTATAAACTATCTTTTGCATAAAATTGAATTGCTTGTATTTAGAATTTACCTGCAAAGAAGGATCGGTGTTTACAACCTGCGTGTCTTTGTTTGATTTTACTTCTTGATAGAAGTGTCTCAAATAAATTGAATCGCCGCCATTTGTTCCGGCATACAAATCATCATACTGCGAATAAGAGACTGAAGTTAAGAAAGCAACACGTTTTAGTCCGAAATTTAAATCAATGTGTCCGGTATTTTCTTTGTTAGCAGTTGAAAAACGCGCCATGGCATTTCCGCTCACCTTTAGCTTAGCCGTGTCTGATAGTTTTGAACTTAGTGTGTGAAAATCCATTACACCTCCTATGGCGTCGCTCCCGTACATCACTGCTCCCGGACCAAACAAAACTTCAGCTTCACCAATGGCGTTGGCATCTAATGAAATTACATTTTGAACATTACCTGAGCGAAAAATAGCATTGTTCATTCGTATACCATCAACAACAAGCATCACGCGATTAGTGGCAAATCCACGAAGCATAGGAGAGCCACCGGCTTGCTGACTTTTCTGAATGTAAACATTCGTTCCGGCTCCTAATAAATCGGCAGTAGTTTGCGGATTCTGAAAATCAATTTCCTTCTTCTTCATTTTTTCCATCCTAATTGGATTTTCCGATTTTTTTTCTTCCCAACGATTTGCAGAAACAGTTATTTCATTTAGTGAAATTTTACTTTCAGTAAGCTCAAAAGTGAAATCTTTCTCTTTCAATCGCGCTAGCGGTATGCGTTTTTGTTTGTAGCTAATATGCTGAGCTATGACGGTATCGCAAGTTGAAAGTTCGGCAATATACACTTGGCCGTAAGCATTCGTTGTGCCACTCAGGTTTGTTTTGTTACAATGAAGCACAACACCGGGAATGGGCTGACGGGTTACTTCATCAATAACTTTAATAGTTTGTGATTGTACTACACTGCATAAAAATGCGTATATCACAAGAAATATTTTTTTCATGTATGTGTAATTGTGTTATAAATAATTTAATTAAAAATCATTTATAAACGGTCGGGGGGTGGAGTAATAGAAGTAATGAAACCTTTTATCACTTCATTAGCGATAGTATCTGCTAGTTCTATTATTGATTCATGCAGATGAATGCAAATATGTTGATGAGAAAGATACTTGAACGCAAAAAAATCCTTCGCAAAAGAGTTTTGTTTTTTTTCGGATGAGTTGGAATACATCCTATCAAACTGTTTTTTATAGTTATTCATTAACTCTTTTTCTTGGCCATCTTCAACAACTGTAAGAAGCACTTTTACCCCATCACTTTTGTACGAAATAACATCGTATATTACATCATTTAATACAATTTCTTTGTTGTTGTCTAACCAGTTAATACGCGAATTATTTGAAAAAAGTTCACTTGGAGAAATAGAAATAGTTTGTGTTTTAACGTAACGCGAACGGATAAAGGCTTTAAATTCTTTTTTATGCGATTTTACAACTTGCTTGTAAATAATGTAATTGCCCGTTAAAAATAAGGTAATCAGAATACTAATGGTTATAAATGAGGCTTTTTTCAAGTTTTACTTAACCAAAAATAACATTAAAACGTGATTTTACGAATAATACGGCTATATATTTGCTGAAATAGTTATACCTTTGCAGCGCTATGCAAATACAAGTGCTAAAATCTAAACTTCACGGTGTTACGGTTACTCAGGCCGAGTTAGATTATATTGGTAGTATTACTATTGATGAAGACTTAATGGACGCAGCTAATTTGATCGAAAACGAGCAGGTTCATATTCTTAATAAAAACAATGGCGAACGCTTTATCACTTATGTTTTAAAAGGTGATCGCGGAAGCGGTGTAATTTGCCTGAATGGGCCAGCAGCTTTAAAAGTTAAGTTGGGAGATGTTGTATTGGTTTTATCATATGCCAATATGGATTTTGAAGCAGCAAAAACATTTAAACCCTGGGTGGTTTTTCCTGATACGGCAACCAATAAATTAAAAAAATAATCCTTTTTGTTTTGAAATCAAAAACTAAATCCATAATTCAGTTTGTTGTTTTATTAGGACTTGGAATTTTATTAGTTTGGTTAGCCTTTAGTCAGGTTGCCGAAAAAAAAGACGAAATCATAAACGCATTTACAAATGCAAATTATTTTTGGGTTTTCATTTCTACCTTAATCGGATTTGCCAGTCATTTTTTACGTGCCTATCGCTGGAATTATTTGCTGGAACCGCTAGGTCATAAAACCACATTGTTTAATTCCAATGCGGCTGTTTTCATTGGTTACTTTGCCAATTATGGTTTACCGCGCATGGGTGAAATCTCACGTTGTACCATTGCCGATCGTTACGATAAAGTGCCGTTTCAAATTGGATTTGGAACTGTTGTAACAGAACGGCTCATCGATTTTATATTGCTAATTTTCATTTTTGTGATGACCATGGTATTTCAGTTTACTGAGCTAGCCGGTTTGTTAAGTAAGTACATTTTTATTCCCTTGTCGGCAAAACTCCACGGATTATCCGAAAAACCCGCTGTGGCAATTACAGTTTTGGTTCTTTTTGGAGGAGGGGCAATTACCTTGTTTCTTTTACGAAAAAAAATAATGAGTAAGCTTAAAGGTAAGTTCGGATCAGTAATTAAGGGTTTTATAGAAGGATTGTCTTCCGTTCGTAAAATTAGAAATTTTGCATCGTTTGTGGGTTTAAGTCTTTTAATTTGGTCTGCGTATTTTTATTCGTTGTATTTCTGCTTAAAGGCATTGCCGGAAACTGCAATTATCAATCAATCGCAATGTTTAACACTCATGCTGTTTGGTACAGTGGGAGTAATATTTACGCCGGGAGGATTAGGCGCATATCACATCATCATATCTGAAATTTTGATTTTTTATGGTATTGAACAGGTACCTGCTGTGGCTTTTCCGTGGCTTGTTTGGACTTCACAATTTATTTTGATTACAGTATTAGGATTAATCAGCATGGCGGCATTGCCATTAATTAATAAAAAGAAGCATGTCGTTTCATAGTAAACTTTCACAGAAAATTGTATCGCTAGAACAGATACAGCCCGCCTTAAACGTGCTGCGTTTTCACGACAAAAAAATTGTCTTTACAAACGGCTGTTTTGATATTTTACACTTAGGACATGTTGAGTATTTAGCAAAAGCCCGTGACTTAGGTCATGCGCTTGTTCTTGGTTTAAATACCGACGATTCTGTTCGTCGCCAAAACAAATCGCCCGAGCGACCAATAAACTCTGAACAAACTCGTGCTTGTATTGTGGCAGCGCTGGAATGTGTTGATTATGTTGTGTTTTTTAATGATGACACCCCTCTCGAGCTTATTAAAAAGATTCAGCCCGATATTTTGGTGAAAGGCGCAGATTATGACGCAAATGAAACAAATCCCGCTTCAAAAAAGTACATTGTAGGTTCTGATGTTGTAAAGGCCAGAGGTGGTAAAATCATTACAATCGATTTAACCCAAGGATTTTCCACTACCGGATTAATTTCTAAGTTAAAGGGCTAATTCTTTACCACATTAGGTGGTTAATATCTTAACCATTATTCACAGTTGCACGTTTTTCTATTCTCTAATTTTATTGAAACTATTAAAAAAACGTGAGTAATCCATTAAAAAAACTGGCCGGACAAACCGCTATTTACGGTCTGGGAACGATACTGCCTCGTTTTTTAAATTATCTGTTAACCCCTTTACTCACCTATGGATTTGCAGCTGCTTCTTATGGGATTAATGGTGAGCTTTATGCATATATCTCGTTTTTAAATGTTGTGTTCACGTACGGAATGGAAACAGCATTTTTTAATTTCTATTCAAAAAGCGAAAGTAAAGAGGATGTGTATAATACAGCTTTGTTTTCGCTTGTCACCAGTTCGGTTGTAATGGGCGGATTATTATTACTGTTTTCATCCTCCATTGCAGAATCTTTATCTACCCCAAACAGTACTTATCTGCCTCAGTTTATAACCTGGAGTGTTTTAATTATTGCAACTGATGCTATAATGGCAATTCCATTTGCAAGATTACGTTCTGAAAATAAAGCGGTATGGTTTTCGGTTTTGCGATTGGGAAATGTGGTCATTAATGTTGGTCTGAATATTTTTTATTTCAAAGTATGTAAAACCGCGTACGAGAATAATGAAACTGGTTTTTTTGCAGACATGTACGATCCGCAAATCGGAATTGGCTATTCTTTTTTTGCTAACCTTATTGCCAATGTTATTACCCTCTTGCTGCTTGCAAAACAATTTGCGGCATTTCGTATTCAGTTTAACTCCGATTTACTAAAGCAAATGCTCAAATACGCTTTGCCTTTACTTGTATTAGGCTTAGCCGGCATGGTAAATGAAACGCTCGATCGTATTATCCTTAAAAAACTTATGGTAGATAAAGATGCCGCGCAAGTTGCGCAGGGTATATACAGTGCGTGCTATAAAATCGCCATATTAATGACCATCTTTATTCAGGCATTTCGTTTTGCCGCAGAGCCGTTTTTCTTTAATCAGGCAGCTGATAAAAACTCCAAAAAAGTGTATGCATTGGTCATGAAATACTTTGTTATATTCTGTTCGTTTTTGTTTCTAGGAACTATGATGAATCTGGAATGGATAAAATATTTTATTGGAGAAGAGTATAGGGCCGGCTTAGGCGTGGTGCCAATATTATTACTGGCTAATTTATGTTTAGGTGTGGTGTACAATTTGTCAATTTGGTATAAACTCAGTAACAACACAAGGTATGGTGCGATTATCGCTGTTATAGGGGCGGCGGTAACAATTGTAATCAACGTTTTATTTGTGCCTTTATTCAGCTACATGGCTTGCGCATGGGCTACATTGGCTGCTTATGCCACCATGATGATTGTATCTTATTATCTGGGTCAAAAGTTTTTTCCTATCAAATACAACCTGCGCGCCATGTTTGTTTTTTTGATTGTAGCGGTGGGCTTTTATATTATTTCTAAGCTTTACAGCGGTATGGAAAGCTCTGTTTTGAAGGTTTTTCTGAATAATTTGTTCGTAATACTATTTGCATGGTTGTTTTATAAATTGGAATTTTCCAATCTAAAGAACATCAAAAACCAATTGCAATCATGATTACTGTAAAAGTTGTTAATCAGTCGAAACATCCCTTACCTGAATACGCAACCGATCATTCGGCAGGCATGGATTTAAGAGCAAATTTAAACGAGCCTATTGTTTTAAAACCACTTGAACGAGTATTAGTATCAACCGGATTGTTTATCGAATTACCTCAAGGACATGAGGCGCAAATTCGTCCACGCAGCGGATTAGCCTTTAAACACGGATTAACGGTTTTGAATTCACCCGGAACTATCGATGCAGATTACCGTGGAGAAGTGAAAGTATTACTGGTCAATTTATCCAATTCCGATTTTACAATTAATGATGGCGAGCGGATTGCCCAAATGGTTATTGCGCGTCACGAAACCATTGAATGGTACGCTGTAATGCAATTAGAAGAAACCAAACGTGGAGCCGGTGGTTTTGGCCATACGGGTACCAAATAATTTTTTATTTTTAAACTCTCATTTATTGAACTATATGAAAACAGTTGATAGCATTAATTTCTCAGGTAAACGCGCATTAATTCGAGTGGATTTTAATGTGCCACTTAACGAAAGTTTTGAAGTAACCGATGAAACCCGCATCAAGGCAGCTATTCCTACGCTGAAAAAAATCTTGAAAGATGGAGGCAGTATCGTATTGATGTCGCACTTAGGACGTCCAAAAGAGGGACCAACCAATAAGTATTCCTTGAAACATATTGTAAAAAATGTTTCAGCACATTTGGGTGTAGAGGTGCAATTTGCGGATGATTGTATTGGCAGTGATGCTTATACTAAATCTGCTTCATTAAAAGCCGGACAAGTACTCTTGTTAGAGAACTTGCGTTTTTATAAGGAAGAGGAAAAAGGCAACGAAGATTTTGCACAGAAATTGAGCAAGCATGGAGATGTTTATGTTAATGATGCATTTGGAACAGCGCATCGCGCTCACGCTTCAACAGCGGTTATTGCTAAGTTTTTTAATGAGGATGCCAAGTGTTTCGGTTATGTTATGGCAGGTGAAGTGGCCAGTATCAATAAAGTATTAAATAACGCCGAGAAACCGTTTACGGCCATCATTGGTGGTGCTAAAGTGAGCGATAAGATTTTAATCATAGAGCAGTTAATGAACAAAGCCAATAATATTTTAATTGGCGGTGGTATGGCTTTTACCTTTGTTAAAGCAATGGGCGGACAAATCGGCAAATCATTGTGCGAAGATGACCGTTTGGAAATTGCAAAGGAGTTATTAAGTAAAGCAAAGGCAAAAGGCGTGAATATTTACATTCCGACCGATGCGGTTATCGCTGATAATTTTGCAAACGACGCGAATATTAAAGAATGCAAAATTAATCAGATTCCGGATGGTTGGATGGGCTTGGATGCAGGACCTGAAACTGTAAAAATGAATAGTGAAGTAATAAAGAATTCTAAAACTATTTTATGGAATGGGCCAATGGGTGTTTTTGAAATGAGCAATTTTGAGAACGGTACCAAACAAGCAGCTAATGCTATTGTAGAGGCCACTAAAAATGGCGCTTTCACGTTAATTGGCGGCGGCGATAGTGTTGCAGCCATTAATAAATACAATCTGGCAGATAAAGTAAGCTACGTTAGTACAGGAGGCGGTGCTTTACTGGAATATATTGAACAAGGCAGTTTGCCGGGCGTTAGAGCAATTGAAGGTTAAAGTATCAAAAAATGGGTAAAGCAATTTTTTTACTTTTTGTTGTTGTGAGTTTAACAAGTTCTTGCGCTAAGAATTACAAATGTTATTGCACCAACAGTAACGGTGAATATTATGCCGGAGAAATTGAAGACACTGAAAGTAATGCCAGAAATCGTTGTCATAGTTTAGGCAACAGTTCAACAACGTGTGATTTAAAATAGAATATGGTTAATATAAGAGTAGGTTTTGGATACGACGTGCATCCCTTGGGTGAAGGCAGAGAGCTTTGGTTGGGCGGAATCAAATTAGAATTTGACAAAGGATGTGTTGGTCATAGTGATGCGGATGTGTTACTGCATGCGATTTGCGACGCATTATTAGGCGCGGCCAATTTGCGCGATATTGGATTTCATTTCCCGAATACTAATCCAAAATATAAAGGTGCCGACAGTAAATTATTGTTAGCAGAAGTAGTAAGATTGCTAGACGAAAACGGTTATAGTATTGGTAACGTGGATGCAACTTTAAGTATGGAAGCCCCTAAAATTAATCCACATATTACCGCTATGCAAAATGTATTGGCTCCAATATTAAAAGTTAGTGTAAATGAAGTGTCGATCAAGGCTACTACAAACGAAAAATTAGGTTATGTAGGGCGCCAGGAAGGTGTAAATGCTTACGCTGTGGCTTTGATTTATAAAAAGTAAATCAGTTTTTCAGAAACTTTCCGCGGTAGGCATTTCCGTTAATGTCAACAATGTAAAAAACATAAACTCCGAGCGGGAATGAAGATACGTTCAATGTAATTCTTTCAGCAGCAGTGCCATTTCCATCACCCATTTTTCTGCCATAACGGTCGTAAATTTTTATCTCGTAATAAAAGTTTTTCTTGTTGGTAAAGGCTATGTTTAATTCTGTTTCGGCCGGTTGCGGATATATAAGCATATTATCATTAAAGGAAGCAGCCAGGTCTACACGAATAATATTGGAATAATCTCCCGGTGGAACAAGTATTCTGTAAAAATTAGGGCTGGTTTTGTTCGGACTGAAATCTGTCCATTTATAATTTTCGGCAAAACTGGTATTTCCGCAAATACCCGGATAAGAATATTGAAATTGCAAATTCAACGAATCAGATCCTTTTAAAATCTGCCAGCCGGCACAAGCGTTTCCTGCAGTAATTGTGAAATTTAAACGGATGCTGTCGCCCAATGGGTTGGCATAAAAATTAAAAATTCTGCTTTGAGAGCGGGCGCCAAAGCCAAGCAGAATAAATAATACGCAAAATAGTCCAATCCTGTTCATAGCTTAAAGTTATGATTTAAAAAAGTTAAGTTCAATATTGTTTTGGCAACTTAATAAAACTTAACAGTTAATATCCTTTTTTTAAGAGATAGTTTGCTTTAAAAAATACTACATTAGCAAAAAAAATAATTATGGAACGCAGTCTGATTACTAATTATATTAATGCAAATAAAGACCGTTTTTTAAACGAACTTTTAGATTTATTACGAATCCCTTCAGTTAGCGCTGATCCTAAATATGCAGGCGATGTAAATAAAACGGCTGAAGCAGTTAAACAACGCTTAATTGAGGCGGGAGTTGATCACGTGGAAGTGTCACCTACCAAGGGTTACCCTGTTGTGTATGGCGAAAAGATTATTGATCCGAAAAAACCAACTGTAATTGTATATGGCCATTACGATGTTCAACCTGCCGATCCGTTAAATTTATGGCATTCTCCGCCCTTTGAACCGGTAATTAAAAAAACGGAAGTTCATCCGGATGGCGCCATTTTTGCGCGAGGCGCTTGTGATGACAAGGGTCAAATGTATATGCATGTAAAAGCCTTTGAAATAATGATGAAAACAGGAACCCTGCCTTGCAATGTTAAGTTTATGATTGAGGGAGAGGAAGAAGTGGGTTCAGCTAATTTAGGTGCATGGATTATTGCTAATAAAGAACGGTTAAAAGGTGATGTGATATTAATTTCCGACACATCAATGATTGCTAATGATATTCCGAGTATCGATACCGGCTTGCGTGGTTTAGCGTATATGGAAGTAGAAGTAACCGGACCAAACCGTGATCTACATAGCGGAGTTTACGGAGGGGCAGTAGCCAATCCAATAAATACACTTTGCAAAATGATTGCATCTTGTCACGATGAAAACAATCATATTACTATTCCGGGATTTTACGATAAAGTGATTGAATTGTCAAAAGCAGAGCGCGATGAAATGGCAAAGGCGCCATTTGAGATTAATGACTTTAAGAAAGATTTAAATATCGAGCAGGAGCAAGGTGAAAAGGGTTATACAACGATGGAACGTACCGGTATTCGACCTACTTTGGACGTGAATGGTATATGGGGCGGTTATATCGGAGAAGGGGCAAAAACAGTTTTACCATCAAAGGCATTTGCTAAAATAAGTATGCGTTTGGTTCCGGATCAGAATTCAGATGAGATCAGTAAATTGTTTCAAAAGTATTTCGAAACCATTGCGCCAAAATCTGTAAAAGTTAAAGTCACACCACATCATGGTGGAGAGCCTGTTGTAGTTTCACAAGAATCTTCAGCGTTTAAAGCAGCCAGCAATGCAATGGAAGAGGCGTTTGGTAAAAAACCTGTGCCAACAAGAGGAGGAGGAAGTATTCCGATTGTAGCACTATTTAAAAAGGAATTAGGTTTAGATAGTATTTTGTTTGGCTTTGGATTGGATACTGATGCATTGCATTCGCCAAACGAACATTATGGTTTATTTAACTATTACAAAGGCATTGAAACCATACCTTTATTTTACAAACATTTTTCGGAGTTGACTAAATAATGACGTTTGCAGACTGGATTGGAACCATTGGAGTTAGTTTGTTATTACTGGCTTTTGGTTTAAACCTGATAAAATTAATTACTGCCGACTCGTATCTTTATTTGAGTTTAAACATTATTGGAGCAATGCTTGCAGGATTAGCTTCCGTTCTGATTAATTACATTCCCTTTGTGATTTTGGAATCGGTTTGGATGCTGGTTTCGCTTTTTGCGTTAACTAAAAAGTTTAAAATTAAAAATCCGTGATTAAAAATGCTGAGGTTCTTGTCTTTTAGATATCTGATGTTGTTAATAGCTCTGCTAGGTATTGTTTCCTGTAAAGAATTTAAGGAAGTGGAAGTAGTAGGAGTAGAGAACTTTAAAGTGAAGAAAATAAGTTTGGAAGGAATTGAAGCGGATATAAGCATCATTATTAAAAACACTAATTCGTTTGGATTTTCAATTTATCCTTCGGAATTCGATATATTGTTTAGCGGTCTTAATCTTGGTAAAGCCCGGCTAAAAAAAAGAGTGCATATTGATTCGAACTGCGAAAAGGCCTATGTTTTTGAATTGAACTCTTCTTTTAAAGGCATGAATTTAATGGATCTGACAAAAATTGTAAGTGGTTCAAATTTAGGTAGTTTAACAGTTAAAGGCGAGCTAAAAGCCGGTAAGTTTTGGATTAAAAAGAGATTCCCGATTAATTACAGCACCCGTAACTACAATATGACCCGCTAATCTAAAAAATCTAAAATTTTCTTCACGCTAGGCGTAACCTTTGTTAATTGACTGTCGTACAAGAGGTCAAACCCCCTCTCATTATGTCCGATTCAGAATTAATATCGGCACTACTTAAAAACGACAGAGCTGTACAAAAAGAGTTCTACGAAGAGTATTATCCGGTATTTTGGGGTATTGCCATTCGTTATGCAAAAAATAACGCGCAGGCAAAAGAAATGTTACAATGCGGTTTTGTAAATGTTATGACAAAAATTAACGCATTTAAACAAAATACCAGTTTAATTTTTAGTGAATGGATTAAACACGAGTTTGTAAAGTTTTGTGTGGAATTTATTCGAAACATTAGAAGCGAATATTATGTTGCAAGTACGGTACGGGTAACAGATTCTGCCTCTGTAAAAAACTACGATTTGTTTGCGGATAATGTACTAACCGATTTTAAAAATGTGGATTACGAAGTCTTAATAAAATCGTTACAACAATTGGTTCCTTCACAGCGCTTGATATTTAATTTAAATGTTGTAGAGGAATATGATTTAAGAAAAGCAGCTGATTTACTTGAAGCCAGTGAGCAAACCGCGAAATCCAATCTTGAAAAAGCCAGATACAATCTTCAAAAGAATATTGATAAAAACAATAAATCGTTAAAAGATGAGCAGTTTGTTTAATTACGAATTAGACGAAAATAAAATTCGTTTAACCTTGCAGCATGCAAGGCCATCTTCATTTAACGAAAATGATTGGAAAGAATTTGAATTGGTTTATTTAGATTCAAATTGTAATTCAAATAAAGTATCTGCTTTTAAGCTACCTGAATTTAATTTAAACATCAATCGTAACGTTATTCTTCCTGCACTTTTTATTTTAGCACTTATTGGAATTTCAGCTGTTCTCATCAGTTTTATCGATTTTAAAACAGAGGAAAAAAACGTAGAACATAAACTTGAGCCTAATCCTAATAATTACAAGCCGGTAACGCCTTCTAAAGTAAAACCGGAAATTGTCCCTGCTAAAAAAATGGTTGCCCAAACACTGGAAACTGTAAAAAAGGACACAGCGCAAAAAATAAGTATATCTAATCCCCAAGTTGTAAATACAAACACCATTAGTTCTTCTAACGCTGTTCAAACATTAAAAGCCAGTCAGGCGCTACCTTCAGCTGTTGCTTCTCAATCAGTAGTTCCAGTAACCATCACTGCCCAAACTTCACACCGAACGCGAAGAAAAAAGACAGAAAAGATTGAAACAGAGCAAATCGAAACTATTAAAGCCCCCGCTTTAATTAAAACCGAGCCGGAAACTTCAGAACAAGAGCCCGATTTGGAAATAAAAATGGACTAAAATTCCTGATTATTTAACGTTAAGTGAATGAGGTAGTATTTAAAATATTACTATATTTGGTATTCAATCACTTAAATAAAATCAAATGAAAAAACTTTACTTTTCGTTATTTACTTTATTATCGGGATTAACAGCAGTGAATGCACAAACTATAACTGCAACTAGTCACGCACCCGTTGTTGGAGATTCATATTCAAGAATTCAGGTAGATTCAACCGGAGCAAATGCTTTAAATTCAATTACAGGCGCTTCTGCGGTTTGGACCTTTACAACTGCAAATACCCGCACACTTTCCGTTGTGAATAGTTATACAACCGGATCATCCGTTTCAACTGGATCAATGTACCCGGCTGGTTCCATCGCCAAATTAGGCGGCGCTGAAAAAGCATTTTACAAAACATCATCTACCGACCTTAAATTCTGGGGAGGTAATGTGGTTATTCAGGGTAATACTGCTGATTTCGTTTTCTCAACCGGTGTTACTCAGGCAACCTATCCAATGTTGTTAAATGATTTTACAAACACAAGCGCCTTTACCGGAACAGTTACGTCATCATTTGGCTCCGGAACAATATCAAATGGAACCGCTACCGCAATTTATGATGGTTTGGGAACTTTAAACTTACCGGGCCGTACATTTATTAACGTAGTGCGAATTAAAACACGTACTTTTTTCGACTTTAGTTTATTAGTTACAGGTACTGTTACTTTCGAGAACTACGATTATTACGATCTTTCAAAATCTAAGCATCCGTTATTAACAGTGGCAGCTTCAACCATCACTTCTTCATTCGGACCTCCATCGGCTCAATATTATGCTTATTTGAATAAGGATTATATGATTGTAGGCGTAAACGAATTATCAAAAGAAGTGACTGATTTAAACATTTTTCCTAATCCGGCTAAATCTAACTTCAATATTCGTTTAACCAATGAAAATGCTGAAAGCGTTTCTTATGAAATGACAAATACCTTAGGACAAACCGTTCGCACGGAGAACTTAAACTCAGCTAAAGGTGAATCGCTTTATGCTATTGAAACTTCAAATCTGGAAGCAGGTGTTTATTTTGTGAAAGTAAAAGTAGGTAACGCGCTTTCTGTTAAAAAAATAACATTGCAATAAAAATAACCCTGTTAAAAGCGGCAGTTATGCCGCTTTTAATTTTATTATAAATAAAAAACCAAAACAAAAATGAAAAAAATCTACTTATTAATTTCTGCTGCTTTAATCAGCGCAGGTGCTTACGCACAAACTATCAATCAAACAAACAACGCGTTTGTGGTAGGTGACACGTATTCAACCAAACAATGTGATTCAACTGCTATCAACGTTGGTGGTAACGGATCAGGACAAACTTACAATTATTCAAGTATTGTTATACATAACTCAGTAGTGAAAAACTACACAGCCGTTACAGTTGCTTCAACCGGAAGTACAAGTGCATATCCTTCTGCAAGTCTTTCTTTAAAGGCGGGCGCAACAGATAATAGTTTCTATTCTTATACGGCTAACGAAGCAAAGTACTGGGGCGGTAACTTAAATGTTGGAGGCATTCAGGCTACCATCGGATTTTCTAATCCACAGGTAAATATGAAGTATCCGACTACCTTATCAACTTCAACCATTTCTGCTTCTACAACAGGTACATTAGTTGTTTTAGGTAATAACGGTACATTCACCGGAAGCGCAACCATTACAGCAACCGGTTCAGGTGTGTTACAATTACCTTCAGGTGTTAATTTCCCTAACGCTTTAAAAGTTGTTTCAACCCAAACCATTAGCTTTAGTACAATTGTTACCGGCTCTATCAATGCCATTTATTACGATTATTACTCTCCGGCTAATTCTAAAGCTCCATTGTTTTCTATTCAAACTTCTTCAATCAGTTCATTGTTAGGGAACACTACTCAAACTTACGTGACAATTAACTCTAACTATGTTGCGTTAAATGTGAAAGAACAAGAAGATGCAGCAGCATTAAGCTTAACTGCATTCCCAAATCCTGCTAACGATAATATTACCATTTCTTATAATAATCCAACTAATGAAGCTGCATCTTATGAAGTCATTAGTATGACCGGACAATTAGTTCAGTCTGAAAAATTAAACTCTGTTAGCGGTATTAATAAACAAAATATCACATTGTCTAATTTGGAAAGCGGATTTTACTTTGTAGTATTAACTGTTGGAGATAAAACTTCTTATCAAAAAATAACGATCCAATAAGGATTTACTTAAATTAGAAAAAAGGCGGACCTGGTTCCGCCTTTTTTTGCTCATTAACATGGCTATTTCAATAAATAACTGAGCGTTTAGTCTATATTATTGAGAGATAGGTAAAATAAAACGTAAATTTGTACGTTAAAGGGATGTAATTCAGTTAATTGAAAACAAAGCTACTTTTCATATTTATTTTCTTCGTGGTGTTTATCAAAGCTCAGGTTGGTCCGCCATCCCTGCGTTGTATTTCTTGCAATGCTGCAGGTGATTTAACCCTTACTTGGGTAATTCCTCCTGATCCGGGCGGACAGTTTTTTAGCTATGATATTTACCGTTCGGCCACTTTGCTGGGACCTTATTCGTCAACTCCAATCGCGTCAGTAAGCAATTACACCATCACCTCTTTTACCGACGTTGGCGCTAACGGAAATTTGCAAAGCAAGTATTATTATATCAAAACACGTTATGGCGCTGCAGGCACAAATACTTCGATACCATCTGATACTTTGCGTTCAATTTTTCTAAACTTATCCGATCCAAACGATGGTACCGCCAGTTTAATTTATAACAACATTCATAATCCGAAATTAAGTACCACTGCGTTAAATTTTAATATTTATCGCGAAAATCCCGGACCGGTTTGGACAAATATAAAAAACACCGGCGCGTTAAGTTTACGCGATACGATTACATTGTGTAAAGTTTTTTATAGCTATCAGATACAATTAGCGGATGCCAGCGGATGCGTTTCTTCCTCTAATATAACGGGTTTAAATTTAAAAGATCTAATTCCGCCCCAGGTGCCGTTTTTAGATTCGGTTAGTGTTAATGCTAGCGGACAAACCAATCTAGGATGGAATCCATCCTCATCAACAGATTGCATCGGCTATGTGATTTATTATTTTAACGGTGCATCTTGGACAAACATTGATACCGTAAACGGAATTAACAACACTAGCTATACAAGTACATTAACGGCCACTTCCGGAAGTGTTAAACATTGCATCGCTTCCATTGATAGTTGTGGTAATATTAGTCCTTTAGGAACGGATCACTCTTCTATTAATTTACAAACCGTATACAATATGTGCGCGCGTAAAGCGAATTTAAGCTGGAACGCATACGCCAATATGCCTTTGGGTGTGTTAAAATACAATATGTATTGTTCGGTAAATGGAGGCGCATACACTCTGATTGGAAGTACCGGTAACAACAATTTTGAGCATAGCGGATTAGAACCCGGTAAAACCTATTGCTATTTAATACGCGCATTTAATTCGCCGCAAAAAATCAGTTCAACATCCAATCGTTCTTGTTTGGTTGCAACAGCCCCGGCCTCTTCATCTTTCGTTTATCTTCAATCCGTAAACGTGGATGTTGACCAACTCGTAACAGTTGCTTTGTATTGCGATACTGTTAAGGCCTGCAAAGGATTTGATATCTATAAATCGGAAGACGGTTTAAATTATAAGCTGAATGGTTTCGTTCCTTATAACGGAAAAAAATATCTGGAATATAAGGATACAGATGTTGAGACGGCTAAAAAAAATTATTATTACAAAGCTGTTTTACTAGATAGTTGCGGGAATGCGCGTTACACAAGTAATACAGGGAAAACTATTTTGCTTCTTGTACGTAATGATAAAGACAAGTTTTTTAATAATAATCTGAGCTGGGATAATTATTCAAATTGGCCGGGAGGCGTTGCAGGATATAACATTTACCGCGTAATTAATGAAGAAGTTGTACCAACTCCTGTTGACTTTATTCCATTCGGAACTAATTCATACGTAGATAATGTGGAAGATATTGTGGCATTAAGCGGTAAAATAGGTTACATTGTTACAGCTGTAGAAAATTTTGGAAATCCTTACGGGTTAACTGCAACCAGCAGCTCAAATAGAGCAGATGCTTACGTGGAAGGGCAGATATTTGTTCCTAATGCGTTTGCACCAAAAGGCGAAAACAGAATCTGGAAACCCGTAACTCAGTTTGTAGAAAAAACGGATTATAAGGTAACGGTTTTAAACCGATGGGGAACGGTTGTATTTGAAACAACCGATGAGAGTAAAGGTTGGTCGGGCGACGGTTTAGAAGACAATATTTACGTTTATATAATTCAATATAAAAATTCAAGAGGTGAATTTGTGGAACTGAAAGGAACTATTACCGTTATTCGCTAATCTTTTAAACATTGCTTTGGTTTAAAAGTATCTTTTCTGATTTATTTTCATTTATACTGTAAAGCTATTTTTGTTCAATGCGCTTTTTACAAGTCATACTTTTGATTTCTGTTTTCTGTTCAGGATTATTTGCCCAGGTTAAAAAACAAGAGCAATTAACAAGGGTTTTATTTGTGTTTGATGCCAGCAGAAGTATGGTTAATACGCATGGTCCGTTAACAAGGATGGAAGGCGCTAAAAAGCTTTTCTATAAGTTTGTCGACAGCCTTTCTAAACATAAGAACATGCAATTTGCCTTGCGCATGTACGGTCATACCGTAAAATATCCTCCCGGTAATTGCAACGATACAAAGTTGATTGTCCCGTTTGCAAAAAATAATCTGGCGCAAATAAAACAAAAAGTGGCCGAGGCAAAACCAACCGGTATAACACCCATCGAGCATTCGTTAATTCAGGCTGCAAACGATTTTCCGGATAACAAAGCAGTAAACATGATAATAATAATTACGGATGGAATTGAAGAATGCGGTGGGGATCCGTGCAAGGCACGACAAAAGTTAATGGAAAAGGGTATTGTGTTTAAACCTTTTATTATTGGCATTGGTTTAACACCTGAACAAATAAAAACATTTGAATGTGTTGGTAACTATTATGATTATGATAATGTAAATACTTTTAATTCAATTACCGACATAGTCATAAAACAAAAGCTGAATAAAACCAGCGCGCAGGTAAACCTGCTGGATATAAATTCCAAGCCAACCGAAACAAATGTAAACATGACCTTTTACGACGTAAAAAAGAATCAGTACGTTTATAATTACATTCATACATTAAACTATTCGGGAAATCCTGATACTTTATACATTGACGATTACCCTACCTACAAGGTGGTTGTGCATACGATACCGCCGGTTGAGAGTAAGGAAGTTAAACTAACGGTTGGCAAACATACCTTTATTCCGATTGACGCGGCTCAGGGATTTATACAATTAAGCAGAAATGTTGGGGTTTATAATTATAATGAAAAAGTAAAAACCGTTGTAAGAAAAAGTGGCGATATGCAAACGTTAAATGTTCAGCAGATGAACACCACCGAAAAATATCTGGTAGGAAAGTATGATTTGGAGATTTTAACTTTACCCCGTACGTATATCTATGGCGTTTCTGTAGAACAGTCAAAAACCAAATTACTTGATATTGCAAGTGCGGGTGTGCTTAATTTAAAAAGTCTAGAAAGTGGAGACGGATGCATTATGCAGGAAAAAAACGGAAAAGTAGAATGGGTTTGTAATCTGTTTGCCTCCACACAACAAACCTTTTATTTGCAGCCAGGCAATTACCGACTCGAATGGCGATCAAAAAGTCTGAAAGGAAGCATTTATACGATTGAAAAAAAATTCACCATCCGCTCGGATTCCGAAACCAATATCGAGTTATATAAATAGCCGCAAAACCGGGGTAAATTTACCAAAGCAGCTCACTCTCAAAATTTTCTGTAAATCGCCATAAAAAACACGTGTAATGTATTGGTATTCAATTTAATAAACTTAAATTGCTAATTAAACCCATAAATCATATATTTGCACCCTTATTTTAGGATATTTATAAATTATAAAAAATTATGCAAAACAAAGGCGCGATTAAAGTATTCGCAATTTTATTAGGACTGGCTTGTATTTTCTATTTGTCATTTACCTGGATTACAAGAGGTGTTGAACAGGACGCCGCATCTTACGCTGAAGGAATTGCTACTTCTCCAAAAGTAGCTCAATTAGCTAAGGATTATGCTAAAGGTAATAGCACAAAAGAATTAAGCTATATCGATTCGGTTAAAACAAAAATTGCCGATCGTTATTTGGATTCGGTTAAGAATTTACCGGTTTACAGCTTAGGATTTACAAGTTACACTTACGAAGAGTGTAAGAAACGTGAAATCAACTTAGGATTGGATTTACGTGGTGGTATGAACGTTACGCTTGAAGTTTCGGTTATCGATATCATTAAAAACTTATCTAATAACAGCGCTGATGCTAATTTTAATAAAGCATTAGAGGAAACTCAAAAGAATTTAGGAAAAAATAATGATGATTTTATCACATTGTTTGATAAGACTTACAAGCAAGTTGCTCCAAACGGAAAATTGGCACCAATCTTCAATACAATTGAAAACAAAGGAAAGATTGATTACAATGCTAACAATGAGCAAGTAATTAAATTTATCCGCGAAAAGGTAGATGAGTCAATCTCCAACGCTGAAAAAACATTCCGTTCTCGTATCGACCGTTTTGGTGTTGCTCAGCCAAATATCCAGAAATTAGAATCTAGCGGACGTATCTTAGTTGAATTACCGGGTGTAAAAGATAAAGCACGCGTTCGTGAATTATTACAAGGTACTGCTAACTTAGAGTTCTGGGAAACTTACGAAAACCAGGAAGTAGCTCAGTACTTCGAAAAAGCAAATGATAAATTACGTGCGGTTTTAAATCCTGACGAAACACCGGCTGTTGCAGATTCTACAAAAACCGACAGTCTTTCTGCTAATGTTGCTAAGGCCGATTCATTAGTAAGCGACTCTGCTCGTGCAGCGGATAGTATCGCAAAAGCTGCTCTAGCTGCAAATACCAATTCAGTTAACCCACAGGATACAGCTTATAAAAATTTCTTAAAGCGTTACCCTTTATATTCTCAGTTAGCCCCAATCAAGCCTAGTTTATACAGCGATGGTAAACAACAGTATTTTACACAAGGACCAATTGTTGGTTTAGCTTATAGCAAAGAAGATACTGCAAAAGCTAACGAGTACTTACGTAACGAAAAAGTTCGTTCTGCATTCCCTTCTAAGATGAAGTTTATGTGGAGTGCTAAGTCTAAAGAAAGTAAAAACCAAAGTGGTGAAGTTGTAGGTTCATATTTTGAATTATACGCAATTAAAATTACAGACCGTAACGGTAAAGCAGCTTTATTTGGTGATATCATTACCGATGCACGTAAAGATTACGATCAAAAGAGTGGTGCTCATCCTTATATCAGCATGAGCATGAACTCTGAAGCTGCCATGAAATGGAAAAACTTAACTAAGGCAAACATGCCTCAGGGTAATAAACAAGGCCGTTGTATTGCCGTTGTAATGGACAACATGGTGTTCTCTGCTCCGCGTGTACAATCTGAAATTGCAGGCGGACAATCTCAAATTACCGGTGATTTCTCAAACGAAGAAGCAGACGCTTTAGTTGCAATTTTGAGCGCAGGTAAATTACCTGCTCCTGCTCGTATCGTTGAAGAAAACATTGTTGGTCCTACTTTAGGTTTAGAAGCGATCAGTTCCGGTTTATTATCATTCGTAATTGCTTTATTAGTGATTTTATTATTCATGGCTATGTATTACAACAAAGCCGGTGTGGTTGCTAATATTGCCTTAATTGCAAATATGTTCTTTATCATGGGTATCTTAACCTCGTTAGGCGCGGTGTTAACACTACCGGGTATTGCGGGTATCGTATTAACCATCGGTTTAGCGGTTGACGCGAACATCCTTATCTTCGAACGTGTACGTGAAGAATTAGCGTTAGGAAAATCAACTGCACAAGCTATTAAAGAAGGCTTTAAGCACGCGATGAGTTCTATCATCGACTCCAACGTAACTCTTGCCATCTTAGCGGTTATCTTAATGGTATTTGGTACAGGACCGGTTCAAGGTTTCGCAACTACTTTATTAATAGGTATTGGTGCTTCATTATTCTCTGCAATCTTAATCACGCGTATCATCTTTGATTGGATGTTAGAGCGCAAAATGGAAATTCCATTTGACAATAACGCTACACGTAACGCCTTCAAAAATGTAAGTTTCGATTTCGTTGCGAAACGTAAAGTTTACTACGCTATTTCAACTTTAGTTATCGTAGTTGGTATCGTATTCTACTTCAAAAACGGTGGATTTAATTTAGGTGTGGATTTCAAAGGTGGACGTACTTACCAGGTTCGTTTTGAGAAAGACATGAATACTGAAGATGTGAAAAAAGCCTTATCTGCGCCTTTTGAAGGTTCTCCGGAAGTAAAAACTTTAGGAAGTGCTAATCAGGTAAAAATCACAACTACTTACCGTGTTTCCGATAACGCTGCTACTGCCGATCAGGAAGTGGAAGAGGCATTGAATACAGGTTTAAAAACATTAGGTACTAAATACGAAATCATGCAACAGCAAAAGGTTGGTCCTACTATTGCGACTGACATTGTTTACGGTGCATATGGCGCTATTTTGTTCTCATGTTTATTAATGTTCGTATATATCGTTATCCGATTCAAAAAATGGCAGTACGGTTTAGGTTCGGTAGTGGCTTTATTCCACGACGTTCTGATCGTATTATCATTCTACACAATTTTCGACGGTATCCTTCCATTCTCATTAGAGATTGGTCAGGACTTCATCGCAGCGATTTTAACGGTAATGGGTTACACCATGACTGAGACGGTGGTTGTATTCGACCGTATCCGTGAGCGCTTAGCGGAAAGCGGAAAAGCCGATGTACAGGGTGAAGAGCGTAATAAGTTAATCAACTTCGCGTTGAACAGTACTTTAAGCCGTACCATCTTAACATCCTTAACCGTATTCTTCGTGTTATTGGTAATCTTTATCTGGGGTGGTGAAAGTATCCGCGGATTTATCTTCGCCTTATTAATTGGTCGTGTTATCGGTACTTACTCTTCATTGTGTATTTCAACGCCAATTGTTGTTGACTTTGATACAGAAAAGAAGAATTAATTTAAACACTTTAATAATAAAAAAAGCCCCGCAATTGCGGGGCTTTTTTTATTATAATCATGTATTAAGATAATTTTTTTAGTGCCGTACGTAAATTAGAAATGATTCCATCTACATCTTCTATTTTGCAAGTTCCTACTGATAAACGGTACCAGGCAGAATCTTCGCTCGCGCCAAAGGCGTAGAATGGAACCACCGCCACTTTCGCTTCATCCAAAATATATTTAGTCACATCTTTGGTTGTCGCTAACACTTTTCCGTCAGATGTTTTTTGTCCGTGCAATGCAAACTTAATGGTTAAGTAAATCGCCGCTTGTGGTGCAATGGCATCTACCTTATGTCCTTCCGCTTTTAATTGCTGAAAGCCTTTGTAAAATCCTTCGAGGCGGTCGCTGATCTTTTGTTTTTGTTCCGCCAAAAACACATCGTATTGTTTGAGGTCGTTTAAATATTTCGCGCTGGCCATTTGTTCCGCTTTAGGTGCCCAGGCTCCTACGTGAGTTAAAATGGCTTTCATCTTATCAATTAATTTTTTCGGACCCATGCTCCAGCCCACACGCACACCGGTAGCCGCTAATGATTTGGAAATACCATCCACAAACACGGTGTAATTACGCATTTCCGGACGTAAACTTACCGGGTCGTAATGTTTGGTGTTGCCGTGCGTAAGTGCCCAGTAAATTTGATCATACATTAAGTATACAGGTTTTGCATCCGGTCCGCGGCGCATGTTTTCCGCTAAAATCATGTCGCAGATTTCTTCCAAACCTTCTTTGCTGAAGACTGTTCCGGTTGGGTTTTGCGGTGAGCAAAGAGCTACTAAAGATGCTTGTTGAATAAAAGGTTTGATATCGGAAGCCTTAGGCATGAAATTATTTTCAGGAGTTGCTTCCACAACCACCGCTTTGCCGCTGTTCAAATAGGTGTAATGATTATTATTCCAGGATGGAACAGCGAAAATAACCGTATCGTTAGCGTCTACAATCGCGCGGAATATGCTGTAGATAACGGGGCGCGCCCCTCCGGCAATTAAAATTTCGGCAGGCGAGTAGTTTAAACCTCCGCGTTCTTTTAAGAGTTTGGAAACCGCTTCGCGTAATTCAAGCATACCATCGGCAGCCGGATAATTGGTTTGATCGTCAAAATAAGCATCAACAATGGCCTGCTTCAATTCGGTTGGAATAGGGAATACCTTAGGATTAAAATCGCCAATGGTAAGATTGTAAATTTTCTCTCCGTTTTTAATCTTTTCATTTACCTCTCCGGCAAGTTTAATGATTTCCGATCCGATAATGTTTTCGGCTAGCTTAGACACTTTTAAGTCTAACAATTGTTGTACAGTGCTCATTGTAAAAATAATTTGGGCAAACCTAAAAGAATTCTCAAAAAATAAAAAGGAGCGAAATCATAAACTAATGATTTACTATCAACAAAATCATAAATGGATAAAAAAGCTTGAAAAAAGGTTAAAAAACGGGGATGTTTTTAATGCACTGTTATGCGCAGCTTACTCCATTTCTCATGTTTTTGTGTGTTTTACAGCAACAAATGTAGCTAAAACTATTTAGGTTTAGGGTGTAATTTGAAGTTAATTCGTCTAAAATCAGACCTAAAACTTGACTAAATCAATTTAATTTTCAATATTTACTAAAGTAACCTAAAATCTAAATATTCTAAATAATTTAGACTAACAAAAACAAAGCCTATGAAAAGATTACAATTAGAAGATATTTCGAAACAATTAGGGTATTCGAAAACTTTAATTTCAATGGTGCTAAACGGCAAAGCCGATCAGTATGGCATCAGTAAAAAAACGCAGGCTATTGTATTGGATGCTGTAGCCAAGTTGGATTACACGCCCAATAAGTTTGCAAAAGCTTTACGTACCGGTAAAAGTAATTTTATAGGATTGATTGTTGCCGATATTTCCAATCCCTTTTATTCTACCATTGCCAAAAATATTGAAACAACTTTGTTTGACAGAGGTTATAATTTAATGGTGTGCAGTACCGTTGAGGATGAAGAACGCGAGAAAAAGCTGATTGACATGATGATTAACCAGCAAGGAGTTGACGGTATTATTATCGCCTCTACTTTAAAGGATTCTGAATATTTTAATGCACCGCGTTTTCAACGCACGCCATTAGTGTTTATCGACCGTATTCTTCCTTTATATAACGGCAATTTTGTTGTTACCGACAACTACGGCGGTTCAAAAGAAATTGTGGAGGCTTTAATAAAGAAGGGTTGTAAAAAAATATTGTGCTTATCTATCACCCCTTCTTACATCAGTACGATTGACGACCGTATCAAAGGATTTGTGGATGCGACTGAAAAACACAAATTAAATTTAGGATCAGAGTTTGTAGTTCCAATTAACTTCAATAAAATACAGGAGGATACTTTAGCAGCACTTAAAAAGATGTTTTATTTACATCCGGATATCGACGCTATTTACTCTTTAAATAACCACCTGGGCACCGCCACCTTAAAAGCGTTTAAAGACAAATCACTCAGTAAATATTACGATAAAGTACAACTGGCATGTTTTGACGATATCGAGCTGTTTAATCTGGTAGATAAGCCTGTATTATCTGTTTCACAGCCTGTAGATGATATCGGTAGAAACGCAAGTTTAGTGATGCTGGATATTATTGATGGTAAAAAAGAGAATAAGTCAATGATCGTGTTACCAACCTCATTGATTGTTCGCTAATTCTTCAAAAAGTTCTACTTCCGTTAAGGGATTAAAAAGATACACGTTTCCGGTTGCAATTTCAACGCAGCGGAACCTTTTTCGTATGCGCTCACCCTTCTCAAATACCTTATTGCGATTATAAAGAAACACACTTTTATAAGGCAAATATTCCAGAAATATCTGATTGGTATTTTCGTCGTAAAGTTTTAATGTGCGAAGCAATTGTGTGTCGGTGCAACTGGAGGCTGCCGGGTTCTGAAGGTATTTACGGATGGCATAAAGCACATCGATTGGAAAAACTTCAGGAATCAGAAAAGGCTGCATTAACACTTTAAATTCATTCTTCCATTCTTGTCCGTGAGGTGCCACTGTGTTTTTGAATTTAGTAAAGGTGCAAAGGTGGGCTACTTCATGCACCAAGGTCACCAAAAAAGAATATTTATTTAAATTGTGATTTACCGTAATCAGATGGTTCATTCCCTTTTGCGGTGAAGTGTAATCACCCAGTTTGGTACTGCGTTCTTTTTTAATTTTCAATTTAAAATCGTACACAACAATCCATTCGGCAATGGTAGCAACGGCGGGCTCCGGTATATACTTGCGTAATACCTCACAATTTCTTTGAAACTGCTGTTCTCTGGCCGTCATGAAATAAAGTTACTGAGTAAATAACTAGTGTTTATCTACCGGATGGGATAATTTTCAACAAGTAAAAGCTAAATTATAAATGAATGTACTCCTCAAAGGTTACGCCTTGATGGAATTCTTTCGAGTAGATAAACTGCTTAATGAAGGCAGCCCATTCACGGTGCGATTTTCGTTCGTCTAGCAGAGATGCATCGAACGGTTTGCTGAAATGTATTTTAACGGTTTGTCCGCGTTGCTTAAACATCTCATCCGGTAAAAACATCATTTCGATATTTCCTTTAATTCCGATTTGTTTTCTGATGTTGGCAAAGCGGTAAAAGAATTTTGAATTTTCTCCTTCAATAAAGGTGGGCACTATTAATCGTCTGTGATCAATAGCTTGTGTAACAAAACTTTTTTTCCAGTCCAGATCACGTATCAATCCACTTTGTTTACGGCTTACCAATCCTGCAGGGAAAATTAATACCGCGTCATCAGAACGTAAAACTTCATCCATAGTTCTTAATGAACGCGCGCTGTTACTTCCTATTTTGTTAACGCCTACAAAAACATCTCCGAAATTTTTTAAATTCTTTAATACATCATTAACTAAAAAGCGAACATCCGGACGAATCTGTCCAACTGCATTAATTAATGCCATTCCGTCTAGTCCGCCTAAAGGATGATTGGATGCTACAATGATGCGCTGATCGGTAGGAATATGATGCGGATTAACGGTTTCGATTTTGGCACCTAATATTTCCAGTGCTTTAGCGTTAAACTCCAATCCATACAAATCTTTCATCACTGCCATAGCGGCATTGATGTCTTCTTCATGAAGCTTGCGCTTCAGCCAGTTAATAGCAAATCCGGGTAGCCAGCGCTCAACATGAGGTACTTTATCCTTCAAAACCTGGGCAACATCTATAAACTTCTGATCTGACATATTTTGGGCTTACAAATGTAACATAACTTGTTAATATCTGTGCATCCCGAAAACAAAGTTTTTTAAATTTTTAGGGTAGAGACATAATCGCTGAAACCCGCGCCATTGCTCGATTTTATGAGTTTCTGATTGAAAATTTATTAAGCATTTTTTCGATTGAAAATAATTAACAGAAATCAAGTTTTCAACAAAAGTGGTAAAAAATGGGTTAAAGTGGTAAAAAGTGGTAGAAATTTCGGTATTTTTGAAAAAAATCTTATCAAACCCAGTGATGACAAGCCTTATAGGAGAATTTGACTGTAAAGTGGACGCCAAAGGACGTATCATGTTTCCTGTGAATTTGCGGAAACAGCTGGATACGGCTTTTGAAAATGGGTTTGTGATTAACCGTAACCTTCACCAAAAATGTTTGGTGTTATATCCGGTAGCCGAGTGGACCAAGCTGAACAAGAAATTAAGCAAGCTTAACCGCTTAATAAAATCGAACGATGTATTTGTTAGAAAATTTACAGGTGGTGCCACTGCCTGCGATGCTGATAATACCGGACGAATTCTATTGCCTAAAGCATTAACAGATTATGCAGGGATTAAAACCGATATCAAAGTTTTAGGAAGTAATAATGTAATTGAATTATGGGATAAGAAAATGTACGAGGAGTTCTTAAACCAGGATATCAATATTGAAAAACTAGCGGAAGATGTGTTGGGAGGATTAAATTTTAATGATGGCGATGATGAGTAATCATTATCACATTCCCGTTCTTTTACAAGCTTGTATTCAAAGCCTTAATATTAAACCGGATGGTGTTTACGTTGATATCACCTTTGGCGGAGGCGGACATTCAAAAGAAATTCTGAAACATCTTGGTCCTAACGGTAAGCTCATTGCTTTCGATCAGGATAAAGACGCGGCAGCTAATATCCCTGACGATAATCGTTTGGTGTTTGTGCCTCAGAATTTTCGTTATCTGAAAAACTATTTACGTATTAACGGATTTAATAAAGTAGATGGTATTTTGGGTGATTTGGGTGTGTCTTCACATCAATTTGATGTAGCCGAAAGAGGTTTTTCCATTCGTTTCGACGCGCAATTGGATATGCGAATGAATCAGCAAAGCGATTTATCCGCTTACGATGTGATTAATAAATACGAAGAAAGACAACTGCTTTCCATATTTAAAAATTACGGTGAGGTTGATAACGCGTTT
This sequence comes from Bacteroidia bacterium, assembly GCA_040403535.1. Taxonomy (GTDB): domain Bacteria; phylum Bacteroidota; class Bacteroidia; order B-17B0; family Aurantibacillaceae; genus JAHEYG01. The sequence goes on from JBBAKL010000002.1 coordinate 81,829, forward strand.
AAACTGGCTAAAATTATTTGTGAAAAACGTACTGAAAAAGAGATTGAAAGCACAAACGAATTAAAACAGGTAATAAAACCTTGTATGCCAAAGTTTGAAGAGAACCGCTACCTGGCAAAAGTATTTCAAGCCATACGGATGGAAGTAAATCAGGAAATGGAAGCGCTTAAAGAATGTTTAATGCAATGCGTAGAGGTTCTTAAGCCGGGAGGAAGATTGGTGGTTATGTCATACCACAGTCTGGAAGACCGTTGGGTAAAAAACATCATGAAAACCGGAAATATTGATGGCATTGAAGAAAAAGATATCGTATTCGGAACAAGTAAAAAGGTGTTTAAGCTTTTAGGTTCAAAACCGATTGTTCCGGATGAAGAAGAAATAAAAAATAACAGTCGTGCCCGCAGCGCAAAACTAAGGGTGGCTGAAAAATTAGAGTACTAAACATTAACTAAAAAAATAAGTGTCCAACAAATTCAGAGAAGTTCCTGCAAAGGAAATTATAGAAGATGAAATTGAAAACGTTGATTCCAAAAAATCAACAACGGACACCCCTCCCCCTAAAAAACGCAAAAAAGGAGTACTGGCTAAAGGACTTTCAACTGTATTCAGTGGTACTTTTTTAACGAATGAGAATACGCTGAAACACGTTCCTTTCATTTTGTTCTTAGCCTTAATAGCCATTTTATACATCGCTAACGGATATTACGCCGATGATAAAATAAGAGAGGTTAATAAAATCAGCAACGAATTAAAAGAATTGAGATCCGAATATATTTCCACAAAATCGGATCTGATGTTTGTGAGCAAGCAAAGTGAAGTGGCTAAGGCCGCGGAGCCAATGGGAATTAAAGAACCTATTGTTCCGCCAATGAAAATTGAAGTGGATTCATCTGTTGTAATCAAATAATTGGAAAATAAGAAAGACATATTAAGCCGCGCCTACATTGTATACATACTGATGTGTGTGTTTGCGCTTACTATTCTTTACCGCATTTGTGTGATTCAGTTTAAAGAGGGTGAAAAATGGAAAGCAAAAGCAGAATCGCTTACAACAAAAGTTTTTGAAACGGAAGCCGTTCGCGGAAATATTTTTGATGCCAATGGAAATTTATTAGCGACTTCACTTCCGTATTATGAAGTAGGAGTGGACATCAACGCTCCGAGTATTGATGATAAATTATTTAACAGTAAAAAAGACTCTTTAGCGTTTTTATTAAGCGACTTGTTTAAGGATAAAAGCAAACGCGAATATCTACGCATCTTAAAAAGCGCGCGTTCTTCGGGTGATCGTTATGTTATTTTAAAGCGTAATGTTTCCTATAAGGATCTTCAAACTTTAAAGACATTTCCAATTTTTAAAAAGGGAAGAAGAGGAGGTTTAGTGACTCTTCAAACCAATAAACGCGAACGTCCTTTCCAAATGCTTGCTGCCCGTACCATTGGTTTATCGCGTGAAGGTGTGAAAGCGGTTGGTCTTGAAGGAGCGTACGATTCCATATTACGTGGCGAAGGTGGTAAACGATTAATGCAAAAAATTGCTGGCGATGTATGGCGACCAATTAACGATGAAAGTGAAGTGGAATCGAAAGACGGAAGCGATTTGTACTCTACTATTGATATTAATATTCAGGATGTGGCTGAACACGCGCTTTTGAAAACGTTAGTGAAAAATGCTGCTTCCTACGGATGTGCGGTATTAATGGAAGTTAAAACCGGTGAGGTGAGAGCAATTGCCAATTTAACACGCAACGAAAAAGATTCAACATCTTATTCCGAAAATTTAAATTATGCCATTGGTTATGCCACTGAACCCGGCTCAACATTTAAACTGGCTTCTTTATTAGCGGTTATTGATGATTATAACGTGAGTTTAGAAGAAAAGGTGTTTGTAGGAAATGGCGAAGCAATCTATTTCGATCGTAAGATGCGCGATTCGCACGCTCCTGAGAGTCCTACATTAACAGTGCAGCGCATATTCGAAACTTCTTCCAATGTTGGAGTAAGTAAAATTATCACAAAGTACTATTCTAAAAATCCGCAACAATTTGTAGATAAATTAAATTCTTTCCATTTAAATCGTAGGTTAGGATTAACTATTCCTGGTGAGGCAAAACCGCTAATAAAACAAACAAAAGATAAAGACTGGTACAAGACTACTTTGCCATGGATGAGCTATGGTTACGAAAGTATGATTACCCCAATGCAAACATTGGCTCTTTACAATGCTGTTGCCAACGATGGTAAAATGGTGAAGCCACGCTTTGTAAGAGAAATAAAAAGAAATGGTGTAACAGTAAAAACATTTTCAACAGAAGTATTAAACGAACAAATCGTAAAAAAGGAAACCATCATAAAAGCCAAAAAAATGATGGAAGGTGTTGTTCAGAACGGAACCGGAAAAGGATTAAACATCACAGCCTTTAAGGTTGGCGGAAAAACAGGTACTGCTCAGATTGCAAAAAAAGGTGGAGGATACGGAGCAGAAGGTAATCGTTTATATCAGGCTTCGTTTGTAGGTTATTTTCCTGCCGACAAACCATTATACACTTGTATTGTAATCATCAATTCACCAAGTAATGGTATTTATTATGGAGGTTTAGTAGCAGGCCCGGTATTTAAAGAAATAGCTGAGAAAGTTTATTCGGCAAGCTTAGATTTTATTGAGCCAATTAATAACAAGCCTTCATTACTGACTAAAGCGCCGGAAACTATTAAGTCAAAAGGTGCGGAGTTAGAAAAGGTTTGTAAGACATTTAATTTACCAGGTAAAATAGGAGCAGAGGCTGGTAAATATGTAAGCAAAAACTCGACAGACAGTACAAAAATCGTATTAGTTGAAAGCAACATCGAAAGTTTATTAAAAAAAGGAATGGTTCCCAATTTACAGGGATTATCTGCAAAAGATGCTCTGTATTTATTAGAGAATAACGGATTAAATGTAAAACTGTTTGGTGTTGGAACAGTAAGAAAGCAATCAATAGAGGCGGGAAAAAAATTTAATAAAGGCGATAAAATAAGTTTAATTCTAAGTTAAGGTGAAACTATTAAGCGAAATATTATACAAAACACGAATGGAGGAAGTAATTGGTTCTACACACATGGCCATTTCTTCCGTAACTTTTGATTCGCGCAAAGTAAAAAAAGACACTTTGTTTGTCGCTACACGTGGTACTGCTACCGACGGACATAAATACATTGAAACAGCTATTCAGGCAGGCGCTGTTGCCATTGTTTGCGAAGAACTTCCTGAAATTTTAAAAGAGAATGTTACTTATGTGAAAGTAACCGATTCTACGCACGCGTTAGGATTTATTGCTTGTAATTATTACGATAACCCTTCTCAAAAATTAAAACTGGTTGGTGTTACCGGAACAAATGGCAAAACAACAACAGTAACCTTGTTGTTTAACTTATTCAGAACCTTAGGGTACAATGTTGGTTTATTGTCAACCGTACAAAATAAAATCAACAACAACATCATCCCATCAACACATACTACTCCCGATGCTTTGTCGCTTAACGAATTATTGGCAACAATGGTTGAGCAAGGTTGTGATTACGCGTTTATGGAGGTAAGTTCGCACGCGGTGGTTCAAAACCGAATTGCAGGTATCCATTTTACAGGTGCCGTGTTTACCAATATCACACACGACCATTTAGATTATCACAAAACATTTGACGAATACATTAAAGCAAAAAAACGCTTTTTTGATCATTTATCAGAAGATGCTTTTGCAATTACCAATAAAGATGATAAGAATGGTATGGTGATGCTGCAAAACACCAAAGCACATAAGTATTCTTACAGTTTAAAAAATGTGGCTGATTATAAATGCCGCATCATCGAAAATCATTTAAACGGTTTATTGCTTAATATAAATAACCATGAGGTTTGGGTGAAGCTGATCGGAACATTTAATGCTTACAATGTTCTGGCTGTATTTGCTGTTGCTCATTTACTAAAGCAGGATGTTATCAATATTTTAACAACGTTAAGTAATCTTAATTCAGTTGAAGGTCGATTTCAATACGTAAAATCAAACGCTGGCATCATCGGAATTGTTGATTATGCGCATACGCCTGACGCATTAAAAAATGTTCTTGAAACAATTAAGGATATTCGCACCGGTAATGAAAATGTAATTACTTTGGTTGGTTGCGGTGGCGATCGTGACTCGGCTAAGCGCCCGGTTATGGCAAATATCGCTTGTCAGTATAGTAATAAAGTTATTCTTACTTCCGATAATCCGCGCAGCGAAGATCCCGAAGAAATTTTAAATCAGATGCAGGCCGGCGTTGAACCAACCGATGTAAAGAAAACGTTGCGTATCAGCGACAGAAAAGAAGCTATAAAAACCGCGTGTACTTTGGCTCAAAAAGGCGATATCATTTTAATTGCCGGAAAAGGACACGAAAAATATCAAGAGATAAAAGGGGTTAAGCATCCATTTGATGATTTAGAAATTTTAAAGGAAACCATTAAAACATTAGATATATAATATGCTGTACTATTTGTTTCAATACTTAGATAAAATTGATTTACCGGGAGCGGGTGTATTTCAGTACATCTCATTCCGTGCAGCATTGGCACTAATTACTTCTTTAATAATATCTCTTGTATTTGGTAAACGCATTATCGAATTCATCCGTCGTAAACAAATTGGCGAAACGATACGCGAGTTAGGTTTGGAAGGTCAGGTTCAAAAAACAGGAACTCCAACCATGGGAGGTTTAATAATCATTTTGGCAATAATTATCCCTACACTGTTGTTTACAAAAGTTTTGAATGTATACATCATTTTAATGTTGATTTCAACAGTTTGGTTGGGCGGTATTGGTTTTTTGGATGATTACATCAAAGTATTTAAAAAGAACAAAGAAGGATTGCAAGGAAAGTTTAAAGTAATTGGACAAATTGGTATCGGATTAATTGTAGGTGGTGTATTGTATTTTCATCCGGATGTGGTAATAAAGGAGCGTGTTGAAAGAACCGGAGCCGACATTGGAAAGATTACCGGACAAACAGAAGTTAATTTGCACGCGCCAAAGTACGCCGAAACACCAACCAAAACATTAAAAACCACCATTCCATTTTTCAAAAACAACGAAATGGATTATGGCAAATTCATTTCATGGTTATGTGATGATTGCTCAAAATACGGATGGATCATCTTTATTCCAATGGTAATTTTGATTGTTACAGCCGTATCTAACGGTGCGAACATAACCGACGGCATCGACGGATTGGCTGCTGGTACCAGCGCGATTATTGGTGTGACATTAGGCATACTGGCTTATGTATCCGGTAACATGGTCTTCGCCGATTATTTAAATATCATGTATTTGCCAAATACGGGTGAGCTGGTTGTGTTTATCGCGGCATTTGTTGGTGCCTGTGTTGGTTTCCTTTGGTACAATGCCTATCCTGCTCAGGTATTCATGGGCGATACCGGATCACTTGCTATCGGAGGTATTATTGCAGTATTCGCCATTGCCATCCGAAAAGAATTATTGATTCCGATTTTATGTGGTGTGTTTTTGGTAGAAAATCTTTCTGTGATAATGCAAGTGTTTTATTTCAAGTATCAAAAGAAAAAACGCGGATTAGAATACGCTCAAACACATCGTTTATTTAAAATGGCTCCCTTACATCACCATTATCAGAAGGTAGGTTTTCACGAATCGAAAATTGTGATGCGTTTTTTTATTATCGGATTAGCATTAGCAGTACTAACCATTGTAACACTTAAGTTAAGATAAGTTGAAACAAAGAATTGTCATATTAGGTAGCGGCGAAAGCGGAGTAGGAAGCGCCATTCTGGCTAAACAGAAGGGCTATGATGTATTTGTTTCTGATAAGGGAAGTATTAAAGACAAATATAAAAAGCCATTACAGGATAATAATATTGCGTTTGAAGAAGGACAGCATACAGAATACTTGATTTTAAACGCTACTGAAGTGATTAAGAGTCCGGGTATTCCTGAAAAAGCTGAACTGGTAAAAAAATTAAGAGCGAAAAATATTCCAGTTATATCTGAGATTGAATTTGCCGGTCGTTATACCAACGCAAAGAAAATATGTATCACCGGAAGTAACGGAAAAACAACTACAACGATGTTAACCTACCACATCCTTAAAAAAGCAGGATACAATGTAGGGCTTGGCGGAAATGTTGGAAAGAGTTTTGCTATGCAGGTAGCAACAGAAAACTTTGATTACTATGTATTAGAGTTAAGTAGTTTTCAGTTGGATGATATGTATGAGTTTAAGGCAGATGTGGCGGTGCTTTTAAATATTACGCCTGATCATCTCGACCGTTACGATTACAAATTTGAGAATTATACCAAATCCAAGTTTCGTATTACTCAAAACCAAACCAAAACCGATGCTTTTGTGTACTGTGATGATGATGAAGTGATGAAAGAGTTTATGAAGCATCATGAGATTAAAGCGCAAAAAGTGCCATTCAGTATTAAACACAAGATTGAAGGCGAAGGCGCTTATTTAAACGAGAAACAAATAACCCTTAATTATAAAAACCAAAACCAAAATCCCTTAATTATGACAATCGAACAATTAGCACTTCAAGGTAAACACAATGTTTACAATTCAATGGCTGCTTCATTAGCAGCTCGTATCGTTGATGTACGTAAAGAAACCATTCGCGAAAGCTTACAGGATTTCCAAAATGTTGAACACCGTTTGGAATTTGTTGCTTCAATTAATGGAATCGAATTCATTAACGATTCAAAAGCAACAAATGTAAATTCAGCATGGTATGCTTTAGAAAGTATGCAAAAGCCAACCGTTTGGATTTGCGGAGGACAAGACAAAGGAAACGACTATAACGAATTATTAGACATCGTCAAGCACAAAGTGAAAGCTATTGTTTGCTTAGGTGTTGAAAATGCTAAAATTATTGAGGCATTTAAGGGAGTTGTAGATACAATTGTAGAAACTAAAACTGCAGCTGATGCGGTGGCGGCTTCTTACAAACTGGCAAAAAAAGGTGATGCCGTATTGCTGTCTCCTGCGTGCGCTAGTTTTGATTTATTTCAGAATTACGAAGATCGCGGTATGCAATTTAAAGGAGCGGTACGTAGCTTATAGTTCATTCAAGTATTTTAAGGAAACACAATGAAGCTTTTTAATTATTTAAAAGGAGATAAAGTTATATGGGCAATAATGTTATTATTGTCACTAATCTCCATTTTGGTAGTTTATAGCGCCATTGTAACGCTTGCACATAAATTTAAGCAAGGAAACACCGAGTATTATTTGATAAAACACGTTGTGATTATTTCGCTGGGATTTGGTTTGACTTACGTGTTTCATAAAATAAAGTATACCGTGTTTTCTAAAGTGGCGCAAATCGGATTTGTTCTTTCAATTCCTTTATTGCTTTACACCTTATTACGTGGTGTTAGCGCAGGGGATGCAAATCGCTGGGTTGAAATTCCGGGATTAGGCTTAACGTTTCAAACATCCGATATCGCCAAGCTCATGTTGTTGATGTATGTTGCCCGTGTGCTTACCACTAAGCAAGATCAGCTGGGTGAATTTAAAGCACTAGTTAAATTTCTCCTGATTCCTATTGGTGTTATTTGCGGACTGATTTTACCCGCTAACTTCTCCACAGCGGCATTATTATTTGCAAACTGTGTTTTTTTAATGTTTGTTGGCCGTATTAAAATCAGATTCCTGCTTTATATTTTTGGAGCGGGTTTGGTTTTCGCATTGTTATTGGGCATCGTTATTTATCAGTTCCCAAATGCAATTCCGCGCGGTGCTACCTGGAAAGCACGTATCGAAAATTTCTCGAAGGGTGATTCAAAAAGCAATTATCAGTCGGAACAAGCTAAAATTGCCATTGCTACCGGTGGTGTTATTGGAAAAGGTCCGGGTAACAGCACGCAACGCGCGTTTTTACCGCAGGCTTCTTCCGACTTTATTTATGCCATCATTATAGAAGAGTACGGGTTATTTATTGGTTTTTTAATGCTCTTCCTTTATATGATATTTTTATTCAGAGGCATCCGTATAATGCGCGATTCGGAAAAACCGTTTGGCGGTTATCTCGCAACCGGACTAGCATTTAGTCTGGTATTTCAGGCATTAATTAATATGGCAGTTGCAGTGAATTTGTTCCCTGTAACCGGTCAGCCTTTGCCTTTAGTAAGTATGGGAGGAACTTCCATCTGGTTTACCTGTATAGCTATCGGAATAATATTAAGCGTAAGCAGAAGTAGTAACGATAAAACGGAAGAGAATCTTGAAGAAGCTTAAAGTGATATTAAGTGGCGGTGGTACGGGTGGACATATTTTTCCGGCTGTATCCATAGCTAATGAAATAAAAAAAATGGTTCCTGATGCCGAAATTTTATTTGTAGGCGCATTGGGAAAAATGGAAATGGAAAAAGTTCCTGCTGCCGGTTATAAAATTATTGGTTTACCAATAGCGGGCATTCAGCGAAAATTTACTCTGGCTAATCTTAAGTTTCCGTTTTTATTGATTCAAAGTATATTAAAAGCGCGCTCTATTGTAAAGGATTTTAAACCGGATGTAGTAGTAGGTACCGGAGGGTATGCAAGCGGACCGTTACTTCGTGCCGCCACATCAATGGGGATTCCTGCCTTAATACAAGAGCAAAATTCATTTGCAGGTATCACAAATAAGTGGCTGGCAAAAAAAGCGGCTAAAATTTGTGTGGCGTATGAGGGAATGGAAAAATTCTTTCCTAAAGAAAAAATACTATTAACCGGTAATCCGGTGCGTCAGGATATTAAAGATGTTTCCGGTCTAAAAACTGAGGGACAAAATTATTTCGGGTTGAATCCTAACCAAAAAACCTTACTGGTTATTGGAGGAAGTTTAGGTGCAAAAGGAATTAACGAAGGCATAGGTGAAGGCTTACATATATTGGCAGACAATAACATTCAGTTAATCTGGCAAACGGGTAAAGTGTATTTCGAAAAGGCACAACAACAGGCAGCACCTTTCGAATCAAAAAACATTAAGGCGGTTGATTTTATTTCAAGAATGGATTTAGCTTATGCCATTGCTGATGCTGTTGTTTCAAGGGCAGGAGCAGGCGCTGTTTCTGAATTATGTATCGTAAAAAAAGCTTGCATTCTGGTTCCTCTTCCTACGGCTGCCGAAGATCATCAAACACAAAACGCAATGGCTTTAGTTAACAAGAAAGCGGCAATTTTGGTAAAAGATACAGAATGCAGGGAAAAACTGGTAAAAGAAGCAGTCGCATTAATCAATAACGAGTCATTAAAAAGGGAATTAGAAAACAATATGGCGCCATTAGCTTATCATAATTCAGCAAATGTGATAGCATTAGAAGTTTTGAAATTAGCAAATTATAAAATTTAAAACCTTTATCCTATCCTTTAAATAGAGAGTCGCAATTCAGGTCAGATGAAGATACTAGATTATAAATTATATTATTTTTTAGGCATAGGCGGAATAGGTATGAGTGCATTGGCGCGTTTTTTCAAGCACTACGGAAAAAATGTACAAGGATATGACAAAACCGAAACGGTATTAACGAAAGAATTAGAAGGGGAAGGTATCCTGTGTCATTATAGTGAAGATGTTGATTCTTTAAAGAGTCTACTATCTAAGTATAAACCCGGAGAAGTGTTGATTGTTTATACGCCTGCTGTTCCTAAAAACCATTTGGAATACACTTATCTATTAGAAAACGGATTTGAAATCAAGAAACGTTCGCAGGTATTAGGCGAAATAACCGATTCATTTAAAACGATTGCCATCGCGGGTACGCATGGTAAAACTACCACCACCACGTTAGTAACGCACTTATTAAAATCAGCCGGAATTAATTGCTATTCTTTTATGGGTGGCATATCCAAAAATTATGGAACTAACCTGCTTTTGGGTAACGCAAACGATCCTAATGCCTATGTAGTAGTAGAGGCAGATGAATACGACCGATCTTTCTTAACACTTTCGCCCCATATTGCCGTTATAACCAGTGTGGATGCTGATCATTTGGATATTTATGGAGATAAAAACAGTGTACTGGAAGGCTACTTTTTATTCTCAAAAAGGGTAAAAAACGACGGCTGTCTGATTGTTAAAAAAAATGTTGATAACGAATTGAAGCTCACCAATAACAGGCTTATCTACTCACTAAATTTAAATACGGAATATTGTGCTGAATCGGTTCATGTAAAAGATGGAGCATTTCATTACAGAATTAAGAGTCCGGTAGAACAAATAAACGATGTGGTTATTGGTTTACCCGGACTGCACAACGTTGAAAACTCGATTGCTGCTGTTGCCATTGCGCAGCAGTTAGGAATTAAAGGTGAAACAATAAAAAAAGCATTACGTTCTTTTCAAGGTGTTAAGAGGAGATTTGATTACAGAGTAAAATCTGATAATGTAGTTTACATTGATGATTATGCTCATCATCCTGAAGAGTTGAAAGCGGCCATTGGTGCTGCTAAACAACTTTATCCTGATAAAAAAATCACCGGAATTTTTCAGCCGCATCTATTTACACGTACTCGTGATTTTGCCGATGAGTTTGCAAAAAGTCTGGATATTTTGGATGAATGTATTCTCCTTGAAATTTATCCTGCACGCGAGTTGCCCATTGAAGGTGTCAACTCACAGATGTTGCTGGATAAAATGAAGTCGGCCAATAAATATTTGGTTAAAAAAGAAAACGTGCTTGAGTTTTTAAAAAACAAAAACACAGAAGTGCTGATGACTATGGGAGCGGGAGATATTGATAAACTGGTAACACCAATTGAAGAGTTGTTAGCGCAACGAGTAAAGTGAAAGTAAACTATAAAAAAATATTAATTACAGTTCTTTGGATTATTGCATTATCGGGCTTAATGGCCTCACTGGCGTTTGTTAACAAAAAAGAAGCAAAGGTTGTTGCGAAACAATTGGAGATAAATGTTAATCAAACCGGTGAGAATGAATTTGTGGATGAAGATGATATTAAGAACTATTTTGAAGAGCGAAACGATGTTCTTTTAAATACCGAGTTAAATAACATCAACATTTACGCGCTTGAAAAAGCACTAAATACGCATCCGGCAATTGAAAATGCCGACTTGAGTGTTTCAGTAAATGGCGATTTGAAAATAGATGTTTTGCAACGTACGCCATTGGTTAGAGTGATAACCATGAGTGGCGAAAGTTATTACATCGATACGCAAAGTAAGCTGATGCCATTAAGCGATAAGTTCACTGCACGTGTTTTGGTGGTTAACGGTTTTATTTATGAGCCGTTTGTTCGCCGTAACATGTATTCGGTTAAAGAGATTGCAAAAAACCAAATCTTTAGCGAAGTAAGTGTGTTGGATGATATCTATGAAATGGCCACGTACATCGCAAACGACTCTGTGCTTAATCCGCTGATTCAGCAATTAAGCATTAACAGTGAAAAAGAATTTGAAATGTATCCTGCAATTGGAAATCATAAAATCATTTTTGGTGAAGCAAAGGATATAGCAGAAAAATTTGAAAAACTAAAGTTGTTTTACAACGAAGGTTTAAACAAAACCGATAATTGGAATAAATACGCAATAGTAAACTTAAAATATAAAAATCAGGTGGTTTGCACCAAAAAGTAAATTATATGGAAAAGGCAGTAAATACAAACAATCAAAACCTGGGATCTGATTTAGTGGTTGGATTGGATATCGGCACTACAAAAATAGCTGCTATCGTTGGCCGTAAAAACGAGTTCGGTAAAGTAGAAATACTTGGTATTGGAAAAGCCGAATCATTGGGTGTAACGCGAGGTGTTGTGGTAAACATCGAGCAAACAGTTGCTTCCATTAAAGCGGCGGTAGCTATTGCAGCTGATAAAGCGAATGTAGATATCGGTGAAGTAATTGTTGGTATTGCCGGACAACATATTAAAAGTGTGCAACACCGTGGCATGATTACCCGTCAGTCATTAGACGATGAAGTTAGTCAGAGAGATGTAGATACTTTAATCGATAACATGCACCGCTTGGTGATGAGTCCGGGTGAAGAAATTATTCACGTTATTCCTCAAGAATACATAATCGATAACGAAATCGGAATTAAAAATCCTATTGGTCATGCCGGTATTCGTTTAGAGGGTAACTTCCATATTATTACCGGACAGGTCTCTGCTGTGAAAAACATTTTTAAATGTGTAAACAGAGCAGGTCTGGAGACCGTTGACTTACATTTAGAGCCATTGGCAAGTGCCGATGCGGTTTTAAGTGATGAAGAAAAAGAAGCAGGAGTGGTATTAGTGGATATTGGTGGTGGTACTACTGATGTGGCTATTTTCTACGACGGTATCATTCGTCATACTGCCGTTATTCCTTTTGGTGGTAATATCATTACCGATGATATTAAAGAAGGATGCAGCATTATTAAAACACAAGCCGAGCAATTAAAAATAAGATTTGGATCTGCCTTAGCACAGGAGAATCAGGAAAACGAGATTATTTCCATTCCGGGTTTAAGAGGTCGTCCGCATAAAGAAATTTCCGTAAAATTCTTAGCGCAGATTATTCAGGCGCGTATGGAAGAAATTTTAGAGTTCGTATTATTTGAGATTAAGAACTCCGGTTTCGAGCGCAAATTATCTGCAGGTATTGTTGTAACCGGCGGTGGTTCCATGTTAAAGCATTTACCGCAGTTGGTGATGTTAACCACAGGAATGGATTGCCGTATCGGAACACCAAACGAACATTTAGCGGGCGCAGACGACGAATTAAAAAATCCTTTATACGCAACCGGTGTTGGTTTAGTGATGAAAGGAATTGAAAAATACGAGCGCGAATCGAAGCGTGGCAACAACACCATTAAAGTGGCTGAGGTTACACCGGAAGAAATTAAAAAAGAAGAAAAGAAAGTTACGGATCACTCCAAGAAAAAAGCGGGTACATTCTTTGATACATTAATTACACGCGCTAAGGACTGGATGAGTGATGACATCGAATAAAAAATAGTGAATACCCTTATAAATAAAACCAATAACAAAAACATACCAACATGATGCAATTTGAATTACCACAGGACGAACACTCAATTATAAAAGTAATTGGTGTTGGCGGCGGCGGAAGTAACGCTGTTAATCATATGTACCGCTTAGGTATTAAAGGTGTAGATTTTATAATTTGCAATACAGACAAACAGGCTTTGGAAAAAAGTCCTGTTCCTAATAAAATACAACTAGGCTCTCACTTAACTAAAGGTTTAGGTGCGGGATCCATTCCTGATGTAGGACGTGAGGCGGCTCTTGAATCAGTGGCTGAAATCCGTAGTTATCTGGAAGATAATACCCAGATGGTGTTTATCACAGCGGGTATGGGTGGTGGAACCGGAACCGGTGCTGCTCCTGTAATCGCATCCATCGCAAGAGAATTAGGTATTTTAACTGTTGGTATAGTTACTATTCCTTTTGCATTTGAAGGTAAAAAACGCCGTACTCAAGCCGAACAAGGTTTGGAAGAGATGAAAAAGTATGTGGATACTTTATTAGTTATTGGTAATGATAAATTGCGTGAAATCTACGGTAATTTAAAAATGAGCGAAGCCTTTGCTCATGCCGATGATGTATTAACCGGTGCTGCAAAAAGTATTGCTGAAATCATCAGCTTACACATGCATGTTAACGTAGATTTCAACGATGTTAAAACCGTTATGAAAGACAGCGGTGTTGCTATTATGGGATCAGCTGTGGCAAGTGGTGAGCGCCGTGCTATCCGCGCGGTTGAATCAGCTTTAAATTCTCCTTTATTAAATGATAACGACATTCGTGGTGCTCGTCACGTGTTGTTAAACATTATGAGTGGTTCTGATGATATCGATATGGATGAATTCGGAGAAATTACCGACTTTATTCAGGAAGCTGCAGGAGGTACTGCTGAATTAATTACCGGTTACGGTACCGATCCTTCGTTAGGAGATAATGTTTCTGTTACCATTATTGCAACAGGATTCAATAGCAAATTAACTTCAGGTTACGAGCCGGCTATTATTAAAGAACGCAAGGTTGTTAATTTAGATCAGCCGGAAGTAAAACCTGCTGCTCAAGTAAAACAAACGAATATCGTTGATGAAGTTCAGAAGGCTGAACCTTTTGTATATACAAAAGAAGAAAAAGTTGAAGAGCCGGTAGTAGTAAATGTTGTTCCGGTAGTTCCTGAAACCAAACAAGAAGATTTTACTTACACCGTAAATACAACTGAAACTATTGTTGAGAATTCAACTGAAGAAACCGTTTCTGAAACAACTACTACTGAATTTACATTCCATACAGTAAACAGCGAAAGCAACGATACAGTTGAGTCAAGTACTACTACTGAATCAACTTCACGCGAAGAGCAAATTCGTTTAGCGCAGGAGCGTATCCGTAAGCTGAAAGAAATTACTTTGAAGATGAAGAGCCCGGATGGTTTAGCGCAATTAGAAAAAGAAACAGCTTTCGCGCGTAAGAACATTGCTCTTGAAAACAAAACACCATCATCTGAGTCACAAGTATCACGTTTTACTTTATCGGAAGGTGATGACAAAAAGATCGAGATTCGCCCGAATAACTCGTTCTTACACGACAATGTGGATTAATTAAACAATTCTATATAAGAGAGCCGCTTCCTAAAAGAAGCGGCTTTTTTATTGTAGAGATAGTTTCAATAAAAAATGTAAATTAGCTTAAAATTTAGCATATGTCATTCGAAGAAAAAATAAACGGCGATATCAAAACCGCCATGTTAGCGAAGGATAGCAAAAAACTGGAAGTTTTACGTGCTATCAAAAATGTAGTAATTATTTTGAAAACATCGCCCGAAGGAATTTCTGATGATTCTATTATGAAATCAATACAGAAAGAAGTGAAGAAGCGTAAAGAATCGGCAGATATTTTTACTCAACAAAACCGTGCTGATTTAGCAGAAGTGGAATTATACCAGGCTTCTGTGATGGAAGAATATTTGCCAAAGCAAATGAGTGAGGCCGAAATTAAAACTGAACTCGAGAAAATTATTGCTCAGGTTGGTGCTTCGTCTCCTGCCGATATGGGTAAGGTGATGGGTGCAGCATCAAAAGCATTTTCCGGTAAAGCCGATAATAAAATCGTATCGCAATTAGTAAAAGATATTTTAAGTAAGTAAAGTCATTTCGATAAGCTCAATGACCAAAATGCATCGTTCACTGAGCCTGTCGAAGTGCCGATGTTTACATTCCATAACTCATCATTTGAAAAAACTCATCATACTATGTTTTCTTATTACATCCGCGTTACAGGCGCAGGTAAAGGAAACGGAGTATGTGTTGGATACACCGCGTGATTACAAAAAATATCCGGCCTTCAATTCCAATTACATTGAGATTTTAGGCAACGGCGGATTGTACTCTCTTAATTTCGATCGCATTTTTCTTTACCGTCCTGCTTTTAAAATCTCCGGAAGAGCAGGAGCAATGATATGGCCCAACGGCTACAACATTGAACAAGGTTACGTGATTGAAAACAATTACATTTTTTTTGAAGGTGATCACCATTTGGAAATTGGTCCGGGTTTAACCTTGCAGAGAAAATATAATTCCAGTTGCAAAGACACCATTACCTACAAATGGGAAAGCATCTGGTTTGGAATGTTTCGTCTGGGTTACCGCTATCAAAAGGAAAGTGATGGTTTCTTTTTCAGATTCGGACTGACACCGATTTTCTACCGTAAATACGATTGCCGTGAAGATCTTCCGCCGCCTAACTGGTTTTGGTTGGGATTAGCTGTTGGGATGAGTTATTAATTACATCCCAGGAGGTAAATCAAAAGGCGCTTTTTCAGAATTATTCGCAATAGTTGAATCCGTTTTACCGCTCAGGAAATTTTTCTTTTTCTCACAACGCTTCACGCTTTCCATAGCAATATCTAATGTTTTATTGTCATATGTTCCGGTAACCACTTTTTTGTAATACTCTATGGCTTTGTTGTAATCACCCAAGGCTTCATACATAATTCCCCATTCGTTATTAATGGTGGAAATGTTGATTCCCGGAACTGATTCGGCTTTTGTGAGTAAAGCTTTTAGTTCCTCGTATTTTTTTAACGTAGAGAATAGGATAGAGGCGTTGTAATAAGCGGCAGCATAATCCGGATTGGTTTTAAGGCAAATTTTATAATGCTCTTCTGCCTTCACGTAATCGCGTATTTTAGTTTCGTAAATATATCCTAAATGATTGTGCGCTTTTCCAAATAAGGGATCGTCTGATAATATTTCATTAAGAACTTCCAGCGCGTCGTTTAATTTACCTTCTTTAATCAGAAGGTCTGCCTGGTCTAATAATTCTTCGTTCTTAAAACTCATTTTATTTCTGAATATCGCCGCAGCCTTTATACATTTTATTCTGAATGATCATTTCTACCTTACGGTTGTGTGTATCGCCAACACTTTCATCTTTGCAGCTTTCATTCAAAATCTTCACTTTAATTTTACCTCCTTCATTATCTGCAGAGTATTCAAAACCTTTCTCATCGGCGGCATTATCAAAATCATCACTTATTAATAAACTATCTTGTCCGTAATTAAATAGTACTTTCATGTGCGATGGGTAAATTTCCATGTACCATCCCGGTTCGCTACCAAATGCTTTAAATAAAAGCACAGATTTTCCTTCTTTTGATAACTGCTCTACAGCATCCATTTTAGTTTTGATATCTGCTATCTCATTCGCAATATCGGTAGAGTCAGGCTCCATTTGCTTGTCTAGCTTTTCAATCTGTTCACAGCTTACTAAGCCAATAACCAGTAATGCAAGAAATAGTTTTTTCATGATTGTAATTATTTACGTTTAATGACTTTAAGCGCAGCTTCAATAATATTCTCGGTTTCTAATCCGTATTTTTTCATTAATTCATCCGGAGTTCCGCTTTCACCAAAGCTGTCGTTTACCGCAACAAACTCCTGCGGTGTCGGTAATTTACGCGCTAATAACTGCGCCACGCTATCACCTAAACCGCCGTTCATCTGATGCTCTTCCGCTGTTACAACACATTTTGATTTGGTAACCGATTTTAAAATAGCTTCTTCATCCAGCGGTTTGATGGTATGTATATTGATTACTTCAGCACTGATACCTTGTTCAGCCAATTTTGCTTCCGCTTCAATCGCTTTCCAAACTAAATGTCCGGTAGCAATAATGGTTACGTCTTTTCCTTCGGTTAAAACAACGGCTTTACCTATTTCAAATTTTTGATCAGCTGCAGTGAAATTAGGTACGGCAGGGCGACCAAAACGTAAATAAACCGGACCATGATGTTTTGCAACAGCGATGGTTGCGGCTTTTGTTTGATTAAAATCGCAGGTGTTAATAACCGTCATGTTTGGTAGCATTTTCATCAAGCCGATGTCTTCGAGTATCTGGTGTGTAGCACCATCTTCACCTAAAGTCAAGCCTGCGTGTGACGCGCATATTTTTACATTCTTATCCGAGTAAGCAACACTCTGACGGATTTGATCGTACACGCGGCCGGTACTGAAATTGGCGAATGTTCCGGTGAACGGAATTTTTCCTCCAACGGTTAAACCTGCTGCCATTCCAATCATATTAGCTTCGGCAATACCAACCTGAAAAAAGCGTTCAGGAAATTCTTTAGCAAAAGCATCCATCTTTAACGACTCGGTTAAATCAGCACACAATGCAACTACATTAGCATCTTGCTTTCCAATTTCCAATAATCCTGCTCCAAATCCGGAGCGTGTGTCTTTCTTTTCTGTAAATGTATATTTTGTCATAATCTTTAATTCAATTTTATGTTTGTAGTTACACCTGAAGTTACGCTAAATTTTCGTTCAGCTGTTTTAATTGTTTCTTTCTGATTTTCGTTTCTGAATTCCAGTTTGTAATTCCCGGGTTGAAGATAAATAATTTCGGTTTGCGTTGCGGGATTTAAATTACATACCCAGGTCACTGTTTTTCCGTCGTCGAGGTAAATACTGCCAAAACCTGTGGTTCCCTTACTTACCAATACATTTCCTGATCCGGGAATTTTTATGGTGTTAGTAGTGCTTTGTTTGATTTCAACATCGTTTAAGCGAATGCGGGGAAGTGTAAGCACCTCAAGATCATATTTGCCCACAATATATTTTTCTGTTTTACCAAAGTCCTGAACGTTTAAGGTTTTCATGTCGCCATTTTGACGAACTATGGTGGTTGGGAAATACTTGGAAGGCGTACCGTCTATTTCCATTCTTAAATATCCCTGAGGCGCATCAACCGGAATAACGTTGTGTTTGCCTTTTATAATGGTGATGTTTTTCTTTTCAACAGGAGGGATGGTGTGAACCGTTAGGTTATATTTGATATCCGGATCCAGCACCAATGTATCTGGATTACCGCGATGGTTAATGGTATGCAGGTAGTTGTACTTAATGTTTCCATTAGTAGCGTCGTAAAATGTCATATTCACGTCGGTTTCAGTTGGTTTCTTGGTGATGTCCAGCAAATCAACCTGAACTGTGGTTTGTGAAATAGCTTCTGTTAAAACCAGTTTTAAAACATCCATGAAATTAGCCTCATTACTCACATCGTAAAATTTACCCATACAGCCAAAAACATCCGCAAATTTTACATCCAGTCCAACACCAATCACAAATGGGCGAAGAAAAATTCCCTTTTTTTGTAATTCAACCGAAACCTGACAAGGGTTTCCGCCGCATTCTTCAATACCGTCGGTAATCAGTATAACAATGTTACGGCAATTGGCACAGGGAGTAAAATCAGCAGTAGATTCTCCAAGCGACAACGCTATGGGTGTGGTACCTAATGGTTCCAGTTTATTGATGCGTTGTTTTATTTTTTCGGCATTTGTATTTGCCGGTGCAAATGCTACTTCCAGTTTGGTGTCTTTACAGTTTTTTTCTTTGAAAAAAGTGGTGTTTCCATAACAACGCAATGCCAGTTCCAGATTTTTTATGTTCTTTAAACTATCCAGAAAACTACTCATCACTTTTTTCGCCACTTCAATTTTGATGTTGCTGTTCCATGGCGCGTACATGCTGTACGAGTCGTCGAAAATGAAAAGAATACGATTAGTGGGCTGAGAGAATGAGAGGAGATTAGTAATGACAGTTAAGTGAATTACAAGAATAATTTTCAGAAATTTATTTATTCTTAGTAATCCTGACATTTAAAATCCAACATTAATAATTGTTAATTTCTAGTAATCGCCAATTGTTTCTTCCAATTGTGCAAGAGCGGTTTTTAATTGCTCGTCGTTAGGTGCTTTGCCATGCCATTTATGTGTGCCCATCATGTAATCAATACCGTAACCCATTTCTGTTCTCATTAAAATGATAACGGGTTTTCCTTTGCCAAGATACATTTGTGCGTTTTTTAATCCGGCTAACACTTGTTCTATATCGTTTCCGTTAGCAATTTCCAGCGTGGTCCAGCCAAAAGCCTCAAATTTGGCTTTTAAATTTCCAAGTGAAAGTACATTGTCAACATCGCCATCAATCTGACGCCCGTTATAATCCACAGTGGCAATATAATTATCAACTTTATTAGCAGCGGCATACAGGGCAGCTTCCCAAATTTGTCCTTCTTGCAATTCACCATCGCCGTGCAAACTGTAAATAATGGAATTATCTTTGTTGAGTTTTTTCGTAAGCGCAGCACCTACGGAAACACTCATACCCTGACCTAATGATCCGCTTGCGATGCGTACACCCGGTAAATTTTCATGAGTGGTAGGATGTCCTTGTAAGCGTGTGTTTAATTTTCTGAAAGTTTTCAATTCGTCTACAGGAAAATAACCGGTGCGGGACAGAACGCTGTAATAAACAGGAGAAATATGACCATTACTTAGGAAGAACAAATCTTCACCTTTACCATCCATACTGAAATTAGCAGGGTTGTGTTTCAAGATATCTTTGTAGAGTGCTACAAAAAACTCAACACATCCCAAGGAGCCTCCCGGATGTCCGGAGTTTACGGCATGAACCATTCGAACAATATCTCTTCTCACTTGAGAACATAATTTTTTTAACTCAGCAACATCGGCCATAATAAAGGATTTTCGGCAAAAATACTATTTGCCTACGCCCTAATACATTAATGTTGAAAATATAGGGACTATGTTAAAAACTAGGGAGGCTCAAGATATCAACACAATTGACCAATGCCTCTGTAATAGCTATATTTGCAGGTTTGTTGAACTACCGGATTGCAGTGGAAATGCGTCAAATTTGATGATAACTGTAATTCTAAAAATCTGAAATTAAATAAAATGGCTTTAAAGTGTGGAATTGTAGGGTTACCGAATGTAGGAAAATCAACCCTTTTTAATTGTTTAAGTAACGCAAAAGCACAGGCTGCAAACTTTCCGTTTTGCACCATTGACCCGAATGTAGGTACCATAACAGTGCCGGATGAGCGTTTGAATAAATTGGCTGAATTTGTAAAGCCTCAGAATATTTTGCCTACTACGGTTGAGATCGTGGATATCGCAGGATTAGTAAAAGGTGCCAGTAAAGGAGAGGGTTTAGGAAATAAATTCCTGGCAAACATTCGTGAATGTAATGCCATTTTACATGTTTTACGTTGCTTTGACGATCCGAATGTAGTGCATGTGGATGGTTCTGTGAATCCGGTGCGTGACAAAGAAATTATCGATACTGAGCTTCAGTTGAAAGATTTGGAAAGCGTTGATTTAAAAATTAAGAAGTTTGAAAAGCAAGCTAAGACCGGAAGCGATAAAGAAGCCGTAAAAACCTACAATACGCTTTTAAAAGTAAAATCAACTTTAGAGAGTGGGAAATCAGCCCGTGCTGCTAACCTTGAAGAAAATGAATTGCCTTATGTTGAAGACTTACATCTTCTAACAATTAAGCCGGTAATGTATGTTTGTAATGTTGATGAAGCATCTGCAAAAAGCGGAAACAAATACGTTGAGCAAGTGAAGGAAGCGGTGAAAGGCGAGAATGCGGAAATTCTTGTTATTACGGCTCAAATGGAAAGTGAAATCGCAGCTTTGGAGACCTATGAGGAGAAACAAATGTTTTTACAGGAGATGGGATTAGATGAACCGGGCGTAAATAAATTAATTAAATCAGCTTACAAATTACTTAATCTGCAAACTTATTTTACTGCAGGTGTAAAAGAAGTAAGAGCCTGGACTATTACCAAAGGCATGAAAGCGCCGGAAGCGGCTGGTGTAATCCATACTGATTTTACGAAAGGCTTTATCAAAGCTGAAGTTATCGGGTATAATGATTTTATAACATTAGGTTCCGAATCAGCTTGTCGCGATGCAGGTAAATTAAGAATTGAAGGAAAAGAATATGTAGTAAATGACGGTGATGTTATGCATTTCCGTTTTAATGTTTAAAAAATAGTAAAATGAAAAATCACGAGATAGATTATAAAATATTTGGCGAAGAATTACAATGTGTAGAGATTGAATTAGATCCGCAAGAAGCGGTGATTGCAGAGCCGGGAAGTTTCATGATGATGACTGAAGGTATTGAAATGCAAACCATGTTTGGAGATGGTTCTAATCAGGGTGGTTTTATGGGTAAATTATTTACTGCAGGTAAACGTTTGCTTACAGGCGAAAGTCTATTCATGACGGTTTACAATAATGTGTCAAACCAAAAACGTCAGATCACTTTTGCAGGTCCATATACCGGAAAAATTATTCCTTTAAATCTTGCTGATCTTGGAGGAAAAGTGATTTGTCAGAAAGACAGTTTTCTTTGCGCCGCTAAAGGTGTTGAAATCGGAATTGAATTTCAGAAAAAGCTTGGAACCGGTTTGTTTGGTGGTGAAGGATTTATCATGCAGAAACTGGAAGGTGACGGAATGGCCTTTGTTCACAGTGGTGGATACATCATTGAGAAAAACCTTCAGCCGGGTGAAATGCTGAAAATTGATACCGGATGTTTGGTTGGTTTTACCAGCGGAGTTGATTACGACATTCAATTTGTGAAGGGTGTGAAAAATGTAATCTTCGGAGGTGAAGGTTTATTTTACGCTACACTTCGCGGACCGGGTAAAGTTTGGATTCAGTCGTTACCGATTAGTCGATTAGCCGGAAGAATTTTGTCTTATGGCAGTGTTGGTGGTAGAAAAGAAGAAGGAAGTATATTGGGCGGATTAGGAAATATTTTTGACGGAGACGGAATATAATTATTTCGGGTTTGTTATTCAGTATTTCTGATTAGCACCGTAGAGTAAAATATTAGAGAAATAAAGAATAAATAAAAATTGAAATTTATTTCGGTACAAGAATAAACCCGAAACCGTAAATAAAAAATAACTAATATAAAAATGGCAAAACAAGCAGGAAGTTATAACGAAGATAGTATTAAGTCGCTCGACTGGAAAGAACATATTCGCATGCGTCCGGGTATGTATATCGGAAAGCTGGGTGATGGTTCGGCATTCGATGACGGTATCTATGTGTTGATTAAAGAGGTGATGGATAACTCTATTGATGAGTTTATGATGGGTGCCGGTAAAAAAATTGAAGTGAATGTAAGGGAAGGAATTGTTTCTATTCGTGATTACGGTCGTGGAATTCCTTTGGGAAAAGTGGTGGATGTTGTTTCTAAAATTAACACTGGTGGTAAATACGATAGCGAAGCGTTTAAAAAATCTATCGGATTAAATGGGGTAGGTACTAAGGCAGTAAATGCTTTGTCAACCGCATTTAAGGTAACTTCATACCGAGATGGTCAGTGCAAAACAGTAGAGTTTACCCGTGGTGAAATTATTAAAGAACATAAGTTAACTAAAACCGACGAGGCCAACGGTACTTATGTGGAGTTTAAACCGGATGATTCGATTTTTAAGAAGTATCATTTTGTACACGAGTACATCGATCGCATGATTTGGAATTACGCGTTCTTAAACACCGGACTTACTTTATATTTCAATGGCGCAGAGTATAAATCAGATAATGGTTTAAAAGATTTATTGGAGAAAAATATTTCAGGTGAGATTTTATATCCTATTATTCATTTAAAAGGTGAGGATATTGAAATCGCCATGACGCACAGTAATGAGCATTTCTCCGAAGAATATTACAGTTATGTAAACGGACAATACACTACTCAAGGCGGAACACATCAATCTGCATATCGTGAAGCAGTGGTGAGAACCATTCGCGAATTTTATAAGAAAGATTTCGACCCAACTGATATTCGTAAGTCTATCATTGCAGCGGTTTCAGTAAAAGTACAGGAGCCCGTATTTGAATCTCAAACTAAAACTAAGTTAGGTTCACAGGAAGTAGCACCTGGCGGACAATCCATGCGTTCGTTTGTAGGCGATTTCATTAAAGAACAATTGGATAATTACCTTCACAAAAATTCTGAAACAGCAAAAGCTATTGAGGCTAAAATATTAGCGAACGAGCGTGAACGTAAAGAATTATCTGGAATTCAGAAATTAGCCCGTGAGCGCGCAAAAAAAGCAAGCTTACATAATAAAAAATTACGCGATTGCCGAATTCATTTAGATGATAATAAAGATCCGCGTCGACTTGAAACAACAATATTTATCTGTGAGGGTGATTCTGCAAGTGGATCTATTACTAAAACAAGAGATGTAAATACTCAGGCAGTTTTCAGTCTAAAAGGAAAGCCATTAAATTGTTTCGGACTAGGAAAAAAAGTTGTTTACGAAAACGAAGAGTTTAATCTGTTGCAATCGGCATTAAACATTGAAGAAGGACTGGATGATTTACGTTATAACAACGTTGTAATTGCAACCGATGCCGATGTGGACGGAATGCATATTCGATTACTCTTGTTAACGTTCTTCCTTCAGTTTTTTCCTGACTTAGTTAAAAATGGTCACGTATATATTTTACAAACACCATTGTTCCGTGTGCGAAATAAAAAAGAAACAGCTTATTGTTACAGTGATGAAGAGCGAAAAGCTGCAATTGCAAAGCTTGGCCCTCGTCCTGAAATCACACGATTCAAGGGTTTAGGTGAGATATCTCCTGAAGAATTCAAGCATTTTATTGGTAAAGACATTCGTCTGGAGCCTGTTTTACTTGATCAGCAAGCGTCCATTCAACAGCTATTAAGTTATTATATGGGTAAAAACACACAAGAACGTCAGGAGTTTATTATTGACAATCTGCGTGTAGAGTTGGATGTAGAAGAGGAGTTAGTGAAATAATTATTGGATTAAACGTATTTATGGCAAAAAACAATGATATGGATAATGAATTACCTCTTGAAAACAATGAAGGTAATCATGATGAAGTTGGAAGCATCACCCATGTATCGGGTATGTTTAAAAACTGGTTTATTGATTATGCATCTTATGTAATATTAGAGCGCGCAGTGCCGGCAGTTGAAGACGGATTAAAACCTGTACAACGCCGAATATTACATAGCATGTGGGAGCTGGAAGATGGCCGTTATAATAAAGTGGCTAACTTAATTGGTAACACCATGAAGTATCACCCGCATGGTGATGCAAGTATTGGCGATGCTCTGGTAACAATGGGACAAAAAGATTTATTAATCGATTGTCAGGGTAACTGGGGTAACATACTAACGGGCGATAGCGCTGCAGCACCACGTTATATTGAAGCGCGTCTTTCCAAATTCGGCCTGGAAGTTTTATTCAATCCAAAAACTACCGATTGGGGCTTAAGCTACGATGGAAGAAATAAGGAACCAATCACGTTACCTGTAAAGTTTCCATTATTATTAGCGCATGGCGTAGAGGGGATTGCAGTTGGTTTAGCTTGTAAAATATTACCGCATAACTTTAATGAGCTGATTGATGCCTCCATACAGTTTTTAAGAGGTAAAAAAGCAAGTATTTATCCTGATTTTATAACGGGAGGTATTGCTGATTTTAGTGAGTACAATGATGGATTACGTGGTGGTAAAATTAAAATACGCGCACGCATTAAGGAGCTAAATTCAAAAACCTTAGTAATTACTGAAATTCCTTTTGGAACAACAACAGGATCCTTAATCGATTCAATTTTATCTGCCAATGATAAAGGAAAGATTAAGATTAAGAAGGTTGAGGACAATACCGCGGAAGAGGTTGAGATTTTAATTCATCTGCAACCGGGTATTTCGCCGGATAAAACGATAGACGCTTTATACGCGTTTACGAATTGCGAAATGAGCATTTCTCCAAATGCGTGTATTATTGAAGATGAAAAACCAAAGTTCATTGGTGTAAGCGAAATTTTACGTTTGAGTACCCATCAAACAGTGGATTTATTACGCCGTGAACTTGAAATCGAGAAGCATGAATTAGAAGAAAAATGGCATTTCTCCTCTTTAGAAAAAATATTTATTAAAGAAGAAATGTATATCGACTTTAAAAAATATTCTAATAAAGAAACATTATACGTTTATTTATATGATTGTTTTAAACCTCACCGTAAAAAATTACTACGTGAAATTAACGACGATGATTTACAGCGTTTAACTCAAATCCCAATGATTCGTATCACCCGCTTTGATAGTATAAAAGCGGAGGAATATATGAAGGAGTTGGACGAGAAAATCGCAACGGTAAAGAATCATTTGGCTAACCTTACCGATTACGCAATTGAATACTTTAAGAACTTAAAGAAAAAGTACGGAGAAGGTAAAGAGCGTAAAACAGAATCTAAGCAGTTAGAAACCATTGTTGCTACTCAGGTGATTCTTGCTAATGAAAAATTATATGTTAATCGTGCCGAAGGGTTTGTTGGTACAGGCTTAAAGAAGGATGAGTTTGTTTGTGATTGTTCCGATATTGATGATATCATTGCATTCACAAAAGAAGGTAAAATGAAGGTGGTAAAAGTTTCCGATAAGGCATTTATTGGGAAAGATATCATTCATGTGGCGGTGTTTAAGAAAAATGATGAGCGCACAACTTATAATATGATTTACCGCGATGGACCTAAAGGCATCACCTTTATGAAGCGCTTTAATGTTACCGGTGTTACCCGTGATAAGGAATATGATTTAACAAAGGGTACAGCGGGCTCGGAAGTGTTCTGGTTTACGGTGAATCCGAATGGAGAAGCTGAAAAAGTTCAGGTGCAGTTACGTCAGGTAACAGGTCTGCGTAAATTTGAGATTGATGTGGACTTTTCTGAAATGCAGGTAAAAGGACGTAATTCGGTTGGTAATATCATTACAAAGTATAATGTAAAGAAAGTAGTATTGTTAGAGAAAGGAACTTCCACATTAGATGCGGAAGATTACTGGTTTGATGATACAACTCACCGATTAAATAAAGAAGAACGCGGAACGTATTTGGGTAAATTTGCCGGAGACGATAAAATTTTAACCATTACCAGTAAAGGATTCTATAAGTTGTATACTTACGATGTCTTAAATCATTTTGATGATGATATCGTAATGATTGAAAAGTTTTTTTCTAATCAGACATTAACTTGTATCTATTTTGATGGAGAGAGTAAATCATACTTTACGAAGCGATTCTTACCGGAAAACATTTCAAGCAAATCGTTAATCATTACCGAACATCCGGAGTCACGAATTGAATTGGTTACCGCACAGGTTAATCCGGTGATTGATGTAAAATTCCATAAGGAGAAAGGAAAAGATATTTCTAATGAAAAAATAAAATTGGTTGATTTTGCACCGCCAACAAACATGAAGGCAAAAGGTAAAAAGTTATCTTCTTATAAAGTGAAGGAAATCAATTTATTGGAACCTCAGGAGATCAAAGATGCTAAGGCCTTTTTAAAAGATGATGATAGCGGTTTATCACCAATGGAATTGCACCGTAGAGCTATGGAAAAAATGAAATCAAAGGATCTGTTGGGTGGTGAGGGGCAGATTAGCTTTGAATTTTAAAACAAACATTTTGATAACAAAAATCCCCGGCAGTATTGTCGGGGATTTTTATTTAACAACAATTCTACCCAATAATTTATTTACTTCAACTTTAATTTGTGTTAAGCGTAGTATATCTTTTAAAATTTCTTCTTGTTTATCTTGTGAAGCGGTTTTAAGTTCTTCCTGCATTTCGTAAATAATCTTACTGAGGCGTTTTTCCTTTAAACTGTATAGGGTGTGTTGTACAGCTTTCTTTAGGTTGTAAATTTCCTTATCTACCATTACACCAAATGTGTTCCATTTTTCACTTAAGTCTTGCGAAGCGGAAGCTAGCTCTACAGCGAAGGTGGAGATAGCCGGATTAAGGTGGTTCTTGAAATAATTGAAATCCGGAAGTTTATTATCTTGAATTTGATGCATGTATTCGTCTAAAACCATTTGATGAATCGGGTTTAGGAAATCGATTCTATCACGCATTAATTCAAATAATATGTATTCAGATACAGATAAGTCAAATTCGTGTTGTTCTTTTTCTTCATTCTCCGCTTCTATACCGATTATAACGTTGCCGTAGTTTAAAATCAATCGTAACAATTCTTTTTCTTCGCCTTCTGCAAAAATAACTGTTTCTTGTTTTTCTGAAGTTTTCGTTATAGACTCTGCAAGTGTTTCATTACTTTCGTTTTCGGGTGTTGGTGCTTTGCTTTTTTCTTTTGCGTCTTTATTACGACGTAATTTTGTAACCTCCATCTGCAAAATAGTTTCCTGCAGATCCATAATGGAAGCACATTCTTTTATATACACTGAACGTATAATGGCATCCGGAATTAAAGAGATGCTTTGAACGATATCTTTAATTACCGTTGCTTTTTTTATAGGATCGTTTTTTGTTTCGTTAACTAAGGCGCGTGTTTTGTATGCTAAAAAATCTTGCGTATTAGTCTCGATATAAGTTTTGAATTCATCGGCGGTTACTTTTTTGCTG
Organism: Bacteroidia bacterium; assembly: GCA_040403535.1. Lineage (GTDB taxonomy): Bacteria > Bacteroidota > Bacteroidia > B-17B0 > Aurantibacillaceae > JAHEYG01. The sequence goes on from JBBAKL010000002.1 coordinate 109,639, forward strand.
AATGAATCCGGGTCGTCATTATCCGGAAACATCAGAACTTTTACATTCATCCCTTCTTCCAGCAATAAATCAATAGCCCTGATACTTGCTTTTTCACCGGCACTATCACCATCATACAACACAGTAATGTTATTGGTGAAACGATGAATGGCTTTTATCTGCTCAACAGTTAAGGATGTACCCGAAGAAGCGACAACATTTTCTATTCCGGATTGATGCATAGAGATTACATCAGTGTATCCCTCTACTAAATAACAATTATCTTTTTCCTGAATAGCTTTTTTAGCAAACCATAAACCGTATAAGATTTTACTCTTATCGTAAATGTCGGTTTGTGGTGAATTAATGTATTTCGCTAATTTTTTATCGCTTCCTAAGATTCTTCCGCCAAATCCAACCACACGCCCGCCAACATCGTGAATCGGAAACATGACGCGTGATGTGTATCGGTCAAAAATGTCATTTTCAGTTATTGGAGCTCCTTCTACATGCTGATTACTTAATATGCTTAGTCCTGTTTTTACGAGGTATTCCGGTTTATAGCTGTTTTTTACGGCATCTTTTCCTAATGACTTTCTCTCTTCTAAACTGTATCCTAATTGGAATTTTTCGATGATATCGTGACGGAAACCGCGTTCTATGAAATAACTTAATCCAATCGATTTTCCTTCGTCGGTGTTAAACAGGTTATTGGTAAAATATCGCTGTGCATACTGCATAACGATGTATAAACTTTCTTTTTCGTTTTGCAGAGCGCGTTCTTCAGGACTGATTTCCCTTTCTACAACTTCGATGTTGTATTTTTTTGCCAGCCAGCGTAATGCTTCCGGATAGCTCAATTGCTGGCTATCCATGATAAAGTTTACTGAAGTGCCTGCTTTTCCGCAACCAAAACATTTGTAAATTCCTTTAGCAGGAGATACGGTAAAGGAAGGTGTTTTTTCACCGTGGAAAGGACAAAGTCCCAGATAATTAGCACCACGTTTTTTAAGTGTAATAAAATCGCCCACCACCTCTTCAATTCTGGCGGCGTCAATAATTTTATCTATGGTGTCTTTGGGGATCAAAAAGCAGCTTAGTATTTAAAGATAAACAAATTCCTTTTATTAAGAAGGGATATAAAGTTACTATGAAAATGGCGTTTTTTACGCTTGAAAATAAAAAAAGCCGAAACATTTGTTTCGGCTAGTTAATAGAAATATTTTTTTAATTATTCTGCTGACTCAGAAGAAGAAGTTTCTCGTTTACCTTTTGCTTCAGCAACAACAATTTTTCTTTCGTGATGATCACTGCCGTTTAAGCCTTCAATAGCAGCATTTCCTTCTGCATCATTTGGCATTTCAACAAATCCGTAGCCTTTGCTGCGACGGGTTTCTTTATCCTTAATAATACGTACGTTAGAAACTTCGCCGTATTGTTCAAACAGTTCTTTTAGAGCTTGTTCTCTTACTTTAAAACTGATATTGCTAACAAAAATGTTCATAGAGATGTTATTTTATACTTTAGTAAAAATAATAAAAAAAATTCAATCTCCAAATATTTAGCATTGGTCGTTAAAAAACCTCAATTAAAGGATTTTAGCCTCTAAACTAATTTCCACATTGGCATCTTTTGGTAATCGGGCTGCCTGTATGGTGGCACGGGCAGGAAAGTCTTTGGTAAAATATGAACTATACACTTCATTTACATGAACGAAATTGTTCATGTCATTTAGGAAAATGGTGGTTTTCACAACGTTATCAAAAGTACAGCCGGCTTCTTTTAAAATGGCTTCAATGTAGTCCATCACAATTTTGGTTTCCTCCTTTATATGAGCTTTAATTAACTTATTGGATTGTAAATCCATGGCAATCGTACCCGAAACGTAAACGCTGTCTCCAACTATAACTGCCTGATTATAAGGCCCAATTGGGGCCGGTGCGTTCGCTGTGTTTACTATCTTTTTCATAATAAAATCATTTTTGGATAAACAAATATAATAAAAAAGCCACTTGTGAAAGTGGCTTTTAATAAAATCTGACAGAAGTTAATTAGTCACGTTCGTTATTACCCATAAACCGCATGATGTAATAAATTAACGTGGTAATGGATGCAAGAGCGGAAACGAAATAAGTATAAGCAGCCCATTTTAAAGCGTCCTTTGCATCTTCATGTTCTTGTCCATAAGTAATTCTGGATGAGTTTAGCCAGGCTAGTGCCCGCTTACTCGCGTCAACCTCTACAGGTAATGTGATAATACTAAATAGTGTTAGCATACTTTGGAGAATAATAAAAATTAAAAGCATGGTGTTGCCCATTCGCGGCATCATACCTCCAATAATAGCCATACCTATTACTAAAAAATTCATAATGGTTGAACTGATTTGTACAGCAGGCACCAGTTTGCTACGCATGGTTAACCAGGTATAAGCGGTGGCATGCTGAACGGCATGTCCGCATTCGTGTGCCGATACAGCAGCAGCGGCTACATGTCTGCCATGGTAAACATCATGACTTAAATTTACAGTTTTGGTTAAAGGATTGTAATGGTCGGTTAGTTCACCTTCTACAGAAACGACTTTTACATCGTATATCCCGGATTCGCGGAGCATTTTTTCAGCAACTTCCTTACCGCTTAAGCCACTTGATAAGCGTTCTTGTGAATAATGAGCGAATTTAGATTTCAAACGTGAGCTTACAAAGAAGCCAATCAGCATAAAAACAATGCCAATTAAAATCAGAAACGGATCAAACATAGTTTTGTTTTTTTAATGTGATACTACAAATAAAGTGCCCAAACAATTTATATGACAAAATTACCTCAAATTAACATTTGCTTCTAACCGCTTGTCAAATTTGCACAGTTTAAAACGGGAGTTCTAACATAAATTAACAAGCTTGTATTAGTAAGTATGTGACGCCATTCAATATTGTAGCGTTATAGATGATAGCTTTATATTTTTGATTGAAAGCTCATGCAAAAACCTCTCATATTTGTTACAAACGACGACGGAATAAGTGCCCCGGGAATTTTATTTTTGGTGAGCATTGCCAAACAATTTGGAGATGTAGCGGTAATTGCGCCAGATAAGCCTCAGTCGGGAATGGGTCATGCGATAACCATTAACTCTACTTTGCGTCTAAATAAAACCAATCACCATAATGTAATGATTGAATACAGCTGCAGCGGTACACCGGTAGATTGTGTTAAAATGGCTGTAAATAAAATTTTGCCACGAAAAGCTGATATTATCTTGTCGGGAATAAATCACGGCAGCAACAGCTCCATTAATGTCATTTATTCTGGAACCATGTCTGCAGCCATTGAAGGTGCTTTAGAGAAAACCCCGGCAATCGGTTTTTCGTTATGCGACTATAGTATAGATGCAGATTTTGCTCAAGCTAAAAAATTTATAGAGCAAATAATTTCTGAAACTTTGAAGAATAAGTTACCGGATGGTATTTGCTTAAATGTAAACATACCGAAATTAAAAACCGATGAGATAAAAGGTATAAAAGTTGTAAGACAGGCAAAAGCGAACTGGGTAGAAGAATTTGAAGAGAGATACGACCCATACGGAAGAGCCTATTATTGGTTAACCGGTAAGTTTGTGAATTTTGAACCTGAATCAACCGATACTGACGAGTGGGCATTATCTAACGGATATATTTCGGTGGTTCCAACGCAATGCGATTTAACCTCATATAATAACCTACAAACTATTAAAACATTTTTACAATGAAATGGATAGAAAAGCTGGATAGTTTTTGGAATGGCCTTGTCATTGGCATGTTGTTTCCTGCCTTATGTTTTTTTTGCTACTGGTTGTTTATGTATAGTTACATGGGATTTCCGGTGCGATTTGTTAAGTATTTAATGTTTGGTCAGATGCTGAGCAATACAATTAAAATGTGTGCACTTGGAAATTTGCTGATCTTTTACTTTTTCCTGAATAAAGGCTTAAATAATGGCACTAAAGGTATAATTACCAGCGTGGTGTTTTATGCCGCACTGGTATTTTATGTAATGTATTTTCACGAAGAATCGTTTTGAAGTATTACATCATAGCAGGAGAGCCTTCGGGTGATTTACACGCGTCGAACTTTATGAAAGAACTCAAAGTTTTAGATGCGCAATTCGATTTTTGCTTTTTAGGTGGCGACTTAATGGAGCAAGTGGCTAACCGTAAGCCAACTATTCATATTAAGCAAATGGCTTTTATGGGCTTTGTTGATGTGGCCAAAAATTTAGGCAAGATTAAACGGAACTTCAAAATTGTTAAGCAAGATATTTTAAATTACCAACCCGACGTATTAATTCTAGTTGATTATCCCGGATTTAATTTACGTATGGCTAAATGGGCAAAAGAAAAAGGTATTAAGGTATTTTATTACATTTCTCCTACTGTTTGGGCATGGAAAGAAAACCGGGTGGAAATTATAAAGAAATACGTTGATAAATTATTTGTGATATTGCCTTTTGAGGAGGAGTTTTACAAAAAGCATAATTATAAAGTTCATTTTGTTGGTCATCCCTTGCTGGATGCAATAGAAGAGAGAAAACAAAATATGCCAACTAAAGATGAGTTTATATCGAAAAATAAATTATCACAAAAACCAATAGTTGCGGTTTTGCCCGGTAGCCGCAAACAGGAAGTGGATTATATGTTTGATATTATGCTTGATGTGGTGGATAATTTAAAGGAGTATCAATTTGTAATTGCTGGCACGGATAATTTGCCTTCTGAGGTCTATAATAATGCGCGTAATAAAGGAATACCGGTTGTGTTTAATCAAACCTATGAGTTGATGCGTTATGCAGTGGCTGGTGTAATCAAATCGGGTACTTCCAGTTTGGAAAGCGCTTTGTTTGAGTTACCGGAGGTGATTTGTTACAAGGGCGGAGCCTTGTCTTTTTTTATTGCAAAACAATTGGTAAACGTTAAGTACATTGGGATGCCGAACCTGATAATGGATAAACCCGTTGTGAAAGAATTAATACAAAATGAACTTACAGCTAAAAATATCACAACTGAATTAAATCTTTTACTTAAGGATCAGGAGTATCGCGCTAATATTTTAAATGATTACAAAGAAATAAAAACAAAACTGGGAGGAGTAGGTGCGTCCATACGAATGGCAACCGAAGTTTATAATTCCCTTAAAGGCTAAAATGAAAAAGTTACTAAGTTATATTCTGGTTTTATTATCGTTCTGTACTATGGCAGAAGAGGTGGTTTATATACGCACTTTTGCGCATCTGAAAATTAATGCAGTTACTTTTACTATTGAAAAATCTTCTTATCAGATTTCAGGTGATAATCAATTGCTTCTTAAAAACAGCGGAGAAGTTATTTTAAAATTAAGCGCGGTAAACGATAGCATAGAAGTAAAATCGTTGGATAAGATCTATGGTCGATTTAAAAATATCCGTTTCAACGATGAAAACGGGTCCGGAGAAATTAAATTAAAACTAGTGAATCCCGACCGTAAGCCTAGAATTTATCAGGATAATTACATTGTTACTAATGAGGGAGGACTGCTAAAGATGCTAAACGAAGTAAAGCTGGATAACTATATTGCCGGCGTAGTGGAGGCAGAATCCGGTACACGTTCTATGCCCGAATATTATAAAGTACAGGCTATTCTTGCACGCACATTCGCTTTAGCACATCTAAACAAGCATTTGCCTGAGGGCTTTTCACTATGCGATCAGGTTCATTGTCAGGCTTATTATGGAAAGCCAAGGTATGCTGATATTTTCATTTCAGTAAACGATACTAAAGGAAAAGTAGTGGTGGATGATAATTTAAATTTAATTGTTGCGGCTTTTCACAGTAACAGTGGTGGTCAAACAGCAAATTCTGAAGATGTTTGGGGCGCAAGAACCTCTTATTTAAGAAGCGTTAACGATACGTTTAGCACGCGTATGCCAAATTATAAATGGGAACGGAAAATGCTGGCTGATGACTGGTTAAGTTATTTAAAACTCAAGCACAATTATCCAATTGATGAGCCGTTTGCAAAAGAGCTCGCACTATCGTTTAAGCAAGATTCACGCAAGGTGTTTTTAGAGGCAAGCAATGTTAAAGTGCCTTTAAAAAATGTTCGTCAAGATTTACAATTGAAGTCAACTTATTTCAGCATAATAAATGTTGGTGATACAGTTATTTTTAAAGGAAAGGGTTACGGACATAGTTTAGGAATGTCTCAGGAAGGTGCAATGCAAATGACGCGTTTGGGTTACAAATACACAGATGTGCTAAGTTTTTATTATCGTAACATACAGATTATAGACATGAGCAAATTAAGTTTCTTCAGGGATGAATAACTTAATAATAGCTATAATGTAATTTCACTATCCGCATCGTTTTGTTTATCGGATCGCGAGCAATAAAGGAGTTTAGGATTTTAGTTTCTTTTTCGGTTACGTAACTTATTTCTTTTAATAACGTTTCGTTCTTAAATTGCTTTTCAGTATAAATGCAATTGGAGGAATCGCACACATAGGTTGATTTTAAAATCACATCACCATTTGCATTTCCTTTAAATTCGGCGGAAGTTAAAATCCCGTTTTCATATTTAAATTCTGAGCTCTGCATAATCCATGCAACTGTATAATGTTCGTTGGTAGAGATTACTTTACCGGTCTCATCCTTATTTACGATAATTTCTTTATACGGACGGTTTTCACTGTTCAGGCAAATTTGTTTGTATTGAGTTGAAGATATGTCAACGTATTGAAAGCTGTCAACACTAATTAAAGTTTGGTTACCTAGTATAAACTGGTTTTTGTACTCACTTGCGTTTGTTTCTTTAAAACGTTTTTCGGTTGTTATTCTGTTTTTACTGTCGTAGTTGAAATAACGGGTTTCATAATAGTTCCCGTCATTAAATCGTTTCATAATAAGGTTATTGTTTTTGTATAGGTAAACCGTTGAGATGGTATCGTACACGTACTCGTTCTTTGTGTAAGAATAGCCTTTTGCTATTAAACGTTTTTTGCGGTAAACAGGCTGTACTTGAACTTCTTTTTGAATGGTTTTGGAAATGGTAGTGTAATAAAACCGACTTAATTTACCATCCGGATTAAATTCATAATAATTCATCAGGTTTTTATCTTCCGCCACCATAAAGTCTTTCTTGTCAATGATGTCAAAAGTGATGGATTTGATTTTTTTCTCTTTTACAAAACCGGTATTAAATTCAAGTATAGGAGCGAAAGCCGAATTGGGAGACGGAATCAAAAGGGATTGCGATTTACCAAAAAGCAAAATAACGCAAAAGCATATGTTAAGTAAGTGCTTCAATTTGTCGAACAGCTTCTTCTACTTTCTCGGTTGGCAGCTGGCACGTTTTGTTTTTACATACGTAAATGAGGGTTTTCCCCTCTATAAAACGGTTTTTTAGCAATTCCAGTTCCGAAGCAAAAGCGGTTACAACAAAAATGGCGTTTGGAATGTAATAATTATACAGCTTCAGTAATTTTTCATTAACATCTTTACCAACAATGCAAACCTCCGCTTTATCGTTTAACAGATCCATATACAAACATGCCCAATTACTGTAGCCTGCGCCATAATGCATAATTTCTTCATTCAGGTTCTGGATCATCTGGGTACATTTATGATAGTAAGGAGTTAGTCCTTTTATTTTGTACAAATGATATAAGTTCACCGCCATTTGCGAATTGGACGAAGGAATCACATTATCACTCATTTCGGTAGTTCTTACCACCAGCTTTTCCCCTTTGGAGGAAGTGTAGTAGAATAATTTTGTTTCTTCCGAGTAGAAATTATTAAGGGCGTATTCACATAGCTGATGCGCGTGTTGCAGCCATTCTTCATTTTGAGTGATTTGATATACGCTGATAAATGCATCTGTAACGAAAGAATAATCATCTAAAAAGCCATCAATTTTAGCGGTACCTGAGCTGTAACTTCTTTTCAGACTATAATCGCTGCCGCAAAGTTTAGTTTTAATAAAGGTGGCATTTTTTACTGCTAGTTCCTTATAACGCGGTTCATTATAGGTGAGGTAGCCTTCGCAAAGGGCTTTGCACATTAATCCGTTCCATGCTGTTAAGATTTTATTATCTAAACCCGGTTTAACACGTTTTTCCCGCTCCAATAGTAGTTTTGATTTACATTCTGAAAGGATGCTGTTTAACTCCGACTCATTTACTCGATGTTTTACCAATACCTCCGCGCTGTTTTCCGTCCGCATTAAAATGTAGTTGTCGTGTTCCCAATAACCGATATCGTTTACATTGTAGTAATCGGAAAAAAGTTCGTAATTAGTACCCAGTATAGTTTGTAATTCTTCCTTTTGCCACACATAATATTTTCCCTCTTCACCCTCGCTGTCTGCATCTAAAGCCGAATAAAATCCGCCTTCTTCACTCTGCCATTCTTTCACAACAAACTCAATAGTTTCGATGGCAATTTGCTTATAAAGTTTGTTTTTGGTGAAACGATAGGCTTCGCAGTAAAGCGTAATTAACTGGGCATTATCATAAAGCATCTTTTCAAAATGCGGCACTTTCCATTGCATATCCACACTGTATCTGGCAAAACCTCCTCCCAGCTGATCGTAAATACCGCCCAAGGCCATTTTTTGCAGCGTTATGTCAACATGCTTCATTACTTCTGAATCATTGTAAATACTGGCGTATTTTAACAGGAAGCTGTAATTGTTTGGTAACGGAAATTTAGGTGCACGGTTGGGTCCGCCTAAATCATTGTCCATTCTTTTTTTCCAGTTAAAAATGCTTTTTTCTAAAACCGATTTATTTAAAGAAAAGTCTTCGCTTTTTTTAGAATGAATAAGCTCAGCCTGTTGAACTCCGCCTGTTAAATCAGAAGCGTATTGCAACACTTTGGCTTTGTCGTTTGTATAAAGTTGCTGTAAATTATTTAAAATATTTTTCCATTTCTCCTTCGGAAAATAAGTGCCGCCATAAATAGGTCTTCCGTCAGGCAGCACAAAGCAGTTGAGTGGCCAACCTCCTTGTCCGCTCATCAACTGCACTGCGCTCATATACAACATATCCACGTCAGGTCTTTCCTCACGGTCAACCTTTATGTTAATGAAATACTTGTTCATGATTTCAGCTACGCTTTCGTCTTCAAAACTTTCGTGTTCCATTACATGGCACCAGTGGCAGGCACTATAACCAATACTCACCAAAACCAGTTTGTCTTCTTTTTTTGCTAAATCAAATGCTTCTGTGTTCCATGGCAGCCAGTTAACCGGGTTGTAGGCGTGTTGCAGTAAATACGGACTGCTTTCGTTAATGAGTGCGTTTGTATGCATGATGTAAAGTTAACGTGTATTAAACGTTGCTGATTGTTTTTTGTTTAAATAATTATGAAAAAATATGTTTAAATTTAGCTATGCCAAACAGCGCAAACGATCCCTTATACTTATTAATCAAATCGCTTAGTAAAAGTGAGAAGCGAAATTTTAAGCTCTTTGCTAATCGTTTACAAAGTAATGAAGACAGTAAGTTTTTAGTGTTGTTTGATATTCTGGACAAACAAAACGAATACAACGAGGATAAAATATTTCAAAAAACAAGCGAAATTTCTAAAATGCAATTATCCAATGTTAAAGCGCATTTGTACAAACAAATTCTGCAAAGTCTGCGGTTAAACGCATCTAACCAGGATCTGGATGTTTACTTAAGAGAGCAAATAGATTACGCGAAATTGCTTTATAACAAAGGTTTGTATAATCAGAGTTTAAAAATGCTCGATCGCGCTAAAACTACCGCGTCTGAATTTGAGAAAAACGCTCTGTTGCTTGAAATTTATGAATTCGAAAAACACATCGAAAGTCAGTATATCACACGAAGTATCGATTCAACAGCAGAAGAATTAACCAGACAATCCAACGTTTTAAATAAAAAAATTATCGGTACCAATACCTTTTCTAATTTAGGATTACGTTTATATGGACTGTACCTCAAAACCAGTCATATCCGAAACGAAAAAGACTATTTATTTGTTAGCGAATTTTTTAAATCGAATCTTCCCGCTTATCATATAGATGAACTTAGTTTTTTTGAAAAACTATATCTCTTTCAGTCGTACGTTTGGTATAATTACATAATTCAGGATTTTTTAACTTGCTATAAGTATGCCAATAAATGGGTTGATTTATTTGAAGAAAACAGTCACCTCGTGCCCGTATACGCCGATTTATACCTGAAAGGCTTGCACAATTTAATGGCCGCTCTTTTTTTCATAAACCATAAAACCAAATTTAACGATACGCTTAATAAGCTTGAAAATATAAATAAAGAAGAGTTTATACAGAATAATGAGAATAACACGGTTTTGTTATTTCAGTATTTTTACATCAATAAAATTAATTACCATTTCATGAATGGTGATTTTTCCGGTGGCTTATACCTTGTTAACGAAATTGAAGATGGTATAGAGCGTTACTCAAAGAAAATTGATGATAACAGGATCCTGAATTTCTATTATAAAATCGGATGCCTTTATTTCGGCAGTGGCGATAATATCAATGCCATCAACTATTTAAACAAGGTGATTAATCATCCCGCTCAAATTCGTGGCGACATTCAGAGTTTTTCGCGTATTCTTAAGTTAATTGCGCATTATGAAATGGGAGATAACGAAATGGTGCAGTATCAGGTAAAAGCCGTATACCGTTTTTTATATAAACTGGAAGAATTAAATCAGGTACAACAGTACATTATTTCCTTCTTGCGTAAGGTGCCGTTAATGGACGCCTCGAGTGTAAAACGAGAGTTCATTAAGCTGCGCTCCAATCTGATTAAGCTGCAACAAGACCCTTACGAAAAACGGGCTTTCCTTTATCTTGACATCATCTCCTGGTTAACCTGTAAAATCGAAAACCGAACTATTCAGGAAGTTATGCGTGAAAAAGCCCTTAATAAATCTAAAATCATTAACGATTAGTTTAATAAATAAGTCTGAATATTTGACGTAAGGTTGCTTTTAGTGAGGAGTGGATTTACGGAATGACTTTAAGTTTATACATTTGTAAAGCCCTTTAAATAAAATATGAAAAAAGTATATTGGATAATTGGAATTGGTTTGGCAATCATTATAACCGTAATTATTGTTAAAGCCATGCAAGGCAGTAAGCCTACAGAGGTTGTAGTCGAAAAAGCTGTTAAACGAAATATAGTTGAAATTGTATCGGCTAATGGTAAAGTACAACCGGAAACCGAACTCAAAATCACTTCCGATGTTAGCGGTGAAATTGTAGAAATGCTGGTTAAGGAAGGCGATCAGGTTAAAAAGGGACAGTTACTTTGCCGTATAAAACCGGATATTTATGAAAGTACCATTGAACGCGTTGCAGCCTCGGTAAACAGCACCAAAGCTAACTTAAAGACAAACATTGCACAGCTTGAACAGGCAAAAGCAAATTTAGCGAACGCTGAAGCTACATTTGCCCGCAACAAAAAACTATTCGATCAAAATGCCATTTCTCAACAGGAATTTGATGCTTCTAAAGCTCAGTTTGAATCGGCAAAAGCGAATGTAGATGGGTTACAGGAAAACATTAAAGCATCGGAGTTTAATGTAAAAGGAATGGAAGCTTCATTGAAGGAGGCCAGTACCAATCTCGATAAAACGTACATCTTTGCTCCGGTTAACGGAACTGTTTCTAAGTTAAACGTTGAAAAGGGAGAGCGTGTAGTAGGTGTAACCGGTTTACAGGGAACCGAAATATTGCGTTTGGCTAATTTAAATGAAATGGAAGTAAGCATCGAGGTGAACGAAAATGACATTATTCGAGTACACAAAAATGATACGGCAATAATAGAAGTAGATGCTTACCGAGATAAAAAATTCAAAGGGATTGTTACCGAAATTGCCAACTCTGCTAACACAACAGGAATTACAGCTGATCAGGTGACCAACTTTGTTG
>JBBAKL010000003.1:0-10815 GCA_040403535.1 Bacteroidia bacterium
TTGATACTTATATTAAAGATCCTGCAGAGAAGGATAAATTATTCCACGCTATTGATACTGTACCATGCGTTGGTAAAAAAGCAGAGTGGGCGTTACGTTGGATTAATAATGGTAACTTCGCTGAGCGTTTAATCGCTTTTGCTGCTGTTGAAGGCATTTTCTTCTCCGGTTCATTCTGTTCAATCTTCTGGTTAAAGAAACGCGGATTAATGCCGGGCTTAAGCTTCAGCAACGAGTTAATTAGCCGCGATGAAGGTTTACACTGCGACTTTGCTTGTTTATTATATACACAGTATATCAAAAACAAAATGCCAATGGAGCAAATTACCAAAATCATTACCGATGCAGTTGCTATCGAAAAAGAATTCGTATCAGATGCTATTCCGGTAAAATTAATTGGTATGAACTCCGATTTAATGTGCCAGTACATTGAATTTGTGGCCGACCGCTTATTAGTGGCATTAGGCTGTTCTAAATTCTATAACGCTGCTAACCCATTCGATTTCATGGAAATGATTTCGTTACAGGGTAAAACCAATTTCTTCGAAAAACGCGTTGCCGAATACCAAAAGGCCGGCGTTATGGGCAAGAAAGAGGATAACAATGTATTTAAGTTAGACGAAGATTTCTAGTAAAAATTCGTCGGTCTCCCACCCCCCCCCATAAAAGTGTTGGACTGTAAAATTAACTCCGATTAAATCGGTGGCTGGGAATACTAGCTTCCAAACTTTAAAAAAAAAATAATTAACCGTTAAATTGTTGAAATCAATTTAACGGTTAATAAAAAAAAGGCAAAATATAGTTATAACTTGTAAATACTAAACCGAAACTCAAAAAACCAAAGTAATACTAATTAATCCCCCTTGGCGTATGTTTGTAATTAAAAGAGATGGCACCCGCGAATCAGTGAAGTTCGACAAGATCACTGCTCGCATTCAGAAATTAAGCTATGGCTTAGATCCTAATCACGTTGATCCTATCCAGGTTGCTAAAAAAGTAATTGATGGTGTATTTGATGGTGTAACCACCAGCGAATTAGATAACCTTGCTGCAGAAACTGCCGCGTCGTTAACGGTTCGTCACCCTGATTACGCTTCTTTAGCTTCTCGTATTGCTGTAAGTAACTTACATAAAAATACAATTAAGTCCTTCTCTAAAACAGTTGAAGCACTTTACAACTACATTGATCCTAAAACAAATTTACGCGCGCAATTAATTGCCGACGATGTTTACGAAATTGTACAAAAGAACGCCCTTCTTTTAGATTCGTCAATCATCTACGATCGCGATTTCGGTTATGATTATTTTGGTTTTAAAACTTTAGAACGTTCATACTTATTGAAAATGCATGGCAAAGTTGCTGAACGCCCTCAGCACATGTTAATGCGTGTTGCAGTTGGTATCCACAAAGAAGATGTGGAAGCCGCTATTCAAACATACAACTTAATGAGTGAGCGTTGGTTTACTCATGCCACTCCAACTTTATTTAACGCCGGTACGCCAAAACCTCAGATGAGTTCTTGCTTCTTATTACAAGTTAAAGAAGACAGTATCGATGGTATTTATGATACATTAAAAAATTGCGCTAAGATTTCTCAAAGTGCAGGTGGTATTGGTATCAGCATTCACAATGTACGTGCCACAGGTTCTTATATTAAAGGAACCAATGGTACTTCAAATGGTATCATTCCGATGTTAAAAGTGTACAACGAAACGGCTCGTTACGTTGATCAAGGTGGTGGAAAACGTAAAGGTTCTATCGCAGTTTATTTAGAGCCATGGCATGCTGATATTTTTGAATTCTTAGATATCCGTAAAAACCACGGTAAAGAAGAAATGCGCGCGCGCGATTTATTTACCGCATTATGGATTCCGGATTTATTCATGAAGCGTGTAGAAGCTGAAGGCGACTGGAGTTTAATGTGTCCGAATGAATGTCCGGGCTTAAGCGATTGCCACAGCGAAGAATTTGAAGCATTATATACTAAATACGAGAGCGAAGGAAAATTCCGTAAACAAATTAAAGCACGCGATTTATGGGCTGAAATCATAAACGCGCAAATTGAAACCGGAAATCCTTACATGTTATTTAAGGATGCTGCTAACTCAAAATCTAACCAAAAGAATTTAGGTACTATTAAGTCATCTAACTTATGTACTGAGATTATTGAATACACCAGCGCTGATGAAGTTGCAGTGTGTAACTTAGCTTCGATTGCTTTACCTCGTTTCGTAGATGAGAAAACAGGAACTTTCGATCATCAAAAATTATTTGATATTACCTATGTAGCTACTAAAAACTTAAATAAGATTATCGACCGCAACTACTACCCTATTCCTGAGGCGCGTAAATCAAATATGCGTCACCGCCCAATTGGATTAGGCGTACAAGGTTTAGCGGATGCGTTTATCTTAATGCGTTTTCCATTCGAGAGCGAAGAAGCGAAAAAATTAAACTCTGAAATTTTTGAAACGATTTATTACGCTGCATTAACTGCAAGTAAAGATTTAGCGAAGATTGACGGTCCTTACGAAACATTTGCGGGTTCACCAATTTCACAAGGTATCTTCCAGCAGGATATGTGGAATGCAACACCAAGCAGCCGTTGGGAGTGGGATGTGTTACGTGAAGAGATTAAGAAGTTTGGTGTACGCAACTCATTAATGTTAGCACCAATGCCAACAGCAAGTACATCTCAAATTTTAGGTAACAACGAATGTTTTGAACCATACACCAGCAATATTTACACACGCCGCGTATTAAGCGGAGAGTTTGTTGTAGTAAACAAACATTTATTACGCGACTTAGTGAAATTGGGTATCTGGAATGATGGTTTAAAAAACAAAATCATTGCAGCCAACGGTTCGGTACAGAACATCGACGAGATTCCTGCAAACATTAAGGAAATTTACAAAACCGTTTGGGAAATTAAACAACGTACCATTATTGATATGGCTGCTGACCGCGGTGCTTATATCGATCAGTCACAATCATTAAACTTATTCATCCAGGATGCGAATTTTGCTAAAATGAGTTCTGCTCACTTCTATGCATGGAAGAAAGGTTTAAAAACAGGTATGTATTACTTACGTACAAAAGCTGCGGCTGACGCGATTAAGTTCACCGTTGACCAAGGCGCATTAGCAAACCCTGCAGTGCAAGTATTAGGCAACGAAGACCAATTATTAGTAGAGCGCGGACAAACACACGTATTAACCTATGAAGAGCAACAAGCACAATTAGCATGCAGCTTAGATAACCCGGATGCATGTGAGGCTTGCGGTAGCTAGTACTCTGTCATCCCGGACTTGTTTCGGGATCTTTAAAGATGCTGAAACAAGTTCAGCATGACAGAAAGATAAATAATACAAAAGCCCTGCAGAAATGTGGGGCTTTTGGTTAATTGAAAATAACCGCCAAATAATAATAAGTGTACAAAACATAATAAATCTCTTTACAACAAAAAATCATACTTAAAATATAGAAAACTGGAATACAGATTTAGAACAGATTGACAACGTTTACGATATTGGAATTTTATATTAAGACCAAAAAATGTTATTTGTAACAATATTTGTACATTTATGTTAAACGCTTAGACTATGAAAAAAATAATTACCCTATTGTTTTTCCTTCCCATTATCATTGGCGCTCAAACTATAAGTGTTATTAAAAACTATAGTTTAACGTATAGCACTCCCGTAAAACCTAACACAACCCTTTCAGGTAACAGGATATTTTACACCTACAACAAATCCAATGGACCAATCATTCAAAAGAATGATTTAGATGGTAATCCATTAAAAACAATTTCTCTTAGTGATACGACTGCTAAAGCGACACACATTGTCGCCTCAGGAAACACTGTATTTCTTTGTGGTACCCGTTCTTTTTCTTCAGGAATCATTCCTTTTGTTTGCAGTTTAGACACGGGCTTAAATGGAATTAACTTTTATACCGAATACAGCTCATTAACTTCGTCAACAATTACACCACTTGATATGGTACGCTACAACACCGGCGAAATTGCCCTGGTTGGTTCGGCAAGCACCACAACAGTCGGCATCAATCGTGGTTATTATTTGTGCGTGAACCCTTCTAATGGAAATGTTATTGCTCAGAAAACCTATACAAGTTTAGGTTCTTGCCGATTAAGAGCGATGACCCAAATTAGTAATAACTCTATCCTGGTTTACGGCGGATCTAATCCGTCACAACCGGGAGGATTTGTGATGCGTATGAATAAGAATGGTGTTCCGCTCGGAACTCCTTTACAAATTAATGTATGCGATCCTTGTCCTTTGTTCAAACTACGTAAACTAAATGCCAGTTATGTGTTGATGTTTTATCAAGGTACATGTGTAAAAATTGACACCGCACTCTCTATAAATCCTAAACCAATTTGTGGTGATGCCTTAGCAACCTATGTCAATGGTGATTTAATCAATAATAAAATTGTATTTTGGAGAGGTGTAGGTATCAATAACAAAATGGTTATTTATGATACCAATTACACTTTTGTGAGTGGTCGTGACTACGCAACAAGTTCCAATCATTTAGCAGAATCTATTACCGGACTTGCCACACCTTCTAATATGTATTTTGTTTACGGCTCTCTTTCAGCAGGCAATTTCGAATTATTAAAAACACAAGCATTAGGCGAAATTTCTTGTTCCACTGCTTTTACTTCTAGCCTTGGGGTTAATAGCCTCACTGTTTCACCGGCTTCGGTTACGTTCGCCAACCACACCTATCATGTTAATCAAAACTTCTTCCCAACTAATATGATTGTACAGCATTCGTATAGTTGTTTAAGCACTTCCGTTCATGAATTAAAAAAATCCCATCTGGAAATAAAAAAGTCTGACCATTCTTATTACATTTCTTCTGATGCCGATATAACTGAAATTGAATTGTATGATCTTCTTGGTAGGAAAATACTTTCTAAGGAAATAAAAGCAAGATCAGCATTCATAAACCTTAGTACTTACAATAAAGGTATTTATATACTTCATACCATTATTAATAACGAAACGTATTCTCATAAACTCTTAAATTAGAAATTATAGATTTGCATTTAAAGAACCGTTACCTGTAATTAGATCATTAAGATTCATTGCTGTCTAAAAATTATTTACGTAATTAATTACTATGAAATATCAGCTTACATTACTTCCGTTACTGTTATTATTTTCATGCAGTGAACCTAAATCCCACAAAGAATCAAACCACACGGAAAGTGATTCTACAAAGCACCAACACCACCATGGTCATGCCAACCACCACATGAACCAAAGACCGTTCGAAGAATTGGTAGAAAATTTTGAAAACCCTAAACGTGATGAATGGCAGCAACCCGAAAAAGTAATTGCTTTCTTAGGCGATTTAAAAAACAAAACGGTGATCGATATTGGAGCAGGTACCGCCTACTTCGAATCCAAAATTAAGGAACCAAGTGCAAAATTAATTGCAGCGGATGTTGACAACCGCTTTATTGATTACATGAATAAGCGAATTAAAAACGAAAATTTAAACAACCTCAGCACACGCAAAGCCGAATACGAAAACCCTCCCATTTATGCATCAGAAGCAGATGTGGTATTTATGGTAGATGTGTATCACCACATAGAAAACCGAATTGATTATTTCAAAAAAGTAAAAACCGGACTAAAACCTAATGGACATCTCGTGATAGTAGATTTTAAAAAAGGAGATTTTGAAGTTGGTCCGCCAGACGACATGAAGTTGCAGGCTTCACAAATCATCAGCGAAATGAAAGAAGCGGGTTTAAAATTAAATACCGCCGACAGCACAACGCTTCAGTACCAGTACATGCTGAAGTTTAATTAAAACAAAACCCCGAAGCTTAGCTCCGGGGTTTTAATTTTTCACTTTAAATATAGAGTGAAAAAATGGTAAAATGCAATTAAGCTAATTTTACATTAACAGCATTTAAGCCTTTCTTTCCTTCTTGAACGTCATAAACTACATTGTCATTCTCGCGGATTTCTTCTTTTAATCCTGATACATGAACAAAGATCTCTTGTCCATCATCACCTTTAATAAATCCGAAACCTTTTACGTCGTTAAAAAATTTTACTGTACCGTTTTTCATTTTGTTTTGTTTTTTTGCCCCTCCTGGTTAGAAAGAGCGGGTTATTATTTGTTTTATTTTATTTATTGGCAAACCAATTATTAAAACGGATGAGCTGATACCTCAATGTTTTTCTTAATTAATTTACTAATGTCTTTCATATAGCTTACTTCTTCCTGAGAACAAAACGATAAAGCAATACCGCTTGCCCCTGCTCGTCCCGTTCTGCCAATACGGTGAACATAGGTTTCTGCCACTTCAGGAATTTCATAATTGATTACGTGCGATAGTTTATCTACATCAATACCGCGTGAAGCAATATCGGTAGCAACTAAAACACGAATGCTGCGGTTTTTAAATCCTTTCAACGCACGTTCACGCGCGCCTTGTGATTTATTGCCATGAATGGCTTCCGCTTTAATGCCGTCGCTGTTTAAGTCTTTGGCCACTTTATCCGCCCCGCGTTTAGTACGGGTAAATACCAGCACATGCTCAATGTCGTTATTCTTTAATACATGTTTTAGTAATGAACGTTTGTTTTCACGTTTTACATAAAACACACTTTGCTGAACCAATGTAGCTGTAGAAGAAACTGGAGTTACCGCTACCTGCACCGGATGTTTAAGAATAGTGTTCGCCAGTTTCATAATATCAGGCGATGCTGTTGCAGAGAAAAATAAAGTCTGACGCTTTGCCGGTAATTTTGCAATCACCTTTTTCATATCGTTAATAAAGCCCATATCCAACATACGATCGGCTTCATCCAATACAAAATGTTCGATGTGATCCAGCTTAATAAATCCCTGATTCATTAAATCTAATAATCGACCCGGAGTGGCTATTAAAATATCTACACCGGCGCGCAATGCTTTTGTTTGTGCTAATTGTGATACGCCACCAAAAACAGTGGTATGCGATAAACGCAAGTTATATCCGTAATCTTTAAAACTGTCGCTGATCTGTAATGCTAATTCACGCGTTGGCGCTAAAATTAAAGCCTTAATGGCGCGTGATTTGTTGTTTTCTTTGTTGCTGTCTAATAATTGTAAAATCGGTAATGCAAAGGCAGCTGTTTTGCCGGTACCGGTTTGTGCGCATCCAAAAATATCGCGGCCTTCTAAAATTGCCGGAATCGATTGTTGCTGAATTGAAGTGGGAGTTGTGTACCCAACCTTATCTAAGGCCAAAATCAGAGGCTTGATAAGTTTTAAATCTGTAAAAGTCATTAATTGTTTTTAAATAAATACTCGGTAACGTGTAATTCTACATTCATACCATCATTTGGTGCTAGAAAAATGTAAAGTTAAACCGAATTGCAATTAAGGGGTTACAAACAGATTGAGATACAATCTTCTAAAGACAGAACAAATGTACAACATTAAATGCCGGAAACCTAATTTATTATTCTTAAGCCCAAATATCAGTCCTAAAAACAACCGTAATCTGCTAAACGTTAGCTTGGTGATAAGAAATAATACCTGAACGGTTATACACCGTATGTATTATTTAAACATGAATGAATATTGAAATTTCTAGTTTTTGAAAAACTTGAACTCTGTTCTGCGGTTATAATCGTTTTCTTCTTCAAAACAAAGCACATCGTTTTTACATCTGTTTCGGATTTGCGTTTCGCCTTTTCCTAAGGATGTCAGTCGTTTGTCTTTGATGCCGGCAGCTATAAGGTATCGCACCACTTCTGCGGCACGCTCTTGTGATAATTTTAAATTGAATGCATCATCGCCCTGCGAATCAGTATGCGATGTGATTTCTAAACGCACATTAGGATTATCATTTAAGATTTTTATAATCTTATCCATTACAGGCTTCGATTCGGGACGAATGTCTTTCTTTCCCAATTCATAATAAATAAACTGAATGGAAGTCATTTCTTTTTCTTCTGATTCAGCAAAAGTTTCATAACGGGCGGAAATATCTTCATAAGGTTCGTACTCTGACAAACGAACTACATCCGCCTGCAACATTTTATATTCTAAACCCGCTGCTGTAATATTAAATTTTGTGATCTCTTGTCCGCTTCGCGTTAGCAACATCACATTTTCAACCACCGATACCGGATTGACACGCAAAATATAATTTGTGTTCTTATCGGGAACATACAATTCAAAATCACCCTTCGCATTCGTATGGGTGCCAACAATGGTATCGTTTTTTTTGGTAGCAACCAAATACACCGACGACATACCTAAAGGTTCGCGTTTGCCATCAATTTCGGCAACCAGTTTTGCGCGTATAACCGTACTGTTCTTGGTATTGTAATCAAATTTAGCAATGGAACTCGACCAACGCAAAATAGTTCCTTCCGGCGCAATGATGGTAATTTTACTGAACAATTGTTTACTGCGTAAATCACCGGCACTGTTGTTTCCTAAATTATAATAATCAATTTTATAAGTAGAGTTGGATTTAAATGGCTTTTTAGCTTTGATAAACTCCTGCCATTTGGCAAGATTAGGTCCGTAATCGTACGATAGACATACCACCTTCACATTCTTGATTTTTGCTTGCAATAAAATTTCAACGATTTCACTCTCGAGCTGTTTAATGGAGTCGGCGTTATCCACACCTTTCCCTTCATCGCGCCAACGGTATTTATAAACGATTAAATACTTGTTGTCAGCCGGAATTTTAAAATCAACTTTATTATTATCGATATCCGTTACCGATAAAGATTCATTAATAACGTCACCCAGTTTCACATCTGATTGCTGAGCAAAAATTACTTGTGATGTAAGTAAAAACAAAACAAATGTTATGTAACGATATAGCGCACTTAATTTCACTCAATTTAAAGATACGTATTTTTTTGAACTATAAAGGGGGCTTTAACAGAATGTTTGCAAACATTTAACTAATAATTAAGTGCGAAAAAGAAGAAAATTGCAGCTATTTCAAAGCGCCAATTACCGGTTTAAAAACATTTCGAATAATTCGTACTAACAAATCAGTTTACCAAACAGAACGCTGCAAGAAAAATTATTAAACTAAACAGATACGAAATAAAAAAGCTGCGTTACTGCAACTTTTTCTATTTATTTACATTCGCCTTCCGGCGTGCAGACTTTACCATTGATGGTTTTTAATCCTGCTCCGGGATTTTGTTTCAGAAACTCATCGTACGATTTGGTTAATACATCCAGAAACACTTTATTGTCTTGCGCCCCACTTAAAGCGTATTTATTGTTGAAGACGAAAAACGGAACGCCGGTAACCCCAACTTTATTGGCTTCCTCAATATCCTTTTTTACCTCCGCCTTATAAGCATCCGACTGAAGCATGCTTTTTAATTCCGTCTCACTTAAACCAATGTCCTTACCGATTTTAATAAGAGAATCGGCATCTTCCATGTTAATACCTTCCATAAAATACGCTTTAAACAAACGCTCTTCAGCGGCATCGCCTAAGCCTTTTTGTTTAGCCATTTGTATTAAACGGTGCGCGTTGAACGAGTTTGCCATTACGGCTTTATCAAAATCGTACTGCAAACCTTCGCCTTTTGCCATCTCCACAACGTATTCGTGCATCTTCACCGACCATTCGCGGCTCTGACCTTTTACTTTGGCAAGGTAATCATAAGCCGAAACACCCGGCATGTATTTCATATCGGGATTTAGCTGATAGCTCTTCCATTCAATTTCAATTTGTGGCGCGTTTTTAAATTCGCTTAAAGCTTTTTCAAGTTTGCGTTTTCCTATATAGCAAAACGGACACATAATATCACTCCAGATCTGAACTTTCATTTTTTGAACAGTTTTAATTGTTAATGTATCAATAGTGTTATTTATAAGAACTTCCTGAGAAGGCTTAAATCCGAATGTTATTACAACAGATGTAATAGCAAAAACCACTGCGGCTATTATGAATAATTGGCGCTTCACTCAGAAAAGAACAAGGCAGTAGAAAAATTGTTTGGTATTACTGCGTTTTTAAGTTGCCGAAATCGTAATATTCGGTTTTTACAAATTTACCTTTTTCATTGTATTCTAACCAACGGCCATGCTTAATGCAGTAACCATTATCCCATAACGGTTCCCACACAGCGCTTTCGTTTTCTCGGTAATGTCCTATTGTTTTTACCTTTCCGTTGGGGTAAAATCCGACATAATAGCCTACGTTACAATCTTTGTATTGTACCGCCTTACTGTGCAGCTTTGCGTTTTCATCGTATGTTTCCAAAATACATGGCGTACATTCCTGCATTACGTTACGGGAGTTGGTGTATAAATCGTATTTATCTTTTGTGACTTCTTTACCATTAGCTTTATAAACGGTTTTGCCATTTACCACTAATGATTCAGTCATAATGCTGTAAAATTTCTTTACGGATAAATTCTTATATGTTGTCCTGATGGTATCGGTTTGCGAAAAGGCGGATAAACAAACAAACAACAGACTAAATACACTAGCGAGTTTTTTCATTTTAATTGAATCTTAAATAATAGTTTTTCGGTTATCAAAATTATACAAATAAGTGGCTTTAATACGGTAAATAGTTGCGGATTATACGTTAAAATTAACTGGAAACAATGTGAAAGTTAGCACAAATACACAATGTAACTATATGATTTTCTGATTGTTTAAACAGAGAGCAAAAAAATTTTGCATAATTTAAAATCAGTAATTACATTTGCTGCCCCTAACAATGGGAGCTTAGCTCAGCTGGTTCAGAGCACCTGCCTTACAAGCAGGGGGTCACTGGTTC
>JBBAKL010000003.1:10915-120838 GCA_040403535.1 Bacteroidia bacterium
GAACCCAGTAGTTCCCACAAAGCCTCACAGAAATGTGGGGCTTTTTTGTTGAATGAAATTCATCACCTACATATTGTACTCTGCCACTCTGAACAAATTTTATATTGGTTCTACTGGGGATGAAATTGATGAACGAATCAAAAAACATAATTCAAACCACAAAGGCTTCACCGGTGGTGTTGGTGACTGGAAATTAAAACACATTGAAGTATTCGACATAAAAAGCGATGCAATTAAAAGAGAAAAACAAATAAAAAACTGGAAGAGCCGTGTTATGATTGAAAAACTTATCGCTAGTTCAGAGCATCCCGACTAAGGTCGGGAGGGTCACTGGTTCGAACCCAGTAGTTCCCACAAAGCCTCACAGAAATGTGGGGCTTTTTTGTTGAATGTATTCTTCAATTTTATTGAATGCAAAACCTGTGTTGATGAAAAGCACAGCATGAATGAAGTTTAATAATAGGAATACCTAAATTATTTTTTTGTTCTGCGTAATGTTGGCACATTCACCCCGATGCCGGCAACAAATGTAGCGGCGGTTTGATCCTGATACATAGCTGTAGGATGATTGAGATGCGAGTACACAGCAACACCAATAAAACTTCTCATTTGAATCGTATTGAATAATTTCACATCAATTTCGGCTCCTACACCACCTTCTACCGTACTAAGCGAAACTTTTGTCCAGTTTACACTTGAATCGGCATTCAGAAGGGTCTCCTCTTTTTCGCGTGAAAAACTTAAGGCAGTGTTATCCACATATTGCATGTACCCAAATAAACTTACACGCCAGGTGCCATTTTTATTGTCTCTGAAATTAGAATTAAATTTTTCTTCTCCGTCCATTCCAGCCAGTAAATAAGAATACGATAACTTCGCGCCCTTTACCTGAAAGGTTCGTTTATGAATAGCCGGTCCTAATTTAAACTGATGTTTTCCTTTCGCGTAACTGATGTGCGGGAAAATAAATGCACCATGTCCGTTTACCGAATAATAATATTCAATTCCCGTGCCAATCAGTCTTACTCCCGTACTGTCCTGCGAAACGATTTTGTTAACCGATAGCAGAATCATTAAGAGTATGAATAGTCGTTTCAAATGGAATTATTTATTTACTAAAGTAAATATTTTTCGGATATTTAAAGACTCATGGCAAGCCAACCTCTGAAAGAACATATTAAACAACATTGCCTATCGGTCATTAACGAGAAAATTGCAGGGTTACAGTCGGCAATTACTTCTGTTAACGAATCTGCCAATAACGAAACTAAAAGCAGCGCGGGCGATAAACACGAAACCGCCAAAGCCATGATGCAACTCGAACAGGAAAAACTAAGCAAGCAACTAAGCGACTTACAAAATCAATATAACGATCTTGATAAAATTGATTGCAGTACATCAAGCGCCATCATTCGAAAAGGAAGCTTAATTGAAACCGATAAAGGTTGGTTTTTTATTAGCGTTGGACTGGGAAAACTTCAATTCGATAATAAGGTTGTGTTTGCAGTATCGGAACAATCGCCTATCGGAAAATTTCTGTTAGAGAAAAACTTTGGGGCTACCTTTGAATTTAACGGAATTAGTTATTCCGTTAAAAGCGTTCATTAAAAAAGCCCTTCATTTTTGAAGGGCTTGTAATTGATTAATCTTTTTTCTTGTCTTTTTCATCCGGTTTTTCTGTTTCTTTTTTGATGAAAGCTCCGGTAGCATCAAACAGTAAATCCAATTCTTCTTTACCCTTTTCTATTTCTGCTTCATAGGTAACTGCTCCTTTGTTGTCAGTTATTTTAGCGGCTTCTTCCAGTTTATATCCTGCATAATTTTTTGAAACATATTCCGAAACAGAACTAGGCAAAGCACTCACTTTAATTTCTTCTTCCGTTTCCAGTAATTCGCCACTAGCGGAAAATACTACTGATTTTTCAATCTCTTCTTTTTTTGCGTTTGAGTTGTCCATCGCTACGCGACTGACTTTAAATTCAGCTTCGTAATTCGCGTCTTCTTTCTCCCATTCCGCTTTTTTTACGTCGGGAAATTGTTTTTTAAATTCTTCTTTCACTGAAGGCGGAACATCCGCTTCTTTTATTTTTTGCGCATAAACCGAAGTGATGGATACAATCACGGCTGATAAAGTGATGATAATTCTCATGAGATTATTATTAAGTAGTAAGATACAAAATAATAGGAGAAAATGAAATTAACCTTCGGAAAAAAGTTTGTTCACCAAAAAAGCTAATACCGCACCTAAAACCGGTGCGGCTAAATACAACCAAACATGTTCAGGGTGACCCGAAACTAATGCCGGCGCTAATGAACGCGCCGGATTCATGGAAGCACCACAGATTGGACCGGCAAACATCGCTTCTAATCCAACAACAGAGGCCACCCCAATTCCCGCCATGATACCTTTTTCCTTAGCGCCGGAAGAGACTCTGAAAATAACCAACATTAATACAAATGTGAGTATTACTTCTAAAACAAACGATTGCAGCTCGGTGCCCGAAGGCAGTGTAGCCCCTAAAAATTCAGAAGAAGGAAACAAAACACTTAAGGATGTGCTTGCTAAAAAAGCGCCTGCCAGTTGAGCGATGATGTAATAAATTGTTTCTATCCATGACAATTTTCCGGATAAGGCAAATGCCATACTGACTGCGGGATTCATATGCGCGCCTGAAATATCTCCGAAGGCATAAATCATAGCTAGCACCACTAATCCAAATGTGGCGGCAATGCCTACATGCGTAATGGCGCCGCCGCTTTGTTCATTAATAATAATGGCGCCGGTGCCGCAAAACACCAGGATAAACGTGGCTATAAATTCCGATAAATACTTTTTAAACATTACAAATGAGTGGCGACAAATTCCTGACAATACTTTTTAATCATTTCACGAACCACACGAAACTGATTCATAATTTCTTCTTCACTACCAACCGCTTTGGCCGGATCAGGAAAATTATAATGGAATTTTTTGGCATTGCCGGGGAAAAACGGACAACGTTCTTTTGCATTATCACACACCGTAATCACAAAATCAAAATTAATGTCGCGGTATTCATTCATATTATTGGATGTATGATGCGAAATATCTAAACCATCTTCCTTCATGGTGGCAATGGCCCGTGGATTAACACCATGCGTTTCAACGCCGGCACTATACACTTCGGCTTTGTTGCCTGCAAAAAAACGTAAATAACCTTCTGCTAACTGACTTCGGCAGCTATTGCCGGTACATAAAACTAAAATTTTTTTCATATTAATTACAACAGCCGCTGTTTGGTGTACAGCAAGAGGATTGCTGATTTAAATCTTTTAAATTCACTTCCAGTTTTTCTTGAGGGATACCACATTTATCAAATGCAAGACAATTAGTTTGTTTTGAAATCAGAAGAAAATTACTTCCATCAAAATCAAGTCCGTATTTACCAATAGTTTCTGCCTGATACTCTACTTCTATTTCAGCATCCTCCAATTTTAATACTCTTTCAGATAGCTCTATAATTTCTGAAAGTTTTTGAGGCGTCAAGCGATGTTCGAAATCGTTCGCTTCCCACAATTGAAAATTAACTACTTTTTCACTTCTAACGGTCCCGCCACAATCGATAAAATTTTTAATAATCTGCCCTACTTCTGTTACATGAAAGTGAGCCGGCACAAATTGTCCGCCCGGTAATACAAAATTTACCGCTGACATATTTTTTAAATAACGTTTTACATCCGAAAGCTTCATAGTATTATTGGTTTAAGTTTAACAACATTTGTTTTTAGGACCTTTAAATGAATCTAAAAAAAGACCCAGATAATTCTTTGCTTCTTCCCACGACTTTTCATCAATACAATAACAGGTTTTTGCGCCATCGATATCACCTTTAATTAAGCCCGCCTCTTTTAATTCTTTCAGATGTTGTGAAACGGTGCTTTGTGACAAAGGCAATTCATCCACAATATCACCACACACGCAGGTTTGCTTCTTAATCAATAATCGTAATATAGCGATACGAGCCGGATGTCCTAATGCTTTAGCGTATCGGGCGATTTTATTCTCCTTTACGGTAAATTCTTCTGTTTTTGTGAGTCCCATATTCATCGCAATATTACGATGTAAAAGGATGCACTGCAAATTATTTAACGCTTTTAACAAGAAAAGCCCGGTAATACCGGGCTTTACAATTATGAAGTGTTTGTTTTTACTCTTCGTTCATGTGTTTCAGATTCGCGCCATACATGATAATGAAGGCGATGTCAAATATGACCATAAACACCATGATAGCCATTCCAGCTACCTGAGCGGTAGATCCTCCTGCCGAACCCATCATGGCCATGGCTTGTTTACCTGAAAAGATTAAACCAATATAGGGAAGCAATTCTCCGGCCAGATAAACGTAAAAACCTTTCTTCTTCAGTTTCCACATCATAAACGCACCTAAAAAGGATAATAAGATATAGATGAAATTAATGTAAGGTGCTACTTGTGCATAGGTGCTCTCCTGCATTTCCATCAATTGCTGCTCCATCTGATCCGCCATTTCAGGACTAATAGCGCGCATCTGCTCTATTCCTTCCGCCATTTTTTCGGGACTAGACTGAATGATGTTCCAGATGCCACCTAAGAATGACAATCCGCACATAATAAACGTCAGTACGCAAATAACGGTTAATAATTGTGGGCGCTTAGGCTCCATCATTTCAATGTTAAATGTATTTTCTGCAGGCGTTTCCATAATTTTAATTTTAATCAAAAATAAAAAAAGCCGCTTAACAATAAGCAGCTTCTTAATAAAAGGTTAAAAACGAGTATTAATGGTTTTTTAATGTATCAGCAATAGCATCAATTGCCTCTACTTTCGCGCTATCTAAGGCTTGCTTTAATTCGGTTGCAAATTCTTTACCAACTTCTTCAAACGCTGCCATTGCCTGAGTTACCTGATAAACACGGTAAAACGATAAGGCAGTAGCTACAACGCCTAATACAATTCCGGCTAACATCATTCCTTTATTAGGATTGCCGCCATTTTTAGCCATTACAAATCCTACAATACTTAAAACCAAGCCAACTACCGCTAACCACCACGCGCCCGCACCTAATAAAGGTATCATAGCCCAAATTAAAGCTACAATCCCAATTACCATTCCGGCAATTCCTAATCCTTTACCTTTTGAAGAAGGTGCTGTGTTGTTTGTTTGTTCCATTTTAATTTTTTTTAATGATTAATAATAGTCAAAAGAAAAGCATTTTTTTTAAATGAGCAATAAACCCTGTAAGAGTTTATTAACAACCCTCCTTTAAACCTGCTTAATCCTTTTAGTGCAGTATTATATTTCTACGATCCAGCGCTTGTAATTTATTTCCTGTTGCGATGTTCGTTTAGAAGCAAAGGCTAACTTAAATGCATCGAAATAAGTTGGTCCGCCCTGTTTTTCGGTCATTTCCATTTTCTTTAATCGACACTGTGAGCTAACCATTAGTTCAATCGGATTTCCTTTAAAATAATTTAACCAATTATTTAAATCATTTTTCACTACAAAATTATTTACTCCGATTATATCATCTCCAACCGACAAACCTGCTTTCCACGCGGGCGAATAAGGCGCTACCAATGTAACTTTACTTGCTCCCGCAGCATCGGTTGTTTTAAAACCATAAACACTTTCCTGTTGCAAAGCACTAGGTGTTTTCTGAATTTCCAAGCCCACATAATTTAAACATTCCGTTAATAAAGGTTCAAAATCTTCCGTTCCGTACACGTGCTTATCGAAAATATGCTTTAACGACACACCGGCTTCCTGCTCGCACAAACGAATAATGTCTTGCTCCGTATAACCTTTTTTCTTTAATCCAAAATCATTATAAAGTATGCGGCAAACATCTTTCAACGATTTTTTATTTTGTGTGTGCTTCAGAATTTCAATATCCAACATTAACGCCACTAAATTTCCCTCGTCGTAAATAGAGGTTTTACGGTAGGGAACTCCCGGATTATACCCATCCAACCAGGTTTCCCAACTGCTTTGTGCCACCGATAAATTATAACGTCCGTAATTATGAAAATGTTTTACCAAACGTTCTTCCAGTGTTTCAAAATACTGCTGATCGGTAAATACGCTGGAAGCGCGCAGCATTAAGTCGCCATAGTAAGTTGTAAATCCTTCATAAACATAACCTGTTCGCGCATAATTTTCTTTTGTAAAATCATACGGCAACATTTCAGCAGGTCGGATGTTTTTCACATTCCAGGCATGAAACAATTCATGTGAACTAACGCCCAATAAATCCTCATAGGTTTTTGCATTATTTAAATCATAAGAAGGACCTAATACAATCACGGTGCTTTTTTCGTGCTCTACCCCATGGTAAAATTTATTGGGCAATACCTGAAATAAAAAGTGATATTCATCCACCGGGAATCCACCAAAGAACTCAATTTGCTTTTTAGTAAACGCAGTGAAATGTGTTTTGATTTTTGTAAAATCAGGTTTACACTCACCGTTAAAATGCAAATGAAATTGAATGCCATTAACTTCATATACATCACTCTTAATGGATGCGGATGCAATGAAAGGAGAATCGGCCAGCTCGTCGAAGCTCGACGCGGTTAATGTTTTACCAGTTACCAGCAATGAGCAAGCGATTGTATAATTGTCAGGAATTTCCAACTGAACCACATGAGTTTCGTTCATTCTTTGCGGAACATACATACATAAGTGAACCGGATTCACATACATCTGAGTGGCATCGGCAAAACAAGCGCCTGCATTTAATTCAAAGGCAAAATAGGAATAGGTTAACTTCACTGTCTTACTGCCATTGGTTGTTATCAACCATTTATCTTTGGTAGCTTTTGTATACGGAAGCACTTGTCCGCTTTCATCAAACGCATCTACGCGCTTTACGTTCTTGGCAAAATTTCCTAATTCATATCTGCCGGGGCGCCATGCGGGTAATTGTAATTCTAAGATTTCCGCATTAACATTATCAATGGTTAAGTCCACATAAATATAATGTGCCGCCGGATTTTTGAGGTATAATTTATAATGAATCATATTCTAAATATGCCCATAAAATTATAAATTTGAAGTGTATATGTTAAGAGCGCTGTTTCTTTTTCTCATAATTTCATTAACACTACGGTCGCAAGACCCGGATACCCTTCTTACGAGCATCCTTCAATCAGATAACGATACGCTGCGCGCCAATCAATTGTATACGCAGGGCTTTGATTTAATTGACAAAGACCCGCAACTGGCTTACCGCTATGCGCAATACTGTCAGAAAGCCGCTATTGCCGGAGTTTCGTTAAGACACATTTCCAAAAGTTATAATTTACTTGGAATTTTATATTATAAAAACGGTGAATTCTCTAAATCGTTAGATTGCTTTGAAAATTATTTATCGACCTCCAAAACGCTTAACAACACGCTCGGCGTTGCATTTGCCTACACGAATCTGGGTCACATTTACCTTCAAATAAGAAAATTTCAGGAAGCGGAAAAATACTATTTAAAGGCTCTGGAATTTTACAACCTGCTTAATAACAAAATTGAAGTGGCAAACGGACTCATCAACTTAGGTGTATTAAAAAACGAAAGAAATCAACCGGATGCCGCTTTCGAATGCTACCAAACTGCGTTAGAAAGAGGAAACGAATTAAATAATTATGAAATTAAAGCAGTTTGTTTAAACAACATAGCGCATTATTATTTTCAAAAGGGCGATTATGAAAAATCTCTGGCCTTTAATTACGACGCGCTTGAATTAAGAGATATTATGGGCTTGGATGTTGACCGATCTGACTCCTACATGAGTATTGCGGAAAACGCATTAAAATTAAACAAACCCTCACTTGCTAAAGAAAACTTAGACACAGCATTTGTTCTGTGTTGTAAAACCAAATATTTTGACGGGCTTATTAACTATTACAAATTGCTTTCAGAACTAGACGCACTGAATAACAATTATCAATCGGCCTACACTAATTTAATTAAGCACACCCAATTGCGGGATAGTATATTATTAGCACAGGATCAATTATCGGATTTTGACTTTGAAGAATTAGAAAGCATAGAAAATTATTCAGCCGATAATTCTATTAAAAACACATGGCTCTTTATTTTGCTGTTTATAATGTTTACCTTTATTTCATATACGCTATTCAGAAATAAACGATGAGTAAAAAAGATAAAAACCGAATTAATGTAGTTTATTCTACCAATCCCAATTTTAATTACGAATCGGAATCAACTGAAGATCAGGAAACCTTAGCTCCTGCTCAGCAAAATTTAAAAGTTTATCTGGACCGTCTGGGTGGCGGTAAATTATTAAGCCGCGTAACAGGCTTTGTTGGCAAGGAAACCGATTTAAATGATTTAGCGAAACTATTAAAACAGAAATGCGGCGTAGGTGGCAATGCCAAAGACGGAGAAATTTTGATACAAGGTGATAACCGCGATAAAATAATTGACATCCTGAATAAAGCAGGATATAAAGCAAAAAAAGCCGGCGGATAACCTCCGGTTTTTTATTTTTATATAATATCGCGTTTGATATATAACCGTTAACTCATTACTCATTCACCCATTCACAAGGGTGTTTTACTCAGTCAACCACTATTCGCTTAATGTTTATTCGTGTTTACTAAACCTAAACCGATGTTTACTCTTTGCTTTTTCAATTCACCATCACTTTATTAAATCGACTTTACTCAGTTTGTTTGCCTTTTAACTCATTTACCATAATTGGTATTGGTAATACGCATAATATTGTATTCAGAAAATTATTTAATAGTATGAAACGCATCAGTATTTTAATCATCAGCATTCTTTTTTTAAGTTTTAAATCAAACAACATGTCTGCCTGTCATGGTATGCCCTTAGTAGGCTACAGTTTTACTGTAGGGGCTACAGGCGTAACCGTAAAAGCGAATTCCGACGCCAGTACCTGCGGGTGCGGACCGTATTGGTTACAAGTTGAAGTATCTTGTTCGCCTGCATTTAGCGGCGTAATGCCGACATGTTTAACCAGCACCTTAATGAACTGGAACAAGGCAAATGGCACCAGCTACACCAGTTATCCGTTTTACAATTCCTTATTAAACGTTCCGGGATATACCAATCCTGCTTGGACAGATAATTGCGTTGTTGAGCCTTATAATAACGTGTTTATTCCGTTTGGTCATTTTTGTCCGGGCTCAACCATGTTCTTCCGTGCCAGGGAAGTTGTAGGCGGAAGCGGTCCGGGTTTTGGACCTTGGACACCAGTAAACTCTTTCGTTGTTCCGGGCACATTATTAACTCCTACATGTTCTCCGTTTTTAACGCACACTCCTCCTACTTCGCCGGCATCAATGGCTTGCGCAGGATCTGGATTCAATCTTAATATTAATAATCTTAATTGCTTAACAACCTGTGGCGGAACAATGGCTCCTTCATGTGTTCCTACAACTACCGTATTTTACAAATGGCGTTCTAATCCTGCCAATCCATCAACACCTACCATCACCAGCGTACCAAGTTTGTTTGTTCCGATGGTAAACACCACTACTACCTTTTCAGTATGGGCAATCGATTCATGTAATGTGCCGGGTGGCTGCGCTAAACAAAGCTTATGTGTTAATACAAACACGGTGTGGCCATTAACAACTACCATTTTCATTAACAACGTAATGCCAATTGCATCATTTACTAATTCACCTAATCAATGTTTAAGTGGCAATAATTTTAACTTTAATGCTACAACTACTCCGGGAAGTACTTATACCTGGAATTTTGGAGACGGAAATAACGGCTCCGGTGCCAATGTGAATCATTCTTATGCCGCTGCAGGAAATTATGTTGTATCACTCACTGTTACATCTCCGGGTGCTTGTGCGCCGGCCACTGTAACTAAAACTGTCACTGTATTCCCAATGCCAACTGTAACCGCAGGAAACAATGGCCCGGTTTGTGCAGGTTTACCTATTAATCTTACTTCAGGCGGTGCTTCTACTTATAGCTGGAGCGGACCGGGCGGATATTCATCTGCTTTACAAAATCCAACCATCACTACTCCTGCAGTTAGCAATTCAGGCATCTATACAGTAACGGGAACAGATGCTAACGGTTGTTCTGCAACGGCAACTACTGCAGTTGTTATCAATCCAGGAGCACCATTAAATTTAAATACTAACGGTCCGGTATGCAGCGGCAATAACCTTACCATGTCGGTCAGCGGATCATCAACTTATACTTGGACAGGTCCCGGAAGTTTTACTTCTAATCAAACCAGTATCACGTTCACAAATGCTTCTACAGCCGTTAACGGAGTTTACACCGTAAACGCAACCAGCGCTGGCGGATGTGTCAGTACCGGAACTATTTCGATATTAGTAAACCCTACTCCTACTGTAGCCATCATCAACAGTGGCGCTGTTTGCAGCGGTAATTCCATTACTTTAGTTTCAAATGGTGGCGGAACTTATAACTGGTCTGGTCCGAATGGATTTAGCTCAACTAATGCCACTGTTACCATTAATAACGCTAATAACACACACGCGGGTGTTTATTCTGTAACCGTTACCAGCACTGAAGGCTGTACAAGCACTGCAAGCACTCAGGTAGTAGTTAACACTAAACCAAGTTGTAATGCTACAGTAAATTCGCCAATATGCGTTGGAGAAGATTTAACTTTTACAGGAAATGCAACCGGTGCCAATTTATTTAGCTGGAGCGGTCCGAACGGATTTACTTCTAAACAAAAGAATCCGAAAATTTATGAAGCAACCGGTCCTGCCCAAGGCAATTACACCTTAACTGTTACCTCAGATAAAAACTGTACCGCTACAGCGGTAGTAGCTGTTACGGTAAATCCATTACCGGATGTAAACATAACATCTTCTAATAATACAGGTTGTGCTCCGTTATGTCATGTTAACTTCTCTGCAAGTTCAACATCTAACATTACAAAATACGAATGGAATTTAGGTAACGGAACTTCTGCAACAGGTACAAGCGTGAATGATGTTTGTTTCTATACCAGCGGTGTTTACACGCCTTCGGTAACGGTTACTGACAACAACAATTGTAAAAACACAGCTATGGCCAACATTCAGGTTAATCCAAAACCAGTGGCAGATTACAAGTACAGTCCGAATCCGATCAATATTCTAAATCCAATTGTACAGTTTACCGATATTTCTTTCGGTGGAAACATCAACAATTGGTTGTGGGCTATTTATCCGGGCAATTTTGATATAAATAATAATCAAAATCCATTAGTTACTTTTAAAGATACCGGTGTATACGCAGTACATTTAGTTGTAACCAACAGTTACGGATGTAAAGACACTGTATCAAAAGGAATTTATGTGTATGAAGATTTTACATTCTATGTTCCTAACGCGTTTACTCCAAATGGCGACGGACAAAATGATGAATTTAAACCAATCATTACCAACATCAGCAATTATCAGATGATTATTTTTGATCGTTGGGGTAAAGAAGTTTTTGTGACGAAAGACATTAACAAAGGATGGGACGGCGTTGTGAAAAGCAAGATTAATCCTAACGCGAACACAAAACAAGAAGTTTATATCTGGAGAATAGAATTCACCAGCAAAGGAAAGAGCAGCGTGCAAACCGGACACGTCACGCTCATAAAATAAAAGTAAAACAACTATAAAAAAGAAAAGCAGGATATTAGTCCTGCTTTTCTTTTTTCTTTAATCGCTGATATTCTCTTTCAATCCTGCCTGAATTATCAGTTTTGTGATAAACTGACACATAGTGTACAACTATGCCAATTCCCCATCCTATAGTTGGAAATATCGGCCAAGGTAAACCATGCCGCTCGTTTTGTGCATCAATAAAATACCAAACGATCCAAAATAAAAGATTTACGGAAATGTACTTAATGAAATGATTTTTAAACTTAACTCGCTTGGCGGCTAATTTCCACAAGAATTCATCACGTTCATTTTCTAAATGTGACATGATTATTTAGCACTTAATTTACTCTTACAATCCTTCAATTCGCGTTTAGCCATGGCCTCGCCCCAGTTTGGTTCTGTTTCGGCTAGTGGTTCAAATTCTTTAAACTTTTCAATGGCTTTTTCATAATGTTTCACCGCGAATTTTGGTCCGCCGCCCAATTTAGGCGGAGCACTCATCACCGTTCTTGCTTTAATAAGATGAGCACGTGGATTATTTCCGTTCAACATAATGGCACGCTCGCTGTATTTATTGGCGGATGCTCCAAATTTTGCAGAACGCTTAACAGGATCTGCCGTTATTTTAGCAGCAGAATTCATGGCAAACAACACCATGATTTCAGAGTTATTAGGACTAATTGAATCTAACTTCTTAAGAAACGCGTCCGCTTTTACGCAATACTCATCAATATCATTTGGTTCGCTTTTAAATGCTATTAAAATATTACTTAACGCAGCATAATAATACGATTCGCGTACTTTCTTTCCCTCAGTAATCAGCTTAACAAAATTCTTTTCAGACTTTTTTAATTCATCAAGTGTTTTAGCGGAATCGAGGTCAGTAATATATCGGCGTAATTGCATACCACCCTGCGCAAAAACAGAAGTGGCAAAAACAATACTTAAAACTATGCAATAAACGATGGAGCGTTTATGGGCTTGTAAATGCATAATTAAATATAATTCAGTTTACTTTATTTTCAAAAAATATTACGAATTATTGTGATTCTAAAGGTTTTCATAACTTTCGCGGTAGTAATCCCATACCTTTTTAGCCTTTGAAGGTCCAATCACCTTACTGAGTTCTTCCAGCGAAGTTTCCTTAATTTGCTTTACCGATTTAAATTCATGCAATAATTTTAAGGCTGTTTTTTCGCTGATGCCGTCGATTAAGCTGAGTTCGGTTTTAATGGTTTCGCGGCTACGTTTGCTTCGGTGATGGGTAATACCAAAGCGGTGGGCCTCATCGCGAATTTGCTGAATAACTTTAAGTGTTTCGCTTCGTTTATCCAGATAGAGAGGAATTGAATCGCCGGGAAAATATATTTCTTCCAGTCGCTTCGCAATTCCGATCACGGGAATTTTCCCATATAAACCCAACTTTTGCAAACTGGTAACGGCTGCACTTAATTGTCCTTTACCCCCATCAATCACAATTAACTGCGGTAAAGGCAAGCCCTCTTCCAGCACACGTGAATAACGGCGATAAATAACCTCTTCCATAGTTGCAAAATCATCCGGTCCCTCTACTGTTTTCACGTTGAAATGACGGTACTCTTTCTTGGCAGGTTTACCATCAATAAAAACAGGCATAGCACTCACAGCAAAACTTCCCTGTATGTTAGAATTATCAAAACCCTCAATGCGGCGAGGCTCTTCCTTTAAATGCAAATCTTTCATCATTTGCTGCATGATGCGTGTGGTATGTCGCTCCGGATCAGTAAGCGCAATTTGCTTTTCACGTTCACGCTTATGTGTTAAGGCATTTTTTAAACACAAATCCAACAAATGTTTTTTATCGCCGATTTTAGGCACATAATATTTTGCATCCGGAAATTTAAATTCGGGCTCTTCCTCAACTATAATTTCTTTACTTTTTGAATTGAATCGTTGCCGGATTTCATTAATCGCGAACACCAGCATTTCTTCCGGACTTTCATCCAATTGCTTTTTCAACTCAAGCACCTGAGCCTGCACAATGGCACCGTTATAAATTTTAAAATAACTCACATAGAAAATACTTTCCTCATGTATGGCCGCGAACACATCAGTATCGGTAACACTTGGATGAACGATGGTTGATTTTCCCTGATATTTTTCAAGTAAATCAATTTTTTGTTTCAACTCGTGTGCCTTCTCAAAATTCAGGTTATCCGAATGTTCCTGCATCTCTTTTTTTAAATCTTTCAAGGCAAAAGCAAAATCACCTTTAATGATTTTACGAATCTGTTTTATGTTGTTATCGTATTCATTGAAACTTTGTTTTCCTTCACAAGGCCCTTTACACTTTCCGATATGATAGTCTAAACACACTCTGAATTTTTTCTTCTCAATGTTCTGTTCCGATAAATCGTAACTGCAGGTTCTAAGCGGAAATAATTGTTTAATTAGGTCAAGCAAGGCGTGCATTACTAAAACAGATGGATACGGACCGAAGTATTCAGAACCGTCTTTAATTTGTTTTCGTGTATAAAACACACGAGGAAACCGTTCGCCTTTGATGATTATCCAGGGATACGTTTTATCATCGCGTAAATTTACATTGTAGCGCGGTTTTAAACTTTTAATCAGATTGTTTTCAAGAAGCAATGCGTCTAACTCCGTATTTACTTTGATGGTTTTTATTTCATTAATTTTTTTTACCAACAAACGCAAACGCGCGTTATCGTGTTCTTTATTAAAATAGGAAGTAACCCGCTTCTTCAGATTTTTGGCTTTACCTACATATAGTAAAGTATTATCCTTATCGTAATACTGGTAAACACCCGGACCATCCGATAAAGTTTTTAATACTGTTTGAATATGTAAGGACAAATTCTCTGTCATTCCAACTTCTAAAATTACAAAATAGAAAACGGTTTGTGCTACGATTTAAACCGATATTTAAGTTTATTTATTACTGATTTGTATCCCAGAAAGCCATAAACGTATATCAAAAATAAAACAGGCACTAGCATTCGGAATCCATACTATTGAATGGGCGCTATTAATACCAAAACTGCCATAATCATG
This sequence comes from Bacteroidia bacterium, assembly GCA_040403535.1. Lineage (GTDB taxonomy): Bacteria > Bacteroidota > Bacteroidia > B-17B0 > Aurantibacillaceae > JAHEYG01. Next base: position 25,609 of record JBBAKL010000003.1, read on the forward strand.
CAAATAAACAACAACGGATAAGTGTGCAGATTAAAAGAAATTCTTATATCTTTCATGGCATAAATTATATTTCCCAACCATAATAATAACCAATGCGGACGAGCCTGAAACAAGGATTCTAGCACCGGCAAAAGCCATATACAAAAAAGAAACTTTTTAATGTAATAAAGAAAAAAGGCGTAAGTACTTTCCTGCAAAGAGTTGGAGTTGGCCAGATTCACGTAGCCGATAAAACTTCCGTTGGTTGGCAGCCATTTAAAATTTCCGGTAACTAAATAATTTCTAAACGGTAGCAAGGAAATCGTTAATACAAGCAAAAGCACACAGCCTACCCGGGTAAGCATAGACATCTTTCTGAACAAAGCTGCAGCTGTTATTACTACTAAAAAAACAATCATAGACGGGTAAATAGTCGGGCGCGTCAGAACGGTTAACCCAAGAAACAAAGCGGAGAAGAGATAGTTTTTTCATTGTTGATCTGCTAAAGCCTTTTTCAGAAAATAAAAAAACAGCAGCACCAAAAGTATAGCCAGATTTTCACTCAACAACAAAAAGGTGTAATGTTTGTAAATATCCGCAATAGCGAATAAACTAAGTCCGCTTACAAAAAGAACACGTAATTCCGGATCTATCTCCACCTTAAAAAAAAGGAAAGTAATCAGAATGGTTAAGAAAAGCAGAAGTGTTTGTACAATAAACAAAGGAGCCAGATAATCACCGAAAAGAAAAATACAAACACTGATAAAGTCATTGTATAAAAATTCGGCTGGTATTAAGTAATCTTCATTTAAGCCGGGCTTTAACAAGCCATTGGTTTTTATATCCAAAGCGTGTTTGGCATAGTAATTCCAGTCATTTTCAAAGCTTGGTGCTGCTTCTAAAAATGTTTTATCAATCGTAAAAACACACCAAACAGTTGTTACTATAAAAAAAACAGAAGCAGTAAAAACAAATATTTAACTTGACGTGTGATGAGGATAAAAAAATACCGGAACTGTTTAGAACCAGTATTAAAGTTAAAATTTATTTAGATTAAAACTCGCAGTTTTTAGGTGTTCTCGGAAAAGGAATCACGTCGCGGATATTTGTCATACCTGTTACAAATAACACCAAGCGTTCAAAACCTAAACCGAATCCGGCATGCGGACAAGAACCAAACCTTCTGGTGTCTAAATACCAACTTAATTCTTCAGCAGGAATATGCATTTCGTTCATGCGCGTCTCCAATAACTCTAAACGCTCTTCACGCTGAGAACCACCAACTATTTCACCAATGCCCGGGAATAAAATATCCATTGCGCGTACTGTTTTACCGTCATCATTCTGACGCATGTAAAACGCTTTGATGTTTTTAGGATAGTCAGTTAATATCACCGGCTTGTTAAAATGCTTTTCTACTAAATAACGTTCGTGTTCACTTTGCAAATCAACGCCCCACTCATTTACCAAATACTGGAATTTCTTTTTCTTGTTGTGATTACTTTCGCGCAAAATTTCAATAGCCTGAGTATAAGTCACGCGTTCAAATTTATTGTTTACACAAAACAATAATTTCTCCATCAAATTCATTTCGCTACGCTCATTTTGCGGTTTCTGTTTTTCTTCATCCAATAAGCGTTGCGTTAAAAATTCAATATCTTCATTATTATGTTCCAAAGCATAACGGATAACATAATGCAATAGCTCTTCAGCTAAATCCATGTTATCATTTAAATCGTAAAATGCCATCTCCGGTTCAATCATCCAGAACTCCGCCAAATGCCTTGCTGTGTTTGAGTTTTCTGCTCTGAACGTTGGTCCAAAGGTATAAATATCGCCAAACGCCATAGCTCCTAACTCCCCTTCAAGCTGTCCGCTCACCGTTAGATTGGTAGCTTTACCGAAGAAATCTTCTTTAAAATTAATTTCTCCTTGTTCGTTTCTTGGAATATTATTCAAGTCGAAATTGGTTACTCTGAATGTTTCTCCTGCTCCTTCCGCGTCGCTGGCTGTAATAATTGGTGTATGTAAATACACAAACCCTTTATCATTAAAAAATTTATGAATCGCGTAAGCCAATGAATGACGGATGCGGAATACCGCTCCAAATGTATTGGTACGAAAACGTAAATGTGCGATTTCACGCAAAAACTCTAAGCTGTGTTTCTTTGGTTGTAAAGGATATTTCTCCGCGTCACTGTCACCAATAATTTCAACGGAGTTGGCAATTAACTCTACCGTTTGCCCTTTTCCCTGCGAAGCAACTAAGGTTCCGGTAGCTGAAATGGCGGCTCCTGTTGTAATACGTTTTAAAATATTTTCAGGGGTATTATTAAAGTCAACCACTACCTGTAAATTGTTATTGGTAGAACCATCGTTTAATGCTATAAACTGGTTGTTACGGAATGTGCGCACCCAACCTTTTACCGTTAACTCCTGATTTTGAGGACTTAAACCTAATAACTGCTTAATTTTAATACGTGCCATTTTATTTATTTTGGGCTACAAAGGTGCAAAATTTTTCTCTAAAATAACCACCTTTATTTGTATATTTACACTCTTATTTTTTTGAGTTTAAGCACATTATGAAGAACATCAGGAACTTTTGCATTATTGCCCATATCGACCACGGTAAAAGCACCTTGGCAGATCGCTTATTAGAATACACGAACACCATCAGCAAACGCGAGATGCAGGATCAGGTATTGGATGATATGGATCTTGAAAAGGAACGCGGTATCACCATTAAAAGTCATGCCATACAGATGGATTACATGTATAAGGGTGAGAAATTTGTATTAAACTTAATTGACACACCGGGCCACGTTGACTTTAGCTATGAAGTTTCTCGTTCTATTGCAGCCTGCGAAGGTGCTTTATTGATTGTTGACGCCGCTCAGGGAATTCAGGCACAAACAATTTCCAATTTATACTTAGCATTAGAACATGATCTGGAAATTATTCCGATCATGAATAAAATAGATTTACCAAGTGCAGAACCTGAATTGGTAAAAGATCAGATTGTGGATTTATTGGGTTGCAAGCGTGAAGAGATTATGTCTGCTTCCGGAAAAACAGGACAAGGTGTACACGAAATTTTAGCTGCCATTGTTGAACGCATTCCATCTCCTAAAGGAGATGAAAATGGTCCGCTGCAGGCATTAATTTTCGACTCTGTATTTAATTCCTTCCGCGGAATTATCGCTTATTTCCGTATTTACAATGGTGTATTAAAGAAAGGCGACAAAGTAAAATTTGTAAATACTGGAATGGAATACAGCGCTGATGAAATTGGTGTATTACGTTTAAAACAAGAACCGCGCGACATCGTAAAAACAGGCGATGTGGGTTATATCATTTCAGGAATTAAAGAAGCACGTGAAGTAAAAGTAGGTGATACCATTACTACGGTTGCTAATCCTTGTACCGAAGCCATTAAAGGTTTTGAAGATGTGAAGCCAATGGTATTTGCCGGAATTTATCCGGTAGATACAGAAGATTTTGAAGAGCTTCGTTACTCCATGGAAAAATTACAGTTGAATGATGCTTCCTTAACCTGGGAACCGGAAAGCTCAGCTGCATTAGGTTTCGGATTCCGTTGCGGATTCTTAGGAATGCTTCACATGGAAATTGTTCAGGAACGTTTAGAGCGGGAGTTTAACATGACGGTGATCACCACTGTACCTAACGTAAGTTACATTGCTTATAAAACTAACGGTGAGGTTATTACCGTTAACAACCCTAGCGATTTACCCGATCCCGCACAAATTGATTACGTAGAAGAACCTTATATCAAAGCGAACATCATCACCAAATCAGAATTTATTGGTCCGGTAATGAGCTTATGTATTGAAAAACGCGGACAAATTGTAACGCAAAATTATTTAACGGCAGATCGTGTTGAATTGGTTTTTGAAATGCCATTAGGTGAAGTTGTATTTGATTTCTTTGACCGCTTAAAATCGATTTCTAAAGGTTACGCCTCGTTCGATTACCATCCGATAGGAATGAAACAATCCGATTTAGTTAAGTTGGATATTCTTTTAAATGGTGAGCAGGTGGATGCTTTATCAGCCTTAATTCACAGAAGTAACGCTTACGAATTCGGTAAAAAGATTTGCGAAAAATTAAAAGAATTAATTCCTCGCCAGCAATTTGAGATTCCTATTCAGGCAGCCATCGGCGCTAAAATTATCGCCCGTGAAACTATAAGAGCTATGCGTAAGGACGTAACCGCTAAATGTTACGGTGGTGACATCAGCCGTAAACGTAAATTACTTGAAAAGCAGAAAGAAGGTAAAAAGCGTATGAAACAAGTAGGTAGCGTTGAGATACCGCAAAGCGCGTTCATGGCTGTGTTAAAGTTAAACGACTAATGTAATAAACCCACTTTACAAGCGTTATAGTCATAGATTGAGAAAGATAACACTCATACTTTTATTAGTTTTTAGTTTCTTAGCCGGCTTTAGTCAGCAAAGTGATGGTATGAGTACCAATTTGCCTAATTTTTATAAAGGCCGTTTACATTTTGGTTTTACCATCGCTGCCAACTATACAGATTTCAGTATTCACACTGTAAATAATGCCGCGTTTCCGGATACTGTTATTGAAGACACGCGTTACAAAATTAAATCGGTATACACCAAAGGCGATCCGGGATTTGCACTTGGAATTGTGTGCGACGTGAAAATACACGAATACATCCGCGGCAGATTTACGCCTAACATCAGTTTTGCCTCACGCGCCTTAGAATTTACCATGCAAAACGCGAAACACGACAGTACCAAAATTTTTGAAAAAAGTGTAGAATCTACATTCTTAATTTTTCCTTTGGAACTTAAACTTCAATCTAAACGACTAGGAAATTTCAGTGCCTATGTAATTGGCGGAGGCGCTTATACCTTAGATTTAGCTTCCAACAAAAAAGCTTCATCCGTAGGAAGTTCAGCAAACCGACTGGATGACGCGGTGAGAATTAAGCGTGACGACTTTACTTATAACTTAGGTGCCGGAGTAGATTTTTACCTCAAGTATTTTAAATTTGGAATAGAAATTAAACTTTTAAATGGTACTAAGAATTTAATTTACCGCGATAATAACATATTTGCTAAAAGTGTAGACAAGGTCAATTCTAAAATGGTGGTTTTCTCGCTCACGTTTGAAGGGTAGAACAGATTTACAGAATTAGCAATAAAACAGATTTGCGAATAATAAACTAAGGGATAAAAACCCTTCACACTAAGATGCAAAAACAATTACAATTTCAGGTTGCTCCTGCAACCGCCTTTAACGAACAGCTACTGAAAGAAGAAGTAGCAGCTCAATTATCACTAAAGAAAGACGACACATTTACTGTCAGAATCGTAAAGCGAAGTATTGATGCGCGTTCTAAAAATATTAAAATTAATCTAACACTTCAGGTTTTTATTAATGAATTACCGGGTTCCTTTGAATTTGATCCGGGTTATAGTCATGTTTCAGATTCTAAAAAAACCTGTCACATTATTGGAGCAGGGCCGGCAGGATTATTTGCTGCCTTGCGTTGTTTGGAGTTAGGAATCAAACCAATTGTGATTGAACGCGGCAAAGATGTGCAAAGCCGCAGACGCGATTTAGCCGCCATTAATAAAAAACACATCGTTAATCCCGAAAGCAATTATTGTTTTGGTGAAGGTGGTGCCGGTACTTACAGCGACGGAAAACTTTATACCCGGTCGACCAAACGCGGAGATGTAGAAAAGATTCTGAAGACGCTGGTGTATCATGGTGCCTCCGAAGAAATTTTGGTTGATGCCCATCCACACATTGGCACCAATAAACTCCCAAAAATCATTTCCAATATCCGCGAAAGCATTTTAAAATTCGGAGGAGAAATTCACTTTGAAACAAAGCTGACAGATTTCAAACACAATAAAAATTCCATTCAGGAAATCACTGTTCATGATTTAAAATCCGATCAGGAACATACTCTTCCTATACAAAATATTATTCTGGCTACCGGCCATAGCGCACGCGATATCTATGAATTGCTGGATAAAAAAAATATTTTAATTGAAGCTAAACCTTTTGCTATGGGTGTGCGTGCAGAGCATCCTCAGGAGTTAATTGACCGCATACAATACCATTGCGGCTCGTTAAATGAAGTGGTACAAAAACGGAGCTATCTTCCTGCAGCCAGTTACAGTTTGGTGCAGCAAGTGGATGGCCGTGGTGTGTATTCGTTTTGCATGTGTCCGGGTGGCATTATTGCGCCTTGCGCTACCGCGCAGGAAGAAGTGGTTACCAATGGCTGGTCTCCGAGTAAACGCAACAATCCTTATGCCAACAGCGGTATAGTTGTAGGATTTGATTTAAAAGATTTTGAGCCTTACAAAAAGCATGGCGCTTTGGCAGGACTAGAATTTCAGAAACAATTGGAGCACACCGCCTGGATGAAGGGTGGAAAAACACAAACAGCGCCGGCGCAACGTTTGCAAGATTTCGTCACTAATAAATTAAGTGCTACCCTTCCCGACTGTTCGTATCAACCGGGAATTACTCCGGTAATGATGAACGAAGTTCTGGGAAAATTAATTGGTCCTTCTCTTCAACAAGGCTTTAAAGCATTTGGCAATAAAATGCGTGGCTATTTAACCAATGAAGCAGTGATAGTTGGTGTAGAATCGCGCACCTCAACGCCTGTAAGGATTCCGCGTGACAGAGAAACATTTAAGCATCCTCAGATTGAAAATTTATTTCCCTGCGGCGAAGGAGCCGGTTTTGCAGGGGGCATTGTGAGCGCAGCCATTGATGGTGAAAAATGCGCGGAACATTTAACTACATAAAAAAAGCCCGAATTTTCATTCGGGCTTTTTAATTAATTACAACATATTATTCTACTTTGTTCTGTCTTGGTAAACAGGTTACGTGGCCAATATACTCGTGCGTTGTTCCGTTCATGTCCATAACCAATAGTTTGTAAACATAAACACCTTCTTCGGCAATGGCGCCTGAACCTTTTACCTTGCCATCCCAACCTTTACGGAAGTTATCGCTGGTAAAGATGATCTCACCCCAACGGTCAAAGATGTACATCTTATAATTGTCCTCAATCATACCTACACCCTTAGGCTGGAACACATCATTTTTTCCATCACCATCCGGTGTAAACGCATTTGGAACATACACTGCAAAATCAGGTAATACATCTACCAGCTTCATAACGGTGTCCATACATCCCTTATTGTTAATCGCTACTAAATACACCTGGTACTGACCGGCCAATTCATACACGTGCGATGGATTTACATCGGTTGTGTTGTTTAACGGTGAATTATAATCACCAAAATCCCAGAAGTAAGTTGTAGCTCCAATTGAAGTATTGGTGAATTCAATACCCGGCTCCAGCATTGTTACTGTTTGAGGCGTTGGATAGAAATCGGCAATTGGTTTCGGATACACTTCGATGTAGTTCATCACTACCGTGTCTAACTTACAACCAAACTGATTAACTACCGACATGGTCACATGATAGAATCCGTCTTGAGGATAGAACCAGGTAACAGGACTTCCGCCTGCAGTGCCACCACCGCCATTACCTCCGCCAAATGCCCATGTAAACACATCGTTTGGATTAGAAGAGATACCCGTGTAGTTAACAGTTAATGGCGCGCAACCTTTTCGCACGTCGGCACTAAACGTTGCAACCGGTAATGGATTTACATTCACTGTAAACTCAGCAGTCGCACCCGGTACGGTACATCCGTCGTTAATGGTTACGGTATAAACATTAGGTGTTGTAAAGAAATTGGCATTCACAACCGCGCTCGATCCTGAACCACCCTGACTCCAGTTGTAAGTATACGGACCACCATTACCCGGACTTGTAATTACCGGTGTTAATGTAGCTTGTTCGTTGTGACATTTAGTTACACTAAAGCCGGTTGCTAATAATTGTGGTTTCACGTTGATATTAATTACCTGCGGTGAAGTTGCACAACCATTAGCATCGGTTAATGAAACCATATACGAGGTAGAAACTGTTGTTGTAATAGAATGCGGTCCGCCGCCTGTTAAACTTGGTGTCCAGCTGTAAGTATACGCAGGTGTACCGCCGCTTCCCGCCGAGTAAATCTGTGCAACTTGTCCGTAACAAACAGTTTGTGCAGGACTCACATTTAATAATAATATATTCGGTTGCGTTACATTCACCACACCGGAAGCAGTACAACCATAAACGTCGGTAACGGTTGCAGAATAAACACCCGCTCCAACACCATTAACTGTTTGTGTGGTTGATGCAGCAGGATTATTCCATTGATATGTAAACGGTGCAGTACCGGAAGTAAATCCAATTGCCATTGATCCGTTTTGCTGACCAAAACACATTGGTGCTGTAAACGTCATGGATGTTAAGTTTGGTCCCGGTGCATTTGGCACTGACACCGATTGCGTAAGGGTACAACCGTTAGCATCCGTTACAACACAATTCCATGTGTTGGAAGCCATGTTAATAGCAACGGATGTATTCTGAGGTGCAGGTGTGTTCCAGTTGTATGTGTAACCCGGAGTTCCGCCGTTTACTGTTACCGTTGCACTACCATTTGCTAACCCACAGGTTGCAGGAGTAGCTGTTGCCGAGGAAACCAATTGTGTAGGTTGTGTCACAACATACACACCCGAAGTAGTACATGATTTCGTATCAGTAACCAATAAGCTATACGTGCCTGCAGCTAAGTTTGTAATGATTGGGTTAGCAGGCTGTGTAGGCGACCACACAATAGTGTATGCCGGATTACCACCTGTTATATTGGTAAACACTTGTCCGCTGTTATTACCAAAACAAGATAAATTCGTTACGGATGAAGTGTTTATTACAAGTGGGTTTGGTTGTGTTATAGTTACTGTTTGAGAAACAAGACAACCATTTGCGTCTTTAACAAAACAAGTATAGGTACCAGGACCCATACTCACCGCTACTGAAGAGCTTTGTGCGCTTGGTGTCCAGGTATAATTGTAAGTAGGTGTACCGCCATTTAATAACATGGTTGCGGTACCGTTATTTAATCCCGCGCAGGTAACGTTACTTACATTACTTATTGCCCCTACTAATTGCGTAGGCTGAGTTATATTCACTGACGCGCTCGCTATACAACCCGCAGCATCGGTAATAACAATGGAATGTAAGCCGGCAGGTAAGTTAACAACATTAGGAGTTGTTTGTGCTAAATGCGACCATAAGTAACTAATTGTTCCGGTTCCACCGCTTACGTTAGTTGTTGCCGAACCATTACTTCCTCCAAAACAACTTACCGCTGTTGTTGCAGTAACTGCAATGGTTGGTCCTGCTATATCATTAATGTTTGCGATAGCAGAAATTGTACATCCATTTACATCGGTAGCTGTAACCGTATAAGCTCCAGCTATTACGTTATTAATACAAGAGTTTACAAATGCAGGATTACTTGTCCACTGATACGTATACCCGCCTGCACCACCGCTAACCGCCACACAAGCGTGTCCGTTTGCCTGATTACAGTTAGAGTTGGTGGATGTGATTGCAGCTGTTAAAGCAGATGGCTGAGTAATTAATGTGGTACGAGTAGTAACACAACCTAAATTATCTGTTATTTGTACGGTATGTATTCCGGGAGGAAGTGTACTCACATTTGGGGTATTATTTAAAGTAGGGAACCATAAGAAGGTATAAGGGCTGGTACCTCCACTGTAAGCAAGATTTCCAACTCCGTTATTTAAACCATTACAAGTGACGTTAGTACTTGTTAATGTTGCTTGTAAAGGAGTAGGTTGAGTAATAACAGCCACTGCATTAGTAGTACAACCCATCGCATCCGTAATGGTTGCTGTATAGGAACCGGCGGTTAAACTTCCGGCGGTTGCAGCAGTACCTCCACTAGGAAGCCAGCTATAGGTATAACCCGGAGTTCCACCGGAAGGCGCTACCGTTGCAAATCCATTGGTGTATCCAGCACAACTAGCGTTTCCTGTCGCAGAAATACTTGCAGTAAGCTGAGTAGGTTGATTAATGGTCACAACTGCTGAGGCAGTACAACTGTTTTGATCCGTTGCCTGTAAAGTATATGTACCAGAACAAAGATTACTGATTAATTGTGTTGTTAAAGGAGCAGGACCTCCTGTCCAGAAATACACCACTGCACCAACAGAATTTGCTGTTGTACCGGTGGCTACTCCGTTACACGCACCGAAACAAGAAATATTAGTTGAAGTAATAGCAGCCGTCATTTGTGCAGGATTAGTTAAAGTAACAGAGGAGGAAGCCACACAACCGTTAGCATCCGTTACTGTTACAATGTGATTTCCTGCGCCTAGACCAGTTGGACTCTGTAATGTAGATCCTGATGGCACCCAGTTAAAGGTATAACCGGCAGTTCCGCCTAAAACACCAGCATTAGCAGTTCCGTTTGTTGAGTTAAAACATAGAGGATTGGTTCCTGAAGCAGTTACAGTTAAAGCCGGCGGTTGTGTAATTGTAACACTTACAGATGATTTACATCCCATTTGATCTGTAACAGTTGCAGTATATACACCCGCAATTAAGTTAACCCCTGTTCCTGTCACCTGACCATTACTCCATAAGTAATTATATGGCGCGTTACCACCACTTACTGTTGTGGTAACCATTCCGTTATTTCCACCAAAACAACTGATGTTTGTTTGGCTAACAACGGTCATTACTGGTCCGGCCTGATTTGGAATGGTTGCTGCTGCCGTGGTAATACAACCGTTAGCATCTTTAACACTAATAGTATAAGTACCGGCTAAAGCATTGCTTAAAACCGGTCCGGTAGCGGAAGTACTCCAAGTATAGGTATAAGCCGGTGAACCTCCAGTTGCGGAAACAGTAGCAGAACCATTGGCCTGATTACAATTAGCAGTTGTTACGGATGAAGTAACAGTAACTGATGTAGGCTGTGTAATAGAAACTGAAACAGTTGTGGTACAACTTTTAGAATCGGTTACGGTTACGCTATATACACCTGCAGGTAAATTAGGAGCGGTTGCTGTTGTTGCACCACCAGGTGACCATAAATACGTTAATGGCGGTGTACCTCCACCGTTATATATGGCAGTTGCTGAGCCATTATTGCCTCCGAAACAGCTTACAGCTGTAGTACCGGTTGCTACATCTAAAGCACCAGGTTCTGTAATTGTACCAGCTACTGATGATGTACATCCAAATGCGTCGGTTAATGTTACAGAATAAACACCCACAATTAATCCGGTTGCAGTTTGTGCGGTTTGACCATTACTCCAGCTATATGAAATAGGGGCAGTCATTGCTCCGGTAAATCCTGCAGTTAAACTTCCGTTATTACCACCAAAACAACTTACGTTAGTAATAGCTGAAATAACGGCAGTACCACCCGGTGTTGTATTAATGGTTACTGCACCAGTTTTAATACAGCCATTTGCGTCAGTTACTGTTACCGTATAAACGCCGGCAGCTAAAGGATTACTTTGGGCATTACTTCCACCGCCCGAACTCCAATTAAATGTATATGCAGGTGTACCTCCCGATACTGAAACAGATGCTGTACCATTTGCAGCTGTACAGTTGGCGTTTATACTTGATAGTGTTAAGGTAATTGCTGTAGGTTGAGTAACCTGAACTGATTGAGTTAGTGTACAACCATTCGCGTCGCGAACTGTGATGTTGTAAACACCTGCTGCTTGTCCGCTAAAAGTAGTGGAGCTTTGAAAAGTTCCACCATTTAAAGCGTACTGATAAGGACCGGTTCCTCCTGAACCTGCCGCTGTAATAACACCGTTAGTTCCTGTGTTACAACTTGTAGGATTTGAAGATAAACTTACTGTTAAAGCAGTTGGCTGAATAATTGTTACGGATGTAGTAGTCATGCAACCGGCCGCGTCTTTTACCAATATGCTATAAGGCTGAGCTGTTAAATTTGTGAATATGCCTGATCCGCTGGTAATATTACCCGGTGTTAATGTATAACTGTATCCCGGAGTACCACCGGATGTGTTAACAGTAAAGCTGCCATTTGTACCATTAAAGCAACTTACGTTTGACTGTGTTCCAATTGTTGCAACCGGACTTCCGGTATTACCAACAGTGAAGTTGATTGTTAATGTACAGCTGTTAGCGTCTAAAACTACAACTGAATGACTACCTGCAGTTAAACCTCCAGCAAAATTATTACTGCTAAACGGAGATCCGTTAAATGAATATTGATATGGAGTAGCGCCACCACTCACTGTTGTAACAGTTGCGCTTCCATTTGCGTTACCGCAATTAGCGTTTGTACTTGTAACACTGCCGGAAGCAGGTCCTGTAATATTACCAATAGTAAATGTTCCGGTAATAATACAACCGTTAGCATCGCTCACTTGTGCATTTTGAACACCGGAAGCTAAACCTGTTGCTGTAGGACCAGAAGCAACGCTGTTGACTGAATAAGAATAAGCCGGAGTTCCGCCTGAAACATTAAGTGTAACGCTTCCTACTGATCCGGCACATGAATTCGGGATGGTATTAAAGCTGATGGATAAAGGTGTTGGTTGAGTGATGGTGACTACCTGTGTAGCCGTACAGTTATTTACGTCTCGGACAGTTATACTGTAGTTACCCGCCGCTAAACCGGTAAAGCCTGATCCGGCCTGGAAGGCACCGCCATTTAATGAATAATTATATGGCGCATTTCCTCCTGAAGCGGAAGCATTGACAGAGCCTGTTGTTCCTGCATTACATAATACAGGAGAAGGTGTTAAAGTAAAAGTAAGCTGTGTTGGCTGAATAATGTTTACAGTAACTGTTGTTACACAACCAACCGCGTCTTTTACTGTGACGTTGTAGGCCTGTGCAGTTAAACCGGTAAACACACCACTCGTATTGGTTGTTCCTCCCGGAGTTAATGTATAATTGTATCCCGGAGTACCGCCCGTTGTATTTACGGTAAAGCTCCCGTTTGCTCCGCCAAAACAACTAACACTTGAAGTGGCTGAAATACTTGAAGTAGGACTACCGGTATTGTTGATATTAAACGTTACAGCCAGTGTACAACTGTTTACATCGCGAACTATAACGGTTTGCGAACCTGCGGCAAGTCCTGTTACGCTGTTTGCGCCAAATGGGCCACCGTTAAATGAATATTGATATGGCGCAGTACCACCTGTTACAGTAGTAACGGTTGCGCTTCCGTTTGCGTTACCGCAAGTTGCCGGTGATGTTGCCACTGTAGCTGCAGCCGGACCAGTGATAATTCCGATATTAAATGTACCGGTAATGATACAACCGTTAGCGTCGCTTACCTGCGTGTTTTGAACGCCGGAAGAAAGACCTGTAGCAGTAGGACCGGTTACAACGCTATTAACGGAATACGTATAGGCAGGTGTACCGCCTGTTACACCAATGGTAACACTACCTACCGCTCCAACACACGTGTTAGGAGCCGTAGTAAAGGTCATTGCTAATGGTGTAGGCTGAGTTATTGTGATTGTGGTTGTATGCGTACAATTATTTAAATCACGAACTGTTACGCTATAGGTTCCGGCACTTAGTCCGGTAAATGATGAACTTGCACCAAAAGCTCCACCGTTAATCGAATAATTATAGGTTGGTGTTCCTCCTGAAGCAGTGGCACTAATAGAACCTGTACTTCCTCCATTACATAAAACAGGAGATGGAGTTAATGTTAAACCTAAAGCAGGAGGTTGTGTTATATTTACCGTTGCGGTTGTTAAACATCCCGCTACATCCCGAACAGATACTGTGTATACCTGAGCCGTTAATCCTGTGAAAATACCAATGGAATTTGTTATACCGCCAGGTGACAATGTGTAAGAATACCCCGGCAAACCACCGGTTGTGCTTGCGGTGAAGCTTCCTGTTGCTCCTCCGTTACAAGCCACATTTACACTATTTGCAATAGTTGTTACAGGAGTTCCGGTATTACTGATATTAAAGGTTACTGCTACTGTACAAGAATTAACATCTCGGATAATAACCGTGTGGGTTCCCGCAGCTAAACCTGTAGTGGAGTTTCCGCCAAAAGGTCCGCCATTAAACGAATAAGAATAAGGGCCAGTACCGCCATTAACAGAAGATACAGTAGCAGTACCATTAGCATTACCACATGTGGCATTAGTGGTTGAGGTTATTGCAGAAATCGGACCGTTAACCATAGCGATATTAAACACAGTAGATAACGTACAACTATTGGCATCACGGATAATAACTGTATGTGTACCTGCTGGTAAACTACCTACGATACTTCCTGTAGCAACGCCATTAACCGAATAGGTATAAGCAGGAGTTCCGCTAATAACATTGGTAACGCTAAATGTTCCTGTTGAACCAACACATGCTGTAGGAGAGGTGGTGAACGTTATAGCAGATGGACCCGGCATATCAAGAACGGTAACTGTTTTAGTAAACGTACATCCTCTGCTGTCAATAACACCAATCACATAAGCTCCGCTACTTAAATTAGTTACCGGCGGCGTTGTACTATACGGACCTCCGTTAACATTATAAGAATAAGTAGGTATTCCACCTGTTACTGCACCAAGCGTAATGCTTCCATTATTTAAACCGCAGGTAGAGTTAATAATAGTTGTAGCTAATGCTGTTATTGGTGGTGAGTTAGAAATAGTAGTTGTATAAGTAGTGCGGCACCCAAGATTATTAATTAATGTAACAGTGTAGGTTCCGGCACTTAATCCCGTTACAGTTTGAGACCCTACTGCCGTTCCGTTGACAGAGTAACCAGTAACCGTTTGTCCGGCACCGCTTGTGTTTGTTATGACAATACTGCCATTATTAAATCCACAGGAAGCATTGCTTGGTGTTAGAATGGCTGTTGGCTGAGGATTAATAGCAACAATTGCAGTTGCCTGGGTTGTACATACACCAACACTACCTATTACTGTATAGGTTGTTGTTGCTCCCGGTGTGGCGACGACTGCAGAACCGCTTGTTGTATTTAACGATCCTGCAGGAGACCATGTGTAAGAAGTGGCGCCTGCCACACTGAGATTAGCGGAGCTACCGAGACAGACGGAAGTATTAGTGGGTGTTATTGTTAATGTTGGCGGAGTAAAGTTGGCCGCGATATTAATTGTCTGTGTGCCTCTGCATCCGGTTGTTGTATTAAGAACAGTTGCTGTATAAACACCACCAACGTTCACTGTAATTGGATTTGCATTAGCACTTCCAACAATTCCGGGTCCGGTCCAGGTATACGTATGACCCGCGGGCCCCGGTAATGCGCTTATTTGCGCAGTTGGTGATGTACATGATAAAGTATTTGTTATTGATAATGTTGGTGTAAGTGTGGCAGAACAAACAATGGTTGTGGTTAAAACTGTAGATGCAGGAGGACATCCCGGTTTACTAACGGTTGCCGTATATACCCCACACTGATTAACAGTAGCTGTACCGGAATTTATACCACTGACAATGCCGGGACCAGACCAAGTGTACGATAATGGAGAAAGCGTTGAAGTAACCATTACGTTGGCTGTACCACCTGCGCATCCAATTGGAGTGCTTGTACTGGTGTTAGCTACTGTTGCGGTTAAAGCACCACAAGGCAAAGGACATGAAGCAAAGTCACCGGCTCCATAACCATTGGTACTTACATTGGTGAACGAAATAGTTGTTCCGGTCATGTTTCCAATATAAAGACCGCCTGAATTACTCACAACAACCTGATTACCCACAATGGCAAAACCTCCACCTGCAGACAAACTTGGCATACCCGACATCGTCCAGGTACACAACTGAGCACCGGTTGGACTGTAGGCAATCATAGATTGAGGGCTGGTAGTTTTGAGAATATAAAAATTACAGCAATTGTCAACCACTATATCGTACGGCCCACCTCCTGCAAAACTGGTTATTGTTGTGAGCAATGTTGCCGGACCTGTTCCGTTATAAACATATACTTGACCTGTGCCACCCACTAAGTTGTAAATACAACCAGGCCCCCCGCCTATATTAACAGCAATTGTATTTCCTGTTGAATGTCCGGTGCTCACCCACGCACTTCCACTCCAATAATAAAAAACACCCCCGATAGTTGTATAGAACGTTGGATTGGGAGTCGCCGCACTTAAGTTCGGACCGAACGATAATCCGGTACCTCCCAAAGGAATACCTGTACTACTTGGATTAGAAGCACTCAGAGGCAATGCAGGATTGTACACCTGTATCGGACTTGTGTGCATATAAACCAAGCCGTTGTTACAAGTAACTTGTGCGCTTGATCTAAATGAGTAAATAATACTCATCAAAAAAAATAAGAATTGGGGGATTCTTTTCATGGGGTGTAAGTTAGTGGGTTCTAGAATTTGTAAATATAGAATTTTGCCCCAAATTTCAGGCATTTATGACTAACCGAAACCAAGACTCAACTCAGCCAAACTCTTCTTTTACTCGGTTCTGATATTTGCCATTATAAAATACCGCTAATAGAAGGCGGGGGCATTACTCTGGAAATTCCAGAAAAATTCCGGCTTACGAATCCTTTGATCAGGACGGAAAAGGTACTGTTGTCCTTTTGAATCAATCATAGGAATGTGGCAATTGATGGGCGTAAACCATTTTCTGGGAATAAAAACCATATCGTGAATAAGTCGGTTCTGAACAGCATTACGCACCTGCTCGGCATCCACCCCAAAATTAGCCTGAATATTCTGCGCGTGTCCGATATTAAACTTCACCTGAGCACTTAACAAACCATGAGAAATGTTAGCATAAGTTCCTCCTGTGGTATCCATATAACCGATATGAGGAAATTTAGAATCGTTCTTAACCTGATGTCCCATCTGGCCTGTCCACATCGTGCAATTAATTGCTGCCTGAAATAAATTTTTATACTGATATTGAATTAAGAACGCGCCTGTTCTGAAGCGATCAAGAATTTGCCGGGCTAAAATATCGTTCTCACCGATAATGGAAACACGATCAAACTGCAAAGCAACAATTCCGGTTTGCTGAGTGGTTTTCACTTTATTAAAATACGCGTTGTAGGCATAGGCCACCGAGTATTTTCGTTTCGTTTGGTTGGAGTACACTGAAACAAATGGGTTAAACTGTTTTTGCTTTTCACCATATGCAAGAACCAATCCGCCCGACGCAACAAGTTCATTATATTCTTTATTTGGGCCCAGATTTTTTAAACTACGGTACACGCGAAGGCCAGCATTTATCTGAACAAAGTCGTAAAAACAATACGCGTTTAATGTTAATCCGATCCGATGAAATTTGTTTCCCACCGCAATGCTGGCGCCAACATTAAATCCAAAAGATTCATATCGGTAAAACTGAGAAAAAGAAAAGGTGATGACACCCAAAAGAAAATAACCGAGTAAAAAATATTTTTTAGCTCTTGCCAATATGCAAAGATACTGCTTCTAAAATTTTTTCTGCCGTTAAATTTAGTCCATTAACAATTATTGGTGCCTGTAAATAAAAAGATTCTCGTTTCTTAAGCAAAGATTTTACAAAATCTAACGCTTCTTCTGCTGATTTGTTTTGTATTAATGGGCGTGCCGTTAACGACTGCGACAAACGATAATGAAGGGATTCAGCAGGCATTTCAATATAAACAGATAAACCTGATTTAAGAATAAGTGTAATATTATTATTAAAACAAGGCGTTCCCCCTCCTAATGAAATTACGGAAGTAGGATAACGGTTAATCACCTGATTCAAGTATTCTGTTTCCTTTTGTCTGAAGTAATCTTCTCCTTTTGTAGTAAAAATTTCATTGATAGAAAGCTCTTCTTTCTTTTCAATATAATGATCCAGGTCAATGAATGGGCGGTTTAACAATTTAGCAAGTTTTTTACCATGTGTTGATTTTCCACAACCCATAAATCCTATTAAAAATATTTTCTCAGGTATACCCATTTATTTATGATTATCTAGTGCCCACTCTTTTGCGAAATAAGTAAGTATAACCGATGCTCCTGCACGTTTAATGCTTAATAAAATTTCGTCACGAATTTTTTTATTGTCAATCCACCCTTTTGCCGCTGCTGCCTTCACCATTGCGTATTCGCCGCTTACATTATAAGCAGCAATTGGTAATGAAAAATTATCATTTAACGACTTTATAATATCCATATATGATAATGCAGGTTTTACCATTAGAAAATCAGCGCCTTCGGTAAAATCCAATTCAGCTTCAAGAAGCGCTTCCTTACTGTTAGCAGGATTCATCTGATATGTTTTTTTGTCGCCAAATTTTGGCGCACTATCCAAGGCATCTCTAAACGGTCCATAAAAAGCACTGGCATATTTTGCCGTATAACTCATTATGGATACATTAATAAAATCATTATCATCCAGAACTTCGCGCAAATATCCTACTCTACCATCCATCATATCACTTGGACCAATAATATCAGCTCCGCATTCAGCCTGGGCTAAGGCCATTTTTCCTAATATCTCTAACGTTTCATCGTTTAATATCTGACCATTTTTCACAATACCATCGTGCCCATCGCTGCTATATGGATCCATAGCAACATCTGTCATGATTACTGCTTCCGGAAATTTCTTTTTTACTTCTGATAGAGTACGTAAGTACAATCCTTTTTTATTCCAGCTTTCACTCGCTTTTTTATCTTTTAATTTCTCGTCAATATTTGGGAACAAGGAAAATGTTGTGATCCCCAATTTCAAACACGATTCAATTTCTTTTAATAACAAATCGTTTGAGAAACGATAAATGCCCGGCATGGAAGTAACTTCAGACTTTTTATTTTTTCCTTCAATTAAAAATAAAGGAAATATAAAATCATTAACGCTCAAACTATTTTCTTGAACCAGATTCCGAATTGCCTGGCTTTTGCGGTTTCTGCGCGGACGGTGTGTTATCATGCTGTTGCAGGATTTAATTTTTGTTCTCCGGAAACACCTTTATACATCACATACAAAGATGCTGCCATAAATAGATGACTAATATCTAAATGATTGAGCCAATTAGAAAAAGCTAGTTTGGAAATATGACAAATAACGGCAGCAATAGCTAAAGCCACACCGTAAATCATATTTTTACTAAGTTGTGATCGGGTTCTGTAATAATTAATCGCTTCTAATACAGTAACCATTAATACTAACCCGAAAGCGGAATGAAGTTCAATCACAACAAAAGATTTGAAAATAAAAATCAACACTGCAACAGCTGTTACCTCTATTGCATTAAGAATTACCAATGCTTTAAAAGTGGATGAATTAAAAATTTCACGCGTGTTATAAATAACTGCAAATTGAGCAAAAGCAACGCCCAAAGCACCAAACACCCAGCCGATCATTCGTGCATTAAAACCGAAATAATAAGCAAATGCATGTCCAAGAAATGCCGCAATTAATGTTGAAATTGCCGTAAATAGAAAAAATAAACGGTATAGTGAAAGTGAACGCTGATTGTCATGAGATTCCGTTTTAAAGTATGCCATGAATCCAACTAGCGCAACTAAAATATCTGTGATTGAAGTAACCGGTTCATCGATTCGAAGCCCAAGTACATCCACCGAGGGATTTTGCCAATAATTCATGTCTTAAAAATGCGAAATATTACTTAAAGTGCAAAACTGCTCGGTAAAGGCCTAAATCGTCAAATGAAGTTGTGGTAACGATTGCATTTTCCTTAACTCCTTTTTTAAGAAGCGCATTTTTTGTGGCTTCTCCCATGGCTACTGCTTTTTGGTTACTATTCAGCTTATTTTTTTCAAAATAGGCGTCTACGTTACTAGGACTGGTAAAGATAATAATGTTAAAACTTTCGTCTACCTCAACACTGTGCTTGATTGTGGTGTAAACCGGAATATTGATTGCATTATCTTTTTTAGGAAATTGACTTTGTATGCTTAAAAGACTGTCTTTTGCAACAGGAAACAGAACTTTTGCGCTACCAACTAAAGAGGCAAATTGCTTTCCAATTAGTTTGGTGTCGGTACTCTGGCCAATAAAATCGGCACGAAAACCAAACTTACGTAATTCTTCAGATGTGCCTTTACCAACACAACCAATTTTAACCTTACCAATTGCAGGTTTTTGATTAAAAAAATATTTTACAGCATGCTTACTGCTAAAAAACAACCAATCGGTTGTAGGTATTTCTTTTATTTGGATTTGCTTAAATTCAATTAAGCTTTTTGCTTCCAACCGGAAATTAATTCCTTTTAAACTCCTGCTTAAAAAATCTTTATCCTGTACGTTACGTGTAATAAAAACTTTTTTAGGGGTTAATGCATTAATGTGTTCTACGATGCGCTCAGAAAAACCATCGGTATGATAGGTTTCAAAATACAAATGCTTTGGTGTAGAATTCCAGGATGAGGCGATACTAACCCATGTTTTAAATCTGTTACGGTCTTCATCGTCTTTTTCGGTTTCGCAATATACACCCAATGGGAGTTGACAACCTCCATCAAATAAATTTAAAACCTTACGTTCAATATTAATCCGAATTAAAACATCCAAATCATTTAATTTATCCAGTATGTCTAGTAAGGCAGAATTATTGTCTTTTATTTGCCATGCCAAAACTCCTTGAGCGGGTGCGGGTATAAATTCAGTTGGATTTAATCGCTCAACATGAAATTCATCTAAATTAATTCCTAATCGTTCTACACCGGCAGCAGCTAATAAAATGGCATCATACTGCTTGTCGGCCAGTTTTTTTATTCGTGTAGGAACGTTTCCTCGTAAATCTTTAATTTCAACATCCGGTCTAAATGCCAACAACTGTGATTTTCGTCTGGCGGAAGATGTACCGACAAGAGCATTTTCTTTTAGTGAAAATTTTTTGTTGGTATCGGCTGATTCTTTTCTGATTAATAAAAGTTCAGAAGGGTCTTCTCGGTGCGAAACTGCGGCAATAATTAATCCATCCGGATACGTTGTAGGAAGATCTTTGTGTGAGTGCACGGCCAGGTCAATCGTCCCTGCCAACAATTCCTCTTCCAACTCTTTTGTGAAAAAACCTTTTCCTTCCAGCTTATCAAAGCTGGTATTCCATTGTTGTGTGCGATCGCCGGAAGTACTGATGATTTTCAGTTCAACCTCACAACCTAATTTTTCCAGTAAATCTTTTGTGTAATTGGCCTGCCAAAGCGCTAATTCGCTGCCGCGTGTGCCGATGATGATTTTCATTCTAATCTTTACTCAACAAAACCTCTTTTGCCGTGCGCATTGCTACAGCATTGTATTTTTTCTCCACATAGTTTAGTACTTTATCCAGTACTTCTTTGCTTTTATCGTCCAAGGAATTGATTTCTTTAGAAAAAACTTCATTCATTGCTAATTCCTTTATGGCTTTCACTTGTTTTGGTATTTCACCAAAGGCGAGTTCTATTTTACGTTCATGATAAATAGAAATAAACTCATCCAATTTATTTTTAATGATACCGCGGCACTTATTGATTTCATTCTTTCTAAGCTCTAAATTAAGTTCTGCCTGATGCTTTAAAGAATTTATATCGATATAATGAATGTTGTTTGATTCAAGCACTGCTTTATCAACGTCGGCAGGAAGAGCCAAATCAATAATTACTTTTTTTGAATTATCACCAGCTTTTAATGTTTGGTAATTGTTTGACGTAATGATCGGCTCAGTAGATCCGGTGCATGTAATAAGCACATCAAATCCATTATTGTAATTATTTAAATCGGCTAAAGTAAAAGCTGTAGCGTTAAGTTTTTCAGCTAATTTCTCAGCGTTTGTAAGCGTACGATTAAAAACAGTGAAATTGGCGTATTTATGTTTTTGTAGGTAGTTGGCCATGTTGGTGTTTGTTTCACCTGACCCCACCATTATAATTCTGGCTTCATTTTTTATGCCTAAATCGCGCAATTGACGGTATGCTAGAGAAACAACAGAAACCGGATTTTTTGCAATATCCGTGTTTGTGAAAACATCCTTAGCTGTTTCAATAGTTTGCTTCACCAGCAAGCGAATAAAATCGCCGGTAAGGTTTAGCAGATTACAAAACTCATATGCCTTACGAACCTGAGTAATAATTTCACGCTCACCCACTACTAATGATTTTAAAGAGGATGCTAATTCGAAAACGTGATTAATTGCTTCGTCTCCTTCAAAAAGTTCTGCCGATTCAGAAAATAATTTCAAATCGTTTGATGAAAGTTGCGGATATACAAAATTCAATATGTTCTTTAAGGTAGTTGAATCCAGTAAGGTATTGGTGCATACGAAAAATTCAATCCGATTACAGGTGCTTAGATGCAAAAGTTCATTGATTTCGAACTTGACTTTTAATTCGACCAAGAAACGGCTTTGAGCATCTTCGTTAAGATGAAGCAGTGCCAATTTTTCTAAAGGAAAATTGCGATAATTAAAAGATATGACTTTAAAGCTTTTCAAGCTGGTGCAAAGGTCGCCAATTGCACCATTTTTATTGTCATAAAAATGTCATTAACTCTTATTTATAATTATTATAAGATATTAATCATGCCGTGGTGATAAAAACATGATTTTTGGCAGGATTTGGAGACGTTTATGCTTTATTTCCGTCGTATGCCCATTTTACCCAGATGGAGCCCCAGGTAAATCCGCCACCAAAAGCTGAGATAATAAGATTATCTCCCTTTTTCAGTTTCTTTTCATAGTCCCACAATAAAAGCGGAATCGTGCCGGCCGTTGTATTACCATAACGCTCAATATTCATCATAATTTTATCTTCATTTAATCCGATGCGCGAAGCAGTAGCATCTACGATGCGCTTGTTCGCCTGGTGTGGGACCAACCACTGAACGTCGTTGGCTGTCAAATTATTTCTTTCTAAAATATCAGCACTAACATCTGCCATACCTTTTACAGCGAATTTAAAAACTGCCTGACCTTCCTGATAAACATAGTGCTGACGTTTATCAACCGTTTCGTGACTTGCCGGTAAAACAGAACCACCTGCATGCATGCATAGATAATTCCGTCCTGCACCGTCAGCTTTTAAAATAAAATCCTGAACGCCCAATCCTTCGTTATTCGGTTCCAACAATACAGCACCTGCTCCGTCACCAAAAATTATACAAGTAGCACGGTCGGTATAGTCAATTATTGACGACATTTTATCGCCTCCAATAACTAGTATTTTTTTATAACGGCCAGTTTCAATAAACTGAGAGCCGGTGGCTAAGGCGTAAATAAAGCCTGAACACGCAGCTGATAAATCAAATCCCCATGCGTTTTTCGCGCCTAAAATATCGCAAACAACATTGGAAGTAGAAGGAAAAGTATAATCACCTGTAATGGTTCCGATGATTACCATGTCTAATTCTTCAGCTGAAATTCCTCTTTTTCTAAGTACTTCGCGGGCAGCACCAACACACATTTCAGAAAGACCACGCCCTTCACCTTTTAGAATTCTTCTTTCCTTGATACCGGTACGCGTGGTAATCCATTCGTCGTTGGTTTCTACCATTGTAGAAAGCTCTTCGTTTGTTAAAACGTATTCTGGCACGTAACCGCCAACGGCTGTAATTGCTGCTTTAATCATTACTGAAATGCTTGTTTTATTTTTTCACTTAAATTGGCATTAACAATATCTTTTGCCAATAAAAGCATGTTTTTAAATGCAGTTGGACTGGAAATTCCGTGTGCAATTAGTACGTTTGAATTAATTCCTAAGATTGGAGTTCCGCCGTAAATTTCATAATTAAATTTATCGAAATACTCGTCTTTCACTTTACGTTTACGCATCATGGTGTAAAATGCCTCACAGGTTTTTAGTACAACATTTCCGGTGAAACCTTCACAAACGATTACGTCTGCCTTATCATTAAACAGATCTCGTCCTTCAACATTTCCAACAAAGTGGAAATCTTTAGAGTCTTTCATTAAATTATAGGCGGCTTGTGAAACTAAATTTCCCTTTTCAGGTTCCTCTCCAATATTCAATAAAGCTACTTTTGGCTTTTCAATTTTGTAAACTTCTTTCGCTAAAATTGAACCTAAAATCCCAAATTGATATAATACATCAGGCTTGCAATCGGCATTAGTACCCACATCAAGAATTAAACCCCACCCGCCATTTTCTTTTGGTAAAGGATTAGCGATACTAGGTCGTATTACTCCGGGAACAGCTTTTACTG
The DNA here is from genome assembly GCA_040403535.1 of Bacteroidia bacterium. Classification (GTDB taxonomy): domain Bacteria; phylum Bacteroidota; class Bacteroidia; order B-17B0; family Aurantibacillaceae; genus JAHEYG01. Next base: position 49,691 of record JBBAKL010000003.1, read on the forward strand.
AAAACATGGAGCCTACTAACATGGCGCCAGTATTTCCGGCGCTGGAAAAAGATTGAATTTTTTCTTCTTTTAATAATTTAAAGCCGATGGCAATGCTGCTGTTTGGTTTTTGAGCCAGCGCCTTTGTGGGATGCGCTCCCATTTCAAGAACTTCGGTTGTATGCACAAATTCGAAACGGGACAAATCCGCACCTTGTTCTGTTAGATAAGGGCGCGCCTGGTTTTCGTCACCAATAAGCACAATAATTGCATCTGAAGGAAGTTCTTTAGAAGCAAGAATAGCGCCATCTAAACAATTTTTGGGAGCATAATCGCCACCCATAATATCTAAACCAATTTTCATAAATAAAATAAGTTCTTAGAGAGGCTAAAAAAACAAATTTAGGAGTAATAATACAACAATTAGTCCTTAAAGTTATTAAAAGCCTGTTTAAAAAAACTTTAATGGCAATTTTGGAGGGATAATTAACTAAAAAAGCCCTGAAGATTCAGGGCTTTTTTAAATAGTACGAAAAGGAAAGGGTTAAGCGTTAGCTTTTTCCATTACAACTTTTCCTTTGTAATATAATTTACCTTCAAACCAGTGTGCACGGTGGAATAAATGTGCTTCGCCGGTTGTTGTATCTTTTGCAATAGTCATATTCGGTGCTTTGTATGTAGCACGACGTGAATCTCTACGAGAGCGCGATAATTTTCGTTTAGGATTTGGCATGATTTCTTATTTTAATTCTTGTTAAACTTTATTTTACTTAATTTTTCCCATACAGGGTTTGGTTCACTTTGCTGAACCGAGCTTTCTTCTAACTTTAACCGTGTCTCTTCATCACATTCCACTTCATCATCAATTTCACATGGTACGCGACGACCGGGTAAAGCCAGCATAATATATTCATACAAATAATGTGATACATCGGCCTGCGCATCTCCTTCATTAATTACCAAAATCTGATCATTACTTTCATCGGGATCACCAAACTTTAATACTAATTCGTCTTGTGCCTCGATTGGAAAATCATAATCAATTAAGCATCTGTCGCAACTTAAATTAACTGTTCCGTTAATTTCAAAATGTAATTGCATTAAATGATTTTGCTTTAATAAAGTGAGATTTACATGAAGATCTGCCTTCTGTATTTCACTATCTGCAAATTGTTCAAAGAACTTTCCATCAATTTCGAACTCGAACTCGTGAGTTCCAACGGGCAGTCCTGCAAACTTAATTATGTACTGCTTTTTGCCCATTTGGTTCAAAAAAGGGATGCAAATGTAATAATAATAAGGAATTTAGCAAAATAAATTACAATAATTCCAGCTCTGCTTTTAGCTTCGCCGAAAGTCCTTTTACAACCATTTGGTAACTGTGATCAATCCATTCTTTTATCAAACGATCCGGCAAAGAATCATTGCAAGTTATTGTATTCCAGTGCCTTTTACTCATATGATATCCAGGCTTTACGTTACTATACTTTTCACGTAAAGTAACAGCAAGATCGGGTTCGCATTTTGCATTAAATTCCAGCGGCTTTGAATTAATGTCAGAAAGCAAAAATATTTTACCCATTACTTTAAACACCAAGGTTTGCTCGTCAAAAGGAAAACACTCTTCCGATCCTTTTTTAGAAAGGCAATAATTCCTTAATTCCTCAATGTTCATGATTTAACGAATAAGATTGATGTGTCCGGTATAATGGTAGGCTTTTCCAAAGTAATCCATTGCCTGCGCTTTATAAATATAAACATCGTCTTTTACTGCCGATCCTTTATACATACCATTCCATCCTTTATACAGATCATCCGTACTAAATAACTTTTCGCCCCACCGATCGTAAATTTGCATCGTAAATTCTTTTACTAAAGTTCCTACTGCAAAATAAACATCATTTATACCGTCGGTATTAGGCGTAAACGTGTTAGGAAAATACAAGGTCATAAAATCCTTTATGAAAAAATCATATTTCATATTGATTTTACAGCCATTATCACTCACGAGGAAGTAATTTACATAATACCACCCGAATTCCGACAAATTCAATACATTAATTGTGTCGCGCAACATAACGCCATTGCTAAGTCCTGCAAAATCCAGATTCCACAAACTAGTCGGATGTAAAATAATCTGAAAATTTTCATTCACACTCGGATCACGTGGATTTATTTCAAAAGAACCATTAAATGGATCAACGCTATTGGAAATAATAAACGCAGCCGTATTTCTGCAGCCAACAGCATCCTCCACTGTTACATTATAATTACCCTGGCCTAAGGCAGTAGCGGTTGGGGTAGTTTGGCCATTGCTCCAAGTGTAACTAATTGGAGCAATTCCTCCCAATACTGTAACCGTTGCGCTTCCTTTTTTTTGATAACATTTGTCGTTTTCTTGCTCTTGTGTAAGAGGTAAATAAGTATAATTAACCACTGAATAAATTTTTGATGCCGGACAATTATCCTTATCGCGAATTCCTACTGTATAAGTACCAGGACTTAACGACGTTACCGACGAAGTTGATTGTCCGCCTGACCAGGTATATGTGTAAGGGGCTGTTCCACCGTTTAATGAGTTTATATAAATTGCGCCATTTGCCTGACTGCAGGTAGCATTTACTATACTGTCCTGAAACGTTATCAACGGAGTATAATTACCAACAGTTAAGCTGGATGTTTTAATACAGCCGTCGCCGTCCGTTACTGTAACGTAATAATTACCGGGATTTAAACCTCCTACTGTAGGTGTTGTTTGAGCGGGAGTGGTGCTCCAAACTAAATTATAAGGCGAAACTCCTCCTGTTACATTAGCATTGGCAGTACCTGTGGCATTATTGCACAATGCGCTAGTTGTAGTTGGAGACAGAGCTAAATTTGTAGTAGCGAATATATTCACTGTGTCTTTTTTCATACACCCACTAGCATCGGTAATGGTACAAACATATATTCCAAGTGATAATCCGGTTGCCGTTTGAGAAAACTGAGCAGGAACCGTATTCCAAGAATAATTATAAGGCGCGTTGCCTCCTGAGGTATTAACTGTAACTGCCCCGTTTTGATCTTGAGGACACTTAATATTGGTAATTGTATTTGTAAAGGTAAATCCGGGATTCTTTGGTACCTGAACATAAACAGTTTTGGTATATGGACAAGGACTATTAAACGTAATTTGGCAATTATAATTTCCCGGCGCAAGATTTGTTGCCGTTGCGGAAGTTTGTCCACCCGGACTCCATAAATAAGTTGCAGTTCCGGTATAATTTCCGATTGATGCCGTAGCGGAACCATTGTTTAAATCGCATAAGGACGCAACAGTAGAAGTGGCTAAATTAGGGATTTGCGCATTGGCACAACTGATTCCTTTATATTCTAAAAATACACCGGAATCGTACTCACAATCTCCGGCATCAGCTATTGCCAGTTTTAAATGATAGGTTTGGCAGGGCTGAACATTTACAGATGCAGTAAGCGGAGTAGTAAAACCATCATATTGCGCTGAACTACCGTTTGAATTATTAACATAATAAGCGCAATTTACACAAGGTCCGTTATTAAATTTTCCGTTATTAACGTTATTGATAGCAACAGGGGTTCCGCCGGGTAAACGGGCAATGTTGAAGCCATTATAGGAACCTCCTAGCGGGTTTGCACCCCATATAAAAAAGCCAAATGCATCATTAAATTGGCTGCCTACAAACTCAGGGTATTCTTCAGAAGCGAACACATATCTAATTTGTAGCGTATTACAAATAGGTTTAATGTCGAATTCCAGAACACAACCGTCGTAAGTAGCCTTAGGCTCAATACTGTTTAATTGCGGGTCGGAGAATGACGAATTTTTATTAAAACAGTCGCCTTTATCTGGATCGTTATTTGCCCCAGAGGCATTAGTTGCCTTACCGGTTGTCAGCAATACACCGCTAGTTAATCCGATACTAGAATTATTAGAAACAAACAACCCGGATGCGCTAGAGTTGCAATTTAAAACCGCGTTAGTAATGGTAACGTTGTTTCCCACAATTTGATTTACCAAGGCGGAGGCATTGCTGTTTGGTGCCACCAACAGTTGAGCCAACAAAACATCATGTGTTGCTAGAATACAAATAAAAATATATAATGCTCTAATTTTCAATTATTAGTCAAAATTATCGCAAATTGTGCCGATATTCATGACAATTATCTTCTTTTAACAAATTTCGTGAAAATGAAACAAATACAGGCGCCACTTACAATAAAATGCCTGCCACTTATTAAACTATTTAATATTTTAGGTAATAATTCTATAATATGTGATGAACTAAAATCGTTAGATAATAGTTAACAAACAGATAAAGCCAAAAACTTTTAAGTTTAAAACTAATTTACTAAGTTTGGCAATCATAAAAATAAATAATAACTAATAACACATACATCTATGAGCAAGAACAAAACATCAGGAGGATTTCCTTTGGTAGTTTCGGCATTAGCAATCGCTATTTGCATTGGTATCGGCGTTTTTATTTTCACCAAGGTATTAGGTGCGCCAAGTAATTTTGAAGGTGGCGATCCAATTAAAGGCCATCCTCATAACATTTTAGGAACCATGTACAAAGGTGGATTTATCGTGCCTATCCTAATCGGTTTCTTATTAACTGTAATTACATTTGCGATCGAGCGTTTTGTTACCATTCAAAAAGCTAACGGAAAAGGTCAAACTGACAAGTTCGTTGCTAAAATTAAAGAATTAATTTCTTCACACGATTTTGACGGAGCTATTGCAGAATGCGATAAGCAAAAAGGTTCATTAGCAAACGTTGTACACGAAGGTATTTCTAAATACAAATTCGTTATGAACGATGCTACAATGGATAAAGAAGGAAAAGTTCACGCTATTCAGAAATCTTTAGAAGAGGCAACTGCTTTAGAATTACCAATGTTATCTAAAAACATGGTTGTAATCTCTACAATGGCTTCAATTGGCACATTAGCCGGTCTTATTGGTACCGTAGTTGGTATGATCCGTGCGTTCGCGGCTTTAGCAAATGCAGGTGCGCCTGATACAGCAGCGTTAGCAACCGGTATCTCTGAAGCGTTAGTTAATACCTTAGTTGGTATCTTAACTTCTGCCTTAGCGATTATTTTCTACAACTTATTTAGTAACCGTATCGACCAGATTACTTACGCTATGGACGAAGCCGGATTCTCTATTATCCAGGAATTCCAGTCAAGCGGTAAATAATTTCCGAGTGCTTGAAAAATATTTTTTCAGGCTTTATGGAATTTTAAATAAGTATTCATCTAAATATTAAAACACTAAGAAAATGTCAAAAAAACCATCAAAAGGCGGCGCACCAAGCTTAGACATGACACCCATGGTGGACTTAGCTTTCTTGCTCGTGACCTTTTTTATGTTGACAGCTTCTTTTCGCATGGCGGAACCGGTAACGGTTGATCCTCCATCATCTATCGGACAGGTAACTTTACCTGATAACCATATTATGGTTACCATTGATGATAAGGGCCGTGTGTTTTTTGGAATCAGCAATTCTACCGCTAAAATGGCTGCACTTCGCGCCATGAGCGAAAAATACAAAGTTCCATTCTCTGAACAACAAATTAAAAAGTTCAGCGGATTACCAAGTATAGGAGTAGATTTAAAGGATTTACCAAGATACATTGATGCCAGCGAAAACGAAAGAACGAACTTTCAACCTCAAAAAGGTATTCCAAACGATACTTTAAATAATCCACAATTAAAAGACTGGATTTCGTTTGCGGGTAAAGAAGCGGTTATGGCTTATAACGAAGCTAAAGAAAAAGCAGAAGCTTCCGGCCAGGAACTAAAAGCCGAAAAACCTCGCTATGCAATTAAATGCGACGGAAAAACAAAGTATATAATGGTTAAAGATGCTATTAAAACTTTTACAGATTTAAAAATTTATCAGTTTAACTTAATTACTTCTTTAGAAGGTGGCGGAACAGTTCTTGATCCAACTAAATAAGAATTAAATAATAAAATTAACACATGGCAGAAATAGCAGAAGGCGGCGGTGGCGGTGGCCACAAAGGTGGCAAAAAACGCGCCAAGAAACAGTCGACGAAAATCGATATGACGCCAATGGTTGACTTAGCGTTCCTGTTATTAACGTTTTTCGTTTTAACATCAACCTTTAGTAAACCAAAATCAATGGAGTTAACTTTCCCTGCTCCGCCTGAGAATATTAAAGATCAGCCTCCGATTAAAAACGGTATCACTTTTATTTTAACGAAAGATGATCGTATTTTTTATTATGAAGGTGAGTTTCGTCCAGAAGCTGATGACAAAGGCCCAAAAACTGAACTGAAAGAATTAAATTTCTCTCAGGGAGACGGAGGCTTGCACAAATATTTAGGCGAGAAAAACAAATGGTTACACGACCAGGTTAAAGAATTGGATACAAAACTCCAAAACAATCAAGTTGCTGATACAACTTACAAACGTTTGGTTAAACAGGCAAAAGCAGACAAAAACACTCCTACTTTCCTGATTAAAACTGACGACAAAGCTACTTACAAAAATGTTATTGACCTTATTGATGAATTAAACATCAACATCGTTGGTAAATATGTTGTAGTTGATATCATGAAGCCTGAATTGGATATGATTAACGAAAAAACAGGAGGTTAATATGCTACAGAATTGGAATGACCTTACAATGGACGCGCGTAACGAATTGGTTTTTGCAGGCAGAAATCAAAACTACGGAGCGTACGAATTGCGCAGAGCATACAACAAGCGCGTTACTATGATTATTGGTGGCATGATTGTGTTTAGCTTGGCGTTATTCGCTTTAAAAATGTTTATTGACAATAAACCTAAAGAAACTGAAAAACCTGTGGACATGAGTAATATCGTCGTAGATTTAACTCCACCACCACCACAGGAAGAGCAACCACCACCGCCACCGCCGCCACCACCACCACCAATGGTTGAAATGGTGAAATTCGTTCCTCCGGTTATTAAGGACGATGCAGTGGAAGAAGAGCCTCAGAAATTACAGGAAGACGTTAAAGAAACAAACGTTGGTACTAAAGATCAGGAAGGTGAAAAAGATCTTCCGGTTGTTCCAGTTGAAGATAGCGGACCGGCAGAAGCAGCTGCTCCTGAAGTTTTCACAGTTGTAGAAGAAATGCCTGAGTTCCCGGGTGGAACAATGGAAATGATGAAGTACATTCAGAAGAACATTCAATACCCTGCAATGGCTCGCGAAGCAGGCATCAGCGGTAAGTGTTTCTTAAAGTTTGTTGTTAATGGCGATGGCGCAATTAGCGACGTTCAGATTCTGAAGGGTGTAGGTGGTTGTCCGGATTGCGATAAAGAAGCAATGCGCGTTGTTAAATCAATGCCGAAATGGAAAGCCGGTAAACAAAACGGACGTGCTGTTCCGGTTTACTTTAATTTACCTATTAACTTTACAATTAAATAACCAATTATCTTTATTTAAAAAGCCCGGACCCTGTTCGGGCTTTTTTCTTTTATAAATTATGCGCAACGGATTTCAATACATATCACTTTGGTTCAGTATTATTATGATAGCGCTTGTAATAGCCGGTGCAATAGCATTTACATTTACTGACTTCATGTCGGAAAAAGTGTATGGCAGCAAGCGTGTAATTATGATAGTTGTTTTTTCAGCATACGCTATTTACAGAAGTATCCGGATTTATCAGATTTTCAAAACAGAAAAACAAGATGAAGAATAAATCATTTCCATTTTATTTATCATTGATTGCTGTTGTCATGTTACTGAATAGCTGTAATGACTATTTCAAAAACGATTATCACGACAACTCACCTACCTCCGGTAAACTCAAAGTTTATCACGAAGAAGAACTTAATCTCCACGTGAAAAATCAGCTTTTTACTTTCTCAGCACAATATCCAAATAGTGAATGTGAAAGTATAATTGCGTACGAAAACGAATGCATTAATGCGCTTTTAAATGACAGTTGCAAAGCCATCATCATACACAGATTACTAATTGAAAACGAAAAAAAAGCATTTTCGCAAAAACAATTAAACCCACGTTATTCGGCAGTGGCAAAAACAGGAGTTGCTTTAATTGTTAACTCACAAACAAAAATCAAAACTTTAACTACTAAACAAATAATACAATTATTGAGTTCAGAATTAACACTGAAGGACTCACTTGGCAATGACATTAAATTAATTGCCATAACCGATAACAAGCAGTCGTCGGTCTCACGTTATTTAAAAGACAGTGTATTGGCAAATGTGCCTTTCGGGAAAAGCTGTTATGCTCTCGAAAACAGTCTGGACTTGATTGAAAAAATTTCGAAAACACCCAACGCAATTGGTTTTTTAGACTTTGCCTGGTTAAGCGATAAAGACGATGAGTTGTTTAAGAAGTACAAAAACTCAATCAAATTTATTTCTGTAGGAAAAACAGATAGTATTTACTTTGAACCAAATCAAAGTTCATTTAAAACAGGAGATTACCCCTTTACGCGTACCATTTATTTTATCAGAAGAGCTGAAGATTTTACCTTATCGCAAGGCCTGGAAACATTTATGGCCGGCCCTAAAGGACAACTCACTTTTTTAAAACAAGGATTGCTGCCTGCAAGACAGCCCGAAAGAGTGATTGAAATAAACATGGCACCTATCAGTGAATAACATGAAAAAGTTAATCGTTATTCTTTTCTTATTTCTGAGTCAATTGTCTTTTTCACAAACCGAAGAAGCGATAAGAAACCCGGATAGTATACCTGAATTTCCGGGTGGAAATGAAGCCATGATGAAATTTATTGCCGCTAACTTAAACTACCCGAAGAAGGAAACTATTGAAAACAAAGGTTCATTCGTATGCAAAAGCATTGTTGAATTTACCGTTGACAGAAACGGAAAGCTAAAGAATGCGCATGTAGTTAGAAGCTGTGTTGGTTGTACTCAATGCGATAGTGAAGCAGTTAAGGTTTTTGAAAAGATGCCCGATTGGAAACCCGGAATAAAAGATAATAAACCCGTTGACGTAAAGATGGGTTTACCCATATTTTTCAATTACAAATAATTGCCAAAAAATGTAAAAATACCGATGATTTTTATGTCTGGCATCAAAGTTGAATATCTAATAAATATGTTAAATTTGAACAACATTATGACTCACAATATGAAGAAGCAATTAATTATTGCAGGATTGGCGTTAGGCTTTACAGTTAACGCTCAAACCTTACAGGAAGCCATTAAAAAAACTCAAAACGAGAATTATGCCGCAGCCGCACTTGATTACGCTGCCTTAATAGGCAAAGAGCCAAGTAAAGGTGAAAATTATTTTTACTATGGAGAGAATTTCTTTGGAAATAACGATTTAGAAGGCGCAAACGCACAATACCAAAAAGGAACCGAATTAAACGCCACTTATCCATTAAACTATGTTGGTTTAGGTAAAGTATTATTAAACAAAGGTAAAGAAGCGGATGCAAAAGCCATGTTTTATAAGGCTGCAACATTAGGTGCCAATAAAAACGCTGAAGTAATGCGGAAAACTGCTGAAGCCTATATTAACGCTGAAACAAAAAACCTGGATGAAGCCATTACCCAATTGAACAATGCAATAAAAATTGACGCCAACAATCCTGAAAATTATATTTTAATGGGAGATGCATTGTTGGAAAAAAACCCGACTGACGGAAGTACACCTATAAAAAACTATCAGAAAGCATCAGAGTTAAATCCAAAATCGACAAAAGGTATTTTACGTGAAGGTAAATTATACCAGCGTGGACGCAACTACCAATTAGCTATTGATTTTTACAAGAAGGCTTTAGAAATTGACGCCACTTTTGCTCCTGCTTACCGCGAATTAGCAGAAGTATATATGATGGCCGGTCGAAATAAAGACGCTATTGAATACTGGAAAAAATACTTAGAATTAAATAACAGTAACGATGCCCGCTACCGCTATTTTACCGCATTGTATAATAACAAGCAATACACAGACGCTATTGCTGAAGGAGAAAGTTTAATGAACAAAGGCTATAGTAATTTATATATTCCTCGGTTACTAGGTTACGCTTATACTGAAATGGGAAATAAAACTGACACTGCAGCTTTTTCAAAAGGACTTGTTGCAATCAATAAATTCTTCGAGTTGGCGTCCGATATTCAGAATTTCAAATATCTTCCTACTGATTATAAATACAAGGGTATGCTTTTATCTAAAAACGGTAAGGATTCATTAGGTGTTATTGAAATTGAAAAAGCTATCAGTCTTGACCCTAACACAAATTGTGAATTATGGGCGGAAGCAGGAAGAATCTGGTCAAAAGCAAAAAATTACAACAAAGCGATTGCGGCTTGGGAAAAAAGAACTACTTGTGCAAAGGCTATGAACGGACAGGATAATTTCGAATTTGGAAGAGTTTATTATAGTGCAGCCGGCGCTAAACAACGTGAGGCATCTGCAATTAAAGACGCAAAAGCAAAAGCGGCAAAAGAAGCAGAAGCTACTCCATATTTTGTAAAAGCAGATACTTGTTTTTCAATGCTGATCAAAAGCAATCCTACTTTTGCAGCCGGTTATTTCTGGAAAGGCCGCGTGGAAACCTACTTAGATCCGAAAAACGAAAAATGGTTATCAAAGCCATTATTTGAGAAAGCACTTGAGTTAACTAAACCTAATGAAAAAACAGGAAGTTATAAATCAAACGTAATTGAAGCTTTAGAGTATCTAGGCTATTACCATTTAACTCAAAATGCCAATAAAGCTAACCCTGAATCTGATAAATTCTTTAATGAATTAAAAACGATTGATCCGAATAATGAAAAGGCAAAAAATTACTTTGCTCCGCCTAAAGGTAAATAATTAATCAGATGCCATTGAAGCCCCGTCATTTTAATTCCTAATGACGGGGCTTTTTTTTATCTTAGCGCAGCTATGATAACCAAAAACAGAGTATATGGTCTCGATCTAATGCGTTCTACCGCCATGCTTTGTGTAATTCTAGCACATAGCGGCTACGGAATAATTTATGGGATGCGTTATGGTATAGTTGCTGTTGAATCATTCTTTGTAGTGAGTGGATTTCTCATCGGAGGAATTTTATTACGCGATTTCAAGGACGAGATGAATTATGGTAACGTTACGCATTTTTGGAAAAAGCGATGGTTCAGAACACTGCCTTTATATTACGCTGTATTACTTTTAAAATTCATTTTTATCGATCATAGTGTTGGGGCTAACATCCTTTATTATTTTGTGTTTCTACAAAGTAATTTTTACGGAATTGACTACTTAAATGTGAGCTGGACCTTAGTTGTGGAAGAATGGTTCTATCTATTAATACCTATATTCTTTGTGATCTTTTTCCGGAAAGGAATTCAGCCAAAAAAATTCTACATTCTGCTTGCCTTATTTATAGTTGCGGATAATCTTTTACGCTATTTCTGGGTATTAAAGACAAATTACCCTTATGGTGCTATGGTAGGAAATTTTGTTTTCCGCATGGACTCAAATCTAATTGGTGTTGGATTAGCAGGAATAAAAATGTTTCATCCGCATATTTTTAAAAAAATGTCGGAGTTGAAATATTTTATTATTGGCATGGTTGCGCTAATTACCACATTTATTTTATTCAGTTTACATGGGGGCGGAACCAATGATGTTAATACGCAAGCAGTGTGGGTAAGGTCTTTTTGGTTTGGACTCGTAAGTTTGGAAGTGGCTATCATTATCCCTTTCTTCTACTCAGCCCCATTATTTGCGCCTAAAGAAGGCCCTCAGCCTTTTCGCTGGCTGGTAACATGGGTTAGTTTATTGTCGTACCCTATATATCTGATACATGTTGAGGTTTATCACTGGTTTGAAAAAAATGTTTCATTTGTCCATGAAATTCATCCGCTATTTAAATTTGGGATAGAAAATTTTGTTGTGATTACAATAGCTTTACTTCTTTATCATTTCATCGATAAACCGGTTCTAAATTATCGTGCCAAGCTTACGAAAAAATAAAAAAGGCCCGGATTGATCCGGGCCTTTTTTATCTTATTGCAATTTCTATTTAACAGAATTATAGATTTCTGTCAATTTATCTCTTAAATCCTTTGCGGCAGTTCTTTCCTTTTCTAGAGCAGTAACGTCTTTGCCTTCTTTCTTTTCTTTTTCAATTGTACTGCTTAGTTTCTCTTCTTTGCTTTTCCAGTTTTCTATTAATGTACTTTTTAAAATTTTAAGCGCACCGTATCTTACATACTGATTACCTGATTTAGCCATTTTAGAAATTTCAGTAGCGCCGGCAATAACAGTTTCAGACTTAGTACAACGTTTTAAAAATTTACCGTAAACATTTATAAAACCCAACATTTCAAATCCACTAAATTGCGACTTAGCATTCACGAAAAACTGTGCATTCTCATCGCTTCCGTGATTTGCATAAATATCCGCAACAGAAAATACCAACTTCTTTCCCTTCTCGTTCTCTAATGATTTTGCTTTCTTTAAAGCACTTTCAGGATTGGATTTTACCAAACCTTCTAATGCAGCTGAAATAATTAAATACGACTGTTCACCTGTTGCTTTTTCATAAAGCGCTTCTAAATCAGAACCCTTATAATTAGACGCTAAAAAAGAAATAGCTTCTGCACGTACACGTGTATTCGCATCTTTTTCGGCAATACTCATCATTAATGGTTTAAATTCCGCTTCATTTTCTTTAGCTACACTTTCCATCGCATTTATCGCATCCATTCTGAAATTTTTCCACTTTTCGTTTTGAGCGGCGTTTTTTACTACAGCTAATATATCCTTGTCAGACATGTTTTTTTCAAAATAAGCTAAGGCTTCCGCTCTGTCGCCCCATAATGGTGCATTCTTAAACTGATAAATATATTCTTCTTTTGATTTTTCGTAAGTAAGCTTAGCTAAAAGCTGACGCTCGGCATCAAAATTTACTAAGTCAGGTTTTCCGGAAACATTAAATGTAAATGTCTGTTTTGCATCTTCAATTACAATATGTTTTCTTTCGGATTTTCCATTAACATACAAATCAACCTCTAAAGGCAATCGGTACAATGGTGTTTCCTTAAAGTCTTGGGTTTGCTCTACAGTTAAAGAAACTGTTTTTGTTGCATCATCGTATTGTTTGGTAATTGTAAGCAATGGGTGGCCGCCTTTCATGAACCATTGGTTGAAGAACCAATTTAAGTCTTGTCCGGTAATATCTTCAAAAGCCTGACGTAAATGATGAATTTCTGCCGACTTAAATTTTCTGTTCTCCAGATATATTTTTAATGAAGCAAAAAACGCATCATCACCAACAACCTTACGAAGCATATGCAGAATTTGTCCGCCTTTATTATAACTAAACGCGTCAAACATATCTTCACGATTATGATAATTGTAACGGATAAGCGGGACCTGTTTTTGAGCCGACTGCATCATGTAACCAGAGCGAGAACCCGCATGGTGTTCATCAGCAGCATCTCTTCCGTACTTATATTCATTCCATAAATATTCGCCATAGGTAGCGAACGATTCATTTAACGGTAAATTACTCCAACTTTCGCAAGTTGCCAAATCACCAAACCATTGATGAAAAAGTTCGTGGGCAATTACATCTTCTCCCTTACTGCCATCTATTAATTCGCGGGTAGTTTGATATACAGCGAAATCGCCATGTAAGGTTGCACTGGTGTTTTCCATAGCACCGCTTACATAATCACGCACTACAATTTGTGCATACTTTGGCCATGCGTATTCAACACCTAATTTGTTTGAATAGAACTCCAACATTTCAGTAGTATTACCGAATATGGCTTTTGCATGCGGCTCGAACTCTTTCTCTACATAATAACTTACTTCTTTATTTCTCCAAGGCTTATCGGTAACTTTGATAAATTCTCCAACCCCCATCATTACTAAATACGGAGCGTGTGGTAAATCCATCTTCCAGTGGTCGGTACGTGTTCCGTCCGAATTCTTTTTTGAATCCACAAGTAATCCGTTTGATAAGGTTGTGTATTTATCTTCAACTGTAATGTAAATTTCCTCAGTCATTTTTTCGTTCGGGCTATCAACAGTTGGGAACCATGCCGAATTGCTTTGGGTTTCTCCTTGTGTCCAGATTTGTGGCATTTTTGATGGATCTTCGCCCTTTGGATTAATAAAATATAAACCCTTGTCATCACTAATGGCCTGCGATCCTCCTTTTTTCAATTCATTAGGTTTAGCAATGTATTCTACATATACATTAATCAGTTCATTACTTTTCACTTCTCTTCCCAGATTAATTTTAATAGAATCATTCTCGTATTTATATAAGGCATCTTTTTGAGCTCCAAAGAATGACTCTGTCATTTCAACGTCCTGACCTTTGACTTTTTTCTTAAGAGTCTTGTTTTCTTCAAGACTTATTGCCACACGTTTTATTTCCATGCCTCGGGCATTTAAATACATCGTATTGGTTGGATAAAAGTAAGGGCGGGCCGTAACTGTTGCCTTTCCGTTCAATTGCGATTTTTCCCAGTTAAAACTAACTTCAAGTTTAGTGTGCAAAATATCTGTTACTAGTGAATTTGAAGCTTGATAGACTTCTTTTTTAGGCGCGGGATTTGCTACAATTTTTATGGTGTCAAGATTAATTGCGGGCTCATCAAGTGCTTTTTGTTTTGCCGATGAAATTGTTGACGTTTGGCTTTTTTTATTACTTGAACAAGATAAAGCAGCAACAGTAATTAGTGCTAATAGGAATTTATTAGTCATAGTTTATTCTTTTAAAATCAATGCAAGTTAGCTAATTAAAAAGGTTTTAATATAACCCATTATGGGTGAAACAAACCGTTTGTAAATTACTGAGATTTTTATCAGAGTTTGTTCATGTTATACCCGGTTTTAACAAGAAATTAGACTCATATTTTGAATTAAACCAGGTATTGTATCTTAAATACTAAGCCCCTTTGTATTGTGACCAAAGGGGCTTTTTCATTTTCAAATACTATTATGTCTTTTGTTTATGTTTTCCGCCGGAATTGGGCTTAATCAGTAACCCGATTCCATTTTAATGTTTTCATCATCCAGGCCGGAACCGGCTTTTCAGGGGCACGTTTACGTAAATCTAAATACCAGCCCCATTTTTTCATGATTGGTATTTTTTTTGTTTCTACAAACTCTATTAGTGCTCCGTCGGGATCTTCTATATAGGTAAAATGTCCGGCTGCTTCACCCATTTCAAATCCTGCACCACCATCCACTGTAAACGGATGTCCGGCTTTTTCACATGCTTCTTTTAATGCCTGCATGTTTCTGATATCAAAACACAAATGAATAAATCCTAAATCACCCCAAAAACGACCTTCAAATATTTTACGAGGAGTGTAATTGTAAGCTTGAACCAATTCAATATAACTGGAACCAAACATTTCAGCAAAGCTGGCAGTACGTTTTTGGGAATGAGTTAATAAAACACGACGGCATTTTACATTTCCACCCGGTAATCCTTTCAAATCTTCAAACTCTCCTTCTTTATCGTAAACCACTTTTTCGTATCCTAAAACATTTGCGTAAAACTGTTTTGATTTCTCAATATTACTCACCCCAATAACCATTCCAACCGGACCACCTGTAGTTTTTAATCCCTTACCAAACCAGTCTTTTCCTTCGGTAACTTCGAAAATATTGCCGTATAAATCCTTTAAAAAGAAATGCTCTTCGCCAATAGGATTCTTTATAACATCCGATAATAAGGTAGCGCCTTTAGCTTTTAAATACGAATAGCTTTCTTTTACGTTTTCGCTCTTTATTTTAGCAACAAACAAACCTAAATCGCCGAGATGCGCCTGAAAATTTGCCGGCTGAGGGGTACGACTGGTGTATTGCCATATTTCAAAACCACCTCCGCCTTTTAAATTAATGGCTAAAATGGCGTGACGGCTTTGAGGTTTTCCTCCGGTATAAGGTAACATCAAATTAGCTTCGGCAGCTTCTTCAAAAATGGGAATATCCATTCCGAAATGCTGACGGTACCATTTAAATGCTTCGTGTACATTAGGCACACCAATGCCTACCTGCTGAATTCCTGCTATGTAATATCTACTCATAATTAAGGCAAATATAGCGAGTAATTTTTACTAAAAATGCCCTTATAAATCTCAATCTTTCAAAGCTAATTATTACATTTAAACAAATTTTTACATTATGTACGGAGCATTTAAAGACCACTTACAAAACCAGCTTAATGATATTGAAGCGAACGGTTTATTTAAAAGAGAACGCGTTATTACCACCCCACAGGGCGCATCAGTAAAAGTAAACGGTAAAGACGTTATTATTTTTTGTGCCAATAACTATTTGGGCTTATCATCTCACCCAAAAGTAATTGAAGGTGCTAAAAAAACTTTAGACAGCCACGGTTATGGCATGAGCAGTGTTCGCTTTATTTGCGGTACTCAGGATATTCACAAAACCTTAGAGCAAAAAATTGCTACGTTCTTAGGACAAGAAGATACGATTTTATATGCGGCATGTTTTGATGCTAACGGCGGTGTTTTTGAACCTTTATTTGGAGAAGAAGATGCAATTATCTCCGATGAATTAAATCACGCTTCAATTATTGATGGAGTACGTTTATGCAAAGCGCAACGTTACCGTTACAAAAACTGCGATATGGCAGATTTGGAAGAGCAATTGAAAAAAGCTCAGGCGCAACGTTACCGTGTAATTGTTACTGACGGTGTATTTAGTATGGATGGCTTTGTTGCACCATTAGATAAAATTTGCGACTTAGCTGAAAAATATAACGCCTTAGTGATGGTGGATGAAAGTCATGCTACCGGATTTATTGGAAAAACCGGAAGAGGCACCGTTGAATTGAAAAATGTAATGAGCCGAGTGGATATTATTACCGGAACCTTAGGTAAAGCTTTAGGTGGTGCCATGGGCGGATTTACCACAGGCAAAAAAGAAATTATTGAAATATTGAGACAACGGTCTCGTCCTTACCTTTTCTCAAATTCATTAGCACCACACATTGTTGGCGCTAGTATTGCAGTATTTGATTTATTGAGCCAAACTACAGAATTACGCGACAAATTAGAGTGGAATATTAATTACTTTAAAAAAGGCATTAAGTCGGTTGGGTTAGAAATAAAAGACGGCGACAGTGCCATTGTACCTGTTATGTTATACGATGCTAAATTATCGCAGGTATTTGCCGATAAATTATTGCAAGAAGGCATCTACGTAATTGGTTTCTTCTTCCCGGTTGTGCCTAAAGGACAAGCACGTATTCGCGTACAAATTTCTGCCGCGCACGAAAAAGAACATTTGGATAAAGCAATTGCCGCATTTGAAAAGATAGGTAAAGAATTAGGTGTGATTAAATAACATCATGAGAAAGAAAAATTGGACATTAGGGTTTTTAGGATTCCTTGGTTTATTAATTTTAGAATACTTTAAAATGGGGAATTTTTAGATCTTCTTTGGTTTTTTTTTCTTTACTTACTTGATGTATTTCGTCCCGGAAAAAAAGCAAGAATAAATTGTCAAAGCAAGTTTAAGGGGATGTTATCACATCCCCTTTTTTATTCGCCTTTCACCCACTTCACAATTTGCTGATGCACGATGCCTTGAAACGAATTGTTCAAACCAAAGGGCGAATGTTTTCCGTTAGGTAAATTAAATAAACGATGCTTGATTTTTTTACACTGTAAAGAATCATCCAATTGTTTACTCTGCTCGAATGGCACTACATCATCATCAGTAGCGTGAACTATCAATGTTGGAATATTTTTTATATGATAAATAGGACTTGCACTAATTACAACCTTTTTATCTTTAACGAACTCTTCACCCAACAATTTCTTATATAAACCTTGCATTCCCCAACCATTTTCCGCTAATTTTTTAAAACCTTCGTCATTTAAGTTCGTTGGTCCTGCAAGAGAAATTACAGAGTGAATAGTATAGGCATTTTTTACTGAGTAAGCATATAACAAGGCCAAATGTCCGCCGGCACTACTTCCTAATAAATTATATTTATCATTAGGCATACCATAAGTACTCGCATTTTGTTTTAGAGCAAACAGCAATTCGTGTATGTCTTGCAACATGCCCGTATAATTTACACCATTATCCAATAAGCGATAATTCATGTTGGCAACAATTACATTATCATCGCAAAATTCCTCGGCCCATTCGTCCATAAAATCGTTTTTATCGCCCATTACCCAGGCACCGCCATGAATTAAAACTATAATTGGCGTTTTACTGTTTCTGCCGGAAGGCAAATACAAATCGTACTGATTTAGCGGATGCTTTCCGTATTTCAGGTTTTTAAAAACGAAGCGTTCACTGGTAGAGTATTGTATTTTTACAGGAATTATGGGTTTGGGTCGTGAAAACAAGCCATACAAATAAATTACAAGTATTGCCAAAGCGGCAATAATTACCAGGTACAGCCATTTTGTGTTTTGAATAAATTGCATGGTGATTCTAACTTAAAAGTAGAAAAATAAATTATAATTAAATGTTGTTTTGTAACTATTTGAATCGCTCGAAAGACCTTGTAACAAATTTCAAATACTCCTCTTCTGTATACTGATCAGTTGATGAGATTATTACAAATAAGTAAAATTTATTACCTTCATACTTAGAATGGCAAAGCAATCGATAAATTATTTTGAGCTGGAACAAACACCGGAAGATTATAATTTTCTTTTGTTTGGTATTGCCAGTTCCGACAATCAATATGTTATTGCTAACGCAATTAACGACGTATTAAACATCGATTTACAACTGGCAGATTACATTGACTTAAGTCACCGGATTGGAAAGGACTTTAAGTTTTCGTTTTATAGCTATACCGACGAGGCATTTAACCTTGAATACAATTTAATTCCGAATAAAAGCAACTTTGTAGCAAACACAAATGAAAAAAAATCGGAGGGCGATTTATTTGCCATGTTTAACGAATCGGTAGATGAAAGTAGTCGCTTAATTCCTGAATTAACAAAGACAGATTTTCTGCTTCTCATTAAAGGAGACGAACATTATCACTACGGATACAAAATACAAGAACTACTTAAATCTATACCCGAAATAATTTCGTTACAAGAAATCATTCCAGATAAACTAAGCAGCAAGAGTAACCTAATCTTTTAATAAGGCATCCCAGCCTTGAGCTTTTAACGTAGCCACATTACCTGACTTGGTGATTAAATGCCTACCACGCTCTTTATTGGTAATATGTCCAATGATGGTAAAGTCTGGAAGATTTTTAACCTTGTCGTAATCCTCTGCTTTAATAGTAAACAACAATTCATAATCTTCACCTCCGCTTAGCGCGCATACGGTTGGATCTAATCCAAACTGACGGGCAGTATCGTACGTTTGTTCATCCAGCGGTATTTTTTCCTCGTACAATTCAACACCTACATCCGATTGCGAACAGATATGTAAGATTTCGGAAGCCAATCCGTCACTTACATCAATCATGGCCGTTGGAACAACATTAAGTTCATTAAGTAATTTTATAACATCACGACGAGCTTCCGGTTTTAACTGACGTTCCAAAATATAATCCTTACCTTCTAAATCGGGTTGAATATTTGGATTTTCTTTAAATACCGATTTTTCTCTCTCAAGAATTTGCAATCCCATATAGGCTCCGCCTAAATCACCACTAACACACAGCAAATTTGTTTCCTTTGCTCCGTTACGGTAAACTATTTTGTCTTTTTGTCCTTCGCCTAAAACAGTAATACTGATAACCAGTCCGGTTCGTGAGGAAGTAGTATCGCCACCAACCAGATCAACTCCATACTTTTCACATGCAAGCAACATACCTGCGTATATTTCTTCAACAGCCTCTAAGCTAAAGCGACTTGAAATAGCTATGCTCACTACCACTTGTTTAGGCTGGCCATTCATAGCGTAAATATCGCTTAGGTTGACTATTACGGATTTATAACCTAAATGTTTTAATGGCACGTAAGTTAAATCGAAGTGCACGCCTTCAACCAACATATCAGTTGAAACCAAAGTAACCGTATCGGTATTGGTATAATTTATAACCGCCGCATCATCGCCCACTCCTTTAAGTGTAGATGCATT
Organism: Bacteroidia bacterium; assembly: GCA_040403535.1. Lineage (GTDB taxonomy): Bacteria > Bacteroidota > Bacteroidia > B-17B0 > Aurantibacillaceae > JAHEYG01. The sequence goes on from JBBAKL010000003.1 coordinate 69,757, forward strand.
TTTAACTTCGATATGCTGGGTTAAATGTTTAATTAATCCGAACTCACCTAATGAGCTAATTTCTGTACGTGATGAATTTTCGAGCATGTTACAAATTTAAATAATATTCAATTAACGCTTTTTTATCTGTTTTATAATTACTGTTTACTGGCATTTCTTTAACCGTAATTATTTCGCTTGGTATCATGTAGGATGGTAAGTGTTGGGAGATGTTTGTTTTTGTCTCTTCCACATTTAACTCGCCTTCGTTTAAAGTAACAAAAGAAACTATTTTCTTAACGGTATTCCCTTGTTTTAAAGGAACCGTTACTGCGTTTGTTATGTTATTTTGTTTTTGAAGCACCTCACTAATCTCATCCAATTCGATTCGATAACCATTTAATTTTACCTGATTGTCATTCCGACCAAGAAAATAAATCATTTCATTTTTAATGTATCCCTGATCGCCGGTTTTATAAGCACGCTTTCCATTATGCAAGTAAAAGGAAGCTTCGTTTTTTTCTTTGTTGTTTAAGTAACCTACAGAAACATTATCGCCTACAATAACCAGTTCACCGGTATCTTCTGAATTACCACTTTCGTTTAAGACCAACAATTCCGAGTTAGTTTTCATATAGCCAATTGGCAACACAGTTGGGTTTTGCGCTACTATTTCATCGGTCACTTCCAGATAAGTTACAACTACAGTTGCTTCTGTTGGACCGTATGAATTAACAATGCGAGAAGAAGGAAATACACGTTTCAATTTCTTAACAGTAGTTACAGGGAGTTCTTCACCAATGAAAATATAATTTTTTAATGCGGGGTAATTTTGTTCGTTAAATTGAGGTGTAGAGACATACATGTAAATAAACGAAGGGGTACACACCATGACGTTAGCCTGGTATTCGTTTAAACGATGTAAAAACTTATTCGCATCTTTCAATATCTCGTAATTATTCAACACCATAGTTGCGCCATGATGAAGTGCTCCTATAAAGTCACAAAGCGAAATATCAAAACTAAATGGTGCCTGATTCATGTAAACACTCTCTCTGTTTATTCCGGGCCAGTTTGCATACCATTTTGTAAAATCATTTAACGCCTGAGCGGTAATTTGTACACCTTTTGGTTCTCCGGTACTACCTGATGTAAACAATATGTACCGGACGGGATCTGCTTCAACTGTTTTGCTATTTAAGACTGCCGATTTATTTCCTTTTACCAAATTAAAATCCGAATCAATTATATATTCGATATCGATAGGCGTTGGTTTAGAGGAACAATTAATCATCACCTGAGCTCCCAATATGTCGGCAATTTTCTTTACACGTTCGGCAGGCATAATGGCATCTACCGGAACATAAATTGTATTTAAATTGATAAGTGTTAACATGGCGATCGGGAAATTGGCTTCCTTTTCGCCATAAATCATTACCGGCTTATCATTTGGTAAAAAGTTTAATGCTGTTTTTAATTTTTCACACGATTCATACACTTGTTGCCAATTGAGTACTTTATCGGTACCAACAATCGCTGGCTTATCCTTCGCAACACTTAACTCTTTAAATTCATTTATATAAAAATTATACCTCATTAATGTATTAATCTTCCGCTAAACACATACAGTGCAAAGCATGCTAAGTTAAACATAATAAAAATGCTAATGTATTTAATTGCAAGCGGTGACATGCTTCCAAAAACAACATCCTTGTCGTTTACACGGCAATTATATTGGTAAATATTATGAATAACACTATATGCGCCGTAAATAATTCCACTCCAGATAAAATTTGGCTCAAAACCATTCCAGCATCCCATGGTAAACAAGGTTAAAAATATGGCCAGATTTTGTTTGGTTAATGGAGCCTTTTTTAACTTCTGAAAGCTATTAAGCCATTTGTAAAAAGGCTTGAATAAATAATCGGTTAACCAGTTAGTTAAACTTGCGTGCCAACGCTGCCAGAAATCGGGTGGATTAACAGCAAGAAACGGCGCATTAAAGTTAAACGGAACATTTATGCCAACCAATTTACCCATACCTACTGCCATAGCCGAATAACCCGCAAAATCAAAAAACAAATAAATGGTATAAGAATACATTTCATTTAAAAGCCACAATGGTTTGGTGCTCTCAAATAAATTAACATTTAACCAATAACGGGAAATAAATTCGGCAATTATAAACTTATATAAAACTCCAATTGAAAATTCTTGTAAGCCACTTTCAATCTGAGGCGCATTAATGGATTCAAAGCCATTATTACAGTTTTCGGTAAAGCGTTTAAAACGATCTAAAGGACCAATATAGAACGAGGGAATAAAGCAAAGAAAATTGGCATAATCCAAAAAATTAATTTTGGTTTTGTAATCACTGTCAAGCAAAACCTGCGCTGCCCTAAAACACACAAACGATAAGCCGGCGAAATACATAAAAGGAAGACTAACATGTATTTTAAAAAGTATCATTGGAATGAGTAGAATAACTGTACTCCATAATTTATGATTGATGTATTTTGCCAGATAACTAGTAAACACATAACTAAATAGAACATAAATGCCCAACTCAATTCCATAACGAAAATACAGTGAGAAGTAAACCAAGGTTAATATGAATGTCACTTCACGGTAAACACCCGACTTAATGGTCAACTTGCAAACCCATATTACCAACACATATACCAGTGCGAATACAAAAAAATCTATGTCAGTGAATGGTAACATTAAAATTGCGCGTAAATAAAGGAGAATGAAGAATGCGGTTTGTTATCAGCATGTTTATTTAACGGGTGGTACAAATAGTACACACCAATTAAAATGAAGGCATACATCAAAATATTTAATATGATTTTTTTGAAATTCATTCCTTGCAATATAAATTTTCGTTTATGAATTTATTAATCTGATACCAACCATAATCGTATGGGTGCATAATATCCTCTAAAACACCAATGTCGTATTTTTTTATATTTGGGGTAAACATATCCAAATAAGTAAATCCGCCTTCGTCGAGTGATTTTCTAACCTCATCAATTGCCGGTCCCAGTTTTTCTAAGCCGTCATGAGCTAAAGTGTTTAAAGGTGTAATAACAAAACAAGGCTTTACATTATTCGACTTAAGAAATTGAATTAACGCTTTAAAATCATTTAACTCATTATTGGAAATGATAGGCACCGGATGAACATCCTTTTTATTCCCGCTACTCATCCATTTAGAATAATACGCTTTAGCTACACCAAAAGAATTGTTGGAACATTGCTTTTTAAAATTCTCTTTAGAAACAACCAATAAAGAATCCCAATTTTCATTCACGCAATTCATGATTCTTTTTTTAGGCTTCATCTTTGTAAGCTCATTTATTATCATTTCCTGAATTAAAAAATCGACCGAATAATTAATAGTGTTATTCAATAAGTCGTTATTCAGTTTTACAAAAGGTTTATGAAATAATTTTAATTTATTAGCACGATGTGCGTATATGCGATGTAAACTGCCAGGCGAAGCAATTTTTTCGTATTGACTATTAACATATTTACTTATGTGGTTTTTAGTGTGTAAATCAATAGTTGTGTCTTTAAATATAGTGTACAGGTAACTCTCAGGACAAAACTCAAAAAACGAAGCAAGAGATGTTCCTTTAGCGTAATTACCTTCGAACCAACCCGGCGAAAGTATGATGAGCAAGCGAGAATTTTTTAGTAATTCTTTATTTGCGGCCAATACGGTTAACATGGCTAAATTTTGAAATCCGGCATGTCCAAATGCAAACAAATCTGCATGCTTTACTTCATTAAAATATCTATAGGGAACCCCCACTAAATGATTAGAGGTAAGTTCTGAAGAACCGAAAACAACAGGTGTACCGTTCGCCAGATTTCCGGAGAGATTAATTTGTCCTTTTAAATTATCATCATAAAAATGATCGATAAATTTTTCAGAACCATATTTAGGAATAACAAATTTTGAGGATTCGGATTTTGAAACAGCAGGCTTAAAAGCAAAAAACAATATTAGCCCAACACAAAAGGTTAGAATATAATATATAAAAATGTTTTTCACTTCTGAATTTTAGTGATTAAGAGCTGCTGTATGGTTAAAGCGTCCTTAAAATTTTCGGCATTAATTTCATTAAATGGTACCGATATACCCAGTTCTTCTTCCAAAGCGTTAGTTAAATCAACTACCAGTATAGATGTGAGGATACCTGATTTCAAAAGCTCGTCCTCCGGTTTTACCTTTTTGAAAGAGACTTCTTTTATTTTATCCAGAATAATATTTAATAGATCTTCTGCCATTATTTCAATTTAACACACACATTTTTAGGTTCGGTAAAGAAATCAAACGCTTCAAACCCACCTTCACGACCAACACCAGATGATTTTACGCCACCAAATGGTGTGCGCAAATCACGTAATAACCAGCAATTGATCCAAACAATTCCGGCGTGTAATTCATTTGCAACGCGGTTTGCTTTAGTGATATCTTGTGTCCAAACAGTAGAAGCTAATCCGTACATGGTAGAGTTGGCCATCATTAACACTTCCTCTTCTTTGTCAAAAGGAGTAATGGTAACCACCGGACCAAATATTTCTTCCTGATTAGTGCGACAATTGTACGACAATCCTTCGATTATTGTTGGCTCTATATAAAATCCGTTTTCAAATTCACCATCAATTATTTTTCGTTTACCGCCACATAAAACTTTTCCACCTTCTTGTTGCGCTAATTCCACATAACTCAGAATTTTTTCCATATGTGATTTAGACACAACAGCGCCGATTTTCACTCCTTCTTGTAGCGGTTGTCCAACCGTTAGTTTCTTGGTACGCTCAACAAAATCATTCTTAAATTTTTCATATATAGAACGCTCAACAAAAATCCGGGAGCCACATAAACAAATTTGGCCTTGGTTAGCGAACGATGACAACATAGTTGTAGAAAGCATTTTTTCGTAATCGCAATCAGCAAAAATGATATTAGGATTTTTTCCTCCTAATTCTAAAGACATTTTCTTAAACATTGGTCCCGCTACGCTGGCAATATGTGCACCTGTTTTTGTTCCGCCGGTAAATGAAATAAGCGGAATATCTTTATGAGACACAATCGCGTTACCTACTTTAGGACCTAAACCGTGCACAATATTTAAAACGCCTTTAGGTAATCCTGCCTGCATACAAATCTCAGAAAGCAAATACGCCGTCATAGGCGTGACCTCAGATGGCTTGGCAACTACTGTGCAGCCTGCAGCAAGAGCAGGAGCAATTTTCCAGGTGAATAAATAAAGAGGTAAATTCCACGGTGAGATACAACCTGCCACGCCAACCGGTTGACGAAGGGTATAATTAATTGCCGTATCTTCCATTGCATGCGCATGCGACGAATAATGTAAAATTCCGGTTGCATAAAAGTTAAAATTAGCTGCTGCTCGTGGTATATCAACTGATTTTGCTAAATGTAAAGGCTTACCATTATCAACGCTTTCGATAAAAGCCAGCTTATCTAAATTCTCCTCTATTAAAAAAGAGATTTTTTGTAATATACGGGATCGTGTTTCCTTTGGCGTATTACTCCAGCCTTTAAAAGCAGCTTTTGCCGCTTGAGTAGCTAATGCAACATCACGTTCATCACTATCAGGAATCAACGAATAAACTCTCCCTCTAGACGGATCAACATTATCAATATACTGGTTACTTACTGGCGGAACCAATTCACCATTTATGTAATTCTGTATTTTATCCATTACAAATTATTTTTCGCAAAGTTCTTTTAAATTATTCAATCCCTGTTCAAACTGATGATTCAGATTTTTTATGATTAGAGATCCCATTAACCGTCCCATGGGGTATGGCAATGGACCGTTATTATTCCACACTACTTTTGTGGTTCCATTTTTCAAGTCAGTGAATGTCCAACTATCTAAAGCCTGAGATTTCCATGGCTTAATAAATTCAAGATCTAAAATAATCTCCTGTGGTGGCATTAGTCCTTTAACAGTTAAGCTACCTTGTCCGATTTTTTTACCTTCCCATGAAAATTTATGTCCAACTGTAGCTGCCTCTCCACTAATTTCAGACGATGTATTTGGTTCTGTTTTATGCCATGGATTCCATTCGCGGTAGTACTTAAAATTTGCAACTTTTTCAAACACATCCGAACATGAATTATTAATGATTATTTCTTTTTGAACGGAATACTTTGATGGCATTATAGCTGCAGTAATTAGAAATAAACCAACAAATGCAAGTATAACATATAACACAATCATAGTTGAAGATTTTAAGTTTAAACAAAGATAATAAAACAAAAATGCCCTCAGAAAAAGAGGGCATTTTTAAGATTTGTTAAAGACTAGTGTTCGCCACCATCGTGCTCACCTTCGGCTAAAGGAACGGTTTGAGAAACCCAATCCTTTTCTTGCCCAGGCTTGCTATAGTCATATGCCCAACGGTGTACAACAGGCAATGCACCTGGCCAGTTACCGTGGATATTAGCCATTGGAGTTGTCCATTCTAATGTGTTAGCGTTCCAAGGGTTTTGAGGTGCCTTTTCGCCACGGAACATGCTATAGAAGAAATTAAACAAGAATACTCCTTGTCCTAAAGCCCCAATAATTGCTGAAATTGTAACGATTTCGTTGATATCAACTAAATTATCGAACATTGGGAAGTTACTGTTTGTGTAATAACGACGAGGAACACCAGCCATACCTAAGAAGTGCATTGGGAAGAACACTCCATAAGCGGAAACAAATGTTATCCAGAAGTGGAGATATCCTAATTTCTTATTCATCATTCGCAAGAACATTTTAGGGAACCAATGATAAACTCCGGCAAACATTCCGAAGATAGCAGATAATCCCATTACAATGTGGAAGTGAGCCACAACAAAATATGTATCATGTACGTTAATATCTAATGTTGAATCGGCTAAGATAATACCAGTAACACCACCTGTTATAAAAGAAGAAACCAATCCAATTGAGAATAACATTGCAGGAGTGTATTGAATATTACCTTTCCATAATGTGGTGATATAGTTAAACGCTTTTACCGCAGAAGGAATCGCAATCAATAAAGTTGTGAAAACGAATACTGATCCTAAGAATGGATTCATACCAGTCATGTACATGTGGTGACCCCACACAATAAATGATAAGAAACCAATAGCTAACAATGAACCGATCATTGCACGGTAACCGAAAATTGGTTTACGTGAATTTGTAGAGATAATTTCTGATGTTATACCTAAAGCAGGTAATAATACGATATATACCTCAGGATGTCCTAAGAACCAGAATAAGTGCTCAAATAAGATTGGGCTACCACCAACGTTATCTAAAGGACGTCCGCCGATGTAGATATCAGATAAGTAGAAACTAGTTCCAAAACTACGATCGAATATTAATAACAATGCACAAGATAATAATACAGGGAAAGATAACACGCCAAGAATTGCTGTGATAAGGAATGCCCAGCAAGTTAAAGGTAAGCGTGTCATGCTCATTCCTTTTGTACGAAGGTTAACTATAGTAATAATATAGTTCAAACCTCCTAATAACGACGACACAATAAATAAAGCCATTGAAATCAACCAAAGTGTCATACCTAATTTAGAACCAGGCATTGCTTCAGGTAAAGCAGATAATGGAGGGTAAATCGTCCAACCCGGAGAAGCAGGTCCATCTTCAATGAAACAAGATGCTAACATGATTGAACTAGATAAGAAAAAGAACCAATACGATAACATGTTCAAGAAACCTGAAGCCATATCGCGAGCTCCAATTTGCAATGGAATTAATAAGTTAGAAAAAGTTCCGCTTAATCCACCCGTTAATACCATAAACACCATGATTGTTCCGTGAATGGTTACTAATGCCAAGTACATATTAGGATCGAGTATTCCGTCTTTGCCCCACTTATCACCAAGAATTGCGTTTATAAATGCGAATTTCTCGCCCGGCCATGCTAATTGCATACGGAAAATGATCGACATTGTCATAGCAACAACAGCCATAACAACCGCAGTAATTAAAAACTGACGAGAGATCATTTTATGATCCATACTAAAAATGTACTTACTCACAAAGCTTTCCTCATGATGGTCATCATGATGAGCATGATTATGATGAGTAGCATGCTCGTGTTCTAGTGCTGTTGCTGTATGTGTAGATCCCATGTTTATTTATATTAAATATTAGTAAAGTTATTATTTAGATGCAACGGATTTAACTGCTTTTTGTTTTGATAACCATTCGTTATAATCTTTCTCAGATTCAACAATAATAGTCATTTGCATGTTGAAGTGAGAAGCTCCGCAAATTTTGTTACATAATAATGCGTAATCAAATTCAACCGGCTCTTGTCCTGTTTCAGCTCTTTTCTTATTAATACCTGCCATTAATTGCTTAACGTAAGGATCCTGACGCATTTCAGCAGTAGTCTTTGTTGGTTTGAATTTAAATGAAGTAACCATTCCTGGAACACAATTCATCTGTGCACGGAAATGAGGCATATAAGCAGAGTGAATTACATCGCGTGAACGCATAAACATTTCTACCTCTCGACCTACTGGAATATGAAACTCATTTTTAACAAGAATATCGTCATATCCGGTTGCATCGGCTGTATCTAAACCTACAGAATTGGTTCCACCAATTTGTCGAAAATCAGTTGAACCTAACTTGCCGTCCTTGCCAGGAAATCGCGCCGTCCAATCGAATTGTTTAGCATACAATTCTAAAACCACCTTTTTTTCGTCTTTGGAACTTGACATTATCTCATTCCAGTACTTTAGTCCGAAAATAATAATGAATGCTAAAGCTACAGCAGGAATTACTGTCCATAACATTTCCAATTTATTGTTATGAGAATAATAAACCGCTTTTGAATTTTTACTTCCACGATACTTAAATGCGAAGTAGAACAAGAAGAAATTTGTTACTAAAAAAATGAACGAAACTAAATAAATATTTGCGTCCCATAATAAGTCATATTTCTCTCCGTGCTCAGATGCCGCAGACGGCAACGTATTATCCATCCAGCTATTAATTTGCCAGAAGAAAAATAAGAAGAATAATATAGCAAAGGTGATCATACCTTTACCCATCATATTATTATCGGCGTCTGTTACCTGCCATTCCTTGGTTTTCTTTAAACCTCTTGATAATTCGATAATTCTTAATAATTGATGTCCTGCAATTATCAGAAGAACGATGGCTAATAGAACTAGAAGTTTCATTTTATATAGTTTTTAATTCTGTTAAACTTTGGATTTCTTAATTATATATTATTAAATGGAGTGATGTAAACTCTCGTCAATGTAAGGGTGATTTTTCACTCTTAATGGCGCTTTTGTTAATGCATTTAATACTACATAAATGAATAAACCTAAAAAGAAGAAGAAGGTTCCAAACTCCATCCAGCTTAAACCTGTCCAGTGATGCCCTACTGTACCCGGCATAACCATCATGATTACGTCTAAGAAGTGACCAACAAGAATAATTGTTCCCACAAAAATTAAGAAAAAGAAATTGCGTTTGCTGTCTCTGCTCATTAGCATTACCATTGGAAAAGCAAAATTCACAAATAAAACCGTCCACATTAATGCTTTATAGCTTTCCCAACGTGTTTGGAAGTAAATTACCTCTTCAGGAATATCTGAATACCAAATCAGCATAAATTGAGAGAAGTATAAATAAGTCCATAAGAAAGAAATCGCGAACATCCATTTACCCATATCGTGAACAGTACTTTCAGTTACGAATTCAAGATATCCTAATTTCTTTAACCAAACAATTAACATAGTAATGGTAACCATAGCGCTAATCCACATTCCTGAAAACGCATACCATCCATATAAAGTAGAGAACCAGTGAATATCAATACTCAATAACCAATCCCATGCAGATGTAGAAGATGTTACTCCAAACACAACCATAAACCAAGCGCCTAGCTTAACGTTTTTCCAATGGTAACTGTTATTTACATCAATATCAAGTTTATCTGCATCAATAGAATTTTTACGTAACTTGAATGTAAACCATACCCAAGCTACCATATATAATACGGTTCTAATCCACCAAAATGCGCCAAAATAACCCATTTTACCAGCAACGATTGGGTCGTGCTCAGCTACAGTAGGATCCATCCATGCATAAAAATGATTTAAGTGTAACTGACTTACAATAAAAAACAACATAAGGAAACTTAATCCCCAAGGAAGATACATGGTTACTGCTTCAATAACTCGCTTAATTGTTGTTGCCCAGCCAGCCTCAGCTGCATACTGTAAGCCTAAGAAAAACGCGGCGGCTAAAGCAATTCCCATAAAGAAAAAAGCACTAGAGAACACATTTGCCCAAGCACGATTATGATTGTATTCAGGGTCTTCGTTTGTGTCCATCATAAACATCGCGATAATGGAGATCAATCCAATAGCCATCAAAATGAACGAAGCCATTTTGGCTTTAGAGGGGATTGTAAATTGTAGTTTATCAGTATTCATATTAATAATATCTATGAATTAATTAATGAGTTGTTTTAGTTTCTTCTTTTTTTACATCTTTAACTTCAGCTGGAGCTGTCTTCGCTGAATCAGAAGGAACAGTTTCTTTAGGTCCTTGTAACTTTTGAACGTAATGAACCAGTTTCCAACGCTCTTCCTGAGTTAAAATGCTTCCATGATTACCCATTAAACCTTTTCCATAAGTAATAGAATGGAAAATTTTGCCTTCAGATAAGTTTTTTAATGGGCCATTGTAAGCAGGAGGAGCACCAGGCAGTTTACCGCCAACCTTTCCATCACCTGCACCACTTGCACCATGACAGTGAACACAATATTTACCATAAAGCACTTCACCGTCCGCTAAAACTTTAGTGTTTAAAGCAATCGGATTTTTTAAATATAAACCTGCTTGTTCATATCCTTCAGTAGTGTTTGGATAAACATAAGGCATATATCCTCTAGCAATTGTACCTTTTACAGGCAAAAATTGTTGAGAATAAATTGTATCTCCGTTAAATACACTTGTGCCATATACCTCCACTGAAGGAGAACGATACATGTCAGGCATAAATTCAACACCCGGACTATTTGCATCTTTTTTTCCACAAGCTGTAAAACCAACTAACACTGCCGCAATAGCCACACCGTTACAAATTGATTTTAGGTTTTTATAATTTAGTTTCATATTAAACAAAATGTTTTGTCAATTAATAAGCCGGTTCAATATGTAAAGTTCCTTTGTAATTTACCTCTTCTGCACCGTTTTCTTTTAATATAGCATCTGCTTTTTTCGCTTGCTCATCGTTAAGTTCAAGATAAACTAAAAACTTATCATCAGTTGTACGAGGATCTGGGTTTTTAGCTTTTGCGCCCGGAACTAACCAACAACGCAACAAGTATGTTAATGCCATACCGTGAGCAGCACAGAATACAGTTGATTCAAATGTAATTGGAATAAACGCAGGAATATTAAAGTAATATGCCCAATTTGGTTTACCACCAATATCATTTGGCCAATCGTGAACCATCATATACCACATCATCAATGTAGCTAAGCTAGTACCGGTAATTCCGTAAATAAAAGCACATATTGCCAAACGTGTTCTCGGAACACCAATCACAGGATCTAATCCGTGTACAGGGAAAGGAGAAAACACATCTTTTACGCGAATACCTGCTGATCGTAATTTTTTACAGGCTTCCATCATTGGCACTTCGTCGCCAAAAACACCGTGTATAATTTGTTTAGTTGCCATATCTTTTAAAATATCTTTTTATTAGTGTGCGTGTGAATGAGCGTGTGAATGACTTGCTGCTTCTTTCTTTTGTGCTTCACCTGATTGTTTCAAGATAGTTTTTAACTCAGCCTGAGCAATAACAGGGAAGTAACGTGAGAACAACAAGAAGAAAGTTCCAAACATACCGATAGTTCCAATAAAAATACCAATATCAATAAATGATGGTGTATAGGTATTCCATGTTGAAGGAAGGAAAGTACGTAATAACGTTGGAACGATAATTACGAAACGCTCGAACCACATACCAATATTAACTACAATTGATAATAAGAATGTAGCAACAATTGAAGTACGGATTTTCTTGAACCAGAATAACTGTGGAGAGATAACGTTACATGTCATCATAGCCCAGTATGACCAAGCTAAAGGACCTGTTGCACGATTTAAGAATGCGTATTGTTCCCATTCTACACCTGAATACCATGCAATGAATAACTCAGTTAAGTATGCAACACCTACTATTGAACCAGTTACAATTATAACGATGTTCATATACTCGATGTGCTTAATCGTTAAGTAAGATTCTAACTTATAGATTTTACGTACTACTAACATCAAAGTTAATACCATTGCGAAACCTGAGAATACCGCACCAGATACGAAATAAGGAGGGAAGATTGTAGTATGCCAACCAGGCACAACAGATGTAGCAAAGTCGAAAGATACAATAGAGTGAACGGAGAATACTAACGGAGTTGAAAGACCTGCTAGTACTAAAGATACTTCTTCAAAACGGCTCCAGTGACGTGCACTTCCGCCCCATCCAAAAGATAATAATCCGTAAAACTTTTTTTGCCAAGGCTTAATAACACGGTCACGAATCATTGCGAAATCAGGAATTAAACCGATGTACCAAAATACGATTGATACCGTAGCATAAGTTGATACCGCGAAAACGTCCCACAATAACGGTGAGTTAAAGTTAGGCCACAATGAACCGAATTGGTTTGGTAAAGGGAATAACATATAATCTAACCATGGACGTCCTGTGTGAAGCGTTACGAAAATAGCCGCACATAATACAGCGAAAATGGTCATGGCCTCTGCAGAACGGTTAATTGCCATACGCCATTTTTGACGGAATAACAATAATACGGCAGAGATTAATGTACCAGCGTGACCAATACCAATCCACCATACGAAGTTGGTAATATCCCAAGCCCAATCGGCAGCGTTATTAGAGCCCCATGCTCCGATACCAACACCTATTGTGTAGGCTAAACAACCAATTCCCCATAAGAATGTTAAAGCGCAAATGGTTAAAAGTACATACCATCCTCTTGCAGCTTTTCCTTCAATAGGAGCGATAATGTCATCAGTAATTTGTCGGTAATTCTTATTACCTAAAATTAACGGTTCCCTGATTTCTGATTCTGCGTGCATATCTTTTATTTAATGTGATTAATATTATGCGTGTTTTTCTTCTTTATGTTCTTTGTGCTTTTCTTCATGATTGGCACCACCGTGGTGAGCTTCTTCATGAATCATAGCCTCTTCCTGATTTCTTACTTTTACCATATAAGAAACGGTTGGCTTAACCCCAAGTTCCTCTAACAAGAAATAATTTCTGTTATCGTTTCTCCATTTAGCAATTTCTGAATTTTCATCATTAAGATCACCAAACATAATGGCGTTGGTAGGACATGCTTGCTGACAAGCTGTTTTTATAGCGCCGTCAACTATTGGAGCACCTGCTTTTTTCGCTTCCAATTTGCCAGCTTGTAATCGCTGCTGGCACATTGAACATTTTTCCATTACACCACGACTTCTTACTACTACGTCTGGGTTTAATACCATACGTCCTAATTCTTGCTGAGCAGGATTGCTTGCAAACCATTCGTTAGCGTTATAGTTAAACCAGTTAAAACGACGCACTTTAAACGGACAGTTGTTAGCACAATAACGAGTACCAATACAACGGTTGTAGGTCATCATATTTAAACCTTCTGTACTGTGACTGGTTGCTAATACCGGACATACAGTTTCACAAGGTGCGTGATTACAATGCTGACACATAATTGGCTGGAAAGTAACCTTCGGATTATTTGAAGGAGTTTCCATATCTAAATTCATTTGCTTATAACCAATATGCTCTTCTGCAGCTTTCTCTTTGGTCATGTCTGAGCTGTAATAGCGGTCAATACGTAACCAGAACATATCGCGGGTTTTTCCAATCTCTTCTTTACCCACAACAGCCACGTTATTTTCAACACCACACGCTACAACACATGCTGAGCAACCAATACAAGAAGTCATATCAATGGTTAATCCCCATTTGTGGTTTAAGCGCTCATGCTGATCCCACAAATCAATTTCATTCACATGTTTCTCTCCTGTATGCGTATGCATTACTGCAGAAGGATTCCAAACCTCTTTATCTTTTTCTTTAAATTCTTTTAATGAAACTTCTCGTAAAATTGCCTCTTCACGACCCATAATTGTGTGTTGGATCTGAGTAGCAGAGAAATTATGTGTTTCTTCTGTTTTGGTTATAGAAACAGATGGAGCAATTGCTAAAATGTTATCGTTTGATACGTTAAGGAATTGGAATGCGTTTACACCAACACCATTCGCAATTTTTAATGTTTCTGCATTTCGTCCATAACCTAGTGCTAATCCTATTGTTCCTTTAGCCTGACCTGGTTGTGGTAAAACAGGAACATTAACTGTTGCACCGTTAACTGAAAGTGTAGCAATGCTACCAACAATATCCTGACGTAACATTTCATTCATACCTAATGCTTTTACGTCTTCAGGACACATGGTGATATAATTGTCCCAAGTTACTTTTGAAATCGGATCAGGCAATTCCATTAACCATGGATTATTACTTTGATTTCCGTTTCCTAATCCTATTTTTTCATAAACAGCTAATTCGAATGCGCCACCTTTTAATGAAGTGGCAGAAGAAGCAGCTTTATTATAATCAGGTGTAGGCAAAGTTTCAGTAACAACTACTGCTTCTTTAACAGGAGTTGGTTTCACCTCAGGCACCTTATTAGTATCTAAAACTTCTGCAATAGCAGCGGCAACTCCGCTCATAATTGGCATTCCGGTAGAATCTTTTGCCATTACAACAGCAGGAGTTTCTTTAGCAAGATTTACTTTTAATACACCATCGTGTAAAGTATGTGCCCAGAAAGAAGCAAAATCCAAATATTTTCCTTGTTGAGGGAAAATATGATTTTGCCAGTATGCTTGTAAATAGTTATAGAAAGAAGATTTAACACCTGCCCAAGCTAACAATGTATCCTGGAACTGACGTGTACCTTCGTAACGTGGAGCTTTGAAAATTGGATTGATTGTAGGCTGTTGTAAACTGAAATGCCCTGCTTTTGGATTTGCATCGCCCCAAGACTCTAAATAATTATGATCAGGACAAACAAAATCTGCCATTTGAGAAGTTTCGTCTAATACTTGAGAAAAAGAAACTTTAGTGGTTACTTTTTTATAAGCATCAGCAAACTTCAAAGAAGCAGGAGCAGTGTAAACAGGATTACAGTTGTAAGTTAATAAGGTTGCAATTTTACCTGCACTCATATCAGCTACTAAATCTGTAAAATCCTTATCGTTACCTTGTTTTAAATTAAAATGATTAACGTTATCAACTGTCTTACCATAATTGTCTAACATTTTATTGATGCCAGCAATTAAGGTTTGGATTCCGTCTTCGTTAACTCCGGAAACAACAATTGAATTACCTTTATTTTCAACTAATTCTTTTGCAACTTTCGCAATTGCTTTATCAGCATCTGCATTTCCGATTTTTGTATCTCCGGAAACAGTAGCATTACCAGTTGCAGATGCAACCTGATTAAATAATGAAACAACTACTTTACCAAATTCAGAAGGCTTAACCATGTAACGGTAATCTGCGTTAGCCCCTGTAAGTGATAAATTTGCTTCGAAATGATAATGCTTACTCATTTCAGCATTTTCTTTTGATACTTTGCGCGTTTTACTGTATTGATTAGCAAATTCAATTGGATTTAACCAGGTTCCAAGGAAATCACACGCAACGCCAACAATAATTTTTGATTTATTGAAGTTAAACGAAGGAATTACTGATTTGCCAAATACATTTTTATTTGCACTTGATAACGCTGAATAAGAAACTGCATCATAAGTAACATGTTTCGCGTTTGGAAACTTAGCAGTAAACTCTGCTATTACAGCCTTTGTAGATGGGCTGATAATAGAAGAGGTTAATAATCTGATTTCGCCTGAAGATAATGCCTTAGCAATTGAATCATCAGCGTTTTTCCAGGTTGTGGAAGTTCCTTTTGCCAATGGACCGGTTAAACGTGCTCCATCATATAAACTTAAAACAGAAGCCTGAACACGCGCACTAGTTGCGCCATTTGACACCTTAGAAAGTTCATTTCCTTCGATTTTAATAGGGCGACCTTCACGTGTTTTTACTAATACGGAAGCATAGTCATGCCCATCGTAAAAAGTTGAAGCGTAGAAGTTAGCAACACCAGGTGTTACTTCTTCAGGCTTTACTACGTAAGGAATAGCTTTGTTTACAGGAGTCTCACAAGCTGCTAATGCAACTGCGGCTGTAGAAAAGCCCATCACCTTTAAAAAATCACGACGGCTGGTACCGTTTGATTTAGCTCCCTCTTCATTAAGGAATTCATCGATAGGAAGAGGTTCAGCAAATTCGTTTTTGCTTTGCTGTAAAAACTCAGGACTTTCGGTTAATTCCGGTAATCCTCTCCAGTATTTTTTTGACATAGACATCTATAAAATTCGGTTAGTACTGGTTTATATTAGTAATGGCATTTTGCACACTCAAGTCCACCAATTTTATCAACGGTAAACTTAACATCGTACTGGCCTTTATATTTCTCTTTTAATGCTTTGTGTAAACGCTCGTAGTATGGATTTCCTTCCATTGCTACTTCTGTTTTGCGATGACACTCAATACACCATTTCATGGTTAATGGATTCTTTTGCTCAATTGTACCCATTGATTTTACATCACCATGACAATTAGCACAATCTTGCTTACCAACCACAACGTGCTGCTGGTGGCTAAAGTAAACGTGATCTGGTAAATTGTGAACTTTTATCCATTTAATTGGATTTGCTTTTGAATCATCGTATTTTCCTGTTGAAGGATCGTAACCAGCTGCAGCATAAATTTTAGCTATCTCCTCTTTACCTGTAGTCGGGCCTTCCTGAATTCCTTTATGGCAGTTCATACAAATGTTAACTGTTGGGATTCCGGAGTGACGTGATTTCTCAACTGAGAAGTGACAATACTGACAAGCAATTTCGTTATCACCGGCGTGGATTTTGTGAGAGAATTTAATTGGCTGATCAGGGTGATAACCTTTTTGTGTCTCCCAATCGTAATAAACACCAATATCATAACAAGCATCCCAGCAGCTCTTCATACCTGCAAAACCTAAAATGATGCAAAACACACCAACTAATCGGCGGTGGCCGCTAATCCAACCTTTTGCTTCTTCCCAGAAAGTCATCTCAGGGTTTTCTGCTTTACCTTCGCTGCGGTTAGCAGTGTTTTGTAATGATGTACGTACGCTACGTAATGTTGTGATTAAAATTGCTAATACAACAACGATTGTTAAAATCAAATAAAGCGGATCGATACCGGATATAACCTCACCACCGGCAACAGGTGCACCTGCAACAGGAGCTGAAGGGCCTTTTGGCTCAGGTAACGGAGCTTGTAAAAACGCGATTATTGCATCAACATCTTTATCACTCAACTGACCTTCAAATACGGTCATTGCTGCTTTACCGTTATCGTTGTAAATTTTGTTAGCATAAGCATCACCCGACTTAATCAACTTTTCGTTGTTTAGAATCCAGTTTTTTAACCAGTCTCCTT
This sequence comes from Bacteroidia bacterium, assembly GCA_040403535.1. GTDB lineage: Bacteria > Bacteroidota > Bacteroidia > B-17B0 > Aurantibacillaceae > JAHEYG01. Next base: position 87,401 of record JBBAKL010000003.1, read on the forward strand.
TTGGAGCACGGTCAAAAATACCTTTAAGACCAGGACCGGTTAATTTTTGATCGGTATGAGAGGCGTGACATACCGCGCAATTTTGCTTAAATAATTTCGCTCCGTCCTGGGCGCTGATGTTGCTTGTGAAAAGTACCAACATCATTGCTGCACCCAGCAAAGATTTGAAAGAAAAATGAAACATACGGCTATACATATTTGAGAAGGAAGAAATCCTTGTTTGTTGTTTGTTTAATGACACTTTAATGACAGTTAAATGGCGCAAATTTAGCAGAAGAAACGAGATCTAAATCGTAAAAAGTTAAATTTTTTAACATAATTGCTAATTTATACTAATTCTAAATAAGGGTTGCCAACGAATGTTAAAATTTGAATTACAAATTGAATTTTTAGGGTTTTATAGTTTTGCCGGCTGTAATTTGTAAATTTGAAAAATAAGCAGTGAAAGAAACACGTTTTATACTTCGTAAATTAACTTTTAAAAAACTGAAAAACGCTTTTTTTTCGCTCATATCCTATTACTTTTCAAGAGTTTATAAAAAACCGTTTTTAAATTCCCTACCTATCAGCATTTCAATTGAGCCAACAACAAGTTGTAATTTACGTTGTCCCGAATGCCCAAGCGGACTAAGACAGTTCACCAGAAACACCGGTATGTTGAATCCGGATTTTTTTAAACGACTGATTAATGAACAAAAAAGTACGCTCGTAAATCTTACTTTTTACTTTCAGGGCGAACCTTACTTAAATCCACAATTTTTAGAAATGGTGCATTACGCCTCTAGCAATAATATTTTCACTATTACCAGTACTAACGCGCATTACCTGAATGATGAAAATTCTAAAAAAACAATAGAAAGCGGTTTAGATAAAATCATCATCTCTATTGACGGCACCACTCAGGAAACGTATGAGCAATACCGTATTGGCGGACAATTATCTAAAGTTATTGAAGGCACCAAAAATATTTTAAAATGGAAAAAACAATTAAACAGTAAAACTCCCTATGTTGTTTTTCAATTTTTAGTTGTAAAGCCTAACCAGCATCAGATAAACGATGTAAACAAACTTGCCAATGAACTTGGAGTGGATGAAGTAAAACTAAAAACTGCACAGGTTTACGATTTTGAAAATGGAAACGAACTTATTCCAACCCTGGAAAAATATTCGCGCTACAAACAAATGCCAAATGGAAAATGGCAAATAAAAAATAAATTATTAAATCAGTGCTGGCGCATGTGGAGCGGCTGCGTTATTACCTGGGATGGTTTAGTTGTACCATGTTGTTTTGACAAGGATGCGAAACATCAACTGGGTGATTTAAAACAAATTTCATTTAAAGAAGTATGGTTTTCAGAAAAGTATACTTCTTTCAGAAAATCAATATTAAAATCACGAAAAGAAATTGACATCTGTACTAATTGTACAGAGGGAACAAAGGTGTGGGCTTAACGTTTATTTGATTCTTTAATATACGCATCCAAAGCTCCGCTCATACTAGGATTCTGAGGGTTTGGTGCAAAAATATCTAAACGGTATCCTAATTGTTTTACGTTTTGTGCAGTTGCATGACCAAAAGCAGCAATACGGGTATTGCCCTGCTTAAAATTTGGAAAATTTTGCTTTAACGAACGTATTCCTGCAGGCGTAAAAAACACCAAAACATCATATTCCGATAAGTTTTTAATATCCGATAAATTAGCTGAAACCGTTCTGTAAAAAATACCTTTTGAATAGGAGATTTTTAGTTCGTCCAAAAAGTCAACAATCTGCTCTTTATGTACATCAGAACAAGGTAACAAAAATTTCTCGTCTTTATTCTTTCTGATTACATCAACCAGATCCAAAAGAGTACCATGACCAAAGAATATTTTTCGCTTACGGTACTGAATATATTTTTGTAAGTAATAAGCGGTTTGCTCATTAATACAGAAGTATTTCATCGTCTCAGGAACAGTGATGCGCATTTCGTTGCACACTCTGAAAAAATGATCAACCGAAAGTTTACTGGTAAGAATAACAGCTCCATGTGCCAAAATATCGATGCGTTGTGCACGAAAATCCATTGCGCTTAATCCTTCAACTTTAATAAACTGACGAAAATTAATATTTAAAGAATATTTACGACCTAATTCAATATAAGGATTTTTGTCGTTATCGGGTTTTGGTTGTGAAACCAAAATGTTTTTTACCTTATTTTTGGGGAAATTGCTGACTTCAATTACCGGCAATGGCGGCGGAACATACAAAGGTTGCTTTGCGTTTTTACGCTCCTTTTTAACTACAACTTCCTCAACGGTTTTCGCCACTTTTGCAGGCTTAACAGGCTTTTCTACTTTAACTGCCTTTGAAGTTTTTGTAATTGCTTTTTTTACCGGCTTTGGAGCCGTCTTTTTAACAACTTTTTTTACCGCTGCTTTTTTTACCTTGGAAGGAATTGCTTTTTTTACCGGCTTCTTTGTTTTAGCTTTTGTGGCTGATTTCTTGGCGGCCTTACCGACTTTTGCCTTCAACTTTTTTGACTTACCAACTTTACTGCTTTTTTTAGATGCAGTTTTTGATTTGGTTTTCTTAGCTGCCATAGAATTAAAATTTAACTACTAAAAACTTGATAAATACCAGTAAAGGCAAAATTTCTAAAGCGCAAAGATAAACAAATAATTGAAAAATCCCCATGCCCTGCTCTACCCCTGAAAACAAAAAACCCCGGTAGAGCCTAAAAAAATAACCTAAAACGATAAAAAGAATTGAAGGGAAAATCAACCAAATTGGATTTAATGGCGATAGTTCAGCCAATATCATTACCGGCAAAAGTATGACACCGATTGACTGATTGATGATGAGGGTACTGTTAATGTACTCGCCAATGGTTTGACTTGTTTGCGTAACAAATGAAATGAGATTTAGTGCAATAAATTTTAAGGCGTAAGCCAGTATAATTACTGAAACAAAAAATAAATACTGAACCAACCCTGACGATTCGTTTAAAATAGCTCCAAAAATCTGATTGAGTTTGTAAATCAAAAAAGCTGTAACCAAAACAAATACCAAATTAAGTATTATAGATAGGCGTTTAAAAGGTCCGTAATTCTCGCGTTCAATTTGTCGCGCTACTTGTAAACTATAAGCAGCGTTTAATACACGCAATATGCGCGAAGGCATTGTTACTTTTAAAAGTATCAAAAAACAAACGGCCAAAAACAACACTACAGATGGCCATATCAAATGTTGTGAAGAGTTAAATATCGCTCCATTATGAATGGGCTTTAAAAGATGATTCTGGAAAATGGGCTCGTATGAAACAGCAGTAAGTTTATGATAAAACAAAGCCGTGAAAATCATTTTTTAAATATTAAAGTGCAAAAGTACGAGAAATACAGAATCCGAACTTCACTTGACCTTTAGTCCAGGTATCAGAAGTATACGGAATAAAACTGTTTTCAATTAATGCAGGAGCATTTGTAAAAAACAAACTAAACACGTGACCGCCTGTTTCTAACTCAAATCCTAAAGCAAGGGGATTAAAAGCTGATGTGTTATTTTGAAAATAAGGCGAGAAATTATAAAAATAATCTCCAATTAAGCACATACGTTTAGTAATTTTTACGCGTCCACCAAATCCAAGAGAAAATAATCCGTTGGTATCTTCAGCCTTGTTGTTAGAATTGATGCTCTGACGGATATAATTACGATGTAAATAAGATGGGAGTAACTCTAATGAAAGCCATTCGGTAATTTTGCTTGCAATAATTAATTGAGCAAAGTAGTTAACTCGGTGTAATTCATTTGTTTCAAAATTTTTATTAACGCCTGAATATAACTGAGCTGTTTTCATGGAGGTGTAACCCAAATCAGCGAATAACGCAATGGATAAAGGCATATGAAAATCTTCCGTTTGTGTGAACGGGCGCCATTTTACACTGGCATCATACGTTTCACGGAAACGGCTGCGGCCAATACCAACAGTTAAGTTATCGGTAATTCCATAATCAAACGACCAACGAATATCACTGGCGTTATCGAAACCAAAATAAGTATGCGCTGCTTCATTTAAAGCATTTGGCTCTAAGGCTGAATTGTAAACGTTTCCAAATCGGTGAGAAATTCTGAAATCTAAATGCTGTTTTTTTACAGTTTCGATTGAATGTGCATTACCCAGTTTATAAGTTTTAAATGTGGCATACACTTTTTCGTGTTTGCTTTCTTTACCCTCGTTAACCAAACTTAACAAATCATCCTGAGCAAAAACAAAACTTGAAATTGATAGAGCTGAAAACAGTAATAATTTTTTCATATTTCTAACTTATTTGAATTCAAATATAAATAAAAAAAAGAACGGCCGGGCCGTTCTTTGAAATTCGTTATTAAAACATTAGTGTTATTTCTTTACATAAGGCTTTACAGTAGAGTTGAAATTCACATCTACCACTTCAGCAATATTCTTAACATATAAAGAAGGTACCTTTATGTTATGATCGGCGATTTTGATTGGAAATTTACCGGATAATAAAAGGTTATCACCTTTCTTAACAATAACACCTTCTATTGTTACATCTTTTATCACTCCATGTAAATCAAGCTTTCCTGTTGCAGTCACTTTTTGTTCCTTATCGCTGGATAAATCAATTTTCTCGTTAATCTTTCCTTTAAACTGTGCAACCGGATATTTTGTTGATTCAACATAATTTTCATTGAAGTGCTCTTCCATTAAAGCATTTTTAAATTTAAATGCCTTCATTCGGATTACCGACTGCAAATCACCAGTAGTAGCGTCCAAAATAAAAGCTGCCTCGTTGTTTACAGCTTCAATATCCTCTAGTGGAGACTTAGAATAGAAGGTTACTACAGATGTTTTTTCTTTACCTAAATCGGCAAATTTCTGAGCGTTAAGGGTAATTACACTTCCCAGAGATAATAATAATAATAGTTTTTTCATACCAGAGGTTAATCAATAATTATACCAAAAATAGAAATTATTTTAAGATATCACTTTCTTTTAGGTATTTTTCTATTAAACGAGGAAAGGCGTAATTTCCGAGTTGATTATTTTTCACTTTATTTAATTTAGTATTACTAAACTTATTTTCAACTTTAACGGAAATAAATCGCGCATATAAATGCTGATGCGACAGAACATGCTTATATACCTTACTTACCTCAGTAATTCTATAATCATATGAATTAAACAATTGCTTAAATTTTTTTAATAGAAAAAGCTTTTCTACATCATGTAATATTTCGGTTTCAATTAATTCAAATTCGTATAAACTTTCCCAAATATCCTTAGAGGTTCGTTTTCTGATAAAAAAGCTGTCTTTTGTATTAATCACTATATAATTAAAATAGCGATTGCGGACTTTTGTCTTTTTTGCTTTTATCGGAAGTTGTTCAACTTCATTACTCTTAAATGCAACACATTTATCACTAAATATACAATTAGGACAATCCGGATTAACAGGTCTGCAATACACTGCTCCAAATTCCATTATTGCCTGATTATAATCGCCCGGATTTGATGTATCTAAAAGTTCAGCTGCCAACTCTTTGAAATATTTCTTTCCATTTGTTGAGTCAATTGCCTCATGCACCCCGAAAACACGGCTAAGGACTCTGTATACATTTCCATCAACCACCGCATGAGGCAGATTAAAAGCAATACTTGAGATAGCAGCTGCGGTATAATCACCCACCCCTTTCATATTTTTTATGCTTAAAAAGTCGGTTGGAAACTTTGCTTTTTGCTCATTTACTATAAATTTTGCGGCAATCTGCAGGTTTCTGGCGCGCGAATAATATCCCAATCCCTGCCAAAGTTTTAAAACTTCATCTTCAGGAGCACCAGCCAGTTTTTTTACATCGGGATATTTTTCAGTAAACTTTAGATAATATCTAAGTCCTTGATTTACTTGAGTTTGCTGAAGAATTATTTCAGAAAGCCATATTTTATAGGGGTCTTTGGTATGGCGCCAAGGCAAATCGCGCTTATTAATTTTATACCATTTATGGAGCCTTTGGGCGAAAAAATTCATGATCAGACAACAAATTAAAATAAAATTTGCTTAATTATTTTTAGGTTTTAATTTTAATACTATCTTTGCCCTCCATTTTTGATAATTCAAATTATTGATTTTAAATACTTTGTAAAATGACAAAAGCAGACATCGTAAACGAGATTTCAGAGAAGACAGGAATTGAAAAAATTGCTGTACAAGCATCAGTAGAAGCTTTCATGAAATCAATCCGAAACGCTATGATCGAAGGTAAGAATGTTTACCTAAGAGGTTTCGGAACATTTGTAGTGAAGAAGCGTGCCGAAAAAATTGGCCGTAACATTTCTAAAAACACTACGGTTGTTATTCCCGCTCACTACATTCCGGCATTTAAACCTGCCAAAACTTTCTCTGAAAGAGTAAAGAAGAATGTAAAAGTTGCTGAGCCGGAACCAAAAAACAACGACTAATAAATGACTAAGATTAAAAAAACACAGCTTTTATTAATTGTAGGGGCTGTTGTTTTATTCGTTCTTTTATTTTTTGTTAATAAAAAACCAACTGTTCAGGAAACAACTAACGGTGAGGAAACCGCGGTTATATCCGAAAAAATTGAGAGCTTTGTAAAAACAGCCAGAAGTGTTTTATCCCCTGAGTTAAAACAAAATGAGGAAAGTTTATTAAAGAAAGCGAATGGACCGGAAAAGGTTAAATGGCTTGATAGCTTAATTAACTTCTGGGATAAACTTAAACGCCCTGACGTTGCTTCGTTTTATTTCGAAGAAAAAGCTAAAGAAAGTAAACAGGCAGTTACATGGTTTAAAGCCGGAGATCGCTACTATTACTCAATACGCTTTGTTAAAGAACAAAACGAATTAGGTCCACTTTATTTAAGTGCAGTACGGTGCTACGAAAACGGATTAAAACTTGAACCTAATAATACAGAGGCTAAAATTATGTTAGCTTCATGTTACGTGGAAGGATCACCGGATCCGATGAAGGGAATTACCATGTTGCGTGAAATTGAAAAAACAGACAGCAACAATGTTACACTTCAATTAAACTTTGCGTTTTTTTCGGTGAAGTCGCAGCAATGGGATAAAGCCATCAGACGATTTGAAAAGGTATTACAAATTGATTCAGCTTATATTGAAGCCTATTTACACCTTGCCGATGCTTATGAACAAACAGACAAAAAAGACAAAACGATTGAAATGCTGGAGATGTATAAAAATCGCACAGATGATGCATTAGCCAGAGAAGAAATTGAAAAATATATACAACAACTAAAGAATTAATAATTTAAAAAAACAGAAATTATGCCAAGCGGAAAGAAAAGAAAAAGACATAAAATGGCGACTCACAAACGTAAAAAGCGTTTAAGAAAGAATCGTCATAAGAAGAAATAATCTATAAGCACGTTGTGCTTTATAAGAGATTTTTAAAAACAAAAAGGGAAAAAGCTAATCTTCTTTCCCCTTTTGTTATTTGTATAAATTAAAATATTTAGAGCGTGAATTATGATTTAGTAATTAATTCCACGCCTAGCGAAGTTGTTATAGCCCTTTTAAACGAGAAGCGTTTAATAGAGCTTCATCGTGAAAAGAATAACTCTAAGTTTTCGGTAGGCGATATCTACTTTGGAAAAGTTAAGAAGGTTATGACCGGACTTAACGCAGCCTTTGTAGATGTGGGATATGAAAAAGATGCTTTTTTGCATTACCTCGATCTTGGCCCTCAGGCCTCATCGCTATATAAATTTGTTGAGCAAACGCGTTCGGGAAAACAAAACGTGAGTAACCTCATGTATTTTAAAAACGAACCCGACATTAAGAAAGACGGTAAAATCAACGAGATTGTAAAAAGCGGTCAGCAAATTTTAGTTCAAGTAGCTAAAGAACCTATTTCTGCCAAAGGACCACGTATTACCTCTGAAATTTCATTAGCAGGGAGATATATTGTTTTAATTCCATTTGCCGAAAAAATTTCAGTCTCTTCGAAGATTAAAAACATTGAAGAAAAACACCGTTTGAAAGACTTAATGCAAAGCATTAAGCCAAAAAACTTTGGTGTAATTGTGCGTACAGTAGCCGAAGGTAAATCGGTTACCGAACTCGAAAACGACCTTAATGACCTTGTTAACCGTTGGGAGTTGTGTCATAAAACATTAAAAGACGCCGAACCGCCTCACCGCGTTTTGGGCGAAGTAGACCGTACCAATGCTATTCTTCGTGATTTTTTAAATGAATCGTTCAACTCTATTCATGTTAACGATAAAAAGATTTACGACGACCTTAAAACGTATATTAAAACTATTGCTCCTGAAAAGGAAAATATTTTAAAGCTTTACGATAACAAAGTGCCGATTTTTGATCAGTTTGGAATTGAAAAACAAATCAAATCTTTATTTGGAAAAACTGTTCACATGAAGAGTGGTGCGTATTTGGTGATTGAACACACCGAAGCATTACACGTTTTTGACGTGAACAGCGGTAACCGCGCGAAAAGCGATAACACACAAGAACAAAATGCACTGGAAGTAAATCTGGAAGCTGCAATAGAAGTGGCACGCCAGTTAAAACTTCGTGATATGGGCGGTATTATTGTGGTTGACTTTATTGACATGCACAATCAGGATAACCGAAAACTCCTTTACGAAAAACTGAAGGAGGAAATGAAAACTGATCGTGCAAAACACAATATTTTACCTCCAAGTAAATTTGGTTTAATTCAAATTACCCGTCAGCGTTTACGCCCTGAGGTGAATGTGGAAGTTCTGGAAACCTGTCCAAGTTGTGGTGGTACCGGAAAAATTCAGCCAAGCTTATTGTTTGTAGATCAAATTGAAAACACCTTACGGTTCATATCTAAAGAACAAAACGAAAAGGTGCTTACCTTAAACGTTCATCCTTACATTGAGGCTTATATCACCAAAGGCAGCTTATTCAAGAAGAGCCTGTTCAGAAAATGGAAGAGCGCCTATGATGTAAAAATGGAAATTCAACCAATGGCCAGTTTTGGTTTCATGGAATTTAAATTCCTGAATAAAGACGGCGATGAAATTGTGATCTAAAAGAAACCCCGAACAAATGTTCGGGGTTTTTTGTTAATGTTTGTAAAAAGTTTTCCCCTCTGTTTTTTAACACTTCGATTGATTAAATTTGTGTAAAGCGCTTATTTTTTGCATCTTAACAAAGATCGCAACTACGATCGTTAAAAGAGGAATATTTTTATTGACAGATAACAGCAACATATTAATTAATAAACTGGATGAGTTCATACGCAAGTTTTACAAGAATCAACTCATTAAAGGCGCCCTCTATTCCACCGCGCTTTTAGTTAGCGCTTATTTGCTGGTTGTTTTATTAGAATATCTTGGAGAATTCAGTACCACCGTTCGGAGTATTTTATTCTATGCGTTTTTAAGCAGCAGTTTATTTGTACTCATAAAATTTGTTTTCATCCCGCTTTCGAAATTAAATCGACACGGAAAAATTATCTCATATGAAGAAGCTGCATCCATTATTGGAACTCATTTTTCAAACGTACAAGATAAATTGCTAAACGTTTTACAATTGCAAAGTGAAAAGAAACTTAGCGGTTCCGATGAATTACTAATGGCCAGTATTCAGCAAAAAGTGCATGAATTAAAACCCATTCCATTTACAGCTGCGGTAAATATTGCCGAAAATAAAAAATACCTTAAATATGTTTTACCACCTGTATTCTTAACCATTGTTATTGCCATCATTTGGCCAAACATCATTACTAAAAGCACCAGCCGCTTAGTTCATCATCAAACCTATTTTGAAACGGAAGCGCCTTTTCAGTTTATTATTGAAAATAACGAACTCAAAGCTGTACAACAGCAAGATTTTATTTTAAAACTAAAACTTAACGGAAATGAAATTCCTAATGAGGTTTTTATAACGATTGAGGGCAACGAATTTAAACTCGAAAAAGAGAACAACATCTCATTTGCCTACACTTTCAAAAACGTACAAACATCAACCCCTTTTGTTTTAAGCGCTGCCGGATTTAATTCTAAATCGTATGAGTTAGAAGTCCTGCCAAAACCCAGCTTAATGCAATTTAATGTGCATTTAAAATACCCTGCCTACCTTAACCGTAAAGATGAAAACATAAGCAACAGTGGCGATCTTCAAGTACCGGAAGGAACCAAAATTGATTGGGAGTTTAATACTAAAAACACTGACAACCTGGTACTAGGATTTAGTGATACCACTTTAAACGCAGGAAAAAATTCAACCGATAAATTTTCGTTCTCAAAAATAATGTTCCGCAGCACGGGATATTTCATCAAAACACAAAATCAATTTGTAAGTAATCAAGGCGATTCGGTTAATTATGGAATTAATGTAATTACCGACCAGACTCCCTACATTGATGTAAACGAAAAATTAGATTCGATAAATCCAAAAAACATTTACTTCAGCGGTAGCATTAAAGACGATTATGGATTTACTAAATTGGTTTTTAAATACACACATTACACTTCCGATTCTCTCGGTAATATCAAACAAAACTCCGGAGAAAATCTACTTGGGGTAAATAAAAATCAAGTTGCTCAACCTTATTTTTATTTTCTCGATGCTTCACGCTTTGAATTAAAACCAGGTGATAAGATCGATTATTATTTTGAAGTTTGGGATAATGATGGTGTAAACGGATCAAAACCGGCTAAAACAAAAATTATGCAATTCAAAGCGCCTACCATTGATGAAATTAATGAAGCGGCAGGGAAAAACAATGAAGAAATAAAGAAAGATTTAGACGAAAGCATTAAAAAAGCGAAAGATCTTCAAAAAGAGTTAAATGAGTTAACCCGAAAAATGAATGAGAAAAAGCAACTCGGATGGGAAGAGAAAAAGAAACTGGAAGACATTTTAAACAAACAAAAAAACCTGGAGAAAAAAATTGATGAAATAAAACAAGAAAATCAGTTAAATAATCAGCAACAAAATCAATACTCGCAGCAGGATGAGTCTATTGTTGAAAAACAGAAACAATTAGAAAAATTGTTTGAGAATGTCATGACTCCGGAAATGAAAAAGATGTTTAACGAGCTTCAGAAGTTAATGGAACAGCTCGATAAAAATCAGGTTCAGCAAAAATTGGAGGAAATGAAACTTACCAATAAAGACATTGAAAAAGAACTCGATCGCGCACTTGAAACATTTAAACAATTTGAAGTTGAACAAAAACTTCAGCAATCTATTGATAAACTGGATGAGCTGATAAAAAAAGAAGAAAAACTTAATAAAGAAACTGAAAAGAAAAAAGATAATAAAGTAGAGACTTCTGGTAAAAAAGACGATCGTAAAAACAAAGACGATATAAATCAGGATAACAAAAACAGCGACGAAAAAAACAAAGATAATAATAACAAGGACGAAAAAAACGAAAACAAAACGGATGAATCTAAAAATCAAGACAGCAAGAACAAAGACGCGAATGATCTAAAGAAAGATCAGGATGAAATAAAAAAGGAATTTGAGAAACTTCAAGAAGAATTGAAAGAACTGGAGAAGAAAAATTCTGAACTGGAACAACCTAATCAAATGCCCGACACAAAGAACGAGCAAAAAGAAGCCAGACAAGAAATGGAAAACAGCTCCGAAGAGCTAAGTAAAAACAACAAAAAAAGCGCTTCCAAATCGCAAAAAAATGCGCAAAAGAAAATGGAAGAAATGAAAAAGCAAATGGAAAGCGCTATGGAACAAATGGAAGAAAAGCAGGATGAAGAAAATGCTTCGGCCCTCAGACAAATTCTGGAAAATTTATTAAATCTTTCTTTCGCCCAGGAAGAACTAATTAAAACATTACCTAAAACACGTGTAGATAATCCTCAATTCATTAAGATACCACAACAACAAAAGAAACTGAAAGACGATGCTAAAATTATTGAAGACAGTTTACTGGCATTAAGCAAACGCGCACCCGAAATTGAGGCAATTGTAAACCGCGAAATAAGTGCTATCAATAGCAACATGAAGAAAACGATTGAGTCGTTAGCCGAACGCATGTCAGCTGAAGCAGCAATGCGCATGCAAGGCAGTATGACCTCTATTAATAATCTTGCGCTGTTATTAAATGAATCGCTTGAACAAATGCAAAAGCAAATGCAGATGAAGCAGCAAATGAAGGCGTCTGGCGGCGGTAAGTGTAAAAATCCGAAAAATTCAGGGCAGGGACAAAAACCAAAATCCGGACAACCCAGCATGAGCCAAATGCAACAACAACTAAATCAGCAATTACAAAAACTTAAAGTAGCATTAGAAAAAGGGCAAAAGCCGGGAGAAAAACCCGGACAGAAGCCCGGTCAAAAACCAGGCAATAATATGGGGCAAGGCATGCCTAATCCGAATGGCATTAACATGATGCCGGGATCCTCCGAACAATTAGCAAAAATGGCGGCCCAACAAGAAGCTTTACGACGCCAATTACAGCAAATGATGGATCAGATGAAAAATAAGGGGCAAAACCCGGGCGGAAATCTGGCTGAGTTAATGGAACAAACTGAGAAAGACATTGTAAATAAGCAAATTACAAACGAAACCATGAAGCGTCAGCAAGAAATTTTATCGCGTTTATTGGAAAGCGAAAAAGCAGAAAGAGAGCGCGAGCAGGACGAAAAACGTAAAAGTAATGAAGCAAAAAATCAAGAATTAAGTAACCCTAGTCAGTTTTTAGAGTATAAAAGAATGAAAGAACGTGAAATGGAACTGTTAAACACGGTTTCTCCAAGTTTAACACCTTTTTACAAAGAAAAAGTAAATAATTATTTTAACAACGTGAGTAAATGATACCGGCGAGAGGTCAGAAATTAAAGATAGAATCATCTGCAGATAATTTACGATTAGTAGAACGTTTAATTGAAGACGTTTGTGAAGTATATAACGTAAACGAAGACAATTACGGCAATATTTTAATAGCAGTTACAGAAGCAGTAAACAACGCCATTTATCATGGCAACAAAGGCAATCCTGAAAAATCTGTTCAAATTGGATTTGAAAACGAAGACACCAAAATCACTTTCTCTGTGTGTGACGAAGGTCAAGGATTCGACTACGATAGCTTACCCGACCCAACCGACCCAAATAATATCGACAAGATTAACGGACGCGGCGTTTTTTTAATGAAACATCTGGCCGATAAAGTAGAGTTTAATCAAAACGGAAAGGAAGTTCATCTTACCTTCAATCTGAATTAATTTATCTGCTTAACATTATTTTTAACCTCTCCTTTCTTTTCCTTGTTTTTTATTAGGTAACTTTACCTGTATTACACTGTGCGAATTTCCTTAGTATATAAGTACATTATCATACTGCTTCTGCTTGGCGGATTACAAGCCCATGCGCAAAAAAACAATGATGATAAACTGGCAATTCAATTCCTCGAACAAAAAGAATATGAAAAAGCCAATGTGTATTTTGAAAAACTCTATGACAAAAATCCCGACTTATGGTATGTCTATTATTATAAAGGATTAATTGGAGCTAAAGATTATAAAGAAGCTGAAAAAATCACACGCAAACAACTTAAACGTAATCCTCAGAACGCTAACCTATATATCAATATTGCTAAAATTTACCACGATCAGGGCGATACAAAAAAGGAAAACGAAAATTATCAGAAAGCCATTAAAGAAGTTATTCCGGTACAAAGCTTTTTAAATGCATTGGCTACAACTTTTATTGAAGAAAAATTATACGACCTTGCCATCGAAACATATTTAAAAGGCCGAAAACAAACTCCTGAATACCCATACTATTATGAAATTGCTGAAGTATATCGCCGCAAAGGCGATTTCAAAGCGATGATAAATGAATACCTCGACGCCATTGAATTTAAAGAAAGTGAAATTTACACTGCACAAGGGTATCTCCAAAACGCTTTAGGTTATAATGATGAGACAGGTGGTTTTAAAAACCCTGTGTTAAAACAAGAATTACAAAAGCGAATTCAGCAACATCCCGACAAAGTTGTGTTTGCCGAGTTTTTAATTTTCATTCAAAAGCAACAAAAAGATTTTGAAGGTGCCTATACTCAAAGTAGAGCTCTTGATAAACGATTAAAAGAAGATGGGCGTCGCCTGTATGAGCTTGCAAAAATCTGTTTAAGCAATGAGCGATACGATGTTGCTTCAAAATGCTTTCAATATGTTATTGACAAAGGCGTGAGTTCAGGATATTATGACGCTGCCTGCATAGATATAATTAATTGTGAGTACCAGTCTGTAACTACAAAATCTAATCCCTCTAATGAAGAATTAATAAGTCTTGAAAATCGTTTTAAAGAAGCGCTGAATAAATATAAAGGTACCCATCTGTCTACTTTTTTAATTACTAATCTTGCCAATCTGGAAGCTTACTTACTAAATAAACCCGACGCAGCAGTTGAATACATTGAAACCTTATTGGCAAATCCGGGTTTAGACCCTCAAACTCGCGCACAATTTAAAATTCAATTAGGAGATATTTTGATACTTAAAAATTTAATCTGGGATGCTTCATTACTTTACTCGCAGGTTGAGAAAGATTTTAAATTAGAACCAATAGGGCAAGAAGCGAAATTCAGGAATGCTAAACTGAGTTATTATGCCGCTGACTTTAAATGGGCTAAATCTCAATGTGATGTTTTGAAAGGAAGTACAACCAAACTAATAGCAAACGACGCCCTTGATTTATCGTTAATAATAACAGATGCCATTGGCATTGATACAAATGCGGCTCCATTAGCTCGTTTTGCCGCAGCTGATTTATTACTGCAACAGCATAAATACAATGAAGCTGTAGCTGAAATGGACAGCATCAATAAAATATTTCCTGAACACACACTCGGAGATGATATCCTCTATAAAAAAGCAGAAGTATTTATTAAGCTTGGAAAATATAGTGATGCAGAACGCATGTATCTTGATATTTTAAAATTTTACAGCGATGAGTTATATGGCGATGATGCGCAATTTAAATTGGCCGAATTATATGAGAAAAAATTAAACGACATTGAAAAAGCGAAAGCCGCTTATCAGGAGGTACTTACTAAATATCCTGGAAGTATATATGTTGTGGAAGCGCGTAAACGCTACCGAATTTTACGAGGAGACAATTTAGAAAATGGATAGAAAAGATTTTTTAAAAACAATTTCATTAATTATGTCAACTCCAATTGTGAGCAGTGCGCAGCCCTTGCTGGATGAATTAAAAAAAGCCGAATACACACAAAAAATGCCTGCTTTCTTTATTGGACATGGCAATCCCATGAATGCTATTTACGATAATGCCTTTACAAAAAAACTAAACACTATCCGGAATACCATCAGTAAACCAAAAGCAATTCTGGTAATTTCGGCGCATTGGATAACAAAAGGTACGTATGTGTCAACCAATCCACATCCAAAAACCATTTATGATTTTGGTGGTTTTCCGGATAAATTATTCAGAGTAAAATACGAACCAAGCGGAGCTCCTGAACTGGCTAAAGAAATAAAACAAAAAGTAAATTACACTTCCGTTTCTGAAGATGATAAAATGGGCTTAGATCACGGCGCGTGGACTATTCTTAAACACATTTATCCTTCTGCCGACATTCCGGTATTTCAATTAAGCATTGACTATTCGAAGCCCGCTGCTTACCACTATGAATTAGCAAAACAATTAAATTATTTACGATATAAAGGTGTAGTAATTATTGGAAGCGGAAATATTGTACATAATTTAGGAATGGTAGATTTCAATAATCCGAACAGTGCCTATGATTGGGCTATTGAATTTGACAGTACCGTCAAGAAGTTACTTGATAAAGGCGATGATACTGCATTAATCAATTATGAAAAATTAGGCAAAAGCGCGCTGTTATCTATTCCTACAAACGACCATTACCTGCCTATGTTATATATTTTAGGATTAAGAGACAAAGGTGAACAGGTTTCGTATATTTACGAAAGTATGGAGATGGGCAGCTTAAGTATGCGTAGTTTTGTAATCAATTAATAAATAAACAACCAATGTATATCTATAACGTTACTGTAAATATTGATGCTGATGTGCACGACGAATGGTTAAAATACATGAAGGAAGAACACATTCCGGATGTTATGAAAACCGGATGTTTCGTTGACAATCAGATTGTGAAAGTTCTGAATGTGGATGATCAGGGACACACCTACTCTTTCCAATATCGGTTTTTAGACATGGGTGATATTGAACGTTATCAAAAAGAGCACGCTCCTCGTTTACAAGCTGATGTTAAGCAACGTTATGCCGATAAATTTGCAGCCTTCAGAACACTTTTAGAAATTATAGATTAATACCATAAGCGAAATTCCGCCTCAATGGCGGGAAACAACATGACACAACCGGTAAGAGCAAAAAAACATTTAGGTCAGCATTTTTTAAATGACGAGAACATCGCTAAAAAAATTGTGGATTCGTTATTGGAATGCGACAAATCGAGTCCGGTTATTGAAATTGGTCCGGGAACCGGCGTGCTCACCAAATACTTAATCACAGAACTAAAAGACAAGTTTTACGCGCTCGACATTGACGAAGAATCGATAGCGTACTTAAAAGAACATCATCCCTCTGCAGCTAGTCATATTCACTATGCCGATTTCCTTGAATTTGATATTGGAAAAATCGTTAACGGAAAATATAATGTGATAGGCAATTTCCCTTACAACATCTCTTCACAAATTATGTTTAAGGTATTAGAAAACCGTAATAAAATTGATTGTGTGGTAGGAATGTTTCAAAAGGAAGTGGCGCAGCGCATTGCCGAAAAACCCGGAAGTAAAACCTACGGAATTTTAAGTGTATTGTTACAGGCATTTTACGATATAGAATATTTATTTACTGTTCACGAAAATGTTTTCACTCCGCCTCCAAAAGTAAAATCGGCAGTAATACGATTAAAGCGAAACAACAGGAAAGAATTGCCTTGTAATGAGGAATTATTTATAAAAATAATTAAAGCAACCTTTAACCAACGCCGTAAAACAATTCGCAATTCCATTCGAGCTGTTATTACCATCTCGGATGAGCAGTTGAATGAATTGTTTCAGAAGCGTCCGGAACAATTGAGTGTTGAGCAGTTTATTGATTTGACAAAATTTGTAGAGGGCTATTCAGCGTTCAGATTATAAAAATCATTCATCTGTTTTCCTACAGCATTAAAAGAAGCGTGTTTGATTATGAAATCACGCATGGCTTTAGTATTAAACTGATATTCGCTTCTAAGCAATTTTTCAAGAGCTGAAATTAACTGCACTTGATAATTTACATCAACTAAAACACCAAATTCATTTGTTATAATGTAAGGTAATTGGCCTACCTTACTTGCAATAACAGGCAGTCCGCAGCTGAGCGCCTCTAATACCACTACAGGCATTCCCTCAAAATGACTGAACAAAATCAGCGCGGTTGACTGTTGCATATACTGTGCAACAACCTCCGGTTTTTGTATGCCAATGAATTCTATGTTTTTTAATTTTAATTTATCGGTCAATTCTTTGGTAGCCTTCATCTCCTCCTTTTCTCCCCCAATAACAGTAAAGTCAAAATCGAAACCTTTTTCCTGCAATGATTTTAATGCGACTAATGTTCCTGAGATGTTTTTTTCACGCTCTACCAAAGAAGAAACATGAAGTAACTTTATTCTTTTATTTTGTTTAACCGCCGGTACAAACAAATCCGCATCAACAGCGTTGTAAATAAGTTCGAAATTTCCTTTTAAACCATGCTGTAGCATAGCTGTTTTTTGAGGGTCCGAAATGTGCCAGATTTTAATTGCAGTATTGATACACTTTTCGGTAACTCGTTTTAGTGTTCTTCCATTATAATTACCATCTTGCGGAGTATAGCCACTCCAATGTTCCAAGACTGTAAACGGAACTGAAAATGCTTCCTTATATAAATCCATTACGAGAGCAACAGGAAAAATTACGTTAATCTGAATGGCGCTGATTTTAATCTTTTGCTTTTTTAATTGACCAATTAATAATCGATGCGCCTTTTTAAGCTTTAGGTATTGGATTGCGGAAGAAAACGGCTTTAAATTGAACGAAGGCTTAGTGTATCGGATACGGTATTCCGTTAAATTATCATTTATCTTTAATTGATGGATATCATAATGAGGTCCCTGGTCTGAGCTATACGCGTAAACCACAACTACTTTTCTGAATTTTGACAAAGCGATGGCGTGATTTCGAATGAAAATACCATGATTTAAATTAGAATCAACAGGATACCACGACGTTAAAAAAAGTATGGCGCCTTCAGACTGTGACATTAAAAAAAGAGAATTATTCTAAGTTAACTGTTGACTTCAGACTGAATAACGAGAGTTGGTCGTTTATTTTTTCAAAAACATAACCTAATTTATTTCCACTCTTCATGGCAATAGTAATAAAGCCTAAGCCTGCCCCGCCTTTTTCACTTAATTCGTTTTTCTCAAGATGCTCCATGTAGTATGTCTTAAGAGCAGCAGGATCTTCGAAAGAATTAAGCCTTTCTACGTCGGCCGTTAGTTTATTAATGTTGGTATTTGAAACAATATTGGCTGTAATAATTTCAACTTTTGATGTTCCCTTTGATAAAATAAAATAATTATGCTGATGTCCGCTTGCGTCTTTGCCGCCATGAATCAGCATGTTTTGTAAAGCTTCTACTGAAATAAAAAATATTTTCTTTAAAGGACCTTTAGGAATGGAAAGTGCTGTAACTTTTTCTTCTACTTCTGTTTCGATACGGCTAATGGTGTCTACATTTAACACACCGTCATAAGCCAACAACACGTTGTTATCAGCCTTAAGCGATTCAATTGTTTTTAAAAAGTGATTTTTAAAAAACGTTTCTTCTGTATGTGCTCCTTCGCTCAATTTATTTAAATAATCCGTTTAATTGGCCATCAATTAATCTTATTACTTTGCCTAAATCCTCTTTACTCTCGTTAAAATTAATATCATCTACATCCACAATAAGAAGTTTTCCGGCTTCATATGTAGAGGCCCATGCTTCGTATCGTTCGTTTAATCGTTTTAAATAATCTAAACGAATGGAGTTTTCATAATCACGTCCGCGTTTCTGTATTTGCTTAACTAAAGTTGGAACGGATGCTCTTAAATAAATAATCAAATCAGGAGCCTTTACTAAACTTTCCATCAACTTAAATAACGAAAAATAATTTTCGTAATCGCGTGTTGTCATTAAGCCCATTGCATGAAGGTTTGGCGCAAAAATATACGCGTCTTCATAAATAGTTCTGTCTTGAACAACAGTGTGTTTTCCTTTACGGATATCTAAAATTTGAGAAAAACGATTGTTTAAAAAATAAACCTGCAAATTGAATGACCAACGCTGCATGTCTTCATAAAAATCATTTAAATAAGGGTTATCGTCAGCGTCTTCGTAATGCGCATGCCACTTGTAGTGTTTGGCAAGTAAAGATGTTAATGTTGTTTTTCCTGACCCGATGTTACCGGCAATTGCAATATGCATAAAACATTAAAATATTAGACTAAGATATAGATTTTACATACAAAAACCAATTTTTTTAATACGAATGGTTTTTTTAACAAACTGATAATAAGTTACTTAATAAGGATTTTGCGCGCTCTTATTTATAAACAGCCGCGGTAAATTGAATACACTCTTCTATTGGAGTAAATTTATAGTTCAGTTTTACACAAACTTTGCGATTCGAATACGTTGTTTTCGATAGCAATGTTTCAATCATCGAACCGTTTATTTTCAAATTTTCGGGTAACAGAAACGTAAAAAACTGACCCAGTTTTAAAAAAGTTTTTCCGGCATTAATTTTTGGCGGTGTTTTGCCAAGTGCCTCATGAATTTTAGTTAGAATGTATTTAAAAGAATAATTATTCTCAATCAGTAAAAACCGCTCACCGAATATTTTTTTATCCACCAACTGAATCATTACATCTGCTACATCTTTTACGCCAACAAATGCGTTAATACCTTCAGTATAAAATTTAACGCCTTTTTTGCTTACCGAAAATAATTTTCCTGTGCCTCTATCCCAGTTTCCCGGACCAACAATTACTCCAGGGTTTACAATTACTGCATTTAATCCTTCTTCCATACCGCGCCACACTTCCTGTTCGGCCATGTATTTACTTATTGAATACGCTGTTTGATTAGGCTTTGCTTTCCAAAAAATGTTTTCATCCAAACCCGTATGTATATCCGTATTCTGAATTGTGGTAATGGAACTTACATAACAAAACGCTTCAATCTTATTATTTAAGCATGCATTTACCAAATTTGCCGTTCCTTCCGTATTAATTTTTATTAATTGCTGACGGTCGCTGTTATTTAAAGACACTAAAGCTGCGCAATGATAAACGGCAGTAACATCTTTTAGTAATTCATCAAGCGATAGTACATCAGTAAAATCGGCATTGCGCCAAATAATTTTACTGAATAATTGCTTGTAATCTGATGTATAATACGAAAACACTTTTTCTACTTCACTTATATTGCTGGAATCTCTTTTTGTAGCAATAACAGGTTTGCCTTGTTGCAATAATTGTAACAAAACATGTGAACCCACTAAACCTGTTGCTCCTGTAACTAAATTCAAAATGTTATGCTAATTTAAAGTTTAAGAAAAAAGTAAATACAATGATTTGCGTTAATAATCCTAATGCAAAACCCGCGTAAATTTGTTTTGGACTGTGCGCATCCAAATACAATCGACAGGTTGCAATAATTCCTGCAATTAAAAACAAGATAGCAATTTCAGGTACCGCGTTATATTTTAAAACCAAAGAAATCATCATTAAGGAACCGATTAAGCCTCCGATGCCTACTGTGTGCGCGCTGATTTTATATTTCAAATTAATTATAGCGGTTAACAAAACCGATACTCCCCCTCCAAAAATTAAAACCTTTATGCTTGGCCAAATGTTTAAATCTAAAAACAGATAAAACAAACCAAAATAAAAGCATGATGTTAAAATATAAGGAAAGGTACGTTCACTCTGCTCCTTTAGTGTAAATGTGCTTATCCGGTTAAGTTTATATAATATGTAAATGTTTATTACCGGTAGGATGAATGAAAACGAAAATATCATTGCCGAAATGATCCATTTCAATTTAAAAGGTGTCATGTAATCATATATTGAACCTTTTAGAAAAAAGAAAAATATAATACTTCCATAACTACACATAAGTAATGGGTGAAATAAAACTGAAATGATATTTGCAAAACCTCTCATTTTTAAGAAAGCTTTTCTGACAAAATTTTCATTTCTCTACGCGGATCTGAATTTCCATAAACAATATTGTATACCGCATTGGTTATTGGCATATCAACATTGTATTTTTTATTTATTTCATGAACACATTTAACAGCGTAATAACCTTCAGCAATCATGTTCATTTCTAATTGGGCCTGCTTAACACCATAACCTTTACCCAACATTGTACCAAACATTCGGTTACGGCTAAATTGCGAATAGGCAGTTACTAACAAATCTCCAAGATAGGCAGATGCGTTAATATCGCGATTAATAGGATGTACCGCATCAACAAAACGTTTTATTTCCTGAATTGCATTACTTACTAAAACCGCCAAATAATTATCGCCATAACCTAAACTATGACAAATTCCTCCAGCTACCGCAATAACATTTTTTAAAACCGCAGATAATTCAGTTCCATAAATATCATCACTACTGGTTGTATTAATGTAACGGCAATTTAAATAAGAGCACAAAATATCCGCATTGCTCACCTTAGAACAGGCAATGGTTAAATACGAAAGCTTTTCCAGAGCAACTTCCTCAGCGTGACAAGGACCGGTAATAACACCAATATTTTCAAAAGGAATACCGTATTCTGTGTGCAAATATTCACCAACAATTAAATTATACTCAGGAACTATCCCTTTAATTGCAGAGAATATTATTTTATCATTAAACAACTCCTTTGGTAAATCGCAAATGCTTTTATGCAAAAACGCCGAAGGAATAGCGAGTATTACTATGTCAGAATTCTCAATACATAATTTAACATCGTTATACAATTCAAGCTTTTTGATTTCAAAATCTACTGAGCTTAGATATTTCGGATTGTGATGATGCTTTGACACATAATCGATGTCGTCGGCATTTCGGAAGTACCAATTAATCTTATCACAATTGTTACTTAAAATTTTCACTATTGCGGTAGCCCAGCTTCCGCTTCCAACTACGCCAACTTTATGTTTTTTAGAACTCATATTACACGTATACGATGTCTTTATCATTTACCATTAACTGGTTTGTGTATTTCTGATATACGCGTGCCAGGGTAATTACATCCATTAAACAGTATTTTTTGATTTTATCAATATTTTTTTCTTCGTAATAAACTTTTGAAACCATACTTCCATCCATGTCGTTTTTGGGTGAAGGAATATTGAAAATATGAGCTAATAAATTTATTGACGTAAAATTCTTAACGTCTCCAAAGCGCCACATTTCCATTGTGTCTAAATGTTTAACCTCCCAAGGTTTTTTTCCTTGTAATTGAAAGTTTTTAGGAAAAGCAATGCCATTCACAATCATTCTCCGGCTTAAAAAAGGATAATCAAACTCTTTTCCGTTATGCGCGCAAAAAAAATGCTCAGCCTTGTTAAAGTGTGTTTTTATGATGTCGACGAATTCTTCAAGCAGGGCTTTTTCATTTTTATTGGTAATAGCTTTTACTCTAAACTGTTTGCCGTTATAATATCCCAGCCCTATACAGATTACTTTTGAAAATTCTGCAAAAACCCCTGCTTTCGAATAAAGTTGCTCAGGATTATTTTCCGGATTATAATTCCACTTTTTATCCCATAGTTCTTTTTCAGCCGCGCTCAACTCTTTGTATTTATAAGTAATAGGCGCTGTTTCTATATCCAGAAAAAGAATATTACTAAGTTTAGGTTGATTCATAACTATTACTAAAGTATAATTTTTAATTCAATTAAAAAAGGCTGTTTCTTTCTGAAACAGCCTTTGTAAAAGTGATCTTATAAAATCAGCATGGCATCGCCATACGAATAGAACTTGTATTTTTCTTTAATGGCCTCTTTGTATGCTTTCATAATTAAATCATAACCACCAAATGCACTCACCATCATTAATAAAGTAGATTCTGGCATATGGAAATTTGTAATCATACAATTTGCTACGCTGAAATCATATGGAGGAAACACAAATTTGTTTGTCCAACCTACATAAGGATTTAATTGACCAGTAGTAGACACAGATGACTCAACTGCTCTCATTACAGTTGTACCTACTGCGCATACTTTTCTTTTTTCAGCTTTAGCCTTATTAACTATTTTGCAGGTATCAGCAGATATCAAAGCTTCTTCACTCTCCATTTTGTGTTTGGTTAAGTCTTCTACTTCAACACTTCTAAATGTGCCTAACCCAACATGCAATGTTAATGGTGCAAAATTTACACCTTTAATTTCCAGTTTTTTCAATAACTCACGGCTAAAGTGCAATCCGGCAGTTGGTGCGGCAACCGCACCTTCGTTTTTTGCAAATACTGTTTGATAACGCTCAATATCGCTTTCTTCCGCTTTACGCTTGATGTATTTAGGAAGTGGTGTTTCACCTAAATCATACAATACCTTACGAAACTCTTCGTATGAACCGTCATATAAAAAACGCAACGTACGTCCGCGGGAAGTAGTATTGTCAATTACCTCAGCAACTAAACTATCATTCTCTCCGAAATATAATTTATTACCAATTCGGATTTTACGTGCAGGATCAACCAATACATCCCATAAGCGACTCTCTGCGCTCAATTCGCGTAATAAAAAAACTTCAATTTTAGCTCCGGTTTTTTCTTTATTTCCATACATACGTGCAGGAAACACCTTTGTATCATTTAACATCATCACATCTCCATCATCAAAATAATTGATAACGTCCTTAAATTTTTTGTGTGTGATCTTTCCTGTTGCGCGATCCACAACCATCAGACGGCTTTCGTCGCGGTTCTTTGCCGGATACTCTGCCAATAATTCTTTTGGCAGATTGAATTTAAACATTGATAACTTCATAGTGCTTTTTGTTCTTCTTTTTATGATAAAGTAAAGCCAAATAAAAAAGGTGGCTTTATTTCATCTTGTTTATACTACGTAAGAAAAACATGAAATAAAACCACCTTATAGGAGGTATACATTTCTTAATCTTACGGGATTAATTTTACTTGTAATGAACGTTTTGTTAGCCGTTTAATGCTTCTGCACCACCAACAATTTCAAGGATCTCCTTGGTAATTGAAGCCTGACGCGCTTTGTTGTAAGTGATTTTTAAATCACGCAACATTTCTTTAGCATTATCGGTAGCTTTATGCATCGCTGTCATACGCGCTCCATGTTCCGAAGCAAAAGAATCTAACAACGCTTTATAAAACTGTGTTTTTAATGAACGTGGGATAAGATCGTTTACAATAAACTCTTTTCCCGGTTCATAAATATAGTCAGTAGAACTGCCTTTTTCCAAATTTGCGGGCGGCATAATTGGTAAAAACTGCTCGGTAGTGGTTATTTGAACGGCTGCATTACGAAATTGGTTATATACCAAAATCACTTTATCAAATTGCTTATTAGCAAACGACTCCATAATTTTTTCGGCAACAGGTGCAGTTTTTGCGAAAGACAAACCATCAAACAATTCATTCAGGTTAGATGGAAGGTCTTGACCGCTAATAATATAGTCAGTTCTTTTAAAAGCATCTTGTGCCTTTTTTCCTACCGGTAATACTGTAATGTTAGTTCCGTTATATTCATTTCTGATCAGACTCCAGGTTCTCTTAACAACATTTGCATTAAATGCTCCTGCAAGTCCGCGATTACTGCTGATTGGAATAATTAAAATATTTTTACCACCGGCATTACGAGCAAATGCATTTTCGGAATTATCCAGGCTACCGCTTACATTGCTAAGTATCTCTTGCAGCTTTTCGGCGTAAGGACGCATTTGAGTAATTGCGTCCTGAGCACGCTTTAATTTTGCAGCACTCACCATTTTCATGGCGCTTGTAATCTGCATAGTTGAGCCTACTGATACAATTCTATTTCTGACTTCTTTTAAACTCGGCATAGCTTATTTAAATTCCTGAGTAGTCTAATTATTACTTGTATTTAGCCAATAAATCGTTAGCAGCAGCTTCTAATGTATTGGTTATTTCATCAGTATACTGACCGGCTTTTAATTGATCTAAAGCACCTTTATACTTGCGCTCCATTAAGTCTAGATATTCCTTTTCGAATTCACGAACTTTATTTACCGGAACTGCGCGTAAAAAGTTTTTTGTGCCTAAATAGATAATTGCAATCTGCTGTTCTACACGTAATGGAGAAAACTGTCCTTGTTTAAGGATCTCCACGTTACGTGAACCTTTATCCAAAATAGATTTTGTTGCAGCATCTAAATCAGAACCAAATTTTGCAAACGCCTCTAATTCTCGGTACTGAGCCTGGTCAAGTTTCAATGTACCTGCAACTTTTTTCATTGATTTAATTTGAGCGTTACCACCTACACGTGACACAGAAATACCTACGTTAATAGCCGGGCGAACACCCGAGTTAAACAAGTTACCTTCTAAGAAGATCTGACCATCAGTAATTGAGATTACGTTAGTTGGAATGTAAGCAGATACGTCACCCGCTTGTGTTTCAATAATTGGTAAAGCTGTTAAAGACCCTCCTCCTTTTACTAAAGGTTTAATAGATTCAGGAAGATCGTTCATGCTCTTAGCAATTTCGTCTGATGCGTTAATTTTAGCAGCACGCTCTAATAAACGACTGTGCAAGTAGAATACGTCACCAGGATACGCTTCACGTCCTGGAGGGCGACGTAATAATAATGAAACCTCACGGTACGCAACCGCTTGCTTTGATAAATCGTCAAACACGATTAACGCCGGGCGACCGGTATCACGGAAGAATTCACCGATTGCGGCACCTGCAAATGGAGCATAGAACTGCATTGGAGCAGGGTCAGAAGCGTTAGCGGCAACGATTGTTGTATAAGGCATCGCACCGTTCTCCTCTAAAATACGTAATACGTTAGCTACAGTTGATCCTTTTTGTCCGATAGCAACATATATACAATAAACAGGTTTTCCTGCTTCATAAAATTCTTTCTGGTTAATGATGGTATCAATACAAACAGCAGTTTTACCGGTTTGACGATCACCAATTACCAACTCACGCTGACCACGACCGATAGGAATCATCGCGTCGATAGCTTTAATACCTGTTTGTAAAGGCTCAGTTACCGGTTGACGATAAATTACACCTGGAGCTTTACGCTCTAAAGGCATTTCGTAAGTACTTCCTTGAATTGGTCCTTTTCCATCGATAGGATTACCCAATGTATCAACAACGCGGCCTAACATTCCCTCACCTACTTTTAAGGAAGCAATGCGGCCTGTACGCTTACAAGTTGAGCCTTCTTTAATGTTATCACTTGCGCCTAATAATACGGCACCAATATTATCTTCTTCCAAGTTCAAGGCAATACCTTGTAAACCTGTTTCGAATTCAATTAATTCACCGGATTGAACTTTAGATAATCCGTAAACACGAGCGATACCGTCACCTACTTGTAACACGGTTCCTACTTCTTCCAATTCAGCTTCGCTTTTAAAGCCTGATAATTGTTGTCTTAAAATTGCAGATACTTCTGCCGGTTTTACTTCTGCCATTTGCTTAAGTATTTATTAATTTAAATCAGGTACATATAAGTTACCTGAAAAGTTCTTTTTTAAATCATTTAATTTACGTTTGATGCTTGTATCAACCTGTTTATCATTAACAGTTAATACAAATCCCCCAATTAAACTCTTGTCGGTTTTTTCAACTAATTCAATTTCTCCTTTGTAAGTTTCTTTTACAATATTCAAAATTTGAGTTTTAGAAGCGTCGTCTAATTTAACAGCAGTAGTAATTACTGCACTGGTAATGTTTTTATAAGCCTTATACTGCTCATCGAAAGAATAAGCGATATCGTCAATGTATCCTTCGCGGCGTTTTTTAGCAACAATGTCAAGAAATGCTTGAGTAGTTACTGAAATTTTACCATGAAAGATTTCTTTGAAAATAGCCATCTTTTTATCGGTTTTAACAACCGGGCTTTCCAATAGAACAACGAATTCTTTATTCTCTTTACATACCTGCTTAATAAGGCGCATATCGTTACGAACCTCTTCTAACTGTTTTGTTTCAACAGCAAGGTCAATAAGTGATTTAGCATATCTTGAGGCAACTATCATGTTAGTTCAGGTTTACGTCCTTCATTAAACTGGTAACCAAAGTTTTTTGTTTATCATCAGAAGAAAGTTCAGAGCGTAAAATTTTCTCTGCAATTTCGATTGACAAAGTAGCTACCTGATTTTTTAATTCAGTAACTGCTGCGTTTTTTTCGTTATTAATTTGCTCACGAGCGCTTGCAATGATACGATCTGCTTCAGATTTTGCTTTGCTTTTTGCCTCATTAATAATTGCATCTTTTGTGTCGCGTGCTTCTTTTAATAAAGCATCTCTTTCAGCACGTGCTTCAGCTAAAATACGTTCGTTGCCGGCTTTTAGTTCTTGCATTTCCTGTTTAGCTTTTTCGGCAGACTTTAATGCTTCTTCAATTCCTTCTTCACGGGTTTTGATAGCTGTTAAAATTGGTTTCCAGGCAAACTTTCCTAATAAAACCACTAAGCTGATAAATACGATAGACGTCCAGAAAATTAATCCAATTCCCGGAGTAGTTAACGCGTTTAATATAATTAATGTTGTCATCTTACTTTTTGTTTAATTAAAGAACAATATTCCGGCTGCCAACCGCAGCCGGAATAAAGTCTATTACTTCATTAAAGATACTACCACACCGAATAAAGCAACACCTTCTACTAAGGCTGCTGCGATGATCATTGTAGTTTGAATCTTTGAGTGAGCTTCTGGTTGGCGTGCAATAGCTTCCATTGCGCGACCACCAATTTGTCCGATACCGATGCCGGCGCCTATTACGGCTAAACCTGCTCCGATTGCTGCGATACTTCCAGTCATTGTTCTTTGGTTTTTATTTATTGTTAAACAAATTTTTAATTCATTAGTGATGTGCTCCCGCCGCTTCTCCATGCTCTTCTTCATGATGGTGCTCTGCTACTGCAGAACCAATGAATAGAGCGGTTAACATTGTGAAAATGTATGCCTGCAAAAACGCAACCAAACATTCTAACACATCAATAAATAAGGCAAATGCTACAGAAACAGGAGAAATCCAAAGTGTTTCGAAAACAAAGATTAATCCAACTAAACTAATTACGATAATGTGACCGGCAGTAATGTTTGCGAATAAACGAATCATTAAAGCAAATGGCTTTGTGAATATTCCAATTACTTCAATAGGAATTAAAATCGGATATAACCATTTTGGAGCCGGAGGCAATAAAATATGATGCCAGTATGCGCCGTTTCCGTTAACGTTTGTCACAATTAACGTAATAACCGACAATACTAATGTAAACGCGATGTTACCAGTTAAATTAGCTCCAATCGGAATTAATCCAAACACGTTATTAATTAAAATCAAAAAGAAAACAGTCAATAAGTACGGAGTAAACTTATCAGACTTAGCACCGATGTTTCCTTTAGCGATATCATCACGAACAAATAAGATTAATGGCTCAAAGAAAGATTGCTTTCCTTTTGGAGCGGAGGTAACACCGGTATTTTTATAAGCTTTAGCAATTGATGAGAAAATCAAAATTAAAACGATAGCAGAAATAAATAATTGCGCTACGTTTTTAGTGATTGAGAAATCAAGCGGTCCTTCATTTTCAGCTACCCAATCATTTCCTTCTTGCTTTAATGTAAGATATTGCCCGTGCTCATTTGCCGTTTCAGATGCATAAAGAATATGGTCCTCATAATTAACAAAACGTTCTCCGTTCTTTTCTACTACAACCGTACCATGAACATCATGATGAAACTCTGAAGAAGAAAAGATCGCCAATCCATTGTTTGTTTTTAAAATAACAGGTAAAGGAATAGATACAGCATCATGACCTTCACCAAATAAATGCCATGAATGCGAATCCAAAATGTGCTCGAACGCTACTTTAGTAATGTCAACTTTTTCAGAAGACGCGTGTGCATCTGTGCCGTGCGCCGCTGTGGTTACTGCCTGTACATGCTGCTCGCCTTCAACCGGCTCATTAGCATTTACAGAACTTGTAAACAAGACAAAAAGGACTAAAAAAATCGGATAAAATATAGCTTTGGTTCGCATGAAAAATCTCAAAAATTATCGTTCTTTAAATTTCGGGTGCAAATGTAGGTATAAAATGATATTTCGTGAAATTTTTTCTAAGAAAAGAATGAAATAAAGCGAAGTTGTAATAATTTGATTTACAGTTATTTGTATTAAATAGCGGATAATTTGGATTTGATTTCCATCATTAATTCGGATTTTAACTCAAAAATAAACCGCGTCTTAACGCATGCGGTGATAAACCTGATAAAAATAGGCACCACCCATACAAACCGTAAAAAAAGCTAATAGCTTTAAAACATGAGGTAATATCCCAACTAAACCTATACCCCTTAAAAACACACCATAAAACGCTTCTAAACCCCAATTTAAGGGCGATAAAGCGCTAATGTCTTTCATGAACTCGGGCATTACAAATGTAGGAATCCATACTCCGCCCAAGGCGGCAAGCATAACCACAAATACTGCCCCAAATAACGCTGCCTGGTCCTGTGAATTGGCTATTGTTCCAACCAATAAACCAAAGCCTGTTGCTGCCAATCCTGCACTTAGAGCGATGCATATTAGAGTGAAATAGTTATCACCTACCTGTAACGAAGGTAATCCAATTAACGGTAGCAAATAAATTCCAACAGAAAGCATGAGAAAAAACTGTAAGATAGAAACAATCATGTATAATAATATTTTACCGGAAATAACATACATATAAGACCCGGGCATTGTTAGAAGTCTGAATGCGCTTCCATCTTCACGTTCTCTGATAATATTACCCGATAACGGAATACAAATAAAAAACATTGCAAACATGGTCCATGCCGGAACATTATGCTGAACAGAATTCGGTATTAATGTTGTTTCACTTTTTGTTGCGTACTCCTGAACAGTTGTTAAAAGTGGTTTTGAATCAAACTGAACATCGACATCAGCACCCGGCACAATATCTTTTAACTGGTAGTTTAACTCACTTACCATACTTTGCATTTCAACCCCCGAAACAATTCCATCAACAGCGCTGCTTATACTCATCTTAAAAGATTGTTTTGTTATGGGATCAAACAGCAAATTCAATTGAAGTGAAGCTGTATCAACTGGTGCATTTTGCAGTGTGTCATCCGTTACAAATAACTTAGAAATTCGTGCGCCTGCTTTATCTCGCAATCGCTTAGAGCTTTTCTCGGGAATGATGATGCCTATCAGATACTCTCCGTTTGAAATTAATTCGCGAACTTCTCCCGTGGTTAAATCTTTTTTCTCTATAACAAACGAGCGGGTTTTGCTAAGCGCGCGTTCCAATTGTAAGGCCAAAGTATCGTGATCTCGATCTACTAACAACAAAGGAACCGACGACTCGTTTACAGACTTAAAAGTTGTATCCTGAATTACAGTAATTAAAAAAACAAGTGCCATTGGCATCACGAACATAATTGCCATTGCAGCTTTGTCGCGCACCAATACTTTGTATTCTTTATATAAACTATAAAACAGTTTTTTCATCAATCTCTGAATTTCCGTCCTGTGATTTTTAAGTAAACTTCTTCAATATTTCTACAACCGTTTTCTTGAATCAATTGTTTGGTTTCACCTTTAGTAATTAATTTGCCTTCATCTAAAATTGCAATATCTGTGCAAAAATCTTCAGCCTCATCCAAATGATGGGATGTGTAAAAGATGGTCATGCCTTGCTCCTTATTTAATCGCTTCAGGTATTCAAGTATTGCTGTTTTAGATTGTATATCTACTCCAACCGTTGGCTCATCTAAAATAAGTAAACGCGGATGATGAAGTAAACCCGCAATCAGATTTATTCTTCGCTTCATTCCGCCTGAAAAATTTTTTATTTGCTGATCTTTATTGCTTAACAAGCCAAGTATTTCCAAATTATGATTAATTCTCTCTTTTAATTCTTTTGTTTCTATTCCATACATATGACCCAGAAACAAAAGATTTTCGTATGCAGTTAATTTGGGATACAATGCTATTTCCTGCGGAACCACCCCTATTATCTGCTTTATTTTATTGGGATCAACAGCGATATCCCAGCCATTAGCAATAATTTTGCCGGAGGTAGGAGAAAATAATCCGCACAACATGGAAATTAATGTTGTTTTTCCTGCGCCATTTGGTCCAAGCAAACCAAATACACTTTGTTGAGGTATGTTTAACGATAGGTGGTTAACTGCAGCGCGTGATGCGTTTTGGTAGTGTTTTACTACATCTATTATTTCAATCATCATTTGCTGCATCTGAATTAACAAGAAAGCCTAACAAAGCTACAATTATTCTTGCAAAAATATTTTCATTTCGCAAGAAGCAACAGGTGTTCCGTTGCATTCGGAAGACGCTTCAATTAAAGTAACATTCATTATATGAGCTTTTACTTTTACAACAGTTATCAATTCTGTTCCTATATCGGGTAATGAAAATATTTTAAGGTCTTTGATATTACCGATAAAACCAACTTTGGTTGGCTCATTATTTTGTTTTGCTAAAAATCCTGCGTGAGCAGCAGCGGTTTGCGCCATGTTTTCAGTAATACCCGCTTCAGAAAGCTTTTCATTACCAACTAAAAGATGTGTCTTCTCTACGTTAAATCCGGTTTGTATAAGTTCAGGTGTGCATTGATAAATAGTATGTACTAGGCAAATCGGGTCGCGTTGAGGAATATAATCGAAAATATTTTGACGACCCACCAACGCCATTAGCAAACAGTAAGAAGAGTGTTTGCGTATGAGAATCTTGCGCTTTCAGGCACACACAGAAGAATTTTATCTCCCTTTTTCAATTTTCCGCCGTTAAATAATTCTTCAAGTGCTAAAAATATTGAAGCTGCCCCTACATTTCCAACATCAGGTAAATTTAGGAACCACTTATCTTTTGGAATTAGTATGCCATTTGCCTCAAAATCCGAATATACTTTATCAGCAAAATACATACTAGAAATATGAGGTAGGAAATAACTTATTTCCGCAATATTTAAATCGTGTTTTTTTATTGAGGATTGAACGGATTTAGTACCATAACGAACCACATTTTTATCCAGCATTTTCACATCCTGCTTGAATGCAAAAAGTGATTTGCCCAGAATATCTTCTACCGGATGATCCGCCCACGGCTTCAACTCTCCATTGTATTTTTCTCCTCCAAGATACATACAGGTTTCAGCTTCATTGGCAAAACTATAAGTATCAATCCATTCTATTTTTAAGCTAACACCATTGTTATTGGGTTTGTTTTCCATTAGCACAGCCGCCGATCCATCGCTCAACATCCAGCGCAGAAACTCTTTTTCAAACGCTATAATCGGACTTTCTTCTATAAGTTCCAGCTTTTTGGTTTCTTCTTCGAAATTTTGGTGTTTTAAAACAGAGGAACATCTTTCAGATGCTGTTGCAATAGCGTTTTGCGTTTCACCGGCTTTTATTGATAAATAGCCATGCTTTAATGCATGCATACCCGAACAACATACCGCCTGAAAAGAAACAACCTGACTATTCCTCATTTCTGGTAATAAACCATGAACCATTACTGCATGCGAAGGAACATTTTGATCGGGCGATGTGGTTCCGCAAGCCATTAGCTCAATTTTTTCTTGAGTAATGCCTGAACTTGTTAACTTTTTTACAGCCTCTGCAGTTAGCTGAGCGTTTGTATAAGTTGGTTCTGAATTCTTGTTTAATGCGTAATAACGTTTTTTAATACCGTTATTTCTAAGTACAATTGTTTTAGAACGTGATTTCTTTCCGCCGATTACCCCTAAATATTCCTCCATTTCGTCGTTAGAAACAGGAGGTCCGGGTAAAAATCCGGCAATTTTATTTATATAAACAGAATCAGACATTGATTTAAACAGTAAACAAATCAGCAAACAGAAAGTTTTCTGATTTAAGTCGCAAAAGTACAATTAATCCCGAAATTTTGAAGGTAATTGTGAAAATATATAACAAAGCCTTTTTTACTCTGCCTTAATCTCATTTTGTTGATAATAAGCTATTTGCTTTCTCATTTTTCCTGCGGCGAGAAGAGGTGCCAATCGCGCTATGATGGTAATTAACGGAGATGCCAGAAAAATGACCGTTGGCAGTACAATACCAAATATTTTAACACGTGTTTTACGTTCCTTACTTCCGGAAGGACCTTTTTTAAGAA
>JBBAKL010000004.1:0-110104 GCA_040403535.1 Bacteroidia bacterium
ATAACATTTGATAGCAAACGCCCAAATGAGTGGAATATTAATATTAAAATCAAGAAAGATGGTATTAAAGGTTTTGCTCGTTACAGTGATAACTTGCCTGAAGGATTTACTGCAAAATCGGATAAGGTTGAAGGTAGCTCCTTTTCAGTAGCAGATAACCGTATAAAATTTGTGTGGGTAAATATTCCTGAAAAAGAAGAACTGGAAATTTCTTACGTGTTAAGCGGACCTAAATCAGATGTAACTTTAGAAGGAGAATTTTCTTATTTAGAAAGCAATCAGTCTAAATTCTTTAAATTACCATTTGAAAAGTTACCGGCTTTAGATAATTTATCACCAGTAACTGAAACAACTACCCCGGTAACTGAAACAAAGACCGAAACAAAAACTGAGGCTCCTGCAACTGCAGTGGTAACTCCGACAGAAACACCTGCGGTGGTAACACCAACCGAAACGGCTAAAACTAACAGTAATATCTCTTATTGCGTTCAGATTGGCGCCTACACAAATGCTGCTATTACAGCCTCCAAGTTAACGGCCAAATACAATATGAAAGAAACAATTCGTAGCGAAATGGCTGGCGGGTTTACTAAATTTTTAATTGGAAAGTACGGAGAATATAAACAAGCCCGTGATCATAGGGAAACAGTAAAATCATCAAAAGGAATTAAGGGAGCATTTGTTGTCTCTTATAATGGCCCGGTTCGGATTACAGTACAGGAAGCTTTGATGATTTCAAATCAAAAGTGGTATAGGTAACTTTTTTGTATCTTTAACGTATAACAAAATTATGAGGCGGTTACTTGGCTTCACTTTAATAGTGTTTCTTTCATTGATTTCGTTTGGCCAAAACGATACCGCTACAACTATTATCAATCCTAACGATACAACTTCGGTGGTTCCTAATGCTAAAGCACCAATGGTTCCGCCTTATTCCATCGAGTTTTTTAGCAATCCTTCTGCTCCAAAGTCAGATATTTTTCCTGAATTTATAAAAGAACCTGAATCTACCTTGCCGGTTTTTAACCCTAAAATTTCTTTAGGAACGGGTATGTTGTCGTTTTACGGTGATTTATACGGCAAGCATTATCAGGCACCGTGGACCTCCCGAATTGGTTATGATATTAATGTTTCTCATCGTTTGAACCGTTATCTGATGATTAATTTTAATATGTTGTTTGGCAAATTAGGAGCCTTTGAGAATCAAGCCAACCGTCACGAAAATTTTCAATCTGAAATACGGTCAGGAGGAATTAGCTTAATGTATGATTTCGGAAATTTTATACCTGATGACTTTAAAATTCGTCCATGGATAAGTGTAGGCGTTAATAGTTTCGAATTCTTGTCTAAAACAGATTTGTTTGATAAGAATGGTGAGCAATACCATTATTGGAGTGATGGTTCCATAAAAAACATGGCAGAAGGCTCAGCTAATTCAATGTATGCGAAAGATCTTGTTCGTGATTATGTTTATGAAACCGACATAAGAGAACGAAACGCGGATGGTTTTGGTAAATATCCTGAAAGAGCGTGGTCATTTCCGGTTGGATTTGGTGCGTTGATGCACATTAGTGAACGATTCGATTTTAAATTAGGGGTACAATATTATTTTTCAAATACGGATTATGTAGATGGTATTACCGATAAAAGTGTTGGAAACAGAGCGGGTACCAAGGCAAAAGATCATTTTGTGTATACATCGGCTGCATTGCAGTATGATTTGGTTTTAAATAAAAAGAAAAAGGCAGATACAATTCCTGATGGTTATTACGATAAGCTTGATTGGTTGGCAATTGATAACTCCGATTATGATAAGGACGGCGTTAAAGATTTAGAAGATAAATGCCATGGTACCCCCGAAGGCGTAAAAGTAGATCAGTTTGGTTGTCCATTAGACGATGATACCGATGGGGTTCCGAATTTCAGAGATGATGAAAATCCTTCGCCTAAAGGATATGAAGTAAATCTACACGGAGTTGCATTAACCGACGAATTCTGGCAAGATTGGTATGATCATTATTTTGATTCAGTTGGCTTAGACAGAACAACAGAGCAAATTGGAAATGCCTACGAAATGCATATGCCTAAGCCGGTTAAGAAGAAAAAGCGTGACACAAAAATATATACAGTAGAATTGGCGCGTTATTTAGGAGGGGTTCCAAGTGATGAAATGGCCTATTTATTAAGTATCGGTGATATGAAGTCTACCATACTAGATGATGGTTCAACGGTAGTTTATACAGCGGGAACTTACGAAGAGATTAAGTTGGCTGCTAAACGAAGAGATGAATTTATTGCAGAAGGAAACAAACAGGCTAAAATCGGATACTTTAAAAACGACAAGTATTCCTCTATGACTGAGGAAGAATTACAAAAAGCTTTAAAAGAAGCGAATGAAGAGCAATTAGCCTCAGCTACAACTGCTACAACGAGTTCAAAAGGAAATAACAAGGATGCCAATAACGTTAGTAATGCAGCGAACAATCAAATCAAGGATGGCAACAATGCTGCTAACAATAATGCGAACAATGATGGCAACAATGCTAATAATCAGAATAACGATGGTAACAATGTAGCTAATAATAATGCTAATAACAACGAAAACAACGCTACCGCTAACAATACCGGAACCACAGGAGGAACGACCGGTGGAACAACAGGTGTTAATGCAAACACGGTATTTGAAAAAGGAGGAGTGGTTTATCGTGTGCAATTAGGTGCTTACAAAAACAGAATTTCAACCAGTTTATTTAAGGGATCTAATATTGTTGAATTAAAAACAGAAGATAATTATTACCGTTATGTTACTAACGGATTTAAAACCATTGAAGAGGCCGCGCAGTTACGTGCAGATTTAGTGCTGTTAGGTTATACCGATGCTTTCGTTACAGCTTATAAAAACGGTAAGCGAATTGCAATGAATAAAGCCGGCGCTACAATGGCAACCAACGAAAAAGAAGATTTAAGCGAAAACAAAACATTTAGCGCGGTAGATAAATCATTAATCAGCTTTAAAATTCAAATTGGTGCCTTAAAACGTCAGTCGGCTGCTGCTGATATGGATGAGAAAACTAAGGATATTCAAGGATTAGAAAAGCAAACAACTTCAACAGGTATGATACGCTATAGTTTTGGGGCTTTTAAAGAGTATCAAAAAGCTGAAGAGGCCCGCAAACAGCTTGAAGATAAGGGCTTCCCTGAAGCTTTCATTATAGCCATCTTTAAAGAGGAAGTAATTTCATTGCAAGAAGCTATGGAATTATTAAAATAGCTTATTAACATATTTTATTTATTTTGCTTATTTCCTGTTTTTAAAAATCATTATATTTATTTTAAAATTAACATTATGAAAAAGATAGTATATGCAGTTTTAGCTTTCGCGTTTTTATATTCTGTGTCATTAAGTGCTCAGGAAGAAAAAAAACAAGAGCCTAAAAAAGAAGAAAAAAAATCGGAAAGCCCTAAAAGCGGAACAAGAATGGCAATAAGTACTAAAGGGTTGCCTGGCAAGAGCAGTACCAAAAAGGAGAATGAAAACGCCAAAACTTCTACTACCGGTGGCGCGGTAAAAAAGGAAGAGCCTAAAAAAGAAGAAAAAAGATAAATCTAATTAGCTATACGTTAAAGCCTTTCTGTTATCAGAAAGGCTTTTTTGTTTGTATAATTCGCTTTTTAAATCTGAATTTATATATTTGAGGCTCCTAAAATTTAAACACATACTGTAATGAGCAAAATAAAAGTAGCCAACCCCGTTGTAGAGTTAGATGGCGACGAAATGACCCGCATCATCTGGAAGTTTATAAAGGATAAATTAATCCTTCCTTACCTTGATATCGATATTAAATATTACGATTTAGGAATTGAGTACCGTGATCAAACTAACGATCAGGTAACTATTGATGCAGCAGAAGCTATCAAAAAATATCAGGTAGGTATTAAATGCGCCACTATTACTCCTGACGAAGCACGTGTAAAAGAGTTTAACTTAAAGCAAATGTGGAAATCACCTAATGGAACTATCCGTAATATTTTAGATGGTACTGTTTTTCGTGAACCAATTGTTTGTAAGAATGTACCACGTTTGGTAAGCAACTGGACTTCCCCAATTATTGTTGGTCGTCATGCATTTGGTGATCAATACCGTGCTACAGATACTGTAATTAAAGGTAAAGGGAAGTTAACCATGACCTTCACTCCTGAAGATGGTTCTGCTCCAATTGTACATGAAGTCTATAACTTTAAAGGTAATGGTGTAGCAATGGGTATGTATAATACCGAAGAATCTATCCGTGGTTTTGCTCACTCTTGTTTTAACGTGGCATTAAACAAAAAATGGCCGTTATATTTATCTACAAAAAACACAATTTTAAAGAAGTACGATGGATTCTTCAAAGACATCTTCGAAGAGATTTATAAAAAAGATTACAAAGCGAAATTTGAGGCAGCCGGCATTGTTTACGAACACCGTTTAATTGACGACATGGTTGCTTCTGCTCTAAAATGGAATGGAAATTTTGTTTGGGCTTGTAAAAATTACGATGGTGATGTTCAGTCTGATTCAGTTGCTCAAGGTTTTGGGTCATTAGGGTTAATGACATCGGTATTAGTAACTCCGGACGGAAAAGTAATGGAAGCTGAGGCAGCTCACGGAACAGTTACCCGTCACTACCGCGATCATCAGGCAGGTAAACCAACTTCAACAAATCCAATCGCTTCTATTTTTGCCTGGACTCGTGGTTTAGAGTTCCGTGGTAAATTAGATGGAAATGCTGAATTAATCAATTTTGCACAAGCTTTAGAAAAAGTATGCGTTGAGGTAGTTGAAAGCGGTAAAATGACTAAAGATTTAGCTGTTTGCGTTCATGGTAATAAAGTTGAACATGGCAAGCACTATTTATATACCGAAGAATTTTTAAATGAATTAGATTCGGCTTTAAAAAAGAAATTGGGTAAATAATAACAATTTCTGAAATCGACTAAAAAAGCCCCGTTTTGGGGCTTTTTTTATTAATATTGGTCGATTTAGTTCGTTTTTTGGTTAAAAAAGCTCCAAAATTTAATTTTTTGCTAGAAAAATTAATTCTATTTTTGACACCATTAACTAACTAAACACACAAATATGAAATTAAACGAAATTCAAGATCTCATCAAGTTTGTTTCGAAAAGCGGAGTAAATGAAGTTGAATTAGAAACAAAAGAGATTAAAATCGTTATTAAAACAGGAAAGCAAACTGCACCAATGATGGTACAGGCCGCTCCTCAGGTTATGACCGCCGCTCCGACCCAAATGATTGCGGCAGCTCCGGTAAGTACCCCAACACCTGTAACTGAAAACAAAGCAACTCCTACAGCAACCAATAATGGTGCTGATGAATCAAAGTACATTACCATTAAATCTCCGATGATCGGAACATTCTATCGTTCTCCGGGTCCTGACAAGCCTTCATTTGTTAATGTTGGTGATGAAGTAAACGCTGGAAAAACAGTTTGTATCATTGAAGCTATGAAGTTATTTAATGAGATAGAAAGTGATATCAAAGGAAAAATCGTTAAAGTTCTGGTAAACGACGCTACTCCGGTAGAATATGACCAGCCTTTATTCTTGGTTGACCCTTCGTAAGCAATTCAGAAAACAAATCTCGCTGTTCAGGATCAGAAATTCCTGAACATTGATTTTACAATCTTAAACTAAAACTATGTTTAAAAAGATATTAATTGCCAATAGGGGAGAGATTGCTTTGCGCATTATCAGAACCTGCCGTGAAATGGGAATCAAAACGGTTGCTGTTTATTCAACTGCCGATAAGGAATCTCTACACGTGAAATTTGCAGACGAAGCCGTTTGTATTGGTCCGCCTCCAAGTAAAGAAAGTTACTTGAACATGGCCAACATTATTGCAGCAGCAGAAATTACAAATGCTGATGCTATTCATCCCGGATACGGCTTTTTAAGTGAGAATGCGAAATTCTCTGAAATATGCCGTCAGAATAAAATAAAATTTATTGGCGCATCTCCTGAGATGATAAACGCCATGGGTGATAAGAGTAATGCTAAAGACACCATGAAAAAAGCTGGTGTACCTTGTGTTCCGGGATCTGAAGGTTTATTAGAGGATCTTTCTCACGCGAAAAGAGATGCGAAAATCATCGGTTATCCGGTAATCATTAAAGCTACAGCCGGTGGTGGTGGTCGTGGTATGCGTATTATTTGGAAGGAAGAAGATTTGGATGCACAATTTGAGGCAGCTAGTAAAGAAGCAGAAGCAGCTTTCGGTAATGGTGCCATGTATATGGAGAAGTTTATTGAAGAGCCTCGTCATATCGAAATTCAGATTGTGGGCGATCAGTATGGTAAAGCCTGTCATTTAAGTGAGCGTGATTGCAGTATTCAACGCCGTCATCAAAAACTGGTAGAGGAAACGCCTTCTCCTTTTATGACACCTGAATTACGCGATGCAATGGGCGATGCTGCTGTTAAAGCTGCATTATCCATTGGGTACGAAGGTGTAGGAACAGTTGAGTTTTTAGTTGACAAGCACCGTAATTTCTATTTCATGGAAATGAATACTCGTATTCAGGTAGAGCACCCGATTACGGAAGAGGTAATTGATTATGATTTGATTCGCGAGCAGATATTAGTTGCGGCCGGCGTTCCTATTTCAGGTAAAAACTATTATCCACAATTACACGCAATTGAATGCCGTATCAATGCGGAGAATCCTTTTATGAATTTCGTTCCTTCACCGGGAAAAATTACTACACTTCATACTCCGGGCGGACATGGTGTTCGAGTGGATAGTCATGTTTACAGTGGTTATACCATTCCGCCAAACTACGATAGTATGATTGGAAAATTAATTACTGTTGCTCAAACACGTGAAGAAGCTTTAGCAAAAATGCACCGTGCCTTAAGCGAGTATGTAATTGAAGGAATTAAAACCACAATACCTTTCCATTTAAAACTCATG
The DNA here is from genome assembly GCA_040403535.1 of Bacteroidia bacterium. Lineage (GTDB taxonomy): Bacteria > Bacteroidota > Bacteroidia > B-17B0 > Aurantibacillaceae > JAHEYG01. The sequence goes on from JBBAKL010000004.1 coordinate 6,969, forward strand.
CAAAACGAAGAGTTTAAGAAAGGAAATTACACTACTAAATTCCTTGAAACATGGGATTTTAAAGCTTAAAATTTATTAAAAACCGCCTTAGGGCGGTTTTTTTATGGAATTCAGTTTCCGGATGCATCTCAATATAAAAACCGGATTATGAAAATAGAAATTAATAAACCCTGTCATGAAAATTGGGATGCTATGACTCCCAATGAAAAAGGTGCTTTTTGTATGGTTTGCCAGAAAGATGTAATTGATTTTAGCAAGCAAACCCTGGATGAAATCAAAAACTTCTTTGCCAATTTGCCAAAATCCAATAAGGTTTGCGGTCGTTTTAAAAAAGCACAATTGAAGCAATTGAGCTTTGAGCATTTTTATAATCAATTTTTAGGATGGAAACTTATGCATAAAGCAGCGCTTATTGTTTATTTGATTGTAGGCTTAAATTTTTTAGGACATACACAAACCAATCCTAAACAAAAACATTTACACATGAAGGGTGAAGTGGCTTTTGTGCCTCAGGATACGATTAAGAAAAAGACAAATAAAGATAGTGTGGCTCCTGATCATCACATCATGGGTGGTCCGCGTTTTGTTCCGGATCAGAAACCACCCAGAAAAAACAAAGAACTAATGGGTAAGCCAAAAGTAATACGAGACACAAAATAAAAAAATCCCCGGCATCAGTCGGGGATTTTTTTAGAATAGTCCTTTTATGTGATTAAGTGTAGCCGGGTTATCCCAATGGATGTAGCCGACTTGTTCTTTTGTAATTTGAAATTCGCGGTTTACAATATACGTTACCGGAATAGAGTGAATCCCAATATCGGCAAATGATTTGTTTAATTTTAAAAAGGTAAATGGGTATCCTTTTTTGCTTTTAAACGAGGTAAGTTTTTCGATTGGCTCGTCGGTAATGCAGATTATTTCCACATCCTGTAATTCAGTATTTTTGATTTTATTAATAATCTCCAGCTCCTCCAAACAATTACCACACCAGCTCGCATAAAAAGAAACAACCAGTTTTTTTCCTTTCCATTCATTTAAATTTACTTTTTGTCCATTTTCATTAATTACCTCTAATTTTTCCAGTTTTAAACTTGGCGCTACTCGGTATTTATTGTAAAAATAGAGTGCCACCAGCCCTCCAATCAGCAGCAATAAAACATTAATCCAGCGGTTTTGCATAAGAAATTAAAAGAGGATGGTTAATTGATTATTGAATTAAATGAATTTAGGCTTAAAATTACGAATAGATTTGTGTTTCGGGTATGTTAATTTTAGGTAAAATACTTGGTATTATTTGGCGAATCGTTCTTGGATTTGTCATTTTATCCGTTGTGTCGGTTATTTTGTATCGATGGGTTCCTGTGCCTATTACTCCGCTCATGGTTATCCGATGTATTGAGCAAAAATCCGATGGAAAGGAGATGAAAATGAAACATGATTGGGTAACATTAGAAGAAATTTCTCCGAAATTACAATTGGCAGTTGTTTGTAGCGAGGATCAAAACTATTTAAAGCATTTTGGCTTCGATTGGGGTGCTATTGAAAAGGCAATGAAAGAAAATGAGGAAGGAAAAAGAGTTAGAGGGGCCAGTACTATTACGCAACAAACCGCAAAAAATGTATTTTTATGGCCGGGTAGAAGCTATATCCGCAAAGCTTTTGAGGTTTGGTTTACCATTTTGGTAGAAATTTTTTGGAGCAAAGAGCGGATTATGGAAGTATATTTGAACAGTATTGAAATGGGAGATGGTGTTTATGGGGCAGAGGCTGCATCTCAGTACTGGTACAAAAAGAAGGCAGTTAAATTAACAAAGGATGAAGCAGCAGGTATTGCAGCGGTTTTACCTAATCCGCTTAAATACCGCGCAAATCCGCCAACTAATTACATAATTAAGCGTAAAACATGGATAAAACAACAGATGAATTATTGGGGTAACAAACTCGACTATAATAAATATAAAGACGACGACGAACCTGCTAAATCATCTGAAAAGTAACATGAGACTATTTGCATTAATAATTTTTTGGTTAACATGCCTAAGCTGCGGCCAGTCTAACTCCGGCGCTAAGTTATTTAGCTTGGTCTTTCCCGGTGCACCTGAGGTTAAAAACTCTGTGAGCGCAAAATATCAGGATGCAGTTTACCGCATTGATACATTTTTTAATAAACTGGTAAATTTAAAGGCTTTCAATGGTTCTGTGGTAGTTGCAAAAGATGGTGAAGTAATCTACCGTAAATCATTCGGAATTGCCGATAAGGAAAACGGTATTCCTGTAACTGACACCACTGCATTTCAATTAGCTTCGGTTTCAAAAGTAATTACAGCTACCGCTGTGATGATACTGGTAGAAAAAGGGCTTGTAAAATTGGATGATACTTTCGCCTCTTATTTCCCTGAATTTCCTTACCCGAAAGTAACTGTTAAGCATTTATTATGTCATCGTTCAGGTTTACCAAATTATTTATATTTCTTAAATGATGTGGTAAGTAATAAAACTACCGTTTTAACTAATCAGGAAGTGTTACGATTGATGATTGAGCGTAAACCAAAGGTTTATACACAGCCAAATCGCATTTTTAATTATTGCAATACCAATTACGCTTTATTAGCATTATTAATTGAAAAATTAAGCAACAAAACTTACTCCAATTTTCTTAACGATGAAATTTTCAAACCACTTGGAATGAAACATTCCGGAACTATTTTAAGCATGGATGTTTTTGAAAAAGCAGTTTCAAAACCTTATGATTTACGTTGGCGACCAATAGAGCCGGAAGCGGCTGATTTTGTAGTTGGAGATAAGAGTGTTTTTTCTACTCCATACGATATGTTTTTATTCAGCGAAGCATTATATCAGGGTAAATTATTAAATGCAGAAACCCAACAATTGGCATATTCTGCCATGAGCCGGGAAAAGCGTGAAAGTAATTATGGATTGGGATGGAGAATGCGTGATTTTAAATCTGACGAAAAGAAAGAAGTGTTTCATAACGGTTGGTGGCATGGATACCGCACCGCGTTTCATAGAAGGTTAAGCGATAAAGTTACTATTGTTGTATTCAGTAATCAGCTTAATAAAACGGCTTATCAAACCTGGAAAATTTACGAAGCACTGGATGCAGGTTCAGGTTCTATGCTTGCTTCTGGTGAAACTTACGAAGAATAATGATTCATTATCTTAAAACCGAAAAAACGGCTCGCGTGGTTGTTGAAGGTGAAGTGAATCCTCAATTAAAACAAATTTGGCTGATTGCTCACGGTTACGGCCATTTAGCATCCTACTTTGTCAATAAAATGCGTTTACTCTTTAATGAGGAAAATCTTGTTATTGTGCCTGAAGGCTTACATCGTTATTATTTAAACGGTGTCAGTGGCAGGGTTGGCGCAAGCTGGATGACAAAAGAAGAACGTGAGCGTGACATTGAAGATTATTGCAGTTATCTTGATAAAGTGTACGAAACCTATATTCTGCCTTTAAATGGTAAATACATTGTAAATGCTATGGGTTTTTCTCAGGGTGGTGCCACAATTTGCAGATGGGCTTCTCATACCGGGCATGCAATTGATAATCTTATTGTTTGGGGTTCAGTAATTCCTCCTGATATGAAGTGGGAAAATGACCTTGAAAAAATAAAGGAATGCAATTGGTTTTATGTTGCAGGAGATTCTGATGAATATCTTAATAAAGCACAACAAAGCGAACAAGTTACGCTACTAAAAAAACATGGAATTCAACCCGAACTGATCGAATACCAAGGAGGGCATGATATTTTAAATACGCCACTGGCGTTATTAACTCAGAAATGTGTTAAAAAGACTTGATCCATTGTAATTAAAATTTGCTTTAATCTTATTTTTGCCTTAATGCTTACGCTTTATTTAAAGGAAATAAGAAGTTTTTTAAGTTCATTAATTGGCTATGTTGCCATTGGTGTTTTTATAACACTCATCGGTGTTTTTATGTGGCTGATTCCTTCTGAAAGTGCCGGAACCAATGTGCTTGAAAACGGATTCGCAAATATTGATCCATTGTTTGTATTGGCTCCATGGGTGTATTTGTTTTTAATTCCTGCCATAACCATGCGTACATTTTCGGAAGAGAAAAAAACAGGCACGATTGAATTGTTGTTAACCCGCCCGTTAAGTGATATGCAAATTGTACTGGCAAAGTATTTGGCAGGATTTACATTGGTACTTATATCGTTATTACCAACTTTAATATATTATTATTCTGTTAGTAAGTTGTGCGCACAAAATGTAAGTGTTGATACAGGTGGTATGTGGGGATCTTATATTGGATTATTGTTTTTAGGTGCAGGCTTTGTTTCAGTGGGTATTTTTGCCTCATCGGTTGCCGAGAATCAAGTGATAGCATTTATTATAGCAATGTTATTATGCTTTTTTACGTATACAGGTTTTGATTATATCGCTGCCTCCGGGATTTTTGGAAAATACGACGCCATGGTAAAGTCATTAGGTATTAATGAACATTATATTAGTATGAGCAGAGGCGTAATTGACACGCGCGATGCAATTTATTTTATAAGTGTTATCACCTTATTTAATTTTTCAACCAAACTAGTACTACAAAGCCGTAAATGGTAGAACCTAAAAAACATACTACGAGCAATAAGCGTAAAGACATCAGTAATTTTCTGATGATTGCAGTTATTGTTGTCTTGGCTAACTTTGTGCTGAAGTTTTATTTTCACCGTTTTGATTTAACATCTGAAAAGCGTTACACCTTAGCGGAGTCAACCCGAAAGCTACTCGAAAGTTTAGATGATGTTGTTTATTTAAAAGTGTATCTGGAGGGCGAATTTAATCCGGACTTCACACGATTGCGCAATGAAGCAAAAGAAATGTTAGATGAATTCAGAGCCTATTCAAATAATTTAATAGAGTATGAATTTATTAATCCTTTAGAAAATCCAAATAAGGAAGAGGTTGATAATTTGGAGAAACAACTGTATCAAAAAGGTTTAATTCCGGAGCAGGTTATAGATCGCAAAAAGAACATGAAAACCACCGAGTCGTACATTTGGCCGGGAGCTCTGGTTACTTATAAAGGAAAAGAAGTTCCCTGGCAAATATATAAAAGACAAGGCAGTGGTGAAATTTCACGGGAAGTTTCAATCAATAATTCAGTTCAGGAACTGGAGTACGGATTAAGTAACACTATCCGTAAACTTCAGTCCGAACGTCGTCCGGAGGTGACCTTCTTAGAAGGACATGGTGAATTGGATACACTTCGGCAATACGATTTTATGAGAGCGCTTGGCGAATATTATTCTATAAGCCGTGTAGCTATTAATCATAACCTGGAGGCATTTAAAGGAAGCAGCGCTATCATTATCTCTCAGCCTGATTCGGCTTTTGATGATAAGGATAAATTTATTATCGATCAGTACATCATGAAAGGCGGAAAAGTGTTGTGGATGATAGATCCTGTTTACATCAATTATGATACCCTGCGTTTAAAAGGATATACTTTAGGACTGAACAATGATTTGAATTTGGACGATATGCTTTTTAAATATGGTGTTCGCTTGAATCCGGTATTATTGCAGGACATGCAATGTAGTTCATTAAAAATAAATGTTGGATTTAAAAACGGACCGGCAAATTTTCAATTGTTTCCTTGGGTGTATAATCCTTTAGTAATGCCGGAGGGAGATCATCCGGTAATTAAAAACCTGGATCTAATTAAATTTGACTTCCTGAGTTCGATTGATACCGTGAGTGCACGTGGAATTAAAAAGACAGTATTGCTACATACATCGCGTTATACAAAAATTCAGCCAACACCGGCACGAATTGCCTTGGCTATGCTAAAGTTTAAATTAAAGGAAGATCAGTTTCATAATCCCTACCAACCGGTTGCTGTATTATTGGAAGGTTCTTTTAGTTCTGTGTATTCAAACCGACTTCCTTCTGCTATTTTAAAAGATTCGGCAATTGCATTTAAGGATAAAGGAGTAAATACGAAGATGATTGTAATTGCCGATGGAGATGTGGCGAAAAATGACGTTCAGGCAGGAGTAGGTCCATTACCGCTAGGTTTTGATCGAAATACAGGCAGGTATTTTGCCAATAAAACTTTCTTATTAAACTGCGTGAATTACCTGCTTGATGATGAAGGTTTGTTGCAGTTACGTGCCCGCGAGGTTAAACTTCGTCTGTTGGATAAAAAGAAGATAATTGGCAAGGAAACGAAATGGCAATTGATAAATATTGCTTTGCCGCTTGGAATTATTGTGTTATTCGGGTTAATACAATTCTATATCCGTAAAAAACGATACGCTTCGTAATCAGATTAAAAATAAATTGCCGGATTTTAATCAATAATTATTCAATTCGATTAAAATCCGGCAACTATCTCAAATTTCTATTTATAAGTTTTGGTCATATTTGTAGGTGTAACAATAATGAAATCACCTGAATCGAAATTATCCTCTTTCAATTTATTAATATCATCCTGTTCTGTACTCGATATCACCATTACTTTCAGATTTGGATTTTGTTGTTTTAAATACCATTCAATAGCCGAGTGGTGGTTGCTGTGATAAGCGCCGTTGTAGTGGACGAAAGTTTGGCCTTTAGTCCAGTTTTTCATAATGAAATGCGCCATTGTTGCGTCTTTAATTGCTTGTGATTTCGGAAGATTATCACCTCCATGCCCGCCAGAATTTTCAAAAATATCTTTATAAGCTTTTACAGTTTGATCGTATTTAAATGGCAGGGGGGCCATCCACTTTTTTGCTTCCGCATCAATACTGTCTAAACATGCGGTTCCTCGTGTATATACCATGTTGGCGTAACGGCGCGGGATGTTTGCGGCAACAAATTTTAAATTATTTTTTTTCGCAAAATCCAGTAATGGTTTATAGTCTGTAACGAAATTATTCCAAAGTTTAACTTCGTCTTTTAAAGTTTTTTCACTTATTCTTCCTGCTAAATATTCGTTTAAGGCAATCTGATCATCAGCTTCAAACATTTCGGCTCCCAACACCAGTTTTTCTTTTTTGTCGGCATAAACATCTATGGTTAATTCTTTTTGAAGCCAGTGACAAATCGGGTTATCGTGCAATTCGCCAAACAAAATAATATCCGCTTTTTTTGCTTCATTTAGCATGGCTGTATAATCTGTTGCTTTTCCTTTAGCATCGTATAAAGCGTACGCATTTCGTGTGTCGGTAACCATTGTAAAACTCATTAGTGCGATAGTGGCACCCAGAAGAACTAATTTTTTCATAGGGGTTTAGTTTAGATGAATAAATATATTACTCTAAAATTGAAAAAGAAATGTTATTTCAGTTTTTCATTCTCCTTATGGCGATTATTGTCACGTTGTGTTTTTTTATCAAGATTGCGCTTTAATGCTTCTTCCAAATTAATTCCGGTTTGATTGGCCAGACAAATAAGAACAAATAACACATCTGCCATTTCATCCCCTAAATCTTTATTCTTGTCGCTTTCTTTTTCCGATTGTTCACCGTATCGCCTCGCAATTATTCGGGCTACTTCACCTACCTCTTCGGTTAGCATGGCCATATTGGTGAGTTCGTTAAAATAGCGAACACCATAATTTTTAATCCAATTGTCTACGGTAAGTTGCGCCTCGTTTAGTGTCATAATATTAATTTTATATGTTAAATTTAATTATTTATTTTATGAAATAATTTCCGCTTATGTTTTCAAAGAAAAACCGTCTGATCACCTTAATCGTTATAGCCATGTTACTTGGTATTACATGCGGGTTTGTTATCAATAAAACAATTACTTCCGAAAAGCCTGACTATTCGAAAACGATTGTTGTAAAAAGCGGTCATCCGGAAGTAATAAAGCAAACACAAGCTGCTTTAGATAAGCAAAGTGCTAAGTTTTATAAAGATTACAAAAAGAAAGTTGCTTCACGTTTTTCTATACTTAGCGATATTTTTTTACGATTAATTAAAATGATAATCGCGCCACTGGTATTTGCGGTATTAGTTATAGGTGTAGCTAAGGTTGGTGATTTTGGATCGGTTGGACGAATTGGATTAAAAACACTTATTTATTTTACAATTGCCACTCTTATCGCTTTAAGCTTGGGCTTGGTTATTGTAAACACTTTTGAACCCGGCAAAGTAATGCATCTCGAACTTCCGGATGCAAATGTGGATACTGGTGTAAAAATGCAGGCGCAAGACGCAAAAAACTTTATTTCACATGTTATTCCCGAAAGTATTTTCGATGCGATGGCAAAAAATGATGTGTTGCCAATTGTAGTTTTTGCTTTGTTTTTTGGAGTGGCTCTGGCAGGAATTGGTAAACAAGGCGAATCTATTTTAAAGGCTTCCGATGCTTTGGCGCACATCATGTTTAAGATTACCAATTACATCATGAATTTTGCTCCTATAGGAATCTTTGGAGCAATAACGGCAGTTGTGATACAACAAGGACTGGATGTATTAAGTGGTTATGTTTATTTGATTGGATGTTTTTTTGGTGGCTTATTGTTTTTTGTATTTGGCGTGTTGTGGGTTATTTCTATGTTGTTTAAAATTAAATTTTACAAGTTATTATCGCATATCAAGGAGCCGGTTTTACTAGCATTTAGTACAGCAAGTTCTGAAAGCGCAATGCCTAAAACAATTGAAGCATTAGAAAATCATGGTATTAGTAATCGGATAGTAAGCTTTGTTCTGCCATTAGGTTATTCCTTTAATCTGGACGGTTCAATTATGTACATGACATTTGCTACCGTATTTATTGCGCAATCTTACGGTATAGAAATTGGCATGGCTGATCAGATCAAGATGATGTTGATTTTATTAGTTACCAGTAAAGGTATGGCCGGAATTCCTCGAGCTTCTTTAGTGGTTATTGCAGGCATGTTGGGCATGTTTAATATCCCGGGTGAGGGACTATTGTTATTGTTGGCCGTTGATCAAATTCTGGATATGGGTCGTAGCGCAACCAATGTGGTGGGTAACGCTGTTGCTTCGGCTGTTGTAGCTAAACTGGAAGGGGAGAAGTTTTAAATACAAGCATCTAATATTTAGATAGTTATAGGCTTTATGCCGTTAACGGCAAAAATGCTAAATTTGCCCTTCAAATTTAAGGAACACGTGGATAAAAAATCGTTAATAGGATTAGGTTTAATTGCGGTAATTTTAGGGGCATGGCTTTTTATGAGCGGCCCAAGCAAAGAACAAATTGCCCGCACTAAACAAAAGCAAGACTCAATTGCAGAAGTACAAAAAAAACTAGCAGAAGAAGAAGCTAAAAAGATTGTACAAAGCACACAAACCATTCAAGATACATTGAAGGCTGTTGCCCAATTATCGGATTCAGCTCAAAATGCTTTAAAGATAGATGCGTATAAAGACTTTGCTATTTCAGCTCAGGGAAGCAATGAATTGGTAACCATTGAAAATGATTTATTAAAGGCTTACATCTCTACCAAAGGTGCACAGGTAGTTAAAGTTGAATTAAAAGAATATAATCGTTCAGGTAAAACAGAACCATTGATTTTATTTGATAAGGATAGTTTACAATTTGCATTAAAGCTGGATGCGTATGAGCGCTCCCGGATATTATCAACTGATAGTTTTTATTTTAAGCCATCAGAAAAAAGCATAACAGTTAGCGGATCTAATTCCAAATCGTTAACATTTAAGCTGGAAACATCCAAGCCGGGATCCTACATGGAATATGTGTATTCATTAAAGGGTGACGATTATCTTTTAGGTTGTGATATCAAATTAGTGGGTATGGAAAAAATCATTTCCTCTAATGTAGATCAAATGACTTTAAACTGGCGTATGACTTTGCCTCAACAGGAAAAGTACATCGTTAAGGAACGTGAAGCTGCTACCGCTTATTATAAATTTACTATTGATGATCCGGATTATATTAACCCGCGTAGCGATGAAGATAAACCGTTGAACGATGCTCCAATTAAATGGGTTTGTTTTAAACAGCAGTTTTTTAATGCAACTTTAATTGCTGAAACAGAGTTTTTAAAAGATGGTAGTTTTGTGAAAACTTCATCACGCCCTAATACTACAAATGTTGTTAAAGTGATTAATTCAGATTTAGGAATACCGTTTAATCACACGCCAAGCGAAAAATTCGCAATGAAGTTTTATTTCGGACCAACGCATTACAATACTTTGAAAGCTTACAATTATGATTTGGAAAAAATGATTCCAACCGGATGGAGCGTGTTCAGCTATTTAAATAAATGGATGGTTATTCCTTTGTTTAACTGGTTAGGAAATTTAAACATGGGTGTAGTGATATTAATTTTAACCCTAATTGTTAAGATTTTATTACTCCCTATAGCCTATAAAACTTATATGTCTGGCGCACGTATGCGTGTTTTAAAGCCGGAAATAGATGTTATCAATACCAAATTCGCCAATGGCGATCCAATGAAGAAACAACAGGAAACAATGGCATTATACCGTAAAGCCGGAGTAAATCCTTTGTCGGGTTGTTTGCCATTACTCTTACAGTTTCCGATCTTAATCGCGTTGTTTAATTTCGTTCCTGCTGCTATTGAATTACGTCAGAAAGGATTCTTATGGGCAGATGATTTGTCTACCTATGATAGCATCTGGACATTCGGTGAGATTCCTGTCATCAACAGTATTTATGGTGATCACGTAAGTTTGTTTGCGATGTTGATGTTCGTTTCAACGATTATTTATACATGGATGAACAGCAGTATGCTTACACCGCAACAAGGTACTCAAATGCCGGGTATGAAATTTATGATGTATTTTATGCCGGTGATATTCTTAGCGGTAATGAATAGTTACGCTGCCGGTTTAAGTTGGTATTATTTCCTTGCAAACATGTTTACTTTCTTACAAACATGGTTAATGAAAAAATTAATTTCGGATGAGAAGTTAAGATCGGAAATTGATGCAAACATGAAGAAGCCAGTGAAAGTTTCGAGCTTCCAGAAAAAACTGGAAGAAATGCAAAAGAAACAACAGCAAATTCAGCAACAGCAAAAGAAGAAATAATAAAAAAGCCTTTCATTTCTGAAAGGCTTTTTTATTCAAACTGATATACCTTTTTGTTTATTTTTAAAACACGTTCATCTTTTAGGATGTAGTCAGGAATTTCGTTTCCTTGATTAATAAACACGACTGCAATTTTATTTTTTTCTTTAAGCATTGACATTTGTTCGGGAGTAGGGACAAAATCATAAGCTATTTTCCCTGTATAAAACATGGCTTCTATGTAATGTCTGCCCGGTAAATTAAACAATACAGCGTTTTCAGGAAGGTTTAAATGCTTAAAGGTATACTTGTTGTTTTTCTGTGAGTTTGCGTATGCAACTGAAGATTCATTTTCTATAAATGTGCCGTTTTTAATAAGACTTACTGCATTCATCCGTAATAAAATTAAGATTAGAATCAGTGCAGAAGGAATAATGGTATTTTTTTTCAGGTTGATTTTGGCTGATGCAAATTCGGAAATTTTCTCAAACAGAAGTGCCATCATAATAGTTACCGGTAATATTAGCACAGCGGTAAATGAAGGCATTTTAGTTACAACGAAAGAGAAGAATGTGTATACAAACAGTATGCTGATAATAAAAGCAAGCGCTATTTTTTTATGAATTGTGAATTTGTAAAAAATGAAAATAGAAGGTAATATAACTAAAGCGAGTATCAGTCCGTAAATATGCGGCGCTTGCAGAAAATGATAGTAAAAAGGTCCGCTGTGTCCATCTACTGCTTCCGTTAAATGTTTTGAATTTAAGATTAGAGCATTGCGTGATTCAACAGGAAATTTAGTTAGTGTGTAAATTTGCCATGGTAGAAAAGTTACAAGACAAACCAAAACAGAAATTAATAAGTCTGCATATTTTTTTATGTCCAATCGGTAATTCAAAACATTATAAACGCCCCAAATCAGAAAAACTAATAAGCCAACCAGCCACTTACACAGTACTGCAAAGCCTGAAAACATGCCAATAAAAATTAACCATTTTTTTGACCTGCTGTTTTGATATTCGAGCCAACACCAAATACTTAATGAGATATAGCCAATAAATGAAACATCGTTCTGATCAAGCTCAATACTTCCCGAAATTAACTGCATCAGATATGGTGATGATGCAATTAAAACTCCGCTAAAAAAGCCGGTTCTTTCTGTTCCAAGTATTTTCCCGGATCGATAGGCAGCCACAACAAACAGCATGGAAACAACAACTGAAGGAATTCGTAAAGCAATTTCATTTACGCCAAATAATTTAAATGACAACGCAATTTGCCACATAAACAAGGGTTGTTTGTGCAACCAAATGTGATATCTATCCCAAGTACTGTAATCCGCTTCAATTAATTTCTCATTGTATAAAGTTGGAATAAGTGGATGATCCATCATGTTTTTAGCAACAAGTGCATGAAAGCGCTCGTCCCAAACATTTAAAAACGGGAATAAAGTTGCTGAAAAATAAAACAAACAAAAAGCAGCCGACAATAAAGTGTAAAATGAAATTTTTTCCTTTTTATTAAAATGCAGGATTAAGCTTAAAAATAGAAGTATAATACCAATAAAAAGAAATATCCGCATAGTTAGTTAAATAAAGTAGCTAAGCATTTGCGCTACTTATTATGGTTTCTTCTCAGTAAGCGCTTTCGCTTCTTTAATATCGATGCGTTGACCGTTTTTAAAAGCAACAGCAAAACAATCTTTAAATCCTGCATCGCGCAATTTTGCCTGATGTTTAAAAGCGTCGGCAACGTTGGTGTAATTTCCCGAAGTGTATTTTAAGAAGCTTCCAACCTTATAATAACTTCCATTTTCAATGGCTGAAAATTTCGCATCTTTTAAATTCAATTCAACATCACTGCTTGCAAACTGTACTTTAAATATAATTTCATCCGGCTTATCTCCGTCTATTCTAACAGGCTTGCTTTCCGGCTTCTCTTCAGGGTCTGAAACTTTATCTTCTGGTTTTACAGTCTCTTCGGTTTTAATAGGAGTCGGTTCTTCTTTTTTTACCTCTTTTGGAATTTCTTTTACTTCGGTAGTTTTTGTAACCGTAGGTTCTGATTTAGCAGAATCCGGTTTAGATGTATTGTCTTTTCCGTTACCATCGCTTTTTCCATTTTCATCTTCCACCGCATAATCTTCTTGATCTTGTTTAACCGGTTTTCCTGTATTTCCGGCCAGTAAATTTTCATTCTCTAGTGGTTCTAAGTTGGCCAGCTCATCGTTAAATTCTTTCTTTTCTCCTTCCAGTTCGCTTTTAAATTTCCGGAAACCATTAAATATGGAAGTGGCAATGTATTTTTGTCCTTTTTCTGAACCTAAAAATTGTTCTTCCAAGGGATTGGTTAAGTAACCAATTTCAGTTAAAATACTTGGCATAGCGGTTCGCCATAAAACCCAAATACTCTGACGGTGCACACCCTTATCCACTCGACCTGCTTTTTTCGCGTATTCCGATTGTATTTTAAGAGCAAGATTGGCACTTTGAATGACATAAGCTGAGGTGTAATTACTCATGATAATATAACTTTCTTCACTTTCCGGGTCAAAACCGGCATAGCGTTGTTCGTAATTATCCTCTAATAAGATGGCTGAGTTTTCGCGTTGTGCTACTTTCATTTTACCTTCTTCATTCTTTAAACCCATTACATATGTTTCGGATCCGAATGGTATTGGGTTGGTAGTTTCTACAACAACAGTCTTCCCTTTCTTGTTTTTAAAGGTTTTAGGACGAAGTTTTCCTGTTTTTTTATCACGGATCATCACCGGTTTACCTGCTGCATTACAATGAATCGAAATAAAAAGATCGGCTTTGTTTTTATTAGCAATCTGAGCGCGGTCTTCTAATTCAACAAAAACATCAGTAGTACGGGTGTAAATTACTTTTACATCCTTAAAATTTTCCTCAATAAGTTTACCTAAACGCAAAGCAACCGCCAGTGAAACATCTTTTTCTTTAAAGGTTACACCATTACAGCCCGGATCTTTTCCTCCATGTCCGGGATCAATGACGATCGTTCGGATACCTTTAGGATCATCTTTCCCGAAGGAAGAGAAGAGCAATCCGGTCATAAGGCACAGCGAAAGAACCAGGGAGGCTTTTTTAAGCTTTTTTATTAATATCTTACTGTAATTCACCGTTTCTAAATACAAGTATTTAGTAGATTTGTATCTTATCAAAATTAAAGTATAAGGTTTGACCGCATACAGGCAGATAATATTAGTTTTCTTATGGGCTTTGTTAATATCTGCCTCATATAACGTTTTTGGACAAAATACGTTACGTAAGGATTCGGTAAAAACTGTTAAACTGGATACTATTCAGGAAAAAGAAACCCTCGAATATAAGGTAATTACAAATGCCCGTGATTCCAGTCGTTTCGAATCAAAAGGAAATAAGCTTTATTTATTTGGTGATGCCTATGTGGAGTATGAATCCATGAATTTAAAAGCGGAGTATATTGAAATTGATTATGAGAAAAACACAGTAACCGCATATGGTAAAACCGACTCTGCAGGAAATAAAACAGGAACACCAATTTTTAAAGATGCAACACAAGAGTTTAAGTCGGATAAAATCATGTATAACCTTAAAACGAAAAAAGGTAAAATATACAATGTGTTAACTAAGCAAGGAGATTTGTTAGTATTTGGTAATCAGATTAAGAAAGACAGTACCGATATTGTCTATTTAAAGGATTTAAGATGTATTCCATGTCAGCAGGAAGATGCGCGAACAGCATTTAGAGCCACCAAGGCTAAAATCATTCCTGATGATAAAATTGTGACCGGTCCGATGTATCTCGAGATAGGTGGTGTTCCAACGCCACTTGTTTTGCCGTTTGGATATTTTCCTAATTCAAAGCGGCGTCATAATGGTATTTTGCTTCCATTTGTTGGTAATTCGCCTATTCAGGGTTATTTTTTCAAAGACGGAGGGTTTTATTGGGGAATAAGTGATAAAACGGATATGGTCATTAGAGGCGATATTTACACAAATGGAAGCTGGGGTGTTCGCACCACCAACAATTATTATGTGATGTATAAATTTACGGGTTCTCTTAATCTTGGGTATTCGGAATTTGTTTTTGGCGATAAGGATTATCCGTTAACTTATAGTAAACAAAAGTCTTTTAATGTAAATTGGATCCATACACAAGACAATAAAAACAATCCTTCTGTCAGATTTACTGCCAATGTAAATTACATTAATCAGAAATATAACAAGTTTAACGCGCTTAATTCCGGACAATACCTCGCCAATACTTTTCAGTCGAATGTGAATTTTACAAAAACATTTAAATTAAGTTCTTTAAGTATAAATGCAATGGGAAGTCAGAACACCATTACCGGTTTGGTTGATTTGTCATTTCCGCAATTAACATTTAATGTTAACCGTTTCTTCCCTTTCAAACGCGAAAACGCGGTTCGGCAAAATGTGTTTGATAAGATCGGTATCAGTTATTTACTCGAGGCCCGCAATACTTTGTCGGGATATGATTCAGTTTTGTTTAAGGGTGATATTGAGAATCGATTGCGCTATGGGATTAAGCACAGCATTCCTGTTTCCACTAATTTTAATGTTTTAAAATACATTACAGTTACACCCGCGCTAAATTTAAGCTCGGTGATGTATACAAAGTCAACCCGAAAAGAATTTTTATACGAAACGTATAAAGTAACAACAGACACAGTTAATGGATTTATTGCAGGTTACGATGCCAATTTCAGTACCTCTGCTTCTACAAAAGTGTTCATGGATTACATGTTTAAAGGGGGAGGGGTAAAACAAATCCGACATTTACTAATTCCATCGGTAACCTATTTATACCGCCCGGATTTTGGTAAGGAGCAATATGGTTTTTGGAAGCAAGTACAAACGGATACTTTGGGAACCAAACAATATTACAATGTGTTTGAGCAAAATATATTTGGAGGTCCGGGTATTGGCGAACAGAATTCATTAAGTTTAAATTTAAACAACAACTTAGAAGCTAAAATTCGCCGTAAAACCGATACAGGATATGTTTACGAGAAGGTAACCTTACTTCAGAATTTAAGCATGAATGGACTTTATAATTTTGCAGCGGATAGTTTTAATTTTGGTATCATTAATGTTACTGCCAGAAATAAAATCTGGAAATTTTTTGACTTTGTAGGAAGTGTCAATTTCGATCCATATGCTTATGATATGGTTGCAAACAGACGAATTAATGCCTATCAATCGGAAATAACCGGTGATGTTGTTAGGTTTACAACCGCTAATGTGGCCATTAATGCCGCTTTTAGTTCAAATGCTATTGATGCAATCCGGAACGCCCGAAAGCCGCCCACTATGACTAATGCTGCTGAGCGAGGAGCAGAAGCAAGTACAACCACATCCGATCGTTTGCCATGGAACCTGAATATCTATTACAATGTAACTTTTGATAAATCCAGGTCAATAAAAGTTAATACCATTCAATCTTTAAATTTTAATGGAGATATTAATGTCACTAAATTTTGGAAGATTGGTGTAACAAGCGGTTACGATTTTACCAATAAGAAATTAAGCTATACAAGTGTGAATGTGTACCGCGATTTAAAATGCTGGGAAGCTCGTATTGATTGGGTACCCTTCGGATTCAGAAAAAGCTACAGCTTAACCATTAACATAAAAACCAGTATGCTGAGTGATTTTAAAATCCCCAGACAACGTCAATGGATGGATAATTACTAGTAATTACTCAACTCTTTTAATTGTACAGCCAATTGATTTAGTTTCCTGAAGAGCAGGAGTGCTGTTTTTTGTAAGCGCAGTAATCGCATCTTTTAAATAATGCGATTTAACTGCAGCAGGGTCTTTAACGTTATCGTCAATGGCGCCTTTGTAAATTAGGCCTTTTGAATTAAATAAAAAGCACTGAGGGGTGCGTGTTGCGCCAAACGCATTAGCTAATTTAGAATTTACATCTACGGTGTAATAACATTTCAGATTTTGCGAATGATGGTATTTAATCATTTCATCAAAACTATCTTCTTCTTTTCGCTGTGATTCGTTACTGTTAACAATTATACATCCGATGCCGTTTTCCAAACAATAATCACTTAGTTCCTTAATGCGGCTTTCACTCAATTTTACGTAAGGACAAGTGTTACAAGAAAAGAAAACCATTAATCCTTTATCGGTTTTAGCATCGTTCAGAGAAACTTCTTTGCCACTAACATCTTTCATTTTATAGCTAGCTTCAGGCATTGGATTATTAAGAGCTAATTCTTCCATTGGATTGGAATTAGTTGAAATAAACGCAAAAGAAATTAAACCTACAAAGGCTAATACACTTAAATAAAATAGTTTTTTCATAGTGGGGTTTATATCGGTTAAATTTACGAAACAATGTCATATTAGCATTACAATCAATATGTTAAAAGTTAATAATTTATTAATGTTAATTTGATCGCTTTTATTAATTTAACTAATTAATTTTGAGGTCTCTTTTGGAGAAAAAGTGAACACCCTAAAGGAATTTTAACTTTATGTCAATAAGATAAAAGAATCCTTAACCGCTTTTTTCTGACAATTAGTTGTAAGTGAAAAAAAGTAGTTTAAAAATAGTATTCAGACTTTTATTAATCATCTTTTTAAGTGATACTGGCATGCTTTGTGCTCAGGTATCCAATTCAGGGTGTTATATAAGTGGTGTATTAGCAGATCCAACTTCTACTTTAGGATGCGGAAATTCAGGAACTAATAATTATTGTAATTTGGCTTCTTTGTATGTTCCGGCTTTTTCTCCATCGGCATGTCCAACTGCCACATCAAGCGGAGGTGTAAGTCACAACAAGGCAAGCGTATATACCTTGCCAGCAGGGTGTACAGCTACCATAGAAGCTGAATATCGAAAAAGAAATTATTTAGGAGTAGGAGCCACAGGTACCGGATGCAGTAATTCAGGAATGGATGGCTCGCCGGATGCTTTGTTTATTTCTCAATCGGGAGGTGTCGTTACGAGTCAGGGTCATACCGTTGCTGTGAATGTTGGAACTTGTTCCGCCTATCCAACAATGGGAATTTATAATGGTGCCACACCTTCAATTACTCAGGGATGTAACAATGCTGACGGATTTGTTAAAATGATAGTTACAGGGGGCACCTTTACGGTTGGCGGTTCATCAAACAGAGCGGATGAAGTTATTACTTTTACAATAAATATGTCGGGATCGTGTGGTCCTTATTGTAGTAGTGTTCTTCCGATAGAATTAATGGCATTTTATGGAGTGCCACAAAATGATAAAGTGATTTTGCAATGGAAAGTAGCCACAGAATTAAATGTAAATTATTATTTAATCGAAAAAAGCATTGATGCTTTTGAATGGAGTGAGGTAACAAAAATATCAGCTAAAAGCGAAGTGTTTGGCGTCAATCAGTTTTATGAAACTCAAGATCTCTATCCGCAAAAGGGCATTAATTATTACCGTTTAACCAATTATGATAAAAATGGTTCGCATGGTGATTCGCGACTCATTACTGTAAATTACGAAAAGGATGCCATGCCGGTTTGGATAGAACAAACTACAGATGACATTGTCATTCATTTTAATAATAAAAATTTATCAGATGAAACAATTGAATTGTTTGACATAAGCGGCAGGGTAGTTGTTAGCATTGCTGTGCCTCAAAACGATAGTAAAATAAGTATTCAAAAACAAAATTTATCAAAAGGGATTTATACGTTACGGGCGGTATCTGATCAAAGTATGGTTTTTAATAAGCTATTCATTCACTAATGAAACTTTTAATTACAATTGTAATACCCGTAATCCTCATCTTATCAGCTTGTGAACAAAAAAATGATTTAGTTTTTGAAAAACTGGTTGGAACCTGGAAACGTGACGGTGTAGATGAATTTGAACGTTGGACAAAAAACCGGGATGGCAGTTTCACATCAAGGATGTTTAGCGTTAATAAGTCAGACACTGTTTTTTCTGAAGTAGTTAGAATTTATCAAAGCGAAAACAATCAATTTGTGTTTGAAGTTTCTGTAAATGGACAAAACGATGGAAAGCCGGTTTGCTTTTATTCTACATTATTAAACCCCACTCAAGTTACTTTTGAAAATAAGGAGCATGACTTTCCTAATACCATTCATTACTCTTTAAATACTACCTTAAAACTTAGTGCCTTTATTGCCGGTAAAAAAGATACCGTAAGATTTAATTTTACCCGGATCGAACAGTAACTATATTTTATTAAGACGTTATTGTTTAAATAAACCTGATAAGGAAATCGGCTAAATTGATTTTATTATCAATTTTAATTTATTGGAAAATACTGATCAAATACAAGAACCTCAGAAGCCAAGCTTGGTTTTAAAACTTATGAAAGTTTTAATCTGGTTGCTTGTCATTGTAGTTCTATTGCTTGGAAGCGCTGTAGGCTTAGTTTTTGTATATGAAGACGAAGTTAAGCAGGCGGTTATTGAAGAATTAAATAAGAGTTTAAAATCGGAAGTGAAAATTGATCCTAAAAAAATCGATTTAACTTTTATAAAATCATTTCCTAAATGCGCTATTGATTTTAAGCAAGTGCTTATTATGGAGGCCATAGACAAGCAGGAAAGGGATACGTTGATTTTTGCCGACCAGATTCTGTTGATGTTTAACTTAAAAGACATCTGGGATAAAAACTATACAATTAATAAAATTGATATCTCTAAAGCAACCTGCAATTTACAGGTTGACAAGAAAGGAAAACCAAATTATATATTTTGGAAAACTCCTGAAAAAACTTCAACCGATAAAGTAAACTTTAAACTAGAACAAATAGTATTAAACGAAATTGACTTGAGTTATAAGAATATTCAAAAAAAGATAAAGGTTAAAGTATATTTTACAAATTCGGATTTTTCAGGAAATTTCGGTAACGAAACTTTTACTTTGGAAACAAAGGGAAAAGCACAGCTAGATGTTTTAACAATTAATAAAAACAATTTAATTAAGAATAAAAAAATCAGATATGATTTAGGATTTCAAATTCAAAACAATAATTACACGATCGAAAAAGCTGAGGTGGCATTAAATGAAATGTACTTTGCCCTTAACGGTAATTGTAAGATAACAGACAGTCTTGAAAATGCGGAAATAAATTTTAACGGTACGAATCTTGACATAGCTTCTGTATTATCACTCTTGCCTGAAAAATACGCTTCACGCATAAGCGATTATTCCAGCAGTGGAGAATTTTACAGCAAAGGAAACTTAATTTATCAGTCGGGATTAGAAACATTAATTAAAGCCGAATTTGGTGTTAAGAATGCAACGGTAATCTATAAGGTAAACAATACGCAATTAAATAATTTGACATTAAAAGGAAATTTGGATATTAACGAGGAAGGCAGCTTTTTAAATATTCAAAACGTGACGGCACAATTAGGGAAAAACTCTATCAGCGGATCATGCTTAGTGAATAATTTTTCTGACCCTTATCTTCAATTAAACACCTCGTTAAATACCGATCTCCAGGAGTTGAATTCATTTTGGCCTATTGATACGTTAGAGTATGTGTCGGGAAGTATTCAGTTAACAGCCAATGTTAAAGGAAAAGTGAGTGAGATTAAAAAATCTGCCTTTAGCAACGATGTTATTGCAACCGGTAAAGCTGATTTGAAGGATATAAAGACAAAAATTAAAGGAAAGGAAAATGAAATTAATATTAATTCGGGCGCATTTGAATTGGCAAACCGGAGCGTGAAAGTTACCGGCTTTAAATTGCTAATTGGTAAAACAGATATAGAATTAAATGGTGAGTTGCCGGGATTTATTAATTATTTACTTGATTATAATCAGGAACTGGTTGTTAATGCGGATTTAAAAAGTAATAAAGTCGTTTTAGAAGAAGTATTGTATGGCGGAAATAACTCCGGTAATCCTAATCAAATTAACATTCCCGCAAACCTTAACTTTAAATTAATTGCTCAGATTGGCGCATTAAGTTTTTCCAAATTCGAAGCACAAAACATAGTTGGAGAAATAGTTGTTGCAGGACAAAAAATATTGGTAAATGATTTAAAGTTAAATACCATGGAT
This sequence comes from Bacteroidia bacterium, assembly GCA_040403535.1. Lineage (GTDB taxonomy): Bacteria > Bacteroidota > Bacteroidia > B-17B0 > Aurantibacillaceae > JAHEYG01. Next base: position 28,040 of record JBBAKL010000004.1, read on the forward strand.
GGAATTGCCCAACTGAGTGCTGTGGCAGATGCTTCCGGTCAAAATATTACAATTAGGGCAGCATCTGAATTAAATAAGATTAATATATCTAAACTATTTTACCAGTGTAATAATTTCGGGCAATCAACATTAAATGAAAAGCATCTGGCAGGATTTACAACCGCAACATTAAGTTTTTCGGGTATTTGGGACAAACAATTAAAAGCCGATTTAGAAAGTATAACTGCCAATGGTGTTTTAACCATTGAAAAAGGCAGATTGGTTGACTTTAAACCGTTATTGAGCTTGTCAAAATATGTTGAAGTAAGTGAACTAAAAGATATTAAGTTTCAGGCGCTGCAAAGTAATTTCGAAATAAAAAAACAGATTATTTCTATTCCTAAAACAAGCATTCGGAATTCGGCAATGAATATTGAATTATGGGGAACGCACACGTTAAAAAATGATATTGACTATCACATTAAGCTTTCGTTAAGTGAATTGTTGGCTAACAAAAAACGTGCGAATAGGCAATTAGATGATGAATTAGCCTTACAGGAAAATGATCCGGATAACAGACGCAGTGTGTTTATTGTAATGACCGGCAAAATAGACAACCCCGATATCCGTTATGACAGAAAAGGTTTAAAGCAAAAAATCAGTGAAGATCTTAAAGAAGAAAAACACACACTAAAGCAAATATTAAAGGAAGAATTTGGACTCTTTAAAAAGGACAGCGTTCTTAATAAATCTGAAAAACCTAAAGCTGAAGATAAGTTTAAAATTGACTTTGGAGATAAGAAAGAAGTTAAGTCAAATAACTTACAGCCTAAAAAGAAAACGGAGGAAGACGATGACGACTTTTAAGCCGCCATCTTTTTATGTCTGCCAAGATCGTAAAGCATTTTAGCATGAGAGCTTAATGCGTCAAGAAATGTCTTTTTACTGTGATAAGGTAAATTAAATTCTTTCGCTGTTTCCTCTACAATAGGTGCAATTTTTTTGTAATGTACATGACAAATGGTTGGGAACAAATGGTGCTCTACCTGAAAATTTAATCCGCCAACAAACCAAGACAATAACCAGGCTTTAGGAGCAAAATTGGCTGTTGTTTTTAATTGGTGAGAAGCCCAATCATCCGCAATTTGGTGTGATTGTCCGTCAGGTGTAGGAAAATCGGTTTCTTCAATTACGTGAGCAGGTTGGAAAATTAAAGCCAACATTAAACCGCAAGTAAAATGCATAATTCCGAAACCTAATAAAATTTTCCACCATACAAGGTCAACCGTTAACATCGGAATACCAATAGTGAAGCCCCAATAAAACAGTTTATACATAAACAAACGGAAATATTCTTTTTTATAATCTCTGTTGTGGGTTTTTAATAGACCCATTTTATGATAACGTGTAAGTTGATTGAAATCTTTTGTTGTTGACCACATCAATGTCATTAAACCATAGAAAAACCACGCATAAATAAATTGAAAGCGATGAATTTTTTTGTATTCTGCGTGAGGAGAGAAACGTAAAAAGCCCAATGGAGCAATATCTTCATCATGCCCTTCAATATTTGTAAACGTATGATGCAGGATGTTGTGTTGTAATCGCCAATTTAAAGCGCTTCCGCCAATAAGTCCCATACTCATTGCCATGAAGTCGTTAACTTTTTGATTCTTGGAATAAGTGCCATGTACAGCATCGTGCATAATAGCCAATCCAATACCGCTCATTCCAAAGCCCATTAAAATGCAAAGTGCAATTTGAGCGTAACCATTGGAAGAAAAGTTAGTTACCAATAAAAAATAAGGTGTAAGATAAAGTGAAAGCATTATTATGCTTTTAATTATCATACGGTAATCAGCATAACGTGAGATGTTGTTTTGTTTGAAGTATTCGTCGACTCTCTTTTTTACAGTCATATAAAACTGTCGGTTGCTGTTGTTGAATCGAATTGTTTCGGTGTTCATTAAAGATCAATTAGTAATTTATGCAAAGATATACTGAAAATGAGTAAATGGTGCTTTGCGTTAAGCATTTAAATAACAAACTAAGTTAAATACTTGTTTAGATTTGTTTAGGTAATTGGAAATCAGATAAGTTAAACATGATGATATTTCTCACCTTTACTGATCGAATAAGCTCTGTAGAGTTGTTCTGTAAAAAATAAGCGAACCATCTGATGTGAAAAGGTCATTGGCGATAAGGAGAGTTTAAAGTTTGCTCTTTCATAAATGTTGGAATCAAAGCCATAAGGTCCGCCAATCAAAAAAACCAGGTTTTTAACATTTTCGAGCGTTTTTTTCTCTAAAAAACGACTGAAATCAACGGAATTTAACAATTTTCCGGCCTCATCCAAAAGCACAAGATAGTCGTTATCCTTTAAAAATTTCTGAATTAATTTAGATTCTTCCTTTTTTTGTTCAGACTCGGGCCTCATTCTAACCGCTTTTGGCACATTTATTGTGGTTAATTCAAACGTCGTGTAATTTTTTAAGCGCTTAAGGTAGATATCAATCCCTTCGTTTAAATAGTTCTCGGTTGTTTTATCAATTTGAATTAAAGTAACTTTCATTTGAATTAAGCGTATAAAATAAGAATTAGTAAATTTAGCACCTTAAATGAAATTAATCGCAACAATAGCCCTTTTTATTTTTTCCTTCTTCAGTGTGTTTGATGTTTCAGACGATGTTGTTGCAGCGCTTAAACAAGGTAAGTCATCGGAGCTTGTGAAATTTTTTGACGAAAAGCTTTCCGTAAAAATTCTCAATCAGGAGGATTTGTTGAGTAAAACACAAGCTGAAGCCAATATCAAATTTTTCTTTGAAAAGCATACAGTAAAAAATTTCATATTATCTCATTCCAATTCCGTTAATAATAACGTTCAGTTTCTTACTGGCGTACTCGAAACAAACTCCGGTAAATACCGCGTATCAATTTTACTTCGCCGCAACTTAATTTCCCAATTCCGGATAGAAAACGATAATGAGTAGTTTTGTAAAAAAGCATCAAAAGCATTTTAATTTAAATCAATTTATTAAATCCTGCATCTTAGAAGATGTTGGTGATGGTGATCATACCTCATTAGCAACAATTCCGAAAACTAATAAGGGTAAAATGCAACTATTAGTTAAAGAAGATGGTATTCTTGCAGGTGTAGAAGCGGCAGTATTAATCTTTAAACAAATTGATAAAGGAATTAAAGTTAAAGTGTTGCTTAATGATGGCTCTATTGTTAAAAAAGGAGATGTTGCATTCTATGTTGAAGGTAAGACACAAAGTTTACTAACTGCAGAGCGTTTAGTTTTAAATGTGATGCAACGTATGAGTGGCATTGCTACCAAAACTGCGCACCTTCAAAGGTTATGTTCAGAAACAAAAGCAAAAGTAATCGACACCCGTAAAACAACCCCTGGCTTTCGTTTCTTTGAAAAATGGGCAGTTGTAATAGGCGGTGGCGCTAATCACCGTTACGGATTGTATGATATGATTTTGATTAAAGATAATCATGTTGACTTTGCAGGCGGAATTATTGAAGCAATTAATGCGGCCAATTCGTATCTGAAATCAAAACGTAAAAAATTAGCCATCGAAATTGAAACGCGTTCAATTGATGATGTGAAAAAAGTGCTACAACACGGAGGGATACAAAGAATAATGCTGGACAATTACACTCCTTCGCTTACAAAAAAAGCCGTTAAATTAATTGATGGTCGATATGAAATAGAGTCGTCTGGAGGTATTACTGAAAAAAACATCGCATCATATGCCAAATGCGGTGTAGACTTTATATCCATCGGCGCATTGACACACCACATCAAAAGTTTAGATTTAAGTTTGAAAGCACTTAAATAACTTCTATCTTTATTCATTATAATTTATTATGAGGTTAGTTGTTTTAGCTTTGCTATTACCTTTTTATGTTTTAGCTCAAACTGAATATATTGATTACCGTTCAGTAACCAATCCTTTATATTGGAAAAACCGTAAGCCTTTCGCCGGTTATTGGCAACAAGATGTTCATTATAACATTAAAGCTGAAATTAATGACAGCTCGGATATAGTTACAGGTCACCAGGAGTTAACTTACTGGAACAATTCACCAAATGATTTAAGCTTTGTTTATTTTCACTTGTACAATAACGCTCAATGCAAGGATTCTTATTTATCCGATCTTTATAAAAACAACGATTATCATCTTAAATATGGTAATTATCGTGATAAAAATTTAGGAACAACTGTAGATAAGATAACTTTAAACGGTAAAGAATTAAAAACAGAATTGGATAATACCATTCTTAAAGTTTATTTACCTAAACCAATACCTTCCGGCGAATCGGTAACCTTCGAAATTGATTTTAAAACTTATTTCGATAAGGAAGTTATTCGTAACCGAATGAAAATGTATAATGCGTTCGGAAACAAACATTACGATCTAGTGCACTGGTATCCTCGGATTTCTGTTTTCGACAGGAAAATGAACTGGGACACTGATCAGCATATGGATCATGAATTTTACGGAGATTACGGTACTTTTTACGTTGAATTGACTCTGCCAAATCAATATGTAGTTGATGGAACGGGAACCATGAATAACGAAAAGGAAATGTTGCCGGATACTTTACGTTCTAAATTAGACATCAGTAATTTTCTTAATAAACCATGGAACTCAGCACCAAGTACTATTATTAAAAAGAATGGAACAAAAAAAACATGGAAGTTTAGCGCTACAAATGTGCATGATGTGGCATTTACCGCGGACCCAACTTATCGTATAGGAGAAACAGTATCGGAGGGCGTAAGATGTATTGCATTAGTGCAGGAGCCACACGCTGCAGGATGGAGAAACGCTACACAATACATGGCAAAAATCGTGGAAGTAAATAATTACAATATTGGTAAATACTATTATCCTAAAATGATTTGTGCTGATGCAAACGATGGAATGGAATATCCAATGATAACTCTAAACGGTGGATTCGATCCGGGTTATCGTACTTTGTTCATTCACGAAATGACACATAACTGGTTTTTTGGAATTGTAGGCAGTAATGAAACGTATCGCGCTTTTCTTGACGAAGGATTTACGCAATTTTATACCGCCGACAGTTATCAATTTATTGACGGTCCATTGGTAAAATCACCACCACTTAAAAGTAATTACGCACAAAAATTTACTAATCCTGTTAGAGTAATTGATGAACAGATTTATAATGGCTATTACGGATCAGTGGTTACTCGCGGAGAGGAAGTTGCATTAAATACCCATAGCGATGATTTTAATGGCGGAATAAGACAAGGAGGCGGTTATAGTAGTGTTTATTTTAAAACCGCTACCATGCTTAAGAATCTGGAATATGTTTTAGGCCGCGCTTTTTTTGATAAGGCTATACAGCATTATTACAATCAATGGAAATTTTGCCATCCTTATCCTGAAGATTTTCGCAATTCGGTAATTCAATATACCGGAATTGATCTGAATTGGTTTTTTGATCAATGGCTGGAAACATCCAAGACTATTGATTATAAAATCGGACGCGTAAAGAAAAAAGGCAAAGGTGTTTACCAATTAACTTTTAAACGAAAAGGCAGTATGCAAATGCCGGTTGATTTTACAGTAATTGATAAAAACGATTCTGCACATCATTATTATATTCCAAATAATTGGTTCGAAAAACCAACACGTGCTAATACATTGCCACGCTGGATAGGCTGGGGACCAAAATTAAAACCTACATATACAACTACTGTACATATTGGAAGTAAAATTAAAAATGTAATTATCGATCCAAGTTATCGTTTGGCAGACGTGGATATGATTAACAACGTAAAACGAAACAAAATTGACATAAAATACGATTCAAAAATTTATAACCCACCTAACTGGAAACAATACGATATGCGTGTCAGACAAGCCTTGTGGTATAATGGTTATGACGGTGTAAAAGTTGGTGCACACCTAAATGGAAATTATTTAAATATAAAACACGTTTTTGATTTAACGGCTTGGTTTAGTACAGGTTTGGGTCAGTTAGCTTTTGATACTACTGTAAGTACAAACAGCTATAATCCTATTTCAATTTTATTTAATTATAAAACTAGCCTCAATCGTTATCTGAAAAAATCTAATTTTTATTTGCAACTCAGGTCAATCGACGGATTAGATGGCGGGACAATTGGTCTGGAAAAGAAAAGCAATAATGATAAAACACGTTTCTATACGCATTACAAGGCCATGTTGCGTGATCTTCCACAGGATATGATTTATGTGTTAAACAAAAACGAGTGGGGATACCAAAAGTTTAACAGTACAATGCATTTCGGGATGGAACACAATTACCGTTATCACCGAGGTGTTGGAAACATTTTAGTTAACCTTTTTGCCTCTGCTTTTACAAAAGATTATGATTATTCCGGTATCCGATTAACTGTTATTAACCGTAACGATTTAGGTAAAATAAACATCAATACGCGATTATTTGTTCAGGCAGGATTTGGAAACAATATTCCTTCAGAGTCTGCATTATATGTAGCCGGTGCTAATAATGAGGAATTAATGGATAACAAATACACACGATCTTTAGGTGTTTTTCCTGCTGAATGGGCAGGATACGGAAATAATACCAATCATTTTACTGCCGGCGGCGGCTTGAATTTGAGAGGGTATTCCGGCTATTTATTGGCGGATAAAGGACCTGATGGTTTAATTCGCTATAATTACAAAGGTATTTCCGGTGCCGCATTTAATACTGAAATCGAATTTGGTGAATTATTTAGTTTTATGAATTTTAAATTTTTAAAAAACAGTATTAAGTTACAACCATATTTATTTGGAGATGCGGGTTTAATAAATACCAACTACACATTTGAGGCTAATAAAATGAGTGAGTTAATGTACGATGCAGGTTTAGGAACAACCTTTAGTATTTTACGATGGGGACCGCTATATGGCGTTGCTCCTTTAACTATTCGATTTGATATGCCACTATTTATAAGTCGTTTACCTTATAATGAAAAAGATTATTTCCAATTCCGTTGGATGATAGGAATTAACAAGGCATTTTAAAAAAAAATGCTGTGAAGGAATTTAAAGAAACACAAAAATTCAATCAGGCCTGGGTATGGATAATTGCAATTGTACCCATTGTGATGGTTCTTGCCGAATTTTCAATTATTATTTATAAGCAAGAAAAAATTGTAATTACAGATTTAGTAGTTTTTCCTATTGTAATTGCAATACTTGTATTAATGTTAATATGGCTTAAATTAATGCGAATGGAAACATTCATTTCTAAAGAATTCATAAGCTTTCATTATAAAGGCTTGATGCTAAAGCCTAAAGTTATTTACTGGAATGAAATACTAAGCTCAGAAGTGATTAAATATGATCCTTTGTGGGAATATGGTGGTTGGGGTATCAAATATAGCTTTAAACGAGGATGGTGTTACAATGTTGCAGGAGATAACGGTTTACGAATACAACTAAAAAGCGGAAAATCGATTTTATTAGGTACACAGCAACCGGATGAATTAAAACAGTATCTAAACTCAAACGATTAATAAAATCAGATTATTAAGGGATTATTTATCCTTTAATGTAATTCTTCCACATAACTTTTCAAGATTATGCCCCGAAAGATTTTTGATTTATTAAAATGGAAGTCTGTAAATTAAAAAGCCCCTGAATTTTCAGGGGCTTTTTAATTATTATCATGTTAATGATTATTTAGCAATCACCATTTTTGTTGTAGCAGTAAAATTATTTGAACCGCTAACCGTAACAAAATAAACACCACTGGTTAAGTTGGAAGTGTTTAAAGTTATTATTTGTTCGCCACCTATTAATTTTCCAGTATTTTGCTCAATAATAGCACGGCCACTGATATCGTAAACAGTTAATTTGTAGTTAGCATCGCTATTAGCGTTGAAAGCTACATTTGTTAAGTCACTTGCTGGATTAGGGAATAACTTAATGTTTGTTCCAAAAGAAACATTTGTTCCGTTTTCTTCGATACCGATAGCGTAGTTAGTTAAATATTTATCGGTTGACCATAAACCACGGCCTGCAGTTGCAACATAAATAACTCCAGAGTTATAGCATTTGTAACTTTCGTTCTTTTGCTGTCTTATTTGGAAAACTGGAACATTGGCAGGGAAACCACCTCCGGTTTCTTTTGCCCATGCAGGTTGAGCAGCTGTAATATCGGCAGTACTATAAATCCCTTTTTCTGTTCCAACTAAAACACGCTTATTATCATTTTTTTCAAAAATACCTGTGTAAGCAGGGATTAGAGGAAGTGATAAACCGTTTTTTGCAGAAAAGTTAGAATTATTGGTATTGTTCATTGCCATAGTTTTAACGTTACTATTACTCATGTATACAGTAGCTGTTTTGTTGTTATAGCCACCACAAGTAATTAATAAACCTGTATCGCTAGATAATACTGCAATTCCGGTGATAGGGTATTTGAAGCGTCCGATAGCTGTTGTTCTTTGTGCCATTTTCTTACGGGCAACAATTGAGGTTGAGTCAATGTCAGAAGAGAAAATACCGCTATAGTCAGTCGAAGCTGAATCTCCAATAAATTCCAAGTGAGAAATACGGTATAAATAAAAAGTTGTATCATTAGCTCTGGTAGAGAAATAAATACTTTTGCCGTCATTTGACCACTCTAAACGGGTAACTGTAGTGCCTAAAACAGGAGAAATAGAGTTAGTCGGTACTCCGCCCGGACCGTCAATTCTTGAATTTTTACCTGCAATTTTCACCCAATCCGGATTGCTGCTAAAGCTTAATGGGCGTTTAACTACAAAGATAGATGGATTATCACTGGCTTTTGCGCTGGTACCTACCGCTAATCTTGCTGATTTTGCTAGAGGAACTTTAACTATAGGTAAAGCACCTGATGGATTAGATGAAGATAAAGGAGCGGCTAAAGTAACACTTGTATTGAAGAAACCACCGCTAATGTCTGTGTTTTCTAGCGTTATTACATCACCGGCATTATATCTAAATTTGAAAGTTACAGTAATAGTAGATGAGTCCTGAGGCGCATTATTGAATGTAAAACCGATACTGTCCTTAAGGTTTGCAGCAATAAATACTGTATTGTTGCTAGCAGATGATGTATTAGCATCTCCATTAACAGTGAAACCAGTAATATTATTTCCAGTATATATTGGTAAAATTTGAATGGTTTGTGTTGCTACAGGAATACCTTTAGAGCTAACAGCTTTAATTAAAATTGAATCATACTTTGTTGATAATTGCGCACGGCTGTTTTTTACAACAAAATAAGTTTTTGTTTTAGTATTGTTTTTAAATGAGGTAACGTTGTTTTCGTTGTAAAATAACGCAGAATCCATGTAATTATCATTTTCCCATAAACGCATAGGTGTATTTTCATTTGCAAATGTGGTTGTTCCAGGACTGCCATTACCACCTTTATATGAATTATCGTAAAATGAAGAAGGAGCTGTAACATCAATATCGCTTGAACGAGCTATTGTTCCAAAAGATCCGGAATAAAACAGTGCTTTAGGGATGATTTTCGAGAATTCCACTTGACTTGCATTACCAGTTCCGTAACTGTTAGATGTTTGGGTTGTGTTTAAATAGCCAGGGATATATACTAAGTCACTTCCTATAGACCCTCCGGCAATACCTGCATAAGGAACAGTCTGGTTGGATGAGTTTTGAGTGGATAAAGGATAGATTGGGAATCCAACAGAATTAAACTGGCTTGTTTTGAAATTTTTGTTGATTGGAATAAATGGAGTAAGGTTTACGGGAAATCCTGAAGGAGGAGCAGATGATCTGAACAAACCCGCATCGGTAGCAACAAAATAAACATTCGCGTCCAGTGGTGAAAACTTGATATCGTGGATTTTGCTGTGTAAGTATAATTGTGAACCAACAGCGAAAGGATTACCAATTTGAACCCAGTTTCCTTGACCTAATGTGTTTCCAACAATTTGATCCCAACGGTATAAAACTTCACCACCAACAAATACTTGGTCTTTCTTAGTTGGACTCGCAACAATTGTATTAGCGTAATCACCATGACCAATAGTTGAAGGAGCAAAACTTGATAATGGGTCAAATTGAACTGTTCCGATAGAAATAATATTCCAATTGGTTCCTTGGTTATCAGAAACTAATATTGCTGATAATCCACCTGTCGAAGCGGAAGTAGTAGTTTTTTGTTTAGCAATACTTAAATAAATATAATTATTGTCAGCCGGTGAAGGCGCAATTTCAATACGTCCTCTGTTTGTATAAGAGGTAGGGGTAATGTCAGTAATAGCAGAAGTAGATACGTTTATTAAATACACTCTTGATGAGGTAATGTTTTTTGAACCTGTAGAGAAATATACAACATCACCATTTTTTGATATTTTAACGTCCATCGCAGATGCGGTGGTAGTGATAGCGGAAAAAGTAGCGCCATTATCAGTTGAAGTGAAGAAACCTTTGTCTGCAGCAACATAAATATTTCCGTTACCAGCAACAGTAACCTCGTTAACATTTCCGAATGCAGTTGAGTCGGCATTCGTAGAAATCAAATTGATACTTCCCGTAGAAACAGTTAATTTATAAAGCCCGGTACCTCTGAAAGAAGTAGATCCACCGCCATTATCTCCACGACCAAATGATTCACCGGTTCCGAAAATCACATCACCGGCAACATCCTGAGCCATGCAACTAACAATTAAGGAAGGAGCTTGATCATTTATAATATTCCAATTAGCACCATTATCTGTAGATTTAAAAATACCACCGGATACACCAGCAGCATAAATTGTTTTTCGGGTTAAATCATTTTTATCAATAATGATTGCACGGCTTCGTCCACCCACATCATTTGGGCCCATTTCGCTCCAAGTAATACCTAATTGAGCATTCAAGCTACCGCCGGCTAATAAAGCTCCAAGAACTAAAGCGCTTTTAAGTCGAGTTTTGATAAATTTTGAAATCATATCTTCAGTTATAATATTTGCTGTTTAATATATTTTAACAAATTTGTGTAAATTTTGTCAAATATAAAAATAAATGAATATATATGATTCAAAAAGTACTCAACATTTTAAAAGTGGTTGTATTTTCTTCATTAGTGGCTGATTTAGAGGCACAACAAACACAAAACATCTACACTTTTATTCAAAAAAGCAAGTCCATAAATAAAAATGGCATGGCAATACTAACGACCTGGTCTTCAGTAAATATACTAAGCGGATCGGGGTATTTTATCTCAAAACATCCTGAGGAACGGTATTTTTATGCCATGAATGCCGGATGGGGAGTTGTAAATCTTGCCATTGCATTGCCAGCGCTTGTATCAAAAGGAAAACCAATAGATAATAAGTTAAAACTCATTGAAAATCAGAGGAAAATTGAAAAACTGTTTTTAATTAATGCCGGATTAGACGTTTTGTATGTTGGTGGAGGTTTGGTAATGACAAATTATGCAGGAAAATTATCCGATGTTAACAGGGCTGCAATGTTTGCCGGTTTTGGGAAGGCAATTGTTTTACAAGGTGCCGGTTTGTTTGCCTTTGATTTGTCCATGTTTATCGTTAACAAGAACTTTCGTGATAGAAAACTAACACCGCTTATCGAAAACTCTGAAATTTCGTTTTCTTCTTCAGGCTTTTCTTACAAGTATAGATTTTAAATTTATGACCTTTGTAATTTGCTGATGATAACAGCTTTTCTTATGTTTGCTGTTTGTATTTTATGGAACCAAACAAGGAATATTTTGCCCATCCAACCGCTGTTGTTGATGATGGATGCAAAATCGGAAAAGGTGTAAAAATATGGCATTTTTCACACATCATGCCAAATTGTGTTTTAGGTGATAACTGTAATATTGGACAGAATGTTGTTATTTCTCCTGAGGTTGTTTTAGGAAAAAATGTTAAGGTTCAGAATAACGTTTCAATTTATACCGGTGTAATTTGCGATGATGATGTTTTTTTAGGACCATCTATGGTTTTTACCAATGTTATTAACCCGCGTAGTGCCGTTAATAGAAAATCGGAATATGCAAAAACTCACGTTGGAAAAGGTGCTTCTATTGGTGCAAATGCAACAATTGTTTGTGGACATAATATTGGTGAATTTGCTTTCATTGGCGCAGGTACTGTTGTAACTAAAACGGTGCCTTCTTACGCGCTTATTGTTGGAAATCCCGGAAGGCAAATTGGATGGATGAGCGAATACGGTCATCGTTTAGAATTTGATAAGGATGGTTTAGCTACCTGTAAGGAAAGCGGACAAAAATACAAACTAGAGAATAATGTTGTAAAACGAATTGCTTAACATGTCAAAAATTAAATTCGCTGTAATAGGTCAGGGACACATTGGTAAACGCCATGCTGAAATGGTTCGCAGAAATGATACCTGTGAATTAATTGCCGTTTGTGATATTCAGTCAAAAGATAAGCTGGGTTTAGAAAACTTAAAAGAAAAATTTTACACAAATATGGATGAGTTGTTAAAAAACCATCCGGAAGTGGAAGTGGTAAATGTTTGTACACCTAACGGTTTGCATGCAGAGCATTCTATTAAAGCACTTGAGTCAGGTAAGCACGTTGTTGTAGAAAAGCCAATGGCCTTATCAAAGGCAGATTGCGAAAAAATCATTTATTCAGCCTTACATCAGCATAAAACTGTGTTTTGTGTAATGCAAAACCGTTATTCGCCACCAAGCGTATGGTTAAAAGAAGTGGTAGAAAATAAAATCATTGGAGATATTTACATGGTTCAGTTAAACTGTTACTGGAATCGCGATGAGCGATATTATAAACAGGGTGGCTGGAAAGGCACACAGAATTTAGATGGAGGAACATTATTCACGCAATTTTCACACTGGATAGATATCATGTATTGGCTGTTTGGTGATATTAAAAATATCCAGGCAAAATTCGCCGATTTTAATCATCAAAAATCAACGGCGTTTGAAGATAGCGGTTTTGTAAGTTTTGATTTTGTAAATGGAGGAATGGGATGCATTAATTACAGTACTGCTGTTTGGGACAAAAATTTAGAATCGTCATTAACAATCGTTGGAAGCAAAGGAAGTGTTAAGGTTGGCGGACAATACATGGATCAAATTGAAGTGTGTAACATTAAAGATTATACGACCCCAACTTTAGACGCAACAAATCCGGCTAACGATTATGGTGCGTATAAAGGATCGGCAAACAACCACAATTATGTTATCGATAATGTTGTAGAAACATTAACCGGAAAAAATAAAATCACAACTAATGCACTAGAAGGACTAAAGGTTGTAGATATCATCGAACGTATTTATGCTTTACGACCAGAAACAGTAATTAAAAATATTTAAATAAATTTTATGAGTATCTATCAAAGAATATTAGATAAAGACGCTAAAATAGCAGTTATCGGATTGGGTTATGTGGGATTGCCCATTGCTTTGGCTTTTGCTAAAAAAGTAAAAGTGATTGGCTTCGATATTAACGAGAAACGCGTAAATATGTTGAAGAAGGGAATTGATCCAAGTCAGGAATTATCAAAAGAAGATTTTAAAAATTCAGACATAACTTTTACTCATAAACTGGAAGATTTAAAAAAGGCAAACTTTTTTATCATCGCTGTTCCAACTCCTATCGATGAACATAATTTACCTGATTTAAAACCTTTAATTGGTGCTTCAACTACGGTTGGTAAAGTTTTAAAAAAGGGCGATTACGTTGTATACGAGTCAACTGTATATCCTGGATGTACTGAGGAGGACTGCGTACCGGTATTAGAAAAAGAATCAGGTTTGAAATTTGTCAAAGATTTCAAAGTGGGTTATTCTCCTGAACGTATCAACCCCGGCGATAAAGAACATACCATTACAAAGATTTTGAAAATTGTTTCGGGTTGTGATAGAGAAAGCTTAGAGAATATTTCAAAAGTTTACGAAATCATTATAGAGCCGGGCATACACAAAGCCTCTTCAATTAAAGTTGCTGAAGCTGCAAAAATAATTGAGAACACTCAGCGCGATGTGAACATCGCTTTAATGAACGAGTTGTCTATTATTTTTTCTCGCATTGGCATTAATACTTATGAAGTTTTAGAAGCTGCCGGTACAAAATGGAACTTCCTGAAGTTTTCTCCGGGCTTAGTAGGCGGTCACTGTATTGGTGTTGATCCCTATTACCTTACTTACAAAGCAGAAGAAATGGGTTACCATGCCCGTGTAATTAATAGTGGTCGTTACGTAAATGACAGTATGGGTTTTTACGTTGCTAAAACTTGCGTAAAAAAAATTATTGCAGCAGGAAAAAACATTTCAAAATCAAAAGTGCTCGTAATGGGTGCTACATTTAAAGAAGATGTAAGCGATATTCGAAACAGTAAAGTTGCCGATATTGTTAAGGAGCTTAAATCGTTTGGAGTAAAAGTTGAAATTGTTGATCCGCATGCCGATAACGAAGAGTTGAAACACGAATACGGATTTGGTTTAAACAAATTAGGCAAAGGTTATGATGGGGTTATTATTGCAGTAAATCACAAGGAGTATAAATCACTGGATGAAAAATATTTTACTTCCATCTTAAGTAAGAAAGGAATTTTAGTTGACGTAAAAGGTATTTACAAAGGTAAGATAAAAAAACTTTCTTACTGGAGTTTGTAATAAACGTTAATATTCAATAGTCGGTACAATAAAAATTCCCGATTTGCATTAAATAAAAAAAAGTAAAATGAAAATATTAATAACAGGCGGCGCAGGTTTCATCGGATCACATGTAGTTCGATTATTTGTAAATAAATATCCTTCCTATACAATCTACAATTTAGACAAGCTAACCTATGCAGGTAATCTTGCTAACTTAAAAGACATAGAAAACAAACCGAATTACAAGTTTATTAAGGGTGATATTGTTGACGCAGATTTCATCAATAAACTTTTTGCTGAGCACAAGTTTGGTGCAGTTATCCATTTAGCAGCAGAAAGCCATGTTGACAGAAGTATCACTAACCCACTTGAGTTTGTTTATACTAATGTAATTGGTACCGTTAACCTATTGAACGCAGCAAAAACTGTGTTTAAAGAGAATAACAGTGCATTTAAATTGTTTTATCATGTAAGTACAGATGAGGTATACGGCTCGTTAGGTGAAACTGGTATGTTTACCGAAACAACTTCTTACGATCCGCACAGTCCATATTCTGCCTCTAAAGCAAGTTCCGATCATTTTGTGCGCGCTTACCATGATACGTACGGTTTGCCTGCATTAATTTCTAATTGCTCCAACAATTACGGACCAAATCACTTCCCTGAAAAATTAATACCACTTTGCATTAGTAATATTAAAAACAATAAGCCATTACCGATTTATGGTAAAGGTGAAAATGTTCGTGATTGGTTGTTTGTTGAAGATCATGCCCGTGCAATAGATGTCATATTTCATAATGCAAAAGCTGGAAGTACGTATAATATTGGTGGCCATAATGAATGGACTAATATAGATGTGATCCGATTGTTATGTAAAATAATGGACAAGAAATTAGGTAGGGAAGAAGGTGCCAATGAAAAATTAATCACGTTTGTGAAGGATAGAGCAGGTCACGATTTGCGTTACGCAATTGATTCAACGAAATTGCAAAATGAATTAGGATGGAAGCCGAGTTTGCAATTTGAGGAAGGTTTGGAAAAAACAGTAGATTGGTATCTTGCAAATGAAGAGTGGTTAAACAACGTAACATCCGGCGATTACCAAAAGTATTACGAGCAGCAATATGTAAAACGCTAATTGTAGGTGCAACATTTTACAAATAAAATAAGTGAAAGTTCCTTTTTAGTTACGGGAGGAGCCGGATTTATCGGTTCTCACATCGTTGAATTTCTTATTAATAATAAAGCTAAAAAAGTACGTGTAATTGATAATCTGGCAACTGGTTTTGTAGATAATTTGCAGCCATTTCTTTCTTTACCGAATTTTGAATTTGTTAAAGGCGACATAACAATTCCGTCGGATTGTGAAAAAGCCTGTGAAGGTATTGATTACGTTTCGCATCAAGGTGCGTTAGGGTCTGTTCCCCGAAGTATAGAAAATCCTTTAGCAACACACCAGGCTAATGCAACTGGTTTCATTAATGTTTTAATTGCGGCAAAAAACAACAAGGTAAAGCGAATTGTTTACGCAAGTTCTTCTTCAGTTTATGGTGATTTGAATGAAAGTCCTAAGGTGGAGAACCGCATTGGTAAACCTTTATCGCCATATGCGGTAAGTAAATTAGTAAACGAACAATACGCTGCAATTTTTGCAACTACCTATAATATGGAAATAATAGGGTTGAGGTATTTTAATATATTCGGCCCACGACAAAATCCTTCAGGTGCTTATGCTGCGGCAATTCCACTGTTTATTAATTCTTTGTTAAACAAACACGATGTATACATCAATGGCAGCGGAGAACAAAGTCGCGATTTTACCTATGTAGCAAATGCAGTGCAGGCAAACATTAAAGCTTTATTGACTTCAAATAAGGATGCGACTAACAAGGTCTTTAATATTGCATGCGGACAAAGTATAAGTGTAAATGAGATGTTTAATCAAATAGCAAATGAATTAAATTCAGACGCTAAAGCCATTTATAGAGGCGAAAGATTTGGTGATGTGAAAAACTCTCTGGCAGACATCACATCTGCCGAAAAACATATAGGATATAAACCCGAAATTTTATTTAACGAAGGGCTCAAGCTAACTATCAATTATTTTAAAAGATAATGGAGAAGAAAAAAGTTTGTTTAGATTGCGGTGAGCCAATTAAAGGCCGCTCCGATAAAAAATTCTGTAATGATATCTGTAGAAACTCCTATAATAACAAATTAAATAGCGACACTAATAATTACGTTAGAAACGTAAATAATACTCTTCGTAAGAACCGAAGAATAATGGAAGAACTTCTTACCGGCTCAACAGTTACTGTATCCAAGCAAAAGCTTGCTACAGCAGGTTTCAATTTTAATTTCTATACCAATATTGTAAAAACAAAAGAAACGAAAGTGTATTACTTTTGTTATGAATTTGGGTTTCTGTTTTTGGAAGGAGAAAAAGTATTGCTTGTAAAAAGCAAAAAAGATGCAGATTAATTCCGCATATTTTTTTAATTTCAATTAAGTTAGATAGTTATTCAGCAAATACCTGACTGTCGGAAAGACATTCGGTACATTTTGGTGCTGGGCGAGGAATAATTACAGTTTCAAAAGGTTTAATTGCTTTAGTTGAGTTGTCGTATTTTAGTGTCATTTTCACCTGAGATTTAATTGTAACTCCTCCTTTTATAGCCGGATTCCATAAATCCATTTTCTTGATAGCGTCTTCTACCTGCTTATTAAATTCTTCATTCGCTCCTTGAATCATCGATTTCTTTATAGAGCCATCAAAATTTAATTGTAAGGTAACTACAGAAATAAGATCGCCTGATTTACGCTTCTGTTTTTTATTCAAAATAATATTTTCTTTAAAGAAAGCGGCTAATCCTTCATCACCTCCATCGTAACAAGGCGGACGGCAGACTTTAGCATCTTTCGCTTTTTTAGGTTTTGAGTAACCTTCTTTTTTAGGTTTAACTTCTTTTACTTCCGGTTCAGGAGTAGGTTCAGGTTGAGCTACAACAACAGGTCCTTCTTTCGCCTTTTCTTCTTTCTTTTCTTTTTCTTTTTTCTCTTTCTTCGGTTTTTCTGCTTTTACAGTTTCTTCCTTAGCAGGTTTTTCTGCTTTAGGTTCTTCCTTTTTTTCTTCTTTAACCTTTTCCTTCTTTTTAGGTTCTTCTATTTCCTTTTTAGGTTCTTCTTTTTTTGCTACAGGTTTTGATGCGGCAACAGCAACAGGTTCTACTTTGCCGGCAAAGTATACGTAAAATCCTTGAGCTTGTTTAAAATCTTCCAGATTGCCGGCAGAATTACATTGACATAAATTGTATAAATTGGGAGATTCAGCAAAGAATTCAGGATAGGTCTTAATTAAATTTTCCCAGCGTTCACGGTTTGCCGCTTCACGCAAAGCTAAATCGGCAGAATTCATTTCAGTAAAAACTAAATAAATATCTGTAACAGGTATTGCTTTTGATATAATTGAATCACCCGTTGAAGTTTTATTTACACCACCAGTTCCGCGTTTGGAACGAATGAAGGCAAAGTTTTTGCCTTTGGCTTTGTAAGTTGAAGTAGTTGAATCGGCTTCAAAAATTAAATCTTCAAATGCCGGTGCCTGGCCTACGGCCGGTAAAACTAAAAAGCTTAACAGAATAAATGCAAGAATTTTTTTCATAATTCTAAATTTATTCCAAGGTATTAAAAATAATTTGAAAAACTAATTCTTATTGAAAAGACTATCTACAAATTCAGGTGCATTGAATAATTGGAGGTCTGTCATTTTTTCACCTACACCGATATATTTTACAGGTATTTTAAATTCATCGCTAATGCCAATTACAACACCGCCTTTGGCTGTACCGTCAAGTTTTGTAACTGCAAGAGCGTTAACATCGGTGGCGGCTGTAAATTGTTTGCATTGTTCAATCGCATTTTGTCCTGTACTGCCATCTAAAACTAATAACACTTCATGTGGTGCATCCGGAACCACTTTTTTCATTACGTTTTTGATTTTGGTTAATTCATTCATCAAATTAACCTTGTTATGTAAACGACCTGCGGTATCAATGATAACAATGTCCGCTTCTTTTGAAACTGCACTGCTCAATGTGTCAAAGGCAACACTTGCAGGATCGGCACCCATGCCTTGCGACACAATGGGAACACCTACGCGCTCACTCCAAATAATCAGCTGATCAACAGCTGCAGCTCTAAAAGTATCCGCAGCACCCAGAACCACGTTTTTACCGGCTTTCTTAAACTGATAAGCAAGCTTGCCAATGGTAGTGGTTTTACCAACACCGTTAACACCCACAACCATTATTACATATGGTTTTTTATTTAATGGTGCTGAAAAATCAAATGTGTTGTTGGTTGGATTGTTTTCTTTTAGAAGATAGGCAATTTCATCTTTTAAGATAGTATTAAGTTCATTCGTTGAAACGTATTTATCTTTTGCAACACGTTCTTCAATTCGCTTAATAATTTTTATGGTGGTGTTAACGCCAACATCGCCACTAATTAATACCTCCTCTAAATTATCCAGTACATCAGCATCAACCGAGCTTTTTCCGGCAATTGCTTTAGCAATTTTCCCAAAAAAACTCTCTTTGGTTTTTGACAAACCCTGGTCGAGACTTTGTTTTTCTTCTTTACTGAATAATTTTGATAAAAATCCCATTTTAGAAAGGCCCTAAAATAAAAATTTCTTTCCTGTTTTGTGGGAAAGAAATTTTAATTTAATTAATAATAATATTACTTAGATTTTAAAAAATCTGCGATGTGATCGTTGTGCACGATTTCTTCTTTAAATGAATACGATCCGGATTTTCCGGACTTAACCATTTTAATAACCTTGGTAAAATCTTTACCTTTTCCGGTTTTTAATGTTGCAACTACCTTCTTTGCCATTGTTCTTTATATTATAAGGTTATTACTTAATTTCTTTATGAACAGTCATGCGCTTTAAGATAGGGTTGTATTTTTTCAACTCTATGCGATCAGGCGTGTTCTTTTTGTTTTTAGTAGTAATGTAACGAGACGTTCCGGGCTTACCACTTTCTTTGTGCTCAGTACATTCTAAAATTACCTGTATTCTGTTTTTATTCCTTGCCATTTCTTTTAATTTTTAAAATTATGCTAAAATGCCGTTTGCCTGAGCATCTTTTAAGCAGGCATAAATGCCTAACTTGTTAATGTTTTTTAAAGCTGAAGTAGATACACGAAGTGTAACCCACTCACCTGTTTCAGGTACAAAAAAGCGCTTACGCTTTAAGTTTACTTTAAATTGACGGCGAGACTTTGCGTTTGAGTGCGATACTTTATTACCGCCCATCGCCTTTTTTCCTGTTATCTGACAAATACGTGACATACTTAAATTCTTAAAATTCCCTTAAAAAGGGACGCAAATATACAACATTAACCTTAACCTGCAAAATTATAAACCTAAATATCTTAATAAATCGTAAGATTTATTCTGAAAATATTTTAGGAGCGGCCTCACGCAAATTGTAACCCGATGCCATAACCTCGCCATAAGCCCCTGTACTTCTTATAGCGATCAAGTCACCTCTCTGTGTTTCAGGAAGTTCCATTGATTTCCCGAAACAGTCGCTGCTTTCGCAAATTGGACCAACCACATCGTATTTTACTTTTTCCTGAACCCCGGAGGTCCGAAGTAAAGCGCTTAAATTTTCAATTTTATGGTAGGCCTGGTACAAGGCCGGACGAATTAATTCGGTCATGCCAGCATCTAATATAGCAAAATTGGTATTGATAGCCTTTTTAATATAAAGTACTCTACTGATTAAGCTGCCGCATTGAGCAATGATGGCACGACCCAATTCAAAATGAACTTCCTGATTATTCCTGATCTCAAGGAACTCTTTAAATATATTAAAGAAGGTTTTAAAATCAACAACAGCTTCCTTATCCGGCTCTTTATAATTAATGCCAAGTCCACCGCCAACATTTATAATTGGTAAATCGTACCCTTTTTGTAAAAACCAGGTATTGATTTCATTTACACGCTGACAAAGTTTCTTAAACGGACTTAAATCAGTGATTTGAGATCCGATATGAAAATGCAAACCAATAAGCTTAATGTTAGGAAGAGTTTTAATCAAATTTAATATAGTGTCAAATTCATACGGATTGATTCCAAATTTATTCTCTTCTAATCCTGTAGTGATATATTTATGCGTGTAGGCATCCACATTCGGGTTAATACGCAAAGCAATTGATGCTGTTTTATTTTTTTTTGCAGCCAGCTCATTAATTACTTCCAGCTCCATCATGCTTTCTACATTAAAACAAAGAATGTTTTGATCCAGTGCGTAATTAATCTCCGCATCACTTTTGCCAACTCCTGCAAATACAATTTTATTATGCGAATAACCTGTTTCAACTGCACGTTTTACTTCGTTTCCACTTACACAGTCTGCTCCTAAGCCATAGCTCTGAATTAATTTTAGAATCTCAGGATTGGAGTTAGCTTTTAACGCATAATGAACATGAAATTTATGTGCGCCTGCCAAAAGTTGTATTTCGCTTAGCGTTTTTTTAAGCAAGGCTAGGTCGTAGTAATAAAACGGTGTGGTTTGCTTTTCGAATTTCTGAATTGTTTCTTTTGTAAACATGTTGTTTAGTTATAATTAAACAATCCTTTATTTAATGCCTGTAAAGCGTCTTTTTTAAATTTCGAATCAATTAAAACCGAAATGTTATTAGGACTGCCGCCGTAAGAAACCATACGTACAGGTATATCTTTTAACGCTTCTAATACTTTATAGCCATATCCGGCAGTGTTTTTCGGAACACTGCCTACCACACAAATAATGGTTTGTTTATCGTCTATTTCAACAGAAGCAATTTCCTCCAGCTCCTTTTTAATTTCATTTAAATTTTTTGAATTGTCAATCGTTAACGATACTGCCACTTCAGAAGTGGTAATCATGTCTATTGGTGTTTTATAACGCTCAAAAATCTCGAATACAGCCCGTAAAAAACCATGTGCTAATAACATTCGATCGCTTTTAATATTAATAGCAACAATCCCGTCTTTTGCGGCAACAGCTTTAATTCCTTCTTTCGTTTGTATATTGGCAATTAAGGTTCCTTCGGCTGCCGGTTGCATGGTGTTTTTTAAACGAACCGGAATATTGCATTTTTGTGCCGGTAAGATACAGGTTGGATGTAATATTTTGGCGCCAAAATAAGCTAACTCGGCCGCCTCATCAAAGCTTAATTCATTTATAGGATGTGTTTTTGATACCACACGCGGATCATTATTGTGCATGCCGTCAATATCCGTCCAAATCTGTACTTCTTCGCTTCTGATGGCTGCTCCAATAATAGAGGCAGTATAATCACTTCCTCCGCGTTTTAAATTATCAATTTCACCAAAAGCGTTGCGGCAGATATATCCCTGTGTAATAAATAAATTTTCTCCGGGATATTTATTTAATTCGGCTTTTAAATTCGTTTCTATATAAATAAGATCAGGCTCTTCATTTTCATTTATGCGCATAAAGTTTAAAGCAGGCAGTAAAACCGACTTCACATTAACTTCAGATAAATAAAAGTGAAATAAAGCGGTACTTAATAATTCCCCCTGAGCTAAAACCGCTTTCTCTTCATTAGAAGTAAACATATCCAATGTAAAGGCGCGCAAGTAATTAAAATGATTGGTAATTAAATCGCCAGCCTTTTTTAAGCAAATTTCTGATTTATAGAGTAACGAAATTTCTTTTCGGTATTTTTCTTCCAGTTTATTTATTAGCTCATTTGCCTTGCTATTTTCCTTCTTGTATAATGCTTCGCTAATTTCAACAAGAGCGTTTGTAGTTCCGCTCATAGCCGACAAAACCACAATTTTCGGTTCATTGTTTACTACCAGATTAACTAAAGCCTGAATGCGTTCTGCGCTTCCAACGCTGGTACCGCCAAATTTTAAAATTTTCATAATCTTATTTCTCCTTCACGGGATGTCAAATTTATAAATTAATGTGAATAATGATGAATTAATAAAACGCGAAAGCACGTAGCTCTCAGAACTAATTATCGGCTCAGGTGAGCCTTGCGTTTTCGTTTTATGTTAATGAAAATAATCATTAGTGTTCGCAAAGAAACAAAGTTTTGATTGAACTCCAAAAAAAAATAGTTAACACAGATGTCTAACAGGATTTAAACATGACCAATCTCATAATAATTTGATGCGATTCATCATGATTTTTAAATAGATTTTCTTGTAAATATGTGCTATCTTATACATTATGAAAACACAGTATATTATTTCTTTTAGCGAGTTAGGTAAAAATGATGTGGCGCTGGTTGGCGGCAAAAATTCCTCTTTGGGTGAAATGGCCAACAACTTAAAGTCACAAGGAATTAATGTGCCTGATGGATTTGCAACAACGGCATTGGCTTTTCAATATTTTCTTGATAAAAACAATCTTATTTCTCCTTTGGAAGATTTGTTTAAAAATCTCGATAGAGTTAAATTTTCTAATCTTTCGGATATTGGTGAAAAGGCAAGAACGTTGGTTGCAGAAGCGGTGATGCCTGAAGATTTGAAGCTTGAAATCATAAAAAGCTATCAAGAACTTTGCAACAAAGCAGGTAGGGAAGCAGATGTCGCCGTAAGAAGCAGTGCAACCGCTGAGGATTTACCAACTGCAAGTTTTGCCGGACAGCACGACTCTTTTTTAAACATTAAGGGCGATCAAAATGTTGTGATGGCTGTGCAACGCTGTTTTGTTTCTTTATTCAATAATCGCGCTATAAAATACCGCGAGGATAATGGCTTTGAACAAATGAAAGTGTATTTGTCGGCCGGTGTTCAGCTAATGGTTCGGTCCGATTTATCGTCCGCTGGAGTGATATTTACATTAGAGCCGGAGTCGGGGTTTAAAGATGTGATTGTGATTTCTGGTGTTTGGGGTTTAGGTGAAAATATTGTTCAAGGTGCTGTTACTCCGGATGAATTTCATGTTTTTAAAACCACATTATCGCGTAATAAAAAATCCATTATTTCTAAAAAATTAGGCACAAAGGCTAAAACACTGGTGTATGCTAATCATGACGCTTCGGCCATTGTTAATACCGAAACACCATTAGAAAAGCAAAAACAATGGGTGTTAAAAGATGATGAAATTGAACTACTGGCAAAATGGTCTTATTCTATTGAACAGCATTACAAGATGCCAATGGATATTGAATGGGCAAAAGACGGAATAAACGGAAAACTATTTATTGTTCAGGCACGACCTGAAACAGTTCATTCTAAAAAAGACCCGTATTTAAAAACGGAATACACCGTAAAAGAAAAAGGAAAGGTATTAACAAAAGGAAACGCTATTGGTTCCGGAATTGCTTCCGGAAAGGCACGTATAATCATGTCAAGTGCCGATTCCGATAAATTAAAAGAGGGTGAAGTTCTTGTTACAGATATTACCAACCCCGACTGGGATCCTATTCTTAAAAAGGCATCGGCAATTATCACCAATAAGGGAGGAAGAACCAGTCATGCTGCTATCGTTGCTCGCGAAGTAGGAGCTGTTGCCATTGTTGGTACAGGTGATGCTACAGAAAAAATAAAAGATGGAGATATTGTAACCGTTAGTTGTGCACAGGGTAAAACGGGATTTGTTTATGAAGGAAAGCTTAACTGGACCGAACAAAATCTCGATTTCAGAAATGTAACCATGCCTCAAACACAGCCCATGATGATTTTGGGTGATCCTGAAAAAGCCTATGGATATTCGTTTTATCCTAATAAAGGTATCGGTTTAATGCGACTGGAATTTATAATTAACGGAGCCATAAAAATTCATCCCATGGCACTCGTAAACTTTAGTACTTTAAAAGATGATGAAGCTAAAAAGCATATTGCTGAAATCACCTACCAGTATTATGATAAAAGAGAATATTTCATTGATAAATTAGCTCAGGCTGTTGGTACCATCGCTGCTGCGTTTTATCCAAAGGATGTTATTGTAAGGATGAGCGATTTTAAAACCAATGAATATGCTAATTTAATTGGAGGAAAGGAATTTGAACCGGAAGAGGAAAACCCTATGATTGGTTTCAGGGGCGCTTCCCGCTATTATAATGACAGGTATCGCGAAGGATTTAAACTCGAGTGTGAAGCAATGAAACGTGTTCGCAATGATATGGGATTGACAAATGTAAAACTCATGATTCCGTTTTGCAGAACTGTTGAGGAAGGAAAAAAAGTAGTGGATTTAATGAATAATTACGGATTGAAACGAGGTGATAACGGTTTAGAAATTTATGTTATGGCCGAAATCCCAAGTAATGTTATTTTAGCAAAAGAATTTTCTGAGGTCTTTGACGGTTTCTCAATCGGATCAAACGATTTAACACAGTTAACTTTGGGCTTAGACCGCGATTCGGCTATTGTGAGCGATTTATTTGATGAAAACAATAAAGCGGTAAAAACAATGATAGCAACCGTTATTAAAACGGCTAAAGAGAACGGGTCAAAAATAGGTTTATGCGGACAGGCTCCAAGTGACTTTCCTGAGTTTGCCCAATTTTTGGTGGAACAGGGAATCGATAGCATTTCTTACAACCCCGATGCCTTGCTAAAAGGCATGGAAAATATGGTAAAAGCAGAGCAAAAACTTGGAGTTAAGGCATAGAATTTCACTGGTATTTTATAGGTGTTTATTTAATTTTTAATAATTCGTTAATATCTTGTTTTTTGCGACAGGGGCAATCCAACTATCTTTACGCAATTTGTTTTTTAGTTTCATTGAACGTTTAAAATAATATGCCAAAAGATAGCTCGATAAAATCAGTTTTAATTATAGGTTCAGGTCCAATTATTATCGGACAAGCATGCGAATTCGATTACTCAGGATCGCAAGCCGCAAAAAGTCTCAGAGAAGAAGGGATTGAGGTTTCTTTAATAAATAGTAATCCGGCCACTATTATGACCGATAAAGTGACTGCGGATCATGTTTATTTGTTGCCATTAGACGTAAAATCAATAATAAAGATTTTAGAAGAGCGTAAAATCGATGCCGTATTACCTACCATGGGCGGACAAACCGCGTTAAATCTCGCTTTAAAATGCGACGACATGGGTATTTGGAAAAAATACGGGGTAAAAATGATTGGTGTTGATATTGATGCTATTAAAGTAACCGAAGACCGTGATTTATTCCGTATCCGAATGAACGAAATTGGTGTTAATATGGCGCCAAGTAAAATTGCAAAAAGCTTTCTGGAAGGTAAATCGATTGCGCAAGAATTTGGTTTTCCCTTAGTAATACGCCCATCGTTTACATTAGGCGGAAGCGGTGGTTCTGTAGTTTATGAAAAAGAAAACTTCGATTCTCTATTAAATCGCGGATTACAAACTTCGCCAATTCACGAGGTGTTAATTGATAAAGCGGTACTAGGTTGGAAAGAATACGAATTAGAATTATTACGGGACAAGAATGATAATGTTGCTATCATTTGTTCTATCGAAAATTTCGATCCGATGGGTGTACATACCGGTGATAGTATTACGGTAGCTCCGGCTATGACCTTAAGCGATAGCACTTATCAGAAAATGCGTACTATGGCTATCAAGATGATGCGCAGTATCGGAAATTTTGCCGGCGGATGTAATGTGCAGTTTGCTGTTAGCAATGATGCGAAAGAAGAAATTATTGCCATTGAAATTAACCCACGCGTATCGCGTTCATCTGCTTTAGCGAGTAAGGCAACAGGTTATCCTATTGCGCGTATCGCTTCTAAATTAGCTATTGGTTATACATTAGATGAGTTAATCAATCAAATTACAAAATCAACATCGGCCTATTTTGAGCCAACTTTGGATTATGTCATTGTAAAAATTCCTCGTTGGAACTTTGACAAATTTAAAGGAACAAATCGCGAATTAGGTTTCCAGATGAAGTCGGTTGGTGAGGTGATGGCGATTGGAAGAAGTTTTCAGGAGGCATTACAAAAAGCCTGTCAGAGTTTGGAGATTAAGCGTAACGGGTTAGGTGCAGATGGAAAGGAGAACACCAATCAGGCTGAATTATTAAAAGGTTTAGAGCGTCCGAGCTGGAATCGTTTATTTATGATATACGATGCCATGAAGCTGGGTATATCCATAAAAACCATTCAAAAGTTAACGCAGATTGACATCTGGTTTCTTGAGCAAATTGAACAGATGATTGCCATGGAAAAGGAAATTGAAAAACATAATCTTTCAAATATTCCTAAGGATTTATTATATGAAGCTAAACAAAAAGGTTATGCTGATCGTCAGATCGCGCATCTATTACGTTGCTTAGAGAGTGAAGTTTACAAAAAACGAAGTGAGTTTGGTATAAAGCGCGTTTATAAATTAGTAGACACCTGTGCTGCAGAATTTGAAGCTAAAACACCTTATTACTATTCAACCTTTGAAGATGAAAACGAAAGTGTTCGTACAGATAAGAAAAAAGTAGTGATTTTGGGTAGTGGGCCAAATCGTATCGGGCAGGGAATTGAGTTTGATTACAGTTGTGTGCACGGCGTATTGGCTGCAAAAGAATGCGGTTACGAAACAATTATGATTAACTGCAATCCGGAAACCGTTAGTACCGATTTTAGTACAGCTGATAAATTATATTTTGAGCCCGTATTTTGGGAACATATATATGATATCATTCAGCATGAAAAACCGGAAGGTGTTATTGTACAATTAGGTGGGCAAACTGCTTTGAAATTAGCAGAGAAATTAGATAAGTACGGAATAAAAATTATCGGAACTGATTTTAAATCTCTTGATTTAGCTGAAGACCGCGGAAGTTTCTCTACTTTATTAAAAGAGAATAATATTCCTTATCCAAAGTTTGGAGTTATTACTGATGCAGAGGAAGCTATTGAACTATCTAAGGAATTAGGTTTCCCGTTGTTGGTTCGTCCGAGTTATGTATTGGGCGGACAGAGTATGAAAATTGTAATTAATGAGGAAGAGCTAGAGCAACACGTTGTTAAATTATTAAATGATTTACCTGATAATAAAGTGTTGTTAGATCATTTCTTAGATGGTGCAATTGAAGCGGAGGCAGATGCAATTTGTGATGGTAGAGACGTATATATAATCGGTATCATGGAGCATATTGAGCCGGCCGGTATTCACTCAGGTGATTCTTACGCGGTATTACCTCCGTTCGATTTAAGTGAAAATGTGATTAAACAAATCGAGCAGCATACTAAAACAATTGCCTTGGCTTTAAATACAGTTGGATTAATTAATATTCAGTTTGCCGTTAAGGACGAAATCGTGTATATCATTGAAGCAAATCCTCGCGCCAGCCGTACCGTACCGTTTATTGCAAAAGCTTACGATGAGCCATATGTAAATTATGCAACTAAAGTAATGTTACGTGATAAAATGGTGAAGGATTTTAAATTTAATCCACGTAAAAAAGGATATGCAATTAAGATTCCTGTATTCAGTTATGAGAAATTCCCGGATATACAGAAAGAATTGGGTCCTGAAATGAAAAGTACCGGCGAAGCAATTTATTTTATAGATGATTTATATGATGAATATTTTCAGAATATTTACAGCGAAAGAAATCTCTATCTGAGCAAATAAGTAATTATAAATAGAAAACCTCGGTTAAAGCCAAGGTTTTTTGTTTTTGGTGAATTAATAGTTAACCAAATATTTCGTAAAGTCCGTAAAATATAACCAACAAACCAACCGTAGTAAAGCCATACATTACGTAGGTAAAAGAAGTATTGGCGTAGAAGTTTGAAATGGTAAGAAGAAATCCGGCAAGTAATAAAAGAGAGCCTGTTAAAATAATCATACTTCCCTTTTGGCGTTTACGGGCGTAAAAGATAAGTTTCACCTCTTTTGTTATTTCAGCTGCTGTAAGCTCATCAGCACCTTCTTTAATCAGGCGTTCGCGAATAGCATCAAAAGATTGATGTTGCCATAGCCAAAGTATAGCCTTGTGATGTAGTTCTTCGTATTTTTCTGCGTTTAACATATAATTACTTAATTATTAGATAAATATATTAAAAAGGTATAAACTTAAACATGATATTTCTCAGTAGATTCTATTAAGCAATTTTAACGCGGTAAAACTCCTAATAATTCGGATATTTGTAACGTAAAAAAAGATGCCATGCGCGATATAATTTGGACCATCATCGTTATTTGGGTAGTTTGGAAATTAATTGATGCTTTCCGTACAATTTCTGCTTCTAAAAATACGAGTGGCAGCTCAGTTAATAACAATAATTACAATCAAGATTATAACACTTCCAATTCGTCCGGATCTAAACCAAAAAAAGGAGAACTTAAATCGGATGCTGGTGAATATGTCGATTATGAAGAAGTGAAATAAATTTGATTAAATTCTTACTTCAAATCCTTCAAATCATTTATATTTAAACAAAATTATAAACCTCAATTCTATATTAAAATGAAAGTATCAGTTATCGGCGCAGGAAACGTAGGCGCATCATGTGCAGAGTATATTGCATTAAACCGTATTGCCAGTGAAGTGGTGATTTTAGATATTAAAGAAAATTTCGCTGAAGGTAAGGCATTAGACTTAATGCAAACAGCAACCTTAAATGGTTTCAATACTCGAATCAGCGGAAGCACTAACGATTATACTAAAACAGCTAATAGTGATGTTGTAGTAATTACAAGTGGTATTCCACGTAAACCCGGAATGACTCGCGAAGAGTTAATTGGAATCAATGCAGGAATTGTAAAAACCGTAACTGAAAACGTATTAAAAAATTCACCTAATGCCATCATTATCGTTGTAAGTAATCCAATGGATACTATGACATATTTAGCGTTAAAAGAAAGTAAATTACCTAAGCAGCGTGTAATTGGAATGGGTGGTATTTTAGATAGCTCTCGTTTCAAATATTATTTATCTCAAGCGTTAAACGTACCTGCAAGTGATGTTCAGGGATATGTTGTAGGTGGTCACGGTGATACTACCATGATTCCATTAACACGTTTAGCTACATATAATGGTACTCCTGCATCTAAATATATTGATGGGGAAAAACTAAAGAAAGTTGCTGCTGATACCATGGTAGGTGGTGCAACTTTAACTGGTATGTTAGGTACTTCTGCATGGTATGCTCCTGGTGCTTCTGTAGCTGCATTAGTTGATAGCATCGTAAATGATCACAAAAAATTATACACTTGCTGTGTGGCATTAGATGGCGAATACGGACAAAAAGATATTTGCTTAGGTGTACCGGTTGTAGTTGGTAAAAATGGATGGGAGAAAATTGTTGATTTCAATTTAAACGACGAAGAAAAGGCGGCTTTTGCAAAGAGTGCAGATGCAGTTCGAAATATGAATAATGTATTAAGCGAAATTAAAACTGCTTAATTAATTGTTTCTATAATTTAAAAAGGAGGCTTTGGCCTCCTTTTTTGTTTATACTGTTATAGGTAATGAATAAATCTTATGAAAAAAAGAATAGTTACTCATTAACAACTTAGAACCCTAAATACCCTTCAATTTTTTTAATAGTTTCTTCACTAAGAATCTCTTTAATCTGATCATGGTTTTTAATTAGGCCGTTTTTTCGTCTGTAATTAAAAATAGCTTTTGTTTCGTCGTAACTGATATAAGGATGTGCATTTAATTCTTTGAAATTCTCAGTATTCAGATTTATTTTGGTAACCATTGTAGTGTTAATAGTTACATAAGACTGAACCATGTTGTATAATGAATCACTGAAACCATAAACCTCTTTAAGTTGTTCTTTAGAAACGAAACCACCCAATAAACTTCTGTATTTTAAAATTCTTTTAGCATAACCACCGCCAATACCAGGTAAAGGTAATAAACTGATGCTGTCAGCCGTATTTAGTTCTATTATTTTGATTTCTTTTTTTACAGGTGTCTTTAATAATGTGTTATTTTTTTCAATAGGATTATCTTTTGAAGGGATTAATATATAAGGTTCAAGTTTAGTATAGAGGTCATCGGTAACGCCATATACTTTTTTAAGGTCTTCGTTTGTTTTAAATATGGCTCCTTTACTTCTGTATTTTAAAAGAGTAGTGGCTGTTTTCTCATTGAAACCTAACTGAATGAGTTGTTCTTTCTTTACGGTGTTAGGATTGAAAACAAATAACGCTTCTTTGTCACTTATGCTTATTGAATCACTGACGGCGCCCCTGTTTTTTAAAAAAGACAAATCAGTTTTACTAAAATCGGCAATTATAATGTTTTTAGGTTGGATGAAATGATGTAGCAACAACCGGATAATAAACAGTAATAAAATAATAAAGCACAATATTAAAATCCCGTTGCGCTGTTGTTTGTTAAAACCAAACCACGAACTTAAGATTTTATGTAAGTAATTCATGCGGATTTATTTTTCCGGTCAAAGATATAAAATACAGGTATTCCCAGTAAAATAATCAGTACGCCCATTCCTGTATTAAAGGTTTTATAGATTAACAAATCCACACAAATAAATCCGGCTAACAAAATATAAAGTACGGGAACAATCGGATAGCCAAATGCCTTATATGGTCGTGGAGTGTTTGGCTCTTTTTTTCTTAAAACAAATATTCCGGCAATGGTTACAATATAAAATATAAGGGATGCAAAGGTGCAGTAATCTAATAAGTCGCCATACGATCCGCTTAGGCAAAGCACACTTGCCCAAACTGCCTGATATACCAGAGCTTTTGCAGGCACACCGTTTTTATTAAGTTCTTTTGCTTTATCAAAAAACAAACCATTAGCGGCCATTGATTGAAACAAACGAGAGCCCGCTAAAATTAATCCGTTGTTGCATCCAAAAGTAGAAACCATGATTAATGCCGCCATTATATATTGTGAGACATTACCAAATACAGTAAATAATGCTGCAGTTCCCACACGATCGTTCTGGGCAAACATAATCCCTTTTCCAATCGCGTCTGTTGCATTCGGGTCGCCGTTCATGGGCAGTAACATTAAGTATGCAACGTTTGCCAAAATATAAATAATGGTAACAAGTGTTGTTCCAATAAATAATCCGAGCGGAATATTGCGTTGTGGTTCTTTGATTTCTCCTGCAATAAATGTTACGTTATTCCATGCATCGCTGCTGAATAGAGACCCGATAATTGCAACTCCTAAAGCGGCTATTATTCCAAATCCATGCAAAGGACTGGTTGTTACGTCATTTTCAGTTATAGTTGAACTAAAAGCATGTGTTGCATTAGAAAAATTATCGGTTACAATGTTACTGTTAAAGCCTAAAACTAATCCAAGTATAATTAATCCGAAAAGAGCAATTAATTTGGCAGTAGTAAAGACACGCTGAATAAACTTTCCGTTTTGAATACCACGTGTGTTGATCCACGTTAAAAAAGCAATCGAAACAATTGCAAGCAACTGAGCGCTGGTAATTTTAAATTTCCCTAATTCAATAAGAACGTTTTTTTCATCAAAAAAATCAATAAAAACACCGGTAAACTTTGCGAACGCAACTGCTACGGCTGCAATAACGCCGGTTTGAATAACCAAAAACACAGTCCATCCATAAACAAATGCTGTCATTCGGCCAAAAGCGCGCTTTAAATAAACAAATTGTCCGCCGGCTTCCGGCATCATGCCCGCTAACTCACCATAACTTAATGCTGCGAATAGTGTAATCACACCCGAAAGTAACCAGCATAGCAATAACCAGATGGGCGAACCTAAACTTCGGCTCATATCGGCACTAACAATAAATATCCCCGAACCAATCATGGAACCGGATACTAGCATGATTGTGTCAAATAAATTGAGTGTGCGCTGTGGGTTATTCATTTATCTGATTAAATTTGTGATCTTAAAGAAACAAATAATTTTTATTATAAAAAATCCGACTTCATGAAATTAATTAGCGACAGAGTAAGTGTGTTGGATAAAGATGATGTACTAAGTATTGTTATTTTGCCAACCACCGAAAAGAGAAAATTAAACTTAATGTTGCTATGGTTATTAGCTTGGACGGCTTGCGGTGTTATTGTATTGTTTAATTATTTCAAATTAAATAATCAGGACGCTAAACTATTTGTTATAGTGTATTTGTCTTTCTGGTTTTATTTTGAGTACAAAATTGCTCGCGCGTATATCTGGAAAAAATTCGGAAGGGAAAAAATATGGCTTAAGAATGGCCGCCTTTTCTATCAAAAGGAAATAAATGGTAAAGGAAAAACGAAGGAGTTTGAAATCGAATTAATTAATGATTTAAAATTAATTGAATTAAGTCATGCCAGTTTTACCGACACTATTAATCAGAGTTTCTGGATAAAAGGAGGGGAGCGCATACAGTTTCACTATCTCTCAAAGATTATCCCTTTTGGTATGCAATTAAATGATAAGGAAGCTTACGATATCATTCGTGAAATAAAAAATTACGTGAAAAATAAAGCTTAATTAAATTTCAAACAATAAAGCGTTTGCAAAATCCTACCAAATCGCAGGTCCGTATTTTTTTGTGATTTTAGAATTCGGAAACAAGTCAAAAAACAACTGATCAATCCAGAACATGAGTTTGAATGCATAAGTAGGATTACTCAACTGTTCGTTCATGGTTTTGTTGTTTTTTAATGCAAAACGATAATTGATGTCAGCGCCTAATCCCAGGAATTTGAAAATTTTAAACTGAGTTGAAATTCCTGGCTCATAGATCATGAAAAAATACTTAGGTTGTGTGTTTAAGTCGTAACCACTTTTATTCTGAAACCAGGACAAGCCATAACCGGTTTGTATCGGTACACTTAATTGCCAACGTTTGGTTTTATAAAAAACAAAATCAGCGTAAAAGCATATGTAAGCCAGTTTAAGATGTTTTACGTTTGTGATGGAATTGTTTAAAGCGTCCTTGTATACTTCATTACGTGTTAAGTTATTTTCTAGCCAGCTTATTCCCCCGCCAAATCTTAGTTTTCTTCGAAATGCGGCTCCAATCCGAATACCTGTAATGCTTGCCAAATCGTTATTTATAAACGAATACCGCGATTCTAACCGCACGTCGATCGATGCCTTGTTTTTCATCACTGCCTGTAAACTATCTAACAATTGAGCCTCGCATGTATAGTTAATACTTAATGAAATTAGAACAGAGATTATGGCAACAATGAGCTTCACTATTCAAAAATAATTGCTAAAACAATGTTTATAATTAAATAACGCGGAATTGTATTAACAATACACTTGTAGTAATTTTAAAGAGCTAAATGGGAACGGCATTTTTAGATACTCCAATTGAATACCTGAAGGGTATTGGTCCTCAAAGAGCCGAGGTTCTAAAGAAGGAGTTGGGTATGTATACATTTCGCGATCTCTTAACTCATTATCCGTTTCGTTATGTGGATCGAACCAGATTTCAGAATATCAAAGATGTAACCGAAGATTTGCCCTTTGTTCAATTTCGTGGCGTAATTGAAAGTTTAACGGTTATTGGTACCAAACGAGCACAACGATTAGTGGCTGTTTTCAGAGATAACACAGGAATCATTGAATTGGTTTGGTTTCAGGGACACAAGTGGATGGCCGAAAAACTCAGAACGCAAACCGAGTACATTGTATTTGGTAAGCCCACCCGATTCGGAGGGAAATACAACATAGCGCATCCTGAAATTGAATTGGCGACTGCCGAAAATTTAGCGCTAAAATCTGCGTTTCAGGCTGTATATTCCTCAACGGAAAAACTAAAAACAAAAGGTTTAGATAGCGAAGGGTTGCGTAAAATCATTAAGCAATTAATTGCACTAATGCCACCCGGTACTTTGGAAGAATCTTTGTCGGAAGAGGTGTTGTCGGATTATAAATTGGTGTCAAAAGAAGACGCTGTAAAGCATATTCATTTTCCGGATAATAATTTACATCTTCAAAAAGCGCAGTACCGCTTAAAATTCGAAGAGTTATTTTATGTTCAATTAAAATTATTGCGGTTGCATCATCAAACCGTAAAAACTGTTCCTGGTGCGGTTTTTTCTAAGGTAGGGCATTATTTTAATGAATTCTATAATAAACATTTGCCATTTCAATTAACTAATGCGCAAAAGCGAGTGGTGAAGGAAATACGCACCGATATGGGCAGCGGTCATCAAATGAATCGCTTACTTCAAGGCGATGTAGGCAGCGGAAAAACATTAGTGGCCTTGTTAAGCATGCTTCTGGCATTAGATAACAATTTTCAGGCCTGCTTAATGGCACCAACCGAGATATTGGCTAATCAGCATTTTATCACTATCAGTGAGCAGGTATTTCATCTGGGAATAAATGTGAAATTATTAACCGGCTCTTCAACCCAAAAAGAACGCAAATCGTTATTGGCTCAACTTCAAAATGGCGATATTCATATTTTAATTGGTACTCATGCGTTAATAGAAGATAACGTAATGTTTAAAAATTTAGGACTTGTTGTTATCGATGAACAACATCGATTTGGAGTTGCTCAACGTGCTAAGTTGAGAGACAAAGGCAAAATCCCTCCGCATATTTTAATTATGACGGCTACACCAATTCCACGAACGCTTGCTATGACTTTTTATGGCGATTTGGATACCTCTGTAATAGATGAAATGCCTCCAGGACGAAAACCTATTAAAACCATGCACTTTATGGAACCGCAGCGATTGCGTGTAATTGGTTTTATACGCGAACAAATTTCTTTAGGTAGGCAAGTTTATATTGTTTATCCATTAATTCAGGAAAGTGAAAAAATGGATTTGCAAAATCTTCAGAAAGGGTATGAAGATATTGTGAAAGAATTTCCACCGCCTCAATATCAGGTAAGCATTGTGCATGGTAAACTAAAAGCTGATCAAAAAGAATTTGAGATGCAGCGCTTTGTAAAAGGAGAAACACAAATTATGGTAGCAACTACTGTTATAGAAGTTGGCGTAAATGTTCCCAATGCATCAGTAATGGTAATCGAAAGCGCCGAAAGATTTGGTTTATCACAATTACATCAGTTGCGAGGTAGAGTAGGGCGTGGTGCCGAACAATCGTACTGTATTCTTATGACATCCTATAAACTGGGAAAAGATAGCAGAACGCGAATGGAAACGATGGTTCGTACAAATGACGGTTTTGAAATCAGTGAGGTGGATTTGAAGTTGCGTGGTCCGGGTGATATTGAAGGTACACAACAAAGTGGTGTATTGGATTTAAAAATTGCCGATTTAGTTCATGACGGACAAATATTGCAAATGGCTCGTACCGCAGCGCAAACAGTATTAAACGAAGATGGAGAATTGAAGCTTGATAAAAATAAAATTTACGAACGGAATTTAATCCTAAATGCTAAAAACCGTCCGAGTTGGGCTAAAGTAGGTTAACGCATAATAAGTACGTGTCCGGTAAATTCATGTTCCTTACCGTAAATGTCATTAATAAAAACTTTCCAATTGTAAATATCATCTGTTGCCGGAACTCCGCCCGTTTTACCGTCCCAACCTGTATTAACATCTCCTGTGCGGAAAACAGTCAGTCCCCAGCGACTAGTAATTTCAAAATTATATCCTACTACTGACCATCCAGTTCCCTTTGGAATAAATATATCATTAATACCATCTTCATCCGGACTAAACGCATTAGGAGCCCAAAAATTAAAACCCTCAGTTACACAAATTTCCCGAGTGGTTGTATCACTACATGAATTACCATTGGATGCAATGAGTTTTAACATAAAACAACCGGTTTCAAAAAACTGATGTTCCAGATTTCTATCAGAAGACAAATACAAACCGTCTAAACTCCACTTAAAATTACTTGCATTAATTGAGGTATTTTCAAATAATCCTTTATTGTCTGTTAAAGTTATCATTTCAGATTCTTGTATAAAGTCGGCCAACGGTTTACCGAAAACTTTAATATAGTTTTGTTTAATAGAGCTTGTTTTGCAGCCGTTTTGGTCGGTTACCGTTAACATTACATTGTAATTTCCTTCTTTAGTATAACAATGACTAGTTGCCTGCCCCTGCACTGGTGCGGAGAAGTCGCCAAAGGTCCACAATGCCGTAGTGGTGCCGGTAGTTAGATTGTTAAATTGTACGCAAAATGGTTCGCAGCCTGTTGTTGAACTAACCGTAAATGCAGGAATTGATGTTGTATAAATGGTAATACTTACTGTAGTGCTTACCGGACTGGAACCACAACCATCAGATATTGTTACTGTGTAAATGGTGGTGTTCTGTAAATTAACGGTTATGTTGTTTGTGTTTAAATTTCCGGGTTGCCATAAATAAGTGTAATTGCCGTCACCACCATTGGCATTTACTGTAATAGATGTGCTAACATTTGGGCAAACGGTTAAATTATTTCCTCCTGAAGCAATGGATAATGGAGCGTTAACAGTAACGGAAAACACTTTTACTGCACCTACGCATCCTTTAGAGTCTGTAACAGTAAGTGAATACCCTGTTGTAACTGTTGGACTCACAGTAATTGAAAATCCATTCAGGTTACCCGGTTGCCAATTATAAGAATAGTTTGGTGAGCCACCTGTAACAGTACTGCTTAATGAAGTGCTATTGCCCGAACAAATTAAATTATTGCCGCTGATAGTGTATGTCATAGCCGGTGGTTCGGTAATGGAAACAGCAGTTGTTGTGTAACAGCCTAATGCATCCGTTACTTTCACTGTGTAATTTCCCGGACATAAATTCGATACTGTTTGATTAGTAGCGTTAGGAATGCTTAGCCAGTTATATGAATAAGGTCCGCTGCCTCCGCTAATGCTAACGGTTGCACTGCCGTTACAGGACGCGTTACAGGAAACATCTTTTTTGTTGGAAATTTGAGCAAGCATATTACTAACGTTACCAATAGTTACAATTCCTTGTCCTTTACAGGTCTTTACGTCTGAAATCAGAACAGTATAATTACCAGCTGCAAGGTTAGTAGCAACTGAGGTTGTTTGAACAGGAGTTGTACTCCAGGTGTAGGTGTATGAACCGTTACCTCCGCTTACGTTTACAGTTGCAGTACCATCAGCGTTAATACAAAATTCATCGGTATGGTTTATTGTAGTAGTGATTGCAGCAGGTTGAGTAATAGCAAAGGTTTGAGTTAAAGTGCAGCCTTTTACATCTTTTACAAATAAACTGTAATTTCCAGCAGCTAAGCCACCCACACTTGATGCGTTGATGTTTATTGGAGCCCAGGTATAAGAATAGGCAGGCGTACCTCCGCTAACAGTACTAGAAACAGCACCGTTTGAAAATGTATTACAGGAAACATTGGTGATGCTAAGTGTAGCTGTGATCGGTGCAGGTGAAGCAATATTTATTGTGGAGTTTTTTACACATCCATTATTATCAGTTACCGCTACGGTATAAATTCCTGCAGGGATATTATTTGCCACTGTACTTGTATTGGCTGTTGGTGACCACAAATAAGTATAAGGTGAAACGCCTCCGTTTGCGGTTACTGTAGCACTAACCTGACCCCCTGCGCACGTCAAAGATCCGGCTGTGATGGTAGTAGTAATAGGTGGTGGTTCAAATACAGTAGTTGTTCCGGTATGTGTACACCCGGATCCGTCAGTAACGGTTAAAGTGTAATTTCCTCCCGACAAATTAGTGATTACAGAACTATTTGGTGCAGCAGGTGTCCAGGAATATGATAAAGGAGGGAGCGCGCCAACGGCATTGGCATTAATTTGTCCGTTATTTTGACCAAAGCAATTTAAATTAATGGTATTGAAAATAATCGGAACACTAGAATTATTAAGGATAATCAGTTGTGTTGAACCGGTACATCCAACAGCGTCTCTGGCATAAATGGTGTAAGAATTAGGGGTTAAATTAACAGCAACAGAACTATTGCCTCCAAATGGTAACCAAGTATAGGTAAATGGAGGTGTGCCATTTAACACGTTAACGGTGGCACTTGTGGAGCTGGTTATGCAATTGACAGGATCATTAGTGGCAAATAAAGCCAAATTGCTGCATTGAGAATTAAGTTTAAAGGCAATAGAAATTAATGTAATTAAAGACAATAGCCAAAGCTTTTTTATTTGCACTTTAATATTTGGTCGGATACCTAACATTCTCTTATCAAAGATACCATTTAAAATAAAGATTCAGAATGACTTTTGATAGGTGGCATGACTGATTTAATAACTGGTTTAAAGTAAACTTATATTCTTAAAATTCACTTTTAACATGGAATTCAATTTCGGGAAACTTTTCCTGAGCCATTTGCAATAACCAGGCCGATTCAGCCAGGAAAACAGGTCTCTCTTCTTTGTCATATCCGATGTGAGCCGACCGGTCTTGAATGAACGCTTCCAGTTTTTTCTTATCCGGACAGCTGATCCATAGGGCTTTATAGAGATTAATCTGATCAAAACTGGCCGTGGCATTATATTCTGCTTTTAAACGATGCTGAATTACTTCAAATTGTAATGCCCCAACAGTTCCAATGATTTTTCTTCCGTCAACTTTACGTGTAAATAATTGTGCAACACCTTCGTCAGTTAACTGCTCCAGTCCCTTCTGAAGCTGCTTGGTTTTCATAGGATCCATGTTGGTTACATAACGGAATAATTCCGGTGAAAAACTTGGAATGCCTTTGAAATTAAAATTCGAACCTTCTGTTAATGTGTCGCCAATTTTAAAATTACCTGCATCATATAAACCAATTACATCGCCCGGAAATGCTTCATCAATTACCGATTTTTGCTGCGCCATAAATGCAGTTGGATTACTAAAGCGTAATTCTTTATTGCCACGAACTAAATGGTAGTATTTATTACGTTCAAATTTACCTGAACATATTCTTAAAAAAGCGATTCTGTCGCGGTGTTTTGGATCTAAGTTGGCGTGAATTTTAAAAATGAATCCGCTGAATTTTGAGTCTTCAGGTTTTACGATGCCATTATCAGTATCGCGCTCTTTTGGGGATGGCGCTACTTCAACAAAGCAATCTAATAATTCTTTAATACCGAAATTATTTACAGCACTTCCGAAAAATACCGGACTGATTTTTCCTTGTAAATATTTTTGATTGTCTAACTTGTCATATACACCATCCAATAATTCCACATCAGCACGTAACTGTTCCGAAAAATCCTGACCAATGTGTTTTTCTATTTCACCGGAATTTAAATCGGTAATCTGAATCGTTTCTTCAACCTTTGTTTTGCTATCTCCCTGAAAAAGATTGAGTGATTTGTTGTATAAATCATAAACCCCTTTAAAAGATTTACCAATTCCAATTGGCCAGGTAAGTGGACATACTTTTATTTTTAATTC
Source organism: Bacteroidia bacterium (assembly GCA_040403535.1). Classification (GTDB taxonomy): domain Bacteria; phylum Bacteroidota; class Bacteroidia; order B-17B0; family Aurantibacillaceae; genus JAHEYG01. The sequence continues at coordinate 67,901 of JBBAKL010000004.1, forward strand.
CTTTTCAATTTCGTCTAATAAATCAAAGGGATTTTGTCCTTCGCGGTCTAATTTATTAATGAAAACGATTACCGGAGTATCACGCATTCGACACACTTCCAGTAATTTTCTGGTTTGAGGCTCAACGCCTTTTACACAGTCAATCACCATGATTACACTGTCAACTGCCGATAAAGTTCGGTAAGTATCTTCAGCGAAATCTTCGTGGCCCGGTGTATCAAGGATGTTTACTTTATAATTTTTGTAATCAAAAGCCATTACGGAAGTAGAAACGGAAATTCCGCGTTGCTTCTCAATTTCCATGAAATCGGAAGTGGTTGACTTTTTGATTTTGTTTGACTTAACAGCACCTGCGGACTGAATGGCCCCTCCAAATAAGAGTAGCTTTTCGGTCAATGTTGTTTTACCGGCATCGGGGTGTGCAATAATGGCAAAGGTTCTTCTGCGGTTTATTTCTTCGGCTGTTGTCATAATTTTTGAAGGGGCAAATATACGAAAAAACCCAAATTTTCTTAGTGAAAAGTGTCTAACAAGCGCCTAAAGAATAGCTAAAATTTAGTACCTTTACCTTGCTATGAAAAAAATAGGATTAATATTATCAATTTTGATTATAGGCTTTTCCTGTAAAAAAGAGGAAAGTGCGCCACAAACTACTACCCCTACTCAAACACCCATTGCAAATCCCGCACCCCCGGCATTATTTATTAATATTCCTGCAGACGCTAACGGTGTATTAATGGCTTCACGTGTCCCATATACTTTTTCCAATAATTACACTACATTGAAGGGAAGCGCCAGTGCTTTTTTCTATACCGCGCCCGGAAATTATAATTATTTGGATGCAGGAACAGTAAGATGTAACGATTCTGTATTGGTGAAACAAAGTTCAGGAGCGTATTCTTTTTCGGGTACCGCCAAAAACGGACAATCCATTTCAGGAATTGATTATATGGCAGGGTCAACCTGGACAGTTACCGGAAACTCAAGTGTTCCATCGTTTAGTTTTAGTACAACCTCCTTTCCTACTGACGCGAACTTAACCAGTTCTGCCGTTGTTACTAAAACTGTGTCTTACAACGCAACTTTTAATGGCGCATCAAATTCTGATTCTGTTGTTGTTATGTTTGGTTGCGATTCTGTTTTATTGAAAAAAACAGTAGCTGCTTCTTTTGGGTTATGCTATTTTTCGGCTGCTGAAGTGGGTTCGGTAAGAAAAAAATACTCATCCAGTAAAGCGTACATCAATCTTATTTCATATAAAATACAACCTAATGTGATTTCAGGTAAAAAGTTTTACATGATAAATTCCAATACGGCAACGTACACTATAACTATTCAATAAAGTACGTTTACGATTGACTTTTTATATTTTTATTAAAAATTAAAGATTTTAATACTTAATTTCTTTCCACTCTGTTATTTCGCGTATCACAACAGAGGCGCATGTAAACCCAAATACCGCCGGTAAATAAGAAATGGTTCCGTATGCCGATTTTTTAAAATTAGTTCCATCTGTACGCATGATTGAATATTTGGCAGGTAATTCAGTGGAATAAACACATTTAATTCCTTTGTAAATCCCTAAGTAACGCAAACGCTTTCTAACGTACTGCGCAAGCGGACATATATCTGTTTTGGAAATATCTGAGACCTGTAATTTAGTCGGATCCATTTTGCCACCGGCTCCCATTGATGAAATGATTCGGCGGTTATTATAATAGGCGTGTTGCAATAACTGTAATTTTGGAGAAATGCTATCAATAGCATCAATGATGTACGTGTATTTCTTTTGCAGAATCTCTTTCATCATATCCGGATTCTGAAATTCTCCAATAGTGGTAAGATTGATATTGGGATTTATGTCTTTTATTCTTTGCTCCATCAGCATTGCTTTACTCATGCCGTGCGTTGACGATAGTGCCTGTAACTGGCGATTACGATTGGTAGGGTCAACATTATCGCCATCGATAATTGTTAAATTTCCAACACCCGCGCGGGCAATGGCTTCCGCTGCGTAAGAACCAACTCCACCTAAACCAACAATTAAAACATCAGCGTTAGATAATTTCTCTATTCCTTTTTTACCAACTAATAGCTGGGTGCGTTCCATCCATGTTGTATCCATAGTTATATAATTTCTTCTTTAAACACGCTTTGATAGTTACTGCGTAATTGTTGTTGTAATATTTCCTCCTCTATTCCTAAAATATCGGCAGCTTTTTTGTAAATGTATTTAATTGAAATATCAGAATCGTCGGTTTCCAAAAAGAAATTTTTTCTCCCAACATGTTTTATAACCTCAGAGGCATTCGATTCAAAAGTCAGCAATGCTTTTCCAAATGAAAGAAAATACCCTTCATCCAACAAAGTATTGGCAATGTTTAAATTATTATTGAAGCCGTGTATGATGACCGGAACTTTGTTTTTTTCATTTCTCAAACAATTTACCAATTCATTAAAAGCTTTTACACAATGAACCATTAAGGGTTTGTTTAGTTCATTGGCGATCCGTATATGCTCAATAAAAATGCGTTGTTGCAAATCAAAATCAGTATCTACCACTTTATCCAGTCCGCATTCGCCAACGGCAATGCAACGGCGGTTGCGGGTGACACGGTTAAGCTTATCCAATAAATTTTCGGAGTCACTGGTGATTTTCCAGGGGTGAATGCCGTAGGAGTACCAGTTAGGCTTGGCTTCTTCGTCAATATTTAAACTTACCAATTCAACCTTGGCATCAAATATCTCGGCATGGGTATGTATGTTAATAAACACGTCTAAAAGTTCTGTTTTGCTAAAAATTACAACCTTACAATATTAGTAACTTTGATTAAGCGCATTTAACATGACAGAACTTTCTTATAACAGCGTATCGTCAATAACCTTAGCAGAATTACAGGAGTTATTGGGCGAAGAGGCCGTAACTGTGGATCAGGAACAACTGGAAAAATACGGACAAGACGAAACCGAGGATCTTTGCTATTACCCGGAAGTGGTTGTAAAACCTAAAGATGTGGAGCAGGTTTCCGAGCTAATGAAATACTGTAATCATCATCGCTTACCGGTAACTACCCGCGGCGCAGGTACGGGTCTTAGCGGAGGAGCGCTTCCCATAAAAGGAGGAGTGTTGCTGAGCATGGAAAAATTTAACCGCATCATTGATATTGATACCCGTAATTTGCAGGGTACTGTTGAGCCGGGGGTGATCAATTATATTTTTCAGGAAGAAGTTAAAAAGCACGGACTGTTTTATCCGCCCGATCCTGCCAGCTGGGGAAGCTGTAGCTTAGGCGGCAACATTGCGCATAGTAGTGGAGGTCCAAAAGCCGTTAAGTACGGCACCACGCGCGATTACGTTTTGAATTTAGAAGTGGTACTGGCCAATGGTGAGATTATCTGGACAGGTGCCGACACGCTTAAATATTCAACAGGATACAACTTAACCCATTTGTTCGTGGGTAGCGAAGGTACTTTGGGTGTAGTAACTAAAATTGTTTTTAAGTTAATTCCTTTACCGAAGCACGATTTGCTGATGCTGGTGCCGTTTTACAGTGCCGAAAAAGCCTGTGAAGCGGTGAGTGCTGTTTTCAGAGCGGGAATAGTGCCAAGCGCCATGGAATTTATGGAGCGTGATGCTATTGCTTGGAGCATTAAACACGCCGGAGAAGTGAATTTCAGTATAAAGCAAGAGTGGGAAGCTTTGTTATTGGTGGAAGTGGATGGAAATAATATGGATGTGTTGTATGCCGATTGCGAAGTGATCAGTAATGTGATGCAGCAGCACGAATGCGATGAGATTTTATTTGCAGATACAGCCGACCAAAAAGCGGCGTTGTGGAAAATACGCCGTAAAGTAGGGGAAGCAGTGAAAAGTAATTCGGTTTACAAAGAAGAAGATACCGTGGTAAAACGCGCAGAGTTACCAAAATTATTGAAAGGTGTGAAAGATATTGGTAAGAAGTATGGATTTACTTCGGTGTGTTATGGTCATGCCGGTGATGGCAATTTGCATGTAAATATCATTAAAGGAAACATGAGCGATAACGATTGGAACATGAAATTACCGAAGGGAATTACCGAAATATTTCAATTGTGTAAAGAGTTGGGTGGTACCATCAGCGGAGAACACGGTATTGGCTTAGTGCAGAAAAAATACATGCCCATCGTTTTCCCTAAACATCAGTTGGCTTTAATGAAAAACATTAAAAAGGTGTTTGACCCGCACTTAATATTAAACCCCGGAAAGATTTTTGAATAAAAAAAAAGCCCCGTTATTGCGGGGCTTTTTTTATTTCATATACTTTTGTTTCACTTCGCTATAGCTTGGGAAATTGTTGTGGTGCCAGTTCATAATCACAGTACCGTCTTTAATTAAAATTAATCCGGGATTACTACGTATCATGGTTTTTAATACAATCGCATCTACGCTTGCAAAATCGTACATGGCTTGATGCGCGTGTTTGTAATCGTCAATCTCCTTAGCACTCGATGCAGTTAAAGCAGTAATTTTCTTTCCTTCTTTACCGGCTAAAGTAAAGAAGTCGTTGATTTTTGCATGTAAACTTTCATCGTCTTCGGTTTTCTTTAAATCGTAACACACCAATAAAAAGCTGTAATCTTTATTGTTTAAAATTGAATCGGTAACTGGGTTTCCGTTAAGATCATTAACAGTGAAGTCGGTAATTTTAGGAGGATTAACCGCTTCTTTCGTTAACACGTTGTCGGTTGCTACCCATTTCCAGGTTAAGGTATCTTCCCATGGATAATTTTTTAAATCAAACTCTTTTACTTCCTGCGTTTTTAAATTTTGGTATTTAAAGCGTGTTTCATAAACAGGCGGCTCGTAACCTGCACCCGGTTTCATATTGTCTTTAATGTTCATGCCAATGGCGTAAGCTCTGAAGTCTAACGGCGGTAAATTACGGTAAGCGTAAATAGGGAAGCCGATAGAGGCGATGGCGCCAATAATAAAAATACTTACCTGTAACGACGGGAAAACCAAATCGGTTATGTGATCGCGTCCGGCAAACAAGAGGGTAATTAAAATCATGAGGGCAATGTCTTTCCAGAAACTTTCCCATGGTTTCAGTTTGAGGAAGTCGCCAAAGCATCCGCAATGTGTCACCTTATTGTAACAGGCCGAATAAAATGTTAAGAAAGTAAAGAAAGCAATTTGAGCAAACAATAACCATAAGGTTAAATCGCGCTTGTAACCTAAGAGTAACATAATACCCAATAACATTTCACTTACTGTAATGATGATGGAAAGCGGTAAGGCAATGTGCGCAAACCATTCGAACATACTTAAACCTGTATCTGCTTTAAAAACTTCGAAATACTCTTCTAATTTATAGGAAAAACCAAGTGGGTCGTTGGCTTTGATGAATCCTGAAAAAATAAATAAACAGCCAACTAATATACGGGCAATATGCGTTAACCATGGCCATTTGCTAATAACCGGTGTTCCGTTTACCAGTAAAACTAAAATTCCTAAGATTATTGCAAGGGTGGTTTTACTAAAGCAAGGCGGACAAATAAAGTAGAACAATGCCGCTAATCCGATTGACCAGATAGCACGAAATACGTTAGACGATAAAAATTTTTTCATATATCAGGAGTTAAGTCGTTCCTATAGCTAAAATTAGGTGACTTTAACCGAACAAAAAAGTGTTTAGGGTTTTTTAACTAACAAAAACTACTTAATAATTACACCCTTATTCCAATGATCAGAATGTCGTCAACCTGTTCCATCTGACCTTTCCAATTTGTAAGGCTGTTTTTTAAGCTTTTGTGTAGTTCATCCAGAGGCTTTTCGGAGTTTTCAATGATCAGCTTTTCGATGTTTTTGTATTTGTATTTTTTTCCCTGTGCTCCGCCAAACTGATCGGCAAAACCATCCGTGAATTGTATGATTAAATCACCTGTTTGCAGTCTAAAACTACTCATACTGAATTCTTTTAATTCGCCATAATGTTTACCAATCGGAAATTTGTCGGCTTTGATAATTAAGTTTTGTTTATTTCGGATGATCCATACAGGATTGTTGGCAGCCGCCACCTTTAATGTGTTGCCTTCAATGGAAATAAGTGACAAATCCATTCCGTCGCTGTTGTTATTAATATTGAATCCTGCAATTACTTTACTGCGTAATTCATTTAGAATTAAATCCGGTCGGTTAAGTTGCTTATTTAAAACAATTTCTTTTAAATAGCTAATGCCAAGTAAACTCATAAAAGCCCCCGGTACACCGTGTCCGGTGCAATCGGCACAAACAACCATAAATCCTTGTTCCGTTTTTTGAGCCCAGTAAAAATCACCACTTACAATGTCTTTTGGCTGATACAGCACAAAAAATTCATTCGTATTTTCTTTAAACGTTTTATCGGATGTAAGTAAACTCTGCTGAATGTTTCTGGCGTAATTTATACTGTCTGTTATTTCCTTGTTCTTTTCGCTGATTACATTGTTTTTATAAGCCAGCTCAAGGGCATTCCGTTTACTTTGTTTGTAGCTTCTGTAAATAAAAACAGAAGCAATAGAAGCGACCAATAAAGCCAAAAGAGATGATAGTAAAATGATGTTCTTTTTAGAATTTTCACTTTCGGCGAGCTTTAGGTTTGTTTCTTTTTTTAAGAGTTCCGCATCTTTTTTATCGCTTTCGTATTTTGCCTGAAGTTCCTGGTAATCGGAATTTGTTTCGTTCTGCCTGATTGAGTCAAGGGCATTAAGGTGAACTTTATAACATAAGTTGGAATTTTTAAAATCGGAGTTAGCTTCATAGGCTTCCGCTAAGGAAGTTAATGAGTTGAGATAGTTATCCGATATTTTATATTTAAACGCTGTGTCTCTTGCCATTATACCGCGTGTAATTGCTTCCTGATATTTTTTTAGACTTCTGTAAACATTACACAAATTATTATTTAATGTGGCGGAGCCTTTGTTATCTTTTAATACTAAAACCAAATCATAGGCTTTGTAGAGATAGTTTAATGACAAATCAAACTTTTTAAGCTTTTTGTAAGCTAAAGCAATGTTGTTATAGGTTAAAGAAATTAATTTTTTATCGCCGAGTTTAAGCCTTATTTCAAGTGATTTGTTATGGTAATAGAGTGAAGAATCTATTAGGTCAGTATTTTTATAAATGGTGCCAAGTAACGTAAAACTTTCGGAAAGATCATAAACGTTAGAACACTTGTTACAGTGATGAATGGAATTGTGTAAGTAATTAATGGCCGATTTGTAATTTTTCTGACGGATATTTACTCGGCCAAGGCGATTAAATGCCCTGGAGATACCCGCATGGTTGTTGCATTTTTCTGCTTCTCTTAATGCTTCCAGGTAATAGCGGATGGATTCATCGGCCGATCTGCTTTCGTAATATTGTCCGATTTTAAAGGGGATGTAGGAATTATTAAAGCAGTTTTTTTGGAAATTGGTGTTAAGAATTATAAATAAAGAATCACGAGTGGTTTGATTTGTTCTTTTTTTACTGATGGTTTTAAAGTAAAGTTCAATCTTTACGCTGTCGTTTTCGGCTTTTTTGAGTTTATCTGTTAGGGTGTCAAGATAATTTTGCGAACGCAAAACAAATGACGTTAGAAAAAGTACAATTAAAAAGCCGTTCCGGGACATTAACCTAATTTTATCAGGGCAAAAACCGAGTAATTCATCATGTCCATATAATTGGCATCCACCCCTTCTGAAATTATCGTTTTCCCTTTGTTATCTTCAATTTGTTTTACGCGGAAGATTTTCATTAAAATCAAATCGGTGAGTGAGCTGATTCGCATATCCCTCCATGCTTCACCGTAATCGTGATTTTTATCTTCCATTAATTTTTTTGTTTGTGCTACGTACTTATCATACAGTTTTTCTACTTCCTCGTAAGGTAATTCCAGTCGGGAGTCGTTTTCAAGTTCCATTTGTATTAAAGCAATTACACAGTAATTGATAATACCAATGTATTCGCCTTTAATGTCGTCACCAATTTTTTGAGTACCTTTATTTTCGATACTTTTAATGCGTTGGGCTTTAATGAAAATCTGATCGGTTAAAGAAGTTGGACGTAAATTGCGCCAGGCAGTTCCGTAGTCTTTCATCTTCTTTAAAAAGATATCTTTGCATTGCTTTATCGCCTTATCGTATTGTAAACTTGTATTCTGCATAATGAGCACTAAAATTAACGAAAATATACCAAAAATGTATCAAATTAAGGGTAAATCCCTGCGCTTGGATAAATGTCATATTATGGCGATTATCAATCTGACACCGGATAGTTTTTATGACGGCGGAAAATACGACTCAGTAAAGGATGTAATAAGCGATGCGGAAGAAAAAGTTAAGCTGGGAGCTACTATTATAGATTTAGGCGCCGCTTCTTCACGACCTAATTCGGATGAAATAAGCGCGGAAGAAGAATGGAAACGATTAGAAAAACCATTAAAGCAATTACGGGGGTTGTTCCCAGATGTTTTTATTTCCGTTGATACTTACCGTTCAGATATTGCGAAAAAAGCGTATGAAGAAGGAGCAGATATCATTAACGATATTTCCGGTGGAAATTTAGATCAAAACATGTTTGAAACAATAGCTGCTTCCGACGTGGCTTACGTTATGATGCACATGCAAGGCAATCCAAAAACCATGCAGCTAAATCCTAGCTATGGAGATGTGGTTTATGAAATAAAGACGGAATTTGAGAACAAAATAACCCGTTTAAATTCATTGGGCTTCAATAAAATCATCACGGATGTTGGCTTTGGTTTTGGAAAAACAACAGAACACAATTATCAGTTGTTAAAACAACTCTCTCAATTTGCAGAATTAGGCTATCCAACTCTTGCCGGTTTGTCGCGTAAAAGTTTGATCAATAAAGTAATTGGCAGCAGTCCGGTTACCGCATTAAATGGCACCACGGTGTTAAATACAATTGCTTTAATGAATGGTGCTACTATTTTACGTGTTCACGATGTGAAAGAAGCGAAAGAAGCTGTTGATTTAGTGAATTATTACAGTAAGGTTTAAACCATATCTGAAACCACAAACATTGAATCTTGATCTTGGAACTAGCCAGCTAACTTTCCCACCATTTTGCTTTAATCCCGATATAAACTCCGGATTCATCCATTTTAACCGGATATGTTTTCACACTCATGGCAAGTCCTGAAGTAGCTCTTCCTGTTTTTAAATCAAACGGATATCGGTGAAGCGGACAAATAATTTCATTTTTTTCGTTGCAATAACCCGAAGATAAGGATGCACCGTTATGCGGACAGCGGTCGCTAATGGCAAATAAACCTTCATCAGAACGCACCAGACAAATTTTATTTCCCTTCACAACCATCGATTGTGCCTTGCCGGGTATCATGTTGTTTTGCATTTCTGCTTCCGAGTTAAATATCTTAATCCAATGGTGGCTCATTTGGTTGTTTGGGAATAAAATGATAGGTAATTGTTGTTTGTTGAGTGTTTTCTGGATCCGGTTCCTGAATTTCATTTTCCTCGGCACTTTCAATATCATTATCTTCATCATTTTCCCATTCGTATTCTTTACGCTGTGGACCTTCTTTTCTGTAATTATAGGCAACCATTAAACCTGATATAGCACCAAATAAATGTGCTTCCCATGATATCTCCTGTTTTAGAGGAAAAATTCCCCACATCATACTGCCATATAAAAACAAAACCAAGGCCGATATCACCATTAATTGTTTGTGCTTGCGAAATACCCCACTAAAAAATAAAAACACTGCCGCTGCATAAACTAAACCACTGGCGCCAATGTGATACATTTCACCTTCCGGTGTGTTTCTGCCACCTACCCACAGCCATATTCCCGACATAAAATACATCCATATGAAGGCCGGCCAGGCAATAGGTTTGTAAAAATAAAAAGTCAGCATGCCCAGAACTAACATGGGTAAACTATTTGAGGCAAGATGATCTAGATTGGAATGCAAAAATGGCGCGATTAAAATTCCGCTTAATCCTTTTGTGGTTCGTGGAGCGGTACCGTAAGTTGTTAGGTTTAAGTGGAAGCTGTTATCAATAAAATAAACCAGCCACATGATTGCCACAAATAAAAGCGGATAAATGCCAACCTTTAGTAATAATTTAAAAATGTAGTTTTTCATCGGAGATGGTAGTATAAAGTTCCGATGGAATTATTGAAAATAAAAATTTAAAATCTTATTTAAGCTTATTTAACAGGAATGTAGATTTTGCTTAACCACTTGTTCGGGTCTTTTTCGGCAGTTGCGTCAGTAATATAAAATTCACGGAACGGTCCGGTAGCTTCCAGTTTGTTTTGTTCCATGTAGGTTTTTATTTCCGCATAGGCCTCGGCCATTTTATCGTATGGTCCATAATAGTTGTATAAAATAGCACGCGTTGCTTCCAATACAACAACACTTGAATTTCTAGGCTGTTTGGAAGGCATTTGGTTGATAGGAATAACACACTCAAAAACAAAATTCTTTGGGTCGCTATTGTAATACAAAGAACCTGCAGGCATGCCGTTATTGCTTATGTTTAATTCCTGCATGTCACCTTCTATAGCGCTATACGCTTTACCAATTTTAAATCCAATATCCTGTTGAGGCGCCGAATCTTTAACTGCTAAGGTTAACATTTCCGGTAATTCAATTATTCCCGCTATACCCGGATTGTCATTGTCAGCACTAACGGTTGGCGAAGTGCTATTTGTTATAAGCGAATCCGATACAGCTGTTTTATTATCATTTGAATCAGAAGTGTTTTTACAACCAAATAAAACAAGAACACTTGTAGTTAATAAGATAATTTTTTTCATGTTTTAGTTTGTTTTGCCCGGATAAGCAGCCAATGCTTCACGTAAACAAGTCATGGCATTAGCCAGATCATTAAGATTTAAAACATATGCCAAACGAACTTCGTTGTAACCTGCTCCCGGAGTGGAATAAAATCCTGTTGCCGGTGCTAACATTACTGTTTGTTGCTTGTAATTAAAATCTTCAAGCAGCCATTGACAAAATTTATCAGCGTTATCGATTGGTAAACGGGCAATGCAATAAAATGCACCACTTGGTTTAGGGCAAAATACTCCCGGAATATTATTGATTTCACTAATTACGAAATCGCGGCGAGCGATGTATTCTTTTTTTACTTCTTCAAAATAAGATGCCGGTGTTTCTAGTGCTGCTTCAGCACCAATTTGTCCGTATGAAGGCGGACTTAAACGCGCTTGTGCAAATTTTAAAGCGGCATTCATTACATCTTTGTTCTTGCTGATCATTGCGCCAATTCGAGCGCCGCAAGCACTGTAACGTTTAGAAATGGAATCCAGTAAAATAACATTATTTTCAATACCGCTTAAATGCATTACCGAAACATATTCTTTCCCATCATAACAAAACTCGCGGTAAACTTCGTCACTTAACAGGAAGAGATCATACTTTTTAACCAATTCTTTCAGAGCTTCTAATTCTTCACGGGTGTATAAGTAACCGGTTGGATTACCAGGGTTACAAATCATAATTCCTTTTGTTTTCGGCGTGATTAATTTTTCAAATTCCGAAATTGCAGGTAAAGCAAAACCGTTTTCTATGGTACTCTTAATTGGTTTTACTGTTACGTTAGCAGCAACTGAAAAACCATTATAATTTGCATAAAAAGGTTCAGGAATAATGATTTCATCGCCCGGATTAAAACACGTCATCATAGCAATTGAAATGGCCTCTGAACCACCATTTGTGATAATGATGTCGCTATAGTCGATGTTTATGTTAAAGTTTTTATAATAATTACTTAATTTCTTACGGTAGCTTTCGTTGCCGGCACTATGACTGTATTCTAATACTTTGATGTCGGCATTTTTAATCGCGTTTAAAAAAGTATCCGGTGTTACAATATCCGGTTGTCCGATATTCAAGTGATAAATTTTCACACCTTTCTTTTTTGCTGCTTCTGCATAGGGTACTAATTTTCGGATCGGCGAAGCCGGCATTTCGGTTGCTTTGTTTGAAATTGTAGGCATTGAAATTGAAATTAAAAAACAACAAATATAAACATAAAAAACGGCCCATTACTGAAGTTAATTTTAATTAAATGTTGAAATAATTTATGTCTAGGCCCTTTTTTAACCGTATATTTGACGGTTGATTTTTTATGACTGAAGCCCCAATTGCAACAGAGCCACGACAGCTCTATCCATACCAATCCGAAGCCGTTGAGAACATATTTTCACGTTTGCAGGAGTTGCCTCCTAATGCCAATTTATTGTTTCAATTACCTACCGGTGGAGGTAAAACGATTATTTTTTCGGAAATCGCCCGTAGATTTATAGAAAAACATAATCGTAAAGTTCTAATTTTAACACACCGAATTGAGCTAAGTAGGCAAACAGCTGATGTGCTGAGTGACTTAGGGATTTCCAATAAAATTATTAACTCAGAAGTAAAAGATTTGCCGCGTCAAAGCGATTATCAGTGCTTCACGGCGTTGGTGGAAACATTAAACAATCGCTTACAAGAAAATGATCAGTTTTTGGAAGATATTGGTTTGGTAATAGTGGATGAAGCGCATAACAATTCCTTCCGTAAAATATTCCACTATTTTAATGATATAAATATTCTTGGTGTAACCGCTACTCCCTTAAGTAGCAATAAAAAATTACCGCTTTATCAAACTTACAGTGATTTAATTATCGGACAAAGCATCCCTAGTTTAATTGAACAGGGGTATTTGTGTGAAGGGGTAACATATTCGTATGATGTTAATTTAAGTTCACTACGTATTGGTAATAATGGTGAATTTACCGTTGGCTCGCACGAAATGTTGTATACTCAGGCTATCATGCAAAGTAAATTGCTTGAAGCTTATGAGGAGTTTGCTAAAGGAACAAAAACATTGATTTTTAATGCCGGAATTCTAACCAGCAGAGCCGTTTATGAAACTTTTAAAAAGAAAGGTTATCCTGTCAGACATTTAGACAGTACATTCAGTGATCGCGAACGCGCCGAGACATTAGATTGGTTTAGAAATACTCCTGATGGTGTATTAAGCTCGGTTAGTATCTTAACAACCGGATTTGATGAGCCTGCTGTTGAAACCATCATGCTTAACCGTGCTACCAAGTCGCTTACATTATATCATCAAATGATCGGGCGTGGTAGTCGTGTTTTACCAACCAAAAAACAATTTAAAATTCTTGATTTAGGAAATAATTCACGTCGTTTTAATTTATGGCAGTATCCGATTGATTGGAAACACGTGTTTGTTGCCCCACATTTGTACCTTGAACACCGTTACAAAGATGAATGGGATTATGAGTTGGAGAACGATTACGATATGCCTCCTGAGATTAAAGAACGCTTTTTGAACTCATCACAAGAATCATTTATCGTTCGCGACCGATACCTTGCTTGTTTGCGAAAGGGATTAAAACCACAAACGGTAATTGACGAATCAATAGAAGATCATTTTGCCCGAATAAAAGATAATGCCTCTGAATTTGATGAAGCGTTTGAACTTTACAACCTCTTGACTGAAGAAATGAAGTATAGAGTAAAACAATTTGGAAAGTGTATTAATGCTACCAATAACTATACCGATTGGCAATACCAGACTTACTCCAGTAAATTACGTCGTCGTTTAATGAATTATTACGCTGAATAATGACGCCTTACAAATTATATAAGATTTCAGGAGTACTTTCTATTGTATTTGGTGTATTCGGAGCCGTTTGTTTGATAGATATCCGGACAGTTCCGGCGGCTATGCTGCTTGCAATTGTTGGCTTTGTATTTGCAGGGGTTAATATTTTTTTAGACGCCAAATACGAGATTCATGACAGGAAATTTCCAATAGGTTATATTGGAATGATATTGAGTTCTCTGCCGGTTTTATTTTTATTAGCATTTGTGTTTTTTAAACGTTGAAGACCGTTAACAAATATCTGTCATTAGTTAAGTTTAGTCACACCGTTTTTGCTTTACCATTTGCAGTAATAGGGTTTTGTCTGGCAATTTACTCCGGAAAAGCTGTATTTAGCTGGGAAAAATTAGGTTTAGTTTTGGCTTGTATGGTTACCGCCCGTAGTTCGGCGATGGCTTTTAACAGGTATATCGACAGACATTTTGATTCTAAAAACCCACGGACCGCCATCAGAGAAATTCCTGCCGGACAAATAAAACCAATTTCTGCTTTAATTTTTACAATAATCAGCGCTGCATTATTTTTGCTTAGTGCTTATTTAATTAATGAACTTTGTTTTTATTTATCGCCAGTGGCATTATTGGTGATATTGGGTTATAGTTATACTAAACGATTTACACCATTGTGTCATTTAGTGTTGGGTTTAGGTTTGAGCTTGGCGCCTATTGGCGCTTATTTGGCACTGACCGAGCAGTTTGATATTTTGCCTATTATTTTTTCAGTGTTAGTGTTTTTCTGGGTTGGTGGTTTTGATATCATTTTTGCTTTGCAGGATGAAGAGTTTGATAGAAGTGAAGGGCTCAAATCAATACCTGTATTGATGGGAAAATCTAAGGCATTAAGGCTATCAGAGTTGATGCACGTTATTAGTGCTGTAGCAGTTGTTGTTGCCTTCAGTTATGGTAATTTTTCGTGGCTTTATATAGTTGGAGCAGTGGTATTTATTGGGTTGTTAATTTACCAGCATCTTATTGTAAAGCCTAACGATTTAAGCAGAGTTAACCTGGCATTTGGTACCAGTAATGGTGTAGCCAGTGTTATTTTTGGAACATTTGTCTGTTTGGATATTTTCCTTCTTTAGAGCACCCGATAATTTATTCGCTGAATCCTCCAATTTTCGTCCTCAATTAAATTTTCTTACGTTAAAAATAACCCTAAATTTGTCGCTCAATCTTTCAATAATGGAAGTAAAAGATATCAAAGAAACCAACTTGGTTCAAAATCCCGTAATCGCTCAAATGATGTTAAACAATCATGAGCAAATTGTATTTTGTAATGATAATGCTACCAGTTTAAAAGCCATCATTGCTATTCATAACACGGTATTGGGTCCGTCATTAGGAGGAACCCGTATGTGGAATTACAATAATGAAATGGAAGCATTAAACGACGTTTTGCGTTTATCACGCGGAATGACTTATAAGTCTTCTGTAGCCGGGTTGAATCTTGGTGGTGGAAAAGCGGTTATTATTGGTGATGCCAAGAAAGTAAAAAACGAAGCATTACTTCGTCGTTTTGGAAAATTTGTAGATAGTTTAGGTGGAAAGTATATTACTGCGGAAGATGTGGCGATGAGTAGTCGCGATATGGAAATCATTCACATGGAAACCGAGTTTGTGAGCGGTTTACCGGAAAATATGGGCGGAAGCGGAGATCCTTCTCCGGTTACAGCATATGGTGTTTATGTAAGTATGAAAGCCAGCGCAAAAGAAACTTGGGGGAGTGATAGTTTATCAGGAAAAAAAGTATTAGTTCAAGGAATTGGTCATGTGGGTGAAAGTCTGGTTGATTATTTAACCAAAGAAGGTGCTAAAGTTTACATTAATGACATCAGTGAAGAGCGTGTTAAGGATGCTGTAAAAAAATACAAGGCAGAAGCTGTAACTGCCGATAAAATGTTTGACCTGGATATTGATATTTATGCGCCTTGCGCTTTAGGTGCTACTGTAAATGACGAAACTTTAAGTCGCTTAAAGTGTAAAGTAATTTGCGGAGCCGCTAATAATCAGTTGGCCGATGAGAAAAAGCATGGCGAACTGGTTGGTAAAAAGGGTATTTTATATGCCCCGGATTTTGTTGTAAACGCAGGTGGAATCATTAATGTTTATTATGAACTAGAAGGATATAACCGTGACCGAGCCATGGCACATGCCGAAAAAATTTACGATAATACTTGGAACGTGATTCAAACTGCAAAGAATGAAGGCATTCCTACTTATATGGCAGCAAATGTTTTAGCCGAGAAACGTATCGAAGCTATTGCACGAATTAACGCCGTACTTTAATTTTTAATTTTTTTTTGAATGAAGAATAATTGCTTCATTAAGTGTTTTAAATTCTGATTCAAAAAACTGTAACTCTAAACCAAAATAAGTTCTTTATGCTAAACCGAAGATTTTTACGTATAAAAGTAATGCAGATGCTCTACTCGTATTTCCAACACGAAAATGCGGATATGGCTTCGTTCGAAGTAGAACTGTTTAAGAGTTTAGATAAAGTATACAGCTTATATCTCACCATTCTGGCTTTGTTCTCCGATATTCATCATACCGCTTACATGATTATTGATGAAAATAAAAACAAACGTTTGCCTTCACAGGAAGATCTTAATCCTAATTTGAAGTTCGTTAATAATACTTTGTTAGTGGCTTTATCCGAAAGTAAAGAGCTGAAAAAAGAATTTGAAAAGAATAAAATTTCATGGCAAAGCGATTACGATCTAGTTCGCAAATTATATACCGAAATCCGAAATACCGAGGCTTACAAAAGTTATATGACTAATGGTAATGAAAATACGGTTAAGGAAGACCGGGAATTTTTGGTAAATCTTATTCTCAATCACCTTGGTGAACACGAACTGCTAAATCACTTATTTGAAGATAAAAACATTCATTGGGCCGATGATTCTTTTTTAGCTTTTAATTCTGTTATCAGAAATTTTGAATCTTTTGAAGGTAAGTTTGAATTGTTGCCATTGTTAAAAGATGAGGCTGATGACACGAAGTTTTTGTCAACCTTATTCCGTAAAACAATACAGTTTAATAACGCTCATGAGGAGTTGATAAAGAATCACACTAAAAACTGGGAATTGGATCGTATTGCCAGCATGGACATGTTACTGATGAAGATGGCAATAGCTGAAATTATATATTTACCTAATATACCGGTTAAGGTTTCTTTAAACGAATACATTGATATCTCTAAGGAATATTCCACACCAAATAGTAAAACTTTTGTGAACGGAGTGCTGGATAAAATTATTGCTGAACTAAAACGCGATAATAAAATTCAGAAGACAGGCAGAGGATTACAGGAATAAATTAGCCATGGTGTTGATACATTGTTAACACTAATCCCCTTAAAAATACATTTTTTTTATAATATTATCATTGGTAAGATATATTGCTTACAGGATATTATTATGAAGAAATTTTTATACTCTTTTTTCATCGTTTTTTTAGCGCTGGGCTTAAGTGCTCAAAAGAAAAAGGTTCGCATTACGGATGAAACCTACGAAAAACTTCCACGTTATTTATTAAATGAAATAAACCGTTTTCGTAAAGAAAAAGGACTGGATACATTGGAGGCAAATTCTTTGTTAACCGAATCTTCGGCAGTTTGCTTGGATGATTATGAAAATGGCGGACAGCCAAAAGTTGACCCGAAAAAAACAAAAAGGCATTTAAAAGAAGTTGGTGCAACCAATAAGGGTGAAGAGTTAATCATGATGGCACCATTAAGTAAAGGCCGCGAAAATTACAGCATGGAAGATGTTGCCAAAGTTATCTATACACGTTGGGAAAATAATAAGAAGGATTTAGCGGTGGTACTTAATCCAAAGTATGTGTACATGGGAATAAGTTATTTAGTGTCGGAAGATTCAAAGAAGATTTATGTTGCAGCTACATTGGGCGGATATGATATAGAAAACAAGGGTGCTGATAACAAAGGAGAATTGGAAGTGCCATATAATACTAAATCAAAAAAATTAAAAGCCCCAGATTTAAAGGGATGTAAAAATTGCGATAAGTGGAAAAATTTCGATGATCTGCAAAAAGGATTATACGTACAGGATGGAAAAATTTATTTGAAATACGGCAGTATTAAAGAGCTTAAGCGTTTACTGAAAAAACCTAAGGATGGTATTGCTGTTGATATCGTTCAACGCGCACAATATGAAAACGCCGACTACAACATCATTGACAATAACCTTTATAATAAGGGAGTCATGACCAAGGTAGTTTACAAAGATAAATTTTTCAAAAAGAACCGTATTAAGCAGGATCCAAAGGCTAAAAAGAAAATCCGCATTACTAAAATAGAGGTCGAGATGGGAAAAGTGAATTCTAAGATCCAAGGTCCTTATGAGTTAAATTTAATTATAGTTCAGGATGGTAAAGTTTGCCGAACCGTAACCCGCTCTTATTTAGAAGATGGAGATCCTGAAAGCAATACGCCAATTGGGATTTTACCTGCCAACGATTCAAAAGGATTAAAGCCGCCTTTTATCCCGCGTTCGGAAAGTTCGATCATCAACTTTACCATTCCTTTCGAGAAAAATAAATTCGAATTTAAAACAGAAGACATTCAGCCTCTGATTAATGCGTTAAACGAGCCTGATTTTATTATAGAAGGGCTTTATATTTATGCGTACTCGTCTATTGAAGGTGATTCGGTATCCAATGCTAAATTACAACGTAAACGTGCCGAAAGTGTGACTAATGTTTTACAAAGTCGCCAGAGTTTAAAAATTACCCCTGTAATTGAAACACGCGACAGCTGGAATTTGTTTTTACTGGAGAATGAAGACGGAAAGTACGCAGATCTTGTAAAATCAGGAAAGGGTAAGTGTATCGATAAAATTAATGGCGATAAAGCATTACTAACGGAGTTGGAGCCGATTTTAGCCCGTGAGCGTTTTGCACAAATAATCATGGATGTTACTTACGATGTTAGCGGAAACAAAGAGCAAAAGTATAGCATGGTAACTTTCAATAGGTCATTAAAAGCAAATGATGCCAATAAGGGATATAAAATCATGGAGTATGTAGGGCAAGAGGTGAAAAATAAAAAATATTCTGCCGGCGCATTAGACAGTCTCGAAATTCCTAATGATCCGAAATTCGTTAACATGATGAATAATAAAGTTCATTACCGTTTTCTGATTAACAATAATAATGTGGATGAAGATGATTATGATGAACTGAAGCGTTTGTTGGCAATTGATCCAAACAATGAAATATTAAAGTATAATAATTTGTATTGCTCCATAAAAATGGACAGTGCTTTTGTTAAGCAAGAAGATCAGGAAAAAATGCAGCAGAAAATTGATGAATTGTACAAAAGCAAAATCGACAAGAAATACCTGGATGGTTTAAATATTGAATGGCAGTTTAAACTGATGGATATTTTAGACACAACTGATACACCAATTGCTGAAGCCGCCCGTGACGCATGTATTAACCGCATTAAAAGTTTTTACGATATGAAATCTGCTAGTTGGCAAAATGCATTAAAGTTAGCTTATGCCTTTTCGCGTGCTAAAGATTTTAAATACGCTGCAACTATTTTAGAGTCGTATGTGAATGAAAGAGCCGATGAAAATCTGATTCTGGCATACATCAGCATTGCGTCTCATTTACCTGAAAAGTTCTATTCGCGTAATTTTGCCAATGCTCTTGGTTATTATAAGGCGCGTAATCCGGAACGCTATTGCAAATTATTTGGCTACCCGTATATGAGTTTCCAGGTGTTGGATAATCCGGATATCAAAAAAGAATTCAGAAGTACTGGGTGTGGTAATTGATCAGTTTCGTAGTTAATTTCACTACTTTCAATTATATCTGATTTAGTTATAATTCAATGATAGTTCAGATTATATGATTTTTCTGATAATCTTGTTTTTTTGTTTTCTGATAAATAAGCTGAGAGGTGTAAAAACACCGTGAGATTGTTAAATAGATTTAAATTAGAAATTTACAGCTTATTAATTGCGCCTTTAAGGTAATGGTAAATTTGATGAGATATGGACAATAGTGCCTCTACAGAATATTTATTCACGATTTATTTACACAATAACTTAAAAAATTCAATTTTCTCTATCTTCGCACTCTAAATTTAATAACTATGTCATACATACATTCCATTACTGCCCGCCAAATATTGGATTCGAGAGGCAATCCAACCGTTGAGGTTGATGTAATTACTGAAAACGGTGTTATTGGTCGTGCGGCGGTTCCGTCCGGGGCTTCAACCGGTACACATGAGGCGGTTGAGTTACGCGATAATGATAAGTCTCAATACTTAGGAAAAAGTGTAAACCGCGCGGTAAATAATGTAAATACAGTTATAAATGAAAATTTAAAAGGAGCGTACATTCTGGATCAGGCCGACTTAGACGCGCGTTTAATTCAGTTAGATGGTTCACCGAATAAAGCAAATTTAGGTGCCAACGCTATTCTTGGCGTATCACTAGCTGCTGCTAAAGCCGCAGCTTTAGAAACAGGCATGCCTCTTTACCGTTATGTGGGCGGTGTAAATGCAGGTTTATTGCCGATTCCAATGATGAATATCTTAAACGGTGGCGCGCATGCCGATAATGGTATCGATTTCCAGGAATTTATGATTATGCCGGTTGGTGCGGAATCCTTTAGCGATGGTTTACGCATGGGAACTGAAATTTTCCACCATTTAAAAGCAGTGTTAAAATCACAAAAATTAGCAACCAACGTTGGCGACGAAGGTGGATTTGCTCCTGATTTCAAGAGTAATGAAGACGCAATCAAAGCAGTAATGCAAGCTATTGAAAAAGCAGGATACAAGCCGGGTGAAGATATTTATATTGCCATGGACGCCGCATCTTCCGAATTCTATAATGCGGATGAAAAAGTATATCATTTTAAAAAATCAACGGGCGACAAATTAACCAGCGATCAGATGGTTAGCTATTGGGCGGAATGGTGTAAAAAATATCCAATCATTTCCATTGAGGACGGTTTTGCTGAAGACGATTGGGCAGGTTGGAAAAAAATGACCGATACCTTAGGCGATAAAGTACAGTTAGTAGGGGACGACTTGTTTGTTACTAATTCTCAGCGTCTTGCAAAAGGTATCAATGAGGGTGTAGCTAATTCTATTCTTGTGAAAGTTAACCAAATTGGTACCTTAAGTGAAACCATTGAGGCTGTAACCATGGCGCATATGAATTCCTATACCTCGGTTATGAGTCACCGTAGTGGTGAAACAGAAGATACTACCATTGCTGATTTAGCTGTGGCATTAGGTTGCGGACAAATTAAAACCGGTTCTGCTTCCCGTAGCGACAGGATCGCAAAATACAATCAGTTATTACGTATTGAAGAGCAATTAGGAAATTCGGCCCGTTATTTAGGCAAGACATTCAAATTTGCGAGATAAGTCAAAACCCTCTCAAAAGAGAGGGTTTTTTGTTTAATGCCACTCCCGAAAATTTAAATGAAAAATAACAGAAATTAGGACTTTTTTTATTTGTTTATTATCTCACAGTCGTTAAATTTACACGGTTAAATCTTATACATAATGGACAGATTAAAGGAAAAATTCCGTGAAAAAGCCACAGTGCTTTCTGCAGATATAAAAGACATTATTAAAAATCATGGAGACCTTAAACTAGGAGAAATTACCGTTGCGCAAGTGTACCAAGGTATGCGCGGTATGTTAGGAATGGTTACTGAAACTTCTAAATTAGATCCTGAAGAAGGTATCCGTTTCAGAGGATATTCAATTCCTGAATTACGTAAACAATTACCAAAAGCTCCGGGTGGAACTGAACCATTACCGGAAGGAATATTTTATTTAATGTTAGTTGGTGAATTACCTTCTCAGGAGGATGTAAATTTCATTACTAACGAGTGGATGAAACGCAGCCACGTTCCAAAGCACGTATTCGACGTTATTGAAAAATTACCGGTTGATACGCATCCAATGACCCAATTTGTGATTGGTGTTATGGCTATGCAAACCGAAAGCGTATTTGCGAAAGCGTATGCAAAAGGTATCAATAAAAAAGATTATTGGGATTATGTGTATGAAGATTCAATGAATCTGATTGCACGTTTACCTCGTATTGCAGCATATATTTACCGTCGTAAATACAAAGGCGGTATTCATATTGAGCCGGATTCTAAATTAGATTGGGCAGCAAACTTCGCACACATGTTAGGATACGAGGCTTTTGATATGAAGCGTTTAATGCGTTTATATTTAACTATTCACGTTGACCATGAAGGTGGAAACGTTTCTGCTCACACCACTCACTTAGTAGGTTCTGCATTAAGCGATCCGTATTTAGCGTTTGCAGCAGGTATGAATGGTTTAGCCGGGCCTTTACACGGTTTAGCGAATCAGGAAGTATTAGGATGGATTATGGAGTTGAAAGAAACTTTAGGTGGTGGATTACCAACTAAAGAACAAATTGCAGAATACATCAAGAAAACTTTAGCTGAAGGAAAAGTAGTTCCTGGTTACGGTCACGCGGTATTACGTAAAACCGATCCACGTTTCTCTGCACAGCAAGATTTCTACCGTACCTACATTAAGCACGATGATATTTGTGAAATCGTTCAAATGATTTACGAAGTAGCGCCTCCGATTTTAGAAGCTACCGGAAAAATCAAAAATCCATGGCCAAACGTGGATGCGCATTCAGGTGCATTATTAGTTCACTATGGCATGTATGAGTACGATTTCTATACTGTATTATTTGGTGTAAGCCGTGCATTAGGGGTGTTGGCGAGCTTAATTTGGGACCGTGCAACCGGTTCTCCAATCGAGCGCCCTGGCTCAACAACTACCGAAGCTATTAAAGCTAAAATTAAAGCAGCTCAGGCAGAAGCTAAGAAAGCATAAAGACAAACCCCGGCTTAGGTCGGGGTTTTTTGATTAAAGAAAGTTTACCAGATGAAAATTATTTTAAACGATACCATAACGGCCCTCGCCACTCCGCACGGAAGCGGCGCTATTGCCGTTATTCGCATGAGCGGAAAAAAAACGTTTCAAATAATTGATGAGCTATTTTTTGATAAAGGATTAAGGTCAAAAAAAATTGCCGAACAAAAAGGGTACACCATTCATTTTGGTATTATTGCGGAAGGCGATATTGTTATTGACGAAGTACTGGTAAGTGTATTTCGCAATCCGCATTCGTATACCGGAGAAGATTCAGTAGAGATTTCCTGTCACGGTTCGCCGTATATTCAGCAACAAATTTTACAGTTGTTACTGAAACATGGCGCACGCATGGCTAATCCCGGTGAATTTACATTACGTGCCTTCTTAAATGGAAAATTTGATTTATCACAAGCGGAAGCTGTTGCCGATTTAATAGCCAGTAATTCGGGATTATCGCATCAGGTAGCTATGCAGCAAATGCGCGGTGGTTTCTCCAGCAAAATAAAAATACTGCGCGATCATTTAGTCAATTTCGCATCACTAATAGAATTAGAGTTGGATTTTAGTGAAGAGGATGTGGAATTTGCTGACAGAACGGATTTAAAAAAATTAGTGCACAGTATCATTGGCATTATTGAGAAGCTGGTGATGAGCTTTGAGGTGGGGAATGTGATTAAAAACGGAATTCCTGTAGCCATTGTTGGTAAACCAAACGCGGGTAAGTCCACATTGTTGAATGTGCTATTAGAAGATGACAGAGCCATTGTGAGTGATATCCCGGGTACCACGCGCGATACGATTGAAGATGAGATGATCATTGATGGTGTATTGTTCCGTTTTATTGATACTGCCGGCATTAGAACTACCACCGATGTGATTGAGCAAATAGGGGTGAACAAAGCTTTTGATGCGATTAAAAAATCGGCAATAGTTGTTTATTTATTTGACGCGCATGAAATCAGCAGCGGCGATTTAAAACTCGAAATTGATTTAATAAAAGGGCACATTGGTACTTCTCAATTGGTGATTGTAGCCAATAAATTAGACACTGAGAACTTAGCTGATCTTAAAAAAGAATTTGCCGCTTATGATGTGATTTATATTTCGGCGAAGGAGCATAAAAACATTGATGAGCTCAAACATAAATTAGTTGGTTTATTTGATGCACGTACTGTGAATACTACTGACACCATTGTTACCAACGCACGACACGTAGAATCCTTGAAACGTGCTAATACCGCATTACAAAAAGTAATTATCGGATTGGACACCAACATTGCCGGCGATTTATTGGCTGTAGAAATCCGTTACGCGTTAGATGAATTAGGAAGTATCACCGGTGAGGTGACCAACGAAGACCTCCTGGATTCCATCTTTACCCGTTTTTGTATCGGGAAGTAATTATTTTACTTTTTCCTTATACTTCCCTTTACTCTTTCTGATATTTACTGCTACTACTTTGTATTCAGGACACATGGCTTCTGAGTCGTGAACGCTTGATGTGATATTGTTCATCATAATCTCCGGGAAGTGGAAAGTAGAGCTTAAGATACCGGGCTTTACTTCATCGGTTATTTTTGCTTTTACATCTACCTTACCACGTGCGCTTATTACACACACCATGTCACCATTACTGATAAGATGTTTCTTGGCATCAGCAGGATTGATCATCAAATAATCTTCCTTCAATATTTTCGCATTGTTGGTACGGCGTGTCATAGCCCCGCAATTGTAATGCTCTAATTCACGGTTAGTAGTGATGATATACGGGAATTCATTGCCGTTCTCAATTAATTCTTTCGTCTCGGCCCAACTATTGTGAATGAATTTTCCTTTTCCGCGCTTAAATTCATTAATGTGTAATAAATCAGAATCGGTGCCATCTTTCGCCACCGGCCATTGTAAACCATTATCGCCAAGTAATTCCCACTTCACACCTGCAAAGAATGGAACGATCTTCGAAATTTCTTTTTCTAATAAAGTAGCAGGATTATAATCTTCTTGTTTGTAGCCCATGCGGTTCATGATGTCTACAATAATTTGTCCGTCGGGCTTGGTGCCTGCAACCGGCTCCACCACTTTTTGTACGCGTTGAATTCTTCTTTCGCCATTGGTAAATGTTCCGCTCTTCTCGAGGAAAGAAGCACCCGGTAAAACAACATCAGCAAGTTTTGCAGTTTCGGTCATAAATAATTCCTGCACTACAAATAAATCCAGCTTGCTTAAGGCGTTTACTACATGATGCGTGTTAGGATCGGTTTGCGCCATGTCTTCACCAATTACCCATAAAGCTTTTAATTTACCGGCTAATGCCGCATCGTACATTTGCGGAATTTTATAACCGATATAGTCAGGTAATTTGGCACCGTAAAAATCTTCGTATAATTTATGATTGTTTGGATCAGTAACATCTAAATAACCTGCTCCTTGGTGAGGCTGACAACCCATATCGGCTGCGCCCTGCACGTTGTTCTGTCCGCGTAACGGATTTACACCAACACCACGTTTACCAATGTTACCGGTAATCATCGCTAAATCGGCAATCAACATAACGGTGTAAGTTCCCTGCGAGTGTTCAGTAACACCTAATCCGTGGAATGACATGGCACGTTCTGCTTTTGCATAAGCGAGAGTAGCATCACGAACTAATTCTTTATTTACACCTGTTACGTTTTCAAGTTCATTAATATCTTGTTTTAATACCTGCTGTTTAAAATCTTCGTAGCCTTCGGTTCTGCTGTTGATAAAATCTTTATCCTCTAAACCTTCTGTTATGATGTAATACAACATCATGTTTAATAAAGCTACGTTTGTACCCGGGCGTAACTGTAAATGGAACTGAGCGTATCTGGCTAATTCAGTGCGACGAGGATCAATTACAATGAGCGTTTTGCCCTTCATGGCCTGTTGCTTGATTTTTGCACCGGTAACAGGATGCGCATCAGTTGGATTAGCACCAATTACCATCATACAATCCGTGTATTTCAAATCCTTAATAGAATTGGTGGCTGCTCCGGTACCAAATGTTCTTTGCATGCCTAATGCAGTAGGTGAGTGGCACACACGCGCGCAACTATCAATGTTATTCGTGCCAATTACCGCACGAATAAATTTCTGCATTAAGTAATTTTCTTCGTTAGTACAACGTGCCGAAGAAATTCCCGCAATGGCATCTGCGCCATTTGTATTTTTTATTTCTGTGAGTTTATTGGCGATGTAATCATACGCTTCATCCCAAGTGGCCGGTTCAAATTTGCCGTTGCGTTTAATTAATGGTGTGCGTAAACGTTCCGGGTGATTGTAGAAAGAAAATGCAAAACGACCTTTTAAGCAGGTATGTCCCTGATTTGCTTCTGCTTCAACCGGTGCCTGAATGGATTTTACCTTTCCTCCCTGTGAGGCTACTTCCAAATTGCAACCTACACCACAATACGTACACACCGTGCGTGTTTTGTTCAAATTAGCAACCGATTTGGATTCAAAAATATCGGAAATGGCTGAGGTTGGACAAGCCTGAGCACAAGCGCCGCAGCTTACACAATCCGATTTTTCGAAGGTAGTATCTAAACCTTTAATGATATGCGAATCGAAACCACGACCGGCCATACTCAATACAAATTGTCCTTGCACCTCGTCGCAGGCACGCACACAGCGGAAACAATTAATACATTTTGAAAAATCGGAGGTCATATAAGCATGACTCAAATCTTTTTGACGGTCTAAATGATTTTTTCCTTCCGGGTATCTAACGTCGCGTACCCCTACCTTTGCGGCAACGGTTTGTAATTCACAATTATTATTTACCTCGCAGGTTAAGCAATCGAGTGGGTGGTCGGTTAAAACCAATTCCACAATGTTTTTTCTTAATTTCTGAATACGCTCCGAATGTGGGAAAATATAAGAACCCGCCATTACAGGCGTGTGGCAAGAGGCCTGTGATTTAACAGGTCCGTTTTCTTTTAAAGCTACATCCACACTACACACACGGCACGAACCAAAGGGGTCGAGGTTAGGTGCATCGCAAAGTGTAGGGATATAATCTTTCCCGAAGTTTCTTTTTAAAAACGCAAGAATCGTTTCACCTTCGTTAATCTCGTAAGGCTTATTGTCGATATAGGCAATATTTTTGTTCATAGCGTAATTTATTTAGTGAAATATTGTTTTAATTCTTTATCGAAGTATTGCAAAGCATTTTTTACCGGTAAAGGTAATCCGCCACCCAATGCGCAGAGTGATCCGGTTTCCATGGTTTCCAATAAATCGGTGATTAATTCTTTTTCTATTTTGTATTTAGAGGTTCTTGCTTTGTTAATGAGCTCGTAACCGCGCGTAGAGCCTAAACGGCAAGGGAAACATTTACCGCAACTTTCGTGTGCCGTAAACTGAAACAAATGTTCGATGTATTTTATGATCGGAAATTTTTCAGGTAAACAAACCACTGAAGCATGGCCTAATAAAAATCCGTTTTCGGAGAACGATTCAAAATCTACCGTTAAGTTTTTTACTTTGTTTAACGGAACCAATCCGCCTAATGGTCCACCAATATGCATGGCTTTTACTTTTTTCTTAAAGCCACCACCTAATTTTTTAAATACGAAATCTAACGGTGTGCCCATATCCACTTCGTAAACGCCGGGTTTATTGAAGAAACTATCCAATGAAACTAATTTGGTTCCTGTTGAGCGTCCTCGGCCAATTGTTGCAAATTGTTTACCGCCATTTTTAATGATATATGGAATGCAAGCCAATGTTTCAACATTGTTAACTACAGTTGGCTTATTGAATAAACCTTGTTGGGTAGGGAAGGGCGGACGTACACGCACTTCAGGACGTTGTCCTTCAATGGAAGATAAAAGTGCTGTTTCTTCACCGCAAATGTAAGCGCCTTGTGCACGAATAATTTTAAAATCGTAATTGAAATTGGTACCGCAAATGCTTTCTCCTAGTAATTTCTTCGCGCGCAAATCATCAATGGCTTTTTGTGTAATCTCAATGGCTTCCGGATATTCGGCACGAATGTAAAGTACACCTGTATTTGCTCCTGTAATATATCCGGCAATCATCATACCCAGTAATACTGAATGGGGTTGTTGTTCTAACAAATAACGATCGGAGTACGCGCCCGGATCGCCTTCATCGGCATTACAAACAATAAATTTTATTTTTCCTTCGGTGTTTTTACAGGATTCGAGTTTAAAAGAGATCGGAAAACCTGCACCGCCTCGTCCGCGTAATCCTGAGTCTTTCAGTTCACTTAATAAATCATCAGGACTACGTTTTAAGGCTTCTGTTAAAGTAAAATAGTATTCATCAATACCCGGAAAATGCCCGGTTAAAACTTGCGTTCCTAAATGTGTGGTGTTGTAGGTTCCTTCACTTTTAAAATTTCCTTTTTTAATATCTGAAATTTTAGAAATGTCGGTTCCTGAATAATTTTTTCCGTTATAATTAAACGTGTTGTTTTCGTGGCAACGGCCCATGCAACACATTTCACCTATTTCATCTTTTTTAAAGTAACGGCCTAATTTTTTCTTTAAGCCTTCTTGTGTTCCGGCTGTTAAACATGAGCTGCCATTACACACATATACTTTTTTTCCTTTATTCTCTTCACGAAGAAAATCGTAAAAACTTACGGTACCGTAAACATTAGCTTTACCAATTAAAAATTCGTTAGCCAGTTTTTCCATTTCTGTTTTGGAAGGGGTTCCGGTACGCTTGGCGGCAATACCTAATTCCTCAAACAGGTTTTCGGTTAAACCTTTTCTTCCTGATAATTCACTTAAGTTTTTTGACATAACAAAATGTTTAAATGGCTTTGAGCCAATTATTGTTTTCTTTTAAATCTTTTATTTTTTCGGGGTGACTATACACCGTAAAGTAATTGTTGCGGCAAAAGGCCATTAATGTAATTCCGAGTTCTTTCGAGAAATCTACCGCTAAAGTTGAAGGAGCGGAAACCGATGCTAAAAACGGAATACCTGCAATGAAGCATTTGCTGACGATTTCATAAGAAATGCGTCCGCTTACAATTAAACATTTCGCCTGATTTAATTTTTTTTGAAGTAATAAATCGCCAATCACTTTATCAACGGCATTATGTCGGCCAATATCCTCCTGAAGACTTAATAATTCTCCGCTAAGTGTAAATGCGGCAGAAGCATGTGAACCACCCGATTGTTTAAATGTGCTTTGTTTTGAATTCATGGCATCGAAAATTTTTCCTACTAACTCCGGTTCTAATTGGGCAGTAGGTAGTATTGTATCATGTGATGCGTTGTTTAACTCTTCCAATTCTGTTTTTCCGCAAATGCCACAAGAGGTTACAGATAACAGATTGCGTTTATTTAAATACTTATCACGGATTTTACTGGGGTCTATTTTGGCGTTTACTTCAACCGGATGATGCAGGTTATCTGTTTTAATAATTTCAATTATTGGATTTTCATTTTTATCCTTATAAATATCTTCCGTAAAAAGCAAACCTCTTACAAGTTCTTCATCATGGCCGGGGCAGCGCATAGTAATGGTAAAAACCTCACCATTAATAAAAATTTTAAGAGGACCTTCCACTACTAAAGAATCATTTACCTCATGAAAATTTTCATGAGTGTATTTAATTCCTTTGTAGTTGAGAGTACTCATATAATTATTTTATGATAAACCTGTAATTTTTCCATTAGCATCAATGTCCATGCCTTCAGAAGCAGGAATAGCAGGTAAGCCCGGCATACGCATCATTTCTCCAAGAATAGGAATGACAAATCCGGCACCGGCAGCAAATTCAAATTCACGAACGGTGATATTAAAGTTACGCGGACGACCAATTTTTGATTCGTTATCAGAGAATGATTTTTGGGTTTTAGCCATACACACCGGCATTTTATCGTAGCCTAATTCCTTAATGGCTTTTAATCCGGAGCGGGCTGCCGCGGTGTACTCTACGTTATCTGCACCGTATATTTCAGTTGCAATGGTTTTGATTTTATCTTCGATAGATAAGCTCCAATCGTAAAGTGGTTTAAAGTTGTTTTTACCGGATTCGATAGTTTCAACAACAGCTTTTGCAAGCTCGGTAGTGCCATCTCCACCCTTAGCCCAACATTCGCTTAGGATAGCTTTTACTCCTTTTGTAGCACATTGCTGCACAACATATTCCACTTCCTCTTTTGAGTCGCTTACGAAACTATTAATAGCAACTACCGGAGTTATTCCAAACTTCATGCAGTTTTCAATATGTTTTTCAAGGTTTTCAAATCCTTTTTTAATACGTTCCAAGCTTGGTGTATTGTATTCTTCTTTTTTAGCTCCACCATGGTGACGTAAAGCGCGGATAGTTGCAACGAGAACGATGGCATTAGGAGTTAAGTTTCCGTAACCACATTTGATGTCCATGAATTTTTCTGCACCTAAATCAGCACCAAAT
The DNA here is from genome assembly GCA_040403535.1 of Bacteroidia bacterium. Lineage (GTDB taxonomy): Bacteria > Bacteroidota > Bacteroidia > B-17B0 > Aurantibacillaceae > JAHEYG01. The sequence goes on from JBBAKL010000004.1 coordinate 97,944, forward strand.
CCTGCTTCAGTAACTACATAATCACTTAGTGACAATCCCATTTTAGTAGCGATGATGGTATTGGTTCCCTGCGCAATGTTTGCGAATGGTCCGCCATGTAAAATAGCAGGATTACCTTCTAAAGTTTGAACTAAATTAGGCTTAATAGCATCTTTTAGTAAAATAGCCATTGCGCCTTGTGCGTTTAAATCACGTGCGTATATCGGTTTTTTATCGAAGGTGAATCCGATAAAAATATTACCTAATTTGGTTTTTAGATCTTCGAAGTTTTTAGACATACAGAGAATAGCCATTACTTCAGAAGCAGGAGTAATGTTAAATCCGTCTTCGCGAGGAATACCATTCGCGGTACCACCTAATCCGATTACTATGTTTCTCAACGCGCGATCGTTCATGTCCATTACACGTTTCCAAACGATGGTACGCGGATCGATATTTAAGTTGCGGGTTTTACTTTGAATATTATTATCGATTAAAGCTGAAAGTAAGTTATTAGCTTTTTCAATAGCGTTAAAATCACCGGTGAAATGAAGATTGATATCTTCCATTGGAATTACCTGGGAATAACCACCTCCGGCTGCACCTCCCTTAATACCAAAAACAGGACCCAATGAAGGTTCACGTAAAACCACCATTGTTTTCTTTCCGATTTTATTCATTCCTTCGGTTAATCCGATGGAAGTGGTGGTTTTTCCTTCTCCTGCAGGAGTAGGGCTGATGGCCGTTACTAATACCAGTTTGGCTTTTTTTATCTTGTCTTCATTAATAAGAGTTAGCGGAAGTTTAGCTTTATACTTTCCGTAATGTTCCAGGTCGTCAACAGAAATCCCGACTTTTGAAGCAATTTCATTGATGTGTTTGATTTCTGCACTCTGTGCAATTTCCAAATCGGAAGGTACGGGGTGTTTTCTGTTGCTCATAGGGTTAGTGTTTAGAAGTTAATATTATACTATTTTGTTTATTATTAAAGCAGATTGTATCAAATATATAAATTAAGAAATACAAACGAAATAGCATTTCGGGAATTTTGAATGATTAAATGAACAATGGAAATTTAAAGAATTTTTATTTTAGAGATTATAGGTTATGATATTTAAAACAAGGTAAAATCCCACGAATAGCCATATTTAAAGATAAAACCTGATATTTTTCGACGAATTTTAATTACCTACACTTGACATTCTTCATGCTATTTAGTAGTATTATGTAAAATTTAACCCCTTTTAGTAATGAAAAAATCAATACTAACTTTAATTAGTGTATGTTTGTTTGGATCTTTCAGTGCTCAAGAAGACTGGCGCACTATGATGCAAGATCCTAATGCTAATTTTTATGATATTAAAAAAGCTGCAGAAGCTTACTGGAGCACCCACGATAAAGATGAAAAGGGTTGCGGGTATAAACCTTATAAGCGCTGGGAAGCTTTTATGGAACCGCGCGTATATCCTTCAGGAAAATTGTATTTAGCTAGTCAGGCCTGGGCAAATTACGAAACATATTTAAATCAAAATATGTCTACTGCTAAGCAAGGTAACAATATGCTGGCTTCTTCAACATGGACGCCAATGGGGCCTTTCGGTGCCATGACCGGTTCTGCTTGTGGATTGCCACGCAAAGCAGGTCGAGATAATTTTATCACGTTCCATCCAACCACTCCAACTACCTATTGGGTTGGTGCGCCAGCCGGCGGATTATGGAAAACAACGGATGATGGCGTAACATGGTCAACAAATACAGATAATTTAACTGTAATTGGATGTTCTGATTTAGCAATTGATCCTACCAATCCAAACATTATGTATTTGGCAACTGGAGATGGAGATGCAGGAGATACCTATGCAATTGGGGTGTTGAAGTCTACCGATGGCGGTGCTACATGGTTGCCAACCGGACTAAACTGGACTGTAAACTTACAACGCATGATTCGTCGTTTAATTATTAATCCAACCAATCCGCAAATTTTAATTGCCGCAACAAGTAATGGTGTTTACCGTACTATAAATGGCGGAACTAGCTGGACACAAGTTGCAGCTATTAACGCTTATGATGTGGAATTTAAACCGGGAAATCCGAATGTGGTTTATGCGGGTGGAGGAACTACTGGTACCAATGTTACATTATATCGATCAACCAATGGTGGAGGTACTTTTGCTGTTAATGCAAGTATTCCTAACACAAATTGTAACCGTGTAAGTATTGCTACTACGACTAATGACACAAACTATGTATATGTATTACGTTCTAATAGCGGAACTAATGGTTTTGGCGGATTATATCGTTCTAATGACGGCGGAACGACATTTACATCTATGTCTACCACTCCGGATATTTTAGCAAACTCATGTGCTGGTACTGCGGGTAACGGACAAGGTTGGTACGATTTAGCTTTAGCAGCATCACCTTTGAATAAAGATGAAATTGTAGTTGGTGGAATTAACCACTGGAGAAGTACCAACGGTGGTGCTGCTTGGACAAACATCGGATGCTGGAACAGTACTGTTTCTAATCCTCCTTACGTTCATGCTGACGTACACGATTTAAAATATACTCCGGGTGGGGTACTTTATTCTGCTAATGATGGAGGTATTTACCGTTATACCGGTACTGCATGGGCAGATAAATCTAATCCAAGAAACATTGCACAGCAATACCGAATTGGTTTATCTGCATTAACAGCAAATTATTTCATTACCGGTCACCAAGACAACGGTACTAATTTATTCAACGGTGCTACTTATGCTGCAAGATATTGTGGTGACGGTATGGATTGTTTTATTGACAGAACGAATAATAATAATTTATTTGGAGCAACACCTCAGGGAGGATTTTTACGTTCAACCGATGGTGGTAATACCTGGGGTAGCGCGCAAGGAGGTATGAGTGGAGTTGCAGGATGGGTGGCACCATGGCATCAGGATCCAACTAATGCTACTATTTTATATGCAGGAAGAAGCGAGATGTTTAAATCAACTAATTCAGGTGTTAGCTGGACACAATGTACAGCAACAGGTGGTTCAGGTACAATTATTGAATTTGCTATTGCGCCATCCAATAATCAGATTATTTATGTGATTCACGGTAACGTGTTGTATAAATCAACTAATGCCGGAGTTTCGTGGACTAATGTTAATACAGGATTACCTAATAACAAGACTTACGTAGCCGTTGATCCTTCCGACCCTAATAACGCATGGGTTACCATAAGCGGATATACAGCCGGAACTAAAGTGTATGAAACAACTAATGGTGGTACAAGCTGGACAAATGTATCTTCTAACTTACCAAATTTACCAGCTAATTGTATTATGTATGAACCGGGATCTAGCGACCGCGTTTATGTTGGAATGGATGTTGGGGTGTATTATAAAGATAATACCTCTACCAACTGGACTTTATATAATACAGGTTTACCAAATGTTCCAATCAGCGATTTAGAAATGTCGCCATCTAACCCGGGTAAAATCTTTGCTGCAACTTACGGACGTGGTGCATGGAAAGTGGATGTTGTTACTGCAGCACCTCCATCCTCCAGTTTTTCTGTGGCAGCTACACCAAAATGTACCGGTACAGCTATTCAGTTTACTGATAACTCAGCTAATTCACCAACCAGCTGGAGCTGGAGCGTGACACCATCAACAGGTGTAACCATAACTACCGCCTCTTCTCAGAACCCAACAATTAATTTCACAACTGGAGGAACATACACCGTTTCGATGCAAGCTTCTAATTTAATTGGTCCGGGTACTATTGCCTCACAAACCATCGCGGTAACCGCTACACCTACGGTTGCGGTTGCAAACAGCTCACAAACTGTTTGTGCAGGATCACCGGTTACATTTACAGCCAGTGGTGCCACTACTTACGTATGGAGCGGAGGAGGTACTGCCGCTATTAACACGTACACGCCAACTGCATTAACCGTTTATACAGTTACTGGAACAACTTCCGGTTGTTCGGCACAGCTCACGGCTACTGCAGCCGTTAACGCTCTACCTACTGTTAATATTACAGGATTGAATTCTATTTGTATTGGATCATCAGCGGTATTAACTGCAGGAGGTGCTTCTACCTATACCTGGAATACTACTGCAACCAGCACAACTATTAGTGTTAGTCCTACTGTTACTACATCTTATACCGTTACCGGTACTGCTTCTAATGGTTGTTCAAATTCTGCTGTTAGAACATTAACCGTAGATCCACTTCCAACTATCAACGTATCTACAAGTTCATCTGTGACTTGTATTGGGCAATCAGCTAATTTAAATGCATCCGGCGCATCAACATATACATGGATGCCTGGTTCATTAGTAGGAGCAGCAGTAGTAGCAACGCCAACAGCAAACACTACTTACACTGTTACCGGATCAAGCGCAGCAGGATGTAATAATACAGCCACTCGTTCGGTTACAGTTAACCCGCTTCCAACTATCAATACAAGTATTTCAAACAGTGTAATTTGTGCAGGACAATCAACAACATTATCTGCAACAGGCGCAACTTCGTATACATGGAATCCTGGTGGAGTGACAGGCAGTGCAGTTGCCATGAATCCAACATCAACAACAAATTATACCGTTACAGGTACTAACGCAAATGGTTGTTCTAATACAGCTTTGAGAAGTGTAACCGTAAACCCTTTACCTACAATCGCAACTGCAGCATCACCTTCATTAATTTGTACCGGACAAACTACTACTTTAAACGCTACCGGTGCAGCAACTTATACCTGGAATCCGGGTGGTACAGTTGGAGCGAGCACAGCGGTTTCTCCAACAACTTCTACCACTTACAGTGTTAACGGAACTTCGGCTCAAGGTTGTAATAATACAGCTTTAATTACTGTATCGGTTTCAGCTTGTACAGGAATTGAGCAAGTAGTAAATGCAGGTGGTTATTCAATTTATCCAAACCCAACTGCAGGTAAATTAACAATTGAGTATAATGTTTCAAAATCAACAATTATTAATGCTGAAGTTGTAGATGCAGCCGGCAAAGTAGTGTTGAAGCAGACATTAAATTTCAATGCAAATGAAAACTCTCAAACGGTTAATTTGTCACCATTATCAAACGGTTTATATTTTATTAATCTAACAAATTCTGAAAATAAATCTCAGTCAATTCGAGTAGTGAAAGAATAATTGAATTAGAGGTTATAATTAAATAAAAAGCCCCGAATGAATCGGGGCTTTTTTTATGCCAAATTGTGAATTTCGTTTTCATCCAGGTAAACCAATATTTTTTTGGTTTGTTTGATTCCCATTTTTAATAAGGCATCGCTGTATTTTTCCATTTGCTGCCCATGCTTTTTTAAATTTATTTCTCCGGTTTTATAATCAATGATTACGGCTGTGTCTTTGTTAAAAACAACTTTGTCAGGCCTTAGTATATCGCCATTTTCGGTTACCAGCTCAGCTTCATTTTTCGATTTATAGGCACCGGAATAATAATCGCATATAAGTGTATTACTTAATAATGAAGATATATTTCGTTCAAGATCTTTTACCTCGTTTAAAGTAATAATGCCACTAGTTACCATTCGTCCTAAAACAGTTTGAATTTCATGGGTGGAATTAATTTCAGAAAGAATGTAGTGCATTTTTATACCTTTTTCCAATGCCCTCTCAGTATCAGCAGAAACTTTTAGTTTATGGCTGCTTTTTATTTTAATTAAATCCTTTGATCGGTTAAAGTTTAAAACGGATATATCAAAACTAATTGTTTGTTTATGGTTTTCTATTAAAAGTTTGTTTTCAGGTACACCAAATTCAACAAAGCCATTCTTTGGCTGTAAGCCAGAATGATTTATAAATAAATCAATCCAATTGCAAATGGTTTCTTTTTTTTGAGATTCTGATTTGTTGCTAATAATATGTAATCGTTCTACTGCTCTGGTAAATGCTACATAAAGAAGATTTAGATTATCTAAATATTGTTCGTTTTTTTCTCTTTCATATTCCGATGCTAGACCTGCATCAGAAATGCCTTTACTGATATTGAATACACCTACCGGTAAATCCAATTTGAACTTTTCAAGATTGACCCAGGCATTATCAGCTTTATAAGTTTCCCAATTAAAAAATGGCAAAATTACAACCGGAAACTCCAATCCTTTCGACTTATGAATAGTCATAATTTTAACCGCGTTTACACCTTCCGGAATAATTAACGAAGCCTGATCCTGTCGTTTTTCCCACCAGATAATAAATTCGTTAATAGACCCGGTTTTGTTAACCAGATAATCATTTACTTCATCTAAAAAAAATCGGAGGTATTGCGGGTTGTTGATTTCTAGCTGAAGTGTAGTAGTTAGATGAACACATACATCAAAAACATTTTTTTGAATGAAGTCTTCTGCATGTATGGATACTTTATAATGGTTAAAAACTTTAAAAAGGTTTTTTGTTTTGCTTAGCAACTGCAATGCTTCTGATAAAAGATTTGCTTTACTGAAACAGTAATTTAACACGGAAGCCGCACTGATTAAATCAAAAGGATTGTTTAGATATTTCAGAAATGAAATTATGCAATTTATTTCCGGATTATTTTTTAGCAACAAAGAATCCGAAGAAATTACGGGAATATTATTTTCTAATAAATAATTAGCTATGTTATTCCCGTGATGATTGCTTCTTACTATTACGCAAATGTCTTTATATATAAATCCGGACTGAATTGCATTTTCAATGTGTTGCTTGGTAACTAAAAAATTATGTTCCTGTAACATCTCTTTATCGGTTGAACCGGTATGTATAGTTACATATCCCCCCGACTTTTTATCTGAATTTTGTTTTTGTTTGTTATATATAGAAAGATAATCTTCTGAAATAATGTGATTAGGAAGAAAATCGAATACAGAATTATTAAATTCAACAATATTCTTTAAACTCCTGTAGTTAGTGTCAAGAACTTTTTCTTTGAAATTCCTTTTCAGATTATCTTCTCTCTCTTTAATTACTGGATTTTGTGATTCGTATATAAGATTAGGGAGCCTATTGAATTGCTGTACATTGGCATTTCTCCAACGGTAAATACTTTGTTTACCATCACCTACGATCAGATTAAATTTGCCCATACTGAGTGAATTGTCAATTAATGGAAGCAAATTCAACCATTGAAGGGTAGAGGTGTCTTGAAATTCATCCAAAAGATAATGATGGTATCGCTCACCTAAACGTTCATATATGAAAGGGGCAGGCTCTTCAGCAACAATTTTAGCAATTTTGGTGTTGAACTCAGAAATAAAAACTATTTGTTCATCCGATTTAAATTCTTCTGTAATTTGCTGAAGTTCGTTTAATAAAATAATTGAGTATATATTTTTATCAATGAGACTAAATAAGTTGTATTGTAATCCATACTTATTAATATAATCCATTGTGGAAGTTCCAATTTCATTTAAAGCGGGAGAAATAAGCGCTATTCGGTTATTTTCCTCCGATGAATTATTCTTGTTTTCCCATTTGTTTTTTGAAATTGTCTCCTGTGTTCTGCTACTAATTAAATCGGCAGATTTTTCAGAGCTTATATTGCTCCATTTGTAAAAAACACGTTGAGGGCCTGTTTTTCCGTAAATGAAATGTTCATCACACAGTTTTTTATCTTCAATTAGTTTGAGTGCTTTATTTCCCGCAATTTTTAAAGTGTTTTTAAATTCTTGAATAAAAGCAAAAGTTTTACTCTGAATTTCTTTAAGCTCCTTCGAATCAAATTGATTAAGTTTTAAAAGATTCGATTCCGCATTTTCTTTTTGCAACAAACTGGTAAACTCCAATAATTTCGATTCAGGATCCCAACTGGAATTTTCATTTGCGTTATTACTAACATATTGTAACAATAAATCTGTCAATTCTGGGTTTTCCCCAATTTTAGACATAAGTCCTGAAATTACCTTTTGATAAAAGTCACCTGTATTGGTTTCAATGTTAAAATTTACGGGGAGTTTTAAATCGTGCGCAAACGACTTAACAATTTTATGTGTAAAGCTGTCAATAGTGCTAATCGCAAAATCACTGTAGTTATGCAATATTTCACTTAATAGGCGTGTAGAACGTTGGATCAACAAATCTTCATTCAGATTAAGTTCATCTAATAAAATACGTTTTAAATGATCGGATTTAGATTGATTTTTAGATAAAGATTTGAGCGCCTCAATGATTCTGAATTTCATTTCAGCGGAAGCTTTATTTGTAAAAGTAATGGCCAGAATCTTTTTAAATGAGGATGGCTTATCCGAATTATCCTGAAGTGCTAAAACAAGATATTCTTTAACAAGGGTAAAGGTTTTACCACTACCGGCGGAAGATTTATATACAACAAAATTATCGGACACAAGTTAAAAATAAAAAACCCCCGATTTATTTACCGAGGGTTTATATAGAATTTATTAAATATTATTCTTCTTCTTCTTCACCGCTTACTTTTGGTTTTACGGTTGGAGCATTAGTTTTTGGAGCATTTGGATCAACATAATCCCAACTTACAATGCTAAATACTGTACGACGGTTTTTTTGGTGTAAAGCTTCTTTTTCTTCTTTTGTTTTAGCTTTATTAATCACGTCATCAGTTACTAATAATTTTGTTTCACCAAATCCTTTTGCACTTAAACGAGTTAAAGGAATTTTCTTCTCATTTGCTAAGTAGTCAACACAAGATTGAGCACGTTTTTGAGATAAATCCTGGTTAGCTTTATCGTTACCACGGCTATCTGTATGCGCACTTAACTGAATAATAATTGTTGGGTTATCAATTAAAGTTTGGTATAAGAAGTTTAATGAATCTTTAGATTCAGGTTTTAAATCAGCTTTACCTAATTCATATAACACAGCTGGGAAACGGATTTCGCGCTCAACCGGAGTTAATTCGAAATCTTTAACGAAATCTTTAGAAGCAGGCTCTCCGGCAGTTGTTAAAGCGCCCATATCTTTACTAGCTAAATAACCATCTTTATAAGTAGAGGATACGGTTTGTTTGCTAGTTTCGATTGTTACAGTGTAAGAAACGTTTTCCTTTAATTTGAATGAATAACCACCATCATTAGTTGTTACTGCATCATTAATAGTTCCATCACTTCCGTTTAATTTGATTTTAGCGTTTGCAATAGGTTCACCTTTATTTACACCTTTACTTCCACCGCTAGATACAACTTTACCTTTTAAGTTAAAGCTTAATGGTGGTAAGAAGAATGACCAGATATCATCACTTCCTTTACCGCCTTCACGGTTAGAAGAGAAATAACCACGTTGCTTATTGCCTTCAAAAACAATTCCGAAATCATCAGCACCAGAGTTTAATGGAGATTTTAAGTTTTCAGGTGATTTAGAAAATTTACCATCAGCGCTGATTTCAGCTTTAAAGATGTCTAAACCTCCCATACCTGGATGGAAATTAGATGAGAAATATAAAGTTTTGCTATCATTTGAAACATAAGGATACATTTCATCACCAGAAGTATTAATAACAGGACCTAAATTTAAAGGAGCAGTCCAGGTATTTCCTTTTGGATCATAAACACTTTTCCAGATGTCAGCTCCACCGTAACCACCTTTCATACGAGAAACGAAATAAACTGTTTTTCCGTCTGCTGAAATAGCCGGGTGACCGAATTGAACTGAGTCAATGTTAAATGGAAGTTTTTCTGGTGCAGCCCAACCAGAACCTTGTTTTTTCGCAATATAAATCTGGCATCCGGAAACAGCCGATTTAACTTCAGGACAACGTGTCATTAACATGAAATCACCTTTTTTGGAAACACATGCAGCACCTTCATTAAACGGAGAAATCACAGTTGGAGCTAATGTTACAGGAGTTGACCACTTTCCATTTTTGTCTAAACGAGTTTCATATAAATCAGAGTGATTCTGACCACTTGTTATATCTTGCTTGTTATTTACACCTTCACGAGTAGATGTGAACACTAAAGTAGTATATTTTTTATCAGAGAAAGATGGGCTGAAATCAGATTCCTTAGAGTTAATTAAAGCCATATTCTCAACTTTATAACGAGAAGGTTGGTCTTTCCATTGCTGTGCTAACTCGCATGACTTAACACCTTTATCACCACGAGGATCAGAAGGGTTTAATTTCTTATAATTATTGTATTCTGTAATTGCATCAGTGTATTTACCTTGTGCTTTTAAGCAATCTGCTAAACGTAAAACCGCAACAGGATCAGGATACTTTGCAGAAATTGCTTTCTGGTAATAAGTTTCAGCGCTCTTCATATCGTTAATTTCATGATAAGCATAACCTGTTCTATACAATACTTTTGCTTTCATTTCTGCCTTTTTAACAGAAGTGTATGCTTGCTTATAAAGTTCAACTGCATTGAAATACTGGCGGTTATCAAAAGCTAAATCGGCTTGTTCAAGCTTCTTTTGAGCTAATGAAGAAAATGCCAAGCAGAATAGAACGCCGGCAAGTAATGTAATTTTAGTAAATTGTTTCATATTTATACTTATTACCTTATTTTATTGTTTGCTAAAATACTAAATTATTTAAATGTGCAAAAATTTTTATAAAAACCCCGCCATTTAGGCGAGGATTTTTAGTAGTTAATGGTGTTCAGCACCATGCTCTGCCGAATTATCATGACCCCCACCATGGTGACCGCCTGCACTTAATTCTTGTTGTTGCTGAGCAAAAATTGGATCTAATTTAGTGTGATTTGCAGGATTAGAAGAGTAGGTTCCTTCATTTAAACAAATGAAGATAGTATATGACATGAAAATCACATAAGGGATTAATATGGAATATTTAAAAAACTTGACTTCGTGCCCTAAGTGCATGAAAGCTATTACGATATAACCTGCTTTAGCAATGGTAAGTGAAATGAAAAGTACTTTTAACCATAAGGTTCCAGACCAGCCATTACCCGGTGCCAAGAAACCGATAATTAATTCAAAAATAGTGATTGCCAACATGATCCAAAACACGTTCCAAAGCTTGCGACGTGCTTTTTTCCCCTCTTCTTCATTATGGTGAGCCATTAACTCATATTGTGGATAATCATCGTGAAATTCCATGATATAAAATTTTTAAGTGGTTAATTAATGTTTGTTATAATAGATAGAAGAATGTAAATACGAATACCCAAACTAAATCTACGAAGTGCCAGTATAAACCAACCTTCTCAACCATTTCGTAATGACCGCGACGTTCATAAGTGCCTTTTAAAACATTCATGAAGATGACGAAATTGATAACCACTCCGGAAAATACGTGTGTTCCGTGGAAACCTGTAATAAAGAAGAAGAAGTTAGCAAATTGCGGAACTCCGTATTCGTTAACCGTCATGTTTGCTCCATAAATTCTTTCTAATACATATTTACCTTGCTCTTGGTCCCAAACATTTCTAATAGCACCTTCGCTAGTTCCACCAATGAAGTGATACCACTCCCAAGCCTGAGAACCAACGAATGCTAAACCACCAATGATGGTCCATAACATCCAAATAATTACTCCTTTTTTATCATTTCTATGACCTGATTCAACGGCTAATACCATTGTTACAGATGACATAATTAATATAAAGGTCATTAAACCTACATAGGCTAATGGTAAGTGTTGTTCAACAAATGGGAAATGGGTAAATACATTTTCTGCTTTAGGCCATACATCAGCATATTTATGTCTGATAAAGCCATATGCACAAAGTAATCCGCCAAAAGTTAATGCATCAGAGATTAGGAAAAACCACATAAACATTTTTCCGTAACTGATTCTGAATGGCGACTGACCGCCGCTCCAGGCTTCTTTTTGGTCGATTTCTACAGAGTGAGCCATAGTTTTAACAAAATTTTAGAGTTTACGACTGCAATTTTAACGAATAAAATATAAAAATAAAAATAAATATACCCATAAAACGCTTAAAAAGTGCCAATAAATGGCGCAAAGCTCAACGCCGAGGGCGTTTTCAGAGGAGTATTTTTTTCTTAAAGAATTTATTAACACAAAGATGAGGGAAATAATTCCGCCGGCTAAATGCGCCCAATGTGCCCAAATAAAAAGTATAAAAAATGATCCGGAAGGGTTACTGTATTTCCCGCCAAACACAATTTTATTGTCAAATAATTCTTTCCAGCCACCATATTGAAGTACAGTAAATAAAATTGCTAGGCCGAGAGTTGCTAAAGTGCCTAAAACAATTCCCTATGAATTAT
>JBBAKL010000005.1:0-102551 GCA_040403535.1 Bacteroidia bacterium
GTAACCTTTAAAAAACAACGTTTTATTGTAGAGGCTGCCAATAATTACCTTATTTCAAAGAATATCGACTTGGAAGCGCGCTTTGATATCGTATCCGTTTTACTTATGAACGGGGAATTCATCATAAATCATTTGCCGGATGCCTTTTATCCTATTGTAAAGTAGATTACCTTTGTTGAATGCAAAAATCAAACAACAAGTTTAACAAATCCCGTAACACGGATAAAAAACCATCCTTTAAATCAGGCTCAAAGCGTTCTGTATCCAAACGTTCCGACAAATCGGATAAAGAAGGCTCCTCAACAAACCGGTTTTCTAAAAACAGATCCTTTGACAAATCCTCGGGTGACAAGCCGTTTAGAAAAAAGAAATTTGACGGAGATAAAAAGCGCAGTTTCCGTGACCGTGACCAGTCAAAATCGTTTGATGGCGATAAAAAAACATTCGGTAAAAAAAACTATGATGAAAAATCCTCTGATCGTCCGTTTAAAAAACGAGACGATGGGGATAAACGTAATTTCCGAGATCGGGAAAAACTCAAGTCGTTTGATGGTGACAAAAAACCATTCCGTAAAAAACACGATAATGATGAAAAACACAGTTACCGTGACAAAAACAAATCCCATAAATCATACGATTCTGATAAAAAATCGGATCGCCCTTATAAAAAAAGAGAAGATAAAAGCGACAACGACTTTAGCTACCGCGATAAAAAAGACCACGACAGAGGTTACAAAAAATCATACGAAAAACGATACGAAAAAAAGCACAAGAAAAGTGATGAGAACCACGTGTCGAAGCACACAGATGGATCTATTCGCTTAAATAAATATTTATCAAACGCTGGCGTTTCATCACGTCGCGAGGCGGATGAATTAATTAAAGCAGGCGCAGTAAGCGTTAACGGAAAAATTGTGACCGAAATGGGATACCGTGTAATGCCTACCGATAAAATTAATTACGGAGGAGAAACGCTTCGCAACGAGAAAAAAGTTTATCTAATCTTAAACAAACCAAAAGACTACTTAACCACCACCGATGATCCGCGTGAGCGCCGAACCGTCATGCAATTAATTGAAGGCGCATGCCGCGAACGGGTTTATCCTGTTGGAAGATTAGACCGAAATACAACTGGACTGTTGCTTTTTACCAATGACGGTGATTTAGCTACTAAATTAATGCACCCTAAACACGGCATTAAAAAGGTTTATCATGTTTTATTAAATAAAAACATGAAACCGGCCGACTATGAACAGCTGCATGAAGGCGTAGAATTGGAAGACGGCTTTATTAAACCGGATGACGCATCCTTTACAGGAGAAAGTAAAAAAGAAATCGGAATAGAAATTCACAGTGGTAAAAACCGCATTGTACGCCGTATTTTCGAACATCTTGGCTATGAAGTAATAAAGCTTGACCGAGTGGTTTTTGCCGGATTAACCAAGAAAGATTTACCACGTGGTAAATGGCGTTTTTTAAACGAGAAAGAAATTGGCTTTTTAAAGATGATAGGCTAATTTTTTTGTAAATTAGCAGTTAATATTTCCTTTTATACTATGTGTGGAATTGTTGGATACATTGGAAACCGCGAGGTTTACCCTATTTTAATCAAAGGCCTTCGTCGCCTTGAATATCGTGGCTATGATAGCGCCGGAGTAGCTATTTTAAATGCTAAAGGCAACCTCAACGTTTACAAAAGAAAGGGAAAAGTAAGCGACCTGGAAGAGTTTGCCAAAGGAAGTGATACAAGCGGAACAATGGGAATTGGACATACACGCTGGGCAACTCACGGTGAGCCAAACGATGTTAACTCTCACCCGCATTATTCCCAAACAAAAAACCTTGTGATGATTCACAATGGAATCATTGAAAATTACGCAGCTATTAAGGAAGGTTTAAAAAAACGTGGACATACATTTTTATCTCAAACTGATACCGAAGTTTTAATTCATTTAATTGAAGACATCAAGGAACATGAAAAAATGAAACTTGGACATGCCGTTATTGCAGCGTTAAATCAGGTAATTGGTGCGTATGCCATTGTGATAATGGATAAAAATGATCCTAACACTTTGATTGCCGCTAAAAAAGGAAGTCCGATGGTTTTAGGAATTGGGCATGATGAATTTTTTATAGCATCGGATGCTTCGCCTATTGTTGAGTTTACCAAAAACGTAGTTTATTTAGAAGATGAGCAGGTAGCAATTGTTAGAAGAGGAGAAGACTTAAAAATAAGAAGCTTAAAAGATAAGGAAGTTACTCCTTACGTTCAGGAGTTGACTATAGAATTAGAAGCAATTGAAAAGGGTGGTTACGATCACTTTATGCTGAAAGAAATTTATGAGCAACCACGCTCGGTTAAAGACAGTATGCGCGGACGTTTGCATGCCGAAACCGGCGAAGTAAAATTAGGCGGGATTGTTGAGCACGAAGCCAAATTTAAAAACGCAAAACGTATTATTTTCATTGCTTGTGGCACATCCTGGCATGCCGGATTAGTGGGTGAATATTTATTTGAAGAGTTCGCCCGCATCCCTGTTGAAGTAGAATATGCATCTGAGTTCCGTTATCGCAATCCGATTATTTATCCTGATGACATTGTTATTGCCATTTCACAAAGCGGCGAAACTGCAGATACATTGGCTGCTATTGAATTGGCTAAGGCAAAGGGCGCAACCATAGTTGGTGTTTGTAATGTGGTTGGATCTTCTATTCCGCGAGCCACACACGCAGGATCCTATACACACGCCGGTCCTGAAATCGGAGTGGCATCCACAAAAGCATTTACCGCTCAGGTAACGGTTTTAACATTAATGGCTTTACATGTTGCCCGCATAAAAGGCACAATGCCTGAGAGTCGCTACCGTCAGATTTTATTTGAAATGGAAGCGGTTCCAAATAAAATTGAAGAGGTTTTAAAGCTGAATGAAAAGATTAAGGAAATTGCCAGTATATATAAGGATTCCCGCAATGCCTTATACTTAGGAAGAGGCTATACATTTCCGGTAGCATTAGAGGGCGCTCTAAAACTTAAAGAAATTTCATACATACATGCAGAAGGTTATCCTGCTGCCGAAATGAAACATGGCCCAATAGCATTAATTGATGAGGAGATGCCTGTTTTTGTCATTGCAACCAAGGGTGCCAACTACGAAAAAGTAGTAAGTAATATACAGGAAGTGAAAGCCCGCAAAGGCAAGGTAATAGCCGTTGTTACTGCCGGCGATAAAGATGTTAAAGGCATGGCCGACTTTACAATTGAAATTCCTGAAACCGATGAGGCTTTAGTACCGTTAATCTCTGTTGTACCATTACAGCTGCTTTCGTATCATATTGCTGTGATGCGTGGTTGTAATGTTGATCAGCCTCGTAACTTGGCAAAGAGTGTTACTGTGGAATAATTAATCTCCTTTTTCAAGGATAAAGATTTCTTCTACGCTTTTATTAAATTGTTTCGCGATTTTTAATGCTAATACGGTAGACGGAACATACTTGTTCGACTCCATGGCATTGATGGTTTGACGACTCACGCCAATTTTATTGGCCAAATCTTCCTGCGTCATATTCTTAATAGCACGTTCTATCTTAATATTATTTTTCATCAGCAAGGCTTTTATAGGATTTATAGAGCATGTAATTAAAACGTAGAATGAATATTATTAATACCGTAAACATATTAAATATCATTACTGTGAAAAAACCGGCATCGAATACAAGCAACATCGATAAAATTAAAATAGCATAATTGATATAAGTTGCCCATAACAGAGACTCTAAACGGATAACTGTTATGTATTCATCCTCATTCTTTTGTTTTGAAAATCCGGCAAGAAGTGCGCCTATCGTAAACAGAATGGCCACCACCTCATCCGTAATATTGTTTTTATACCAATGAGAATTATCACCGCCAAATGCTTGTGTTGTTATAGAAAAAACATTCAACTCTAAAAAAGGGAGTTGGTAATCGGTCATTATTATAAATAAACCGATAATCGCTGAAGGCACAAGCATTATCAATCCAATAAGCTTGTATTTGTAAGGGAACAAAAATCTAGTTTTCATAATTGTAGTTATAAAATTATATCACAAATGTAAAGCTAACTTTACATTTAGACAAGTTGTTTTTACTTTTTGTAAAGTTTAATTGTCTAATAAATGTTAAAACTGTTTACTTCTCGACTTAATAAAGGAGATTATAATAGGCAGGGCGGTTAATATGATTAAACCGACAAAAATATAACCCAGATAATTTTCTATTTGAGGGAATCGTATTCCTAAAAAATAAGCAATGCTGGCAATGCTGCCAATCCATGCTACTGCGCCAATAATATTGTACCCCATAAATTTTTTAAAGTCGATTTTAATAACGCCCGCAATAATAGGCGCAAATGTTCTAACGATTGGCAAAAATCTTCCTAAAATGAGCGTTTTACCTCCATGTTTTTCGTAATAAGCTCTTGTGATATCAACATAACTTTGCTTAAACAAGAAGCTATCTTTCCGGTTATACAATCGCGTTCCTGCCTTTTTACCAAACCAAAAACCAAAAACATTACCAACCACAGCAGATGTTATCATTCCGATAAGCGCTACAGGAAAACTAACATTCATTAACTCAGGTTTTGTTGCGCAGAGTAAACCGGCAATAAATATTAAATTATCTCCGGGTAGAAAAAAACCAACCAACATACCGGTTTCAGCAAAAATCACAAACAGTAACAAACCAAATCCTCCGTATTTAATAATACTTTCAGGATCGGTAAGTTGTTTTAAAAAATCAAACATTTTTTAGTGATTATTTTGTTCGCAATAAATCCTGTAAGAACATTTCGGGATTAAACTCTGCTTCGCAGGTTGTGTTTTTAAATTTTACTGTAGTTGTTTTTCCTTCGCTGTATTTACGATATAAATCGAACTCAGTAACGGAAGTACATTTACCGTTATCGATTACTGAAAAATGATTGACTGACGATTCGTATTTTTTAAGGAAGGCTTTAAAGTTTTTAGCAGATAACTTTTTTTCTTCTTTCTTAGAATCTGTTTTGATAATTAACTTTCTGTTTCCACCTTTAATTTTACACATTTTTACTTCTAAAATATAAGCGTTAAAACAACCTGAATTATCCGCTACAAAATAAACGGTGTCAGCTTTGCTAATTTCGGCAATAGACTTTGAAACTAATTTATTTTGCGAGAAGAGTGCGCCAGTTAAAAAAACGAAAGCTATGAAAAGATGTTTCGGCACCAATTAATAATTTACCAGACTGGCAGTTTTCTTTTTTTCGATGCTATTGGTAATGTCTTCTAAGCGTCCTTTTGGTATAGAACTGATTAGGTTTTTGGTATAATCACTTTGTGGATTGTTGTAAATATGATCCGCATTACCAATCTCTTCAACTTTACCTTTATTCATAACCACCATGCGATCACTCATAAATTTTACCACACTTAAATCGTGTGAAATAAATATATAAGTAAACTTAAATTCCTTTTTTAAATCATTCAGCAAATTCAACACCTGTGCCTGAACACTAACGTCTAATGCACTTACACTCTCGTCACAAATTAAAAACTGAGGATTTACTGCAAGCGCACGCGCAATACAAACGCGCTGTCGCTGACCTCCACTAAACTCATGTGGATAACGCTGAAAATGTTTCTCTTCCAATCCAACTTTCTTTAACAAATCATACACCCTTTCTCTTCGTTCTTTATTTGAACCGCCAATATTATGAAACTTCATTGGTTCCAATATGGCATTTCCGATAGTAATGCGCGGGTTTAATGAAGAATAAGGATCCTGAAAAATAATTTGCATGTTTCGGCGCAACGGACGAAACTCTTCCTCTTTTAATCCTAATATTTCTTGTTGTTTGAAGTATATTTTCCCCTCGTGTGCGTCGGCTAATTTTAATATGGTTCGTCCCAATGTTGTTTTACCACAACCGCTTTCTCCTACTAATCCTAATGTTTCACCTTCATAAACGTCAAACGAAACATCATCAACTGCTTTTGTATAACTTAATGTCTTTCCAAAAAAAGATTTTTTTGCCGGGAACCAAGTCTTTAAGTTTTGAATTTCTAAAATTTTATTGCCGCTATATAATTTTTTATGCGCTTCTTCGCGCTCATTATTTGTAATAATTACACTTCCAATTGCTTCAGAAACCGTTCTAGGTATTTCAATGATCTCCCCATTTTCATCCCTTTTCATAAAATCACTCACAACCGGTAAGCGTTTTAAACGTTTATCTAAAGGGGGGCGGCATGCCAATAAACTCTTTGTGTAGGGATGCTTTGGATCAGAGAAAATATCCATCACCGGACCTTGTTCAACGATTTTCCCTTTATACATCACCACTACCTTATCTGCCAGCTCAGCTATTACACCCAAATCGTGTGTAATAAACATAATACCCATATTGTTTTGACGCTGTAACTCAAGCATCACGTCCAAAATGGTTTTTTGAACTGTTACATCTAATGCTGTTGTTGGCTCATCGGCAATTAATATGGCCGGATTACAACTCATGGCCATTGCAATCATTACCCTTTGTTTCTGTCCGCCTGATAATTGATGCGGATAGCGGTCTAACATTAATTCCGGGGTAGGTAATTTTACCTGAGAAAACAATTCCAATGTACGTAAACGTGCTGCTCTTTTATTTACTTTTTGATGAAGCATTATAGCTTCCATTACCTGTTCCCCGCACTTAATAACAGGATTCAATGACGTCATTGGTTCCTGAAAAATCATCCCGATATCATTGCCACGTAAACTACGCATTTCTTTTGCGCTAATTTTTGTCAAGTCAATTTTACGGTGATCCTTTGTGTGGAAAATAATCTGTCCCCCACTTACGCGTCCGGGAGGATTAGGAATCAGTTGCATAATAGAAAGCGCGGTAACAGACTTACCCGATCCGCTTTCACCTACAATTCCAATTGTTTCCCCCGTATGAAGCGTAAAACTTACATCATTAACAGCACGAACGTATTCATCTTCCGTTTTAAAGTCGGTAACTAAATTTTTAACCTCAAGTAATACTTCTTTCTCCACTATAAGGGGCTTAGGGGCAACTAAGTAAACAAAATTTTATTGAATTAAAAAGCAAATAATGCTTCAATTAAGATAGCCGCTAACTTTTTGTAAAATGTTCTTATTTATAAAGCTTCTAAATAGTGTCTTTTGTGTTAAAACACAGTAATTTGGACGAATATCTGCCATTTTATTTAACAAGTTGAAGTACGTGGCAAACAATTGCTTGATATTAAGTGTTTAGGTTTATACATTTGTGCGGATTATACACTAATTAATTATTCATTTCATTATGAGCAAAAACGGATTCTTAAAATCATCAATCGGTAAAAAATTCCTAATGGGCTTAACAGGCTTGTTTTTAATATCGTTTTTATTGGTTCATTGCTTTATCAACGCATTGATCTTTGTTAACGACGGGGGAGAAACTTTTAACAAAGGTGCCGAATTTATGGGCACTAACTGGATAATCAGAGCAATGGAAATTGTGCTTTTTCTAGGTATCATTTTACACATTGTACAAGCATTAGTTTTAACAATGGAAAACCGCAAAGCTCGTCCTGTTGCCTATGAAGTTACCAATGGAAATGCTAATTCGAAATGGTACAGCCGCTGGATGGGTTTACTTGGTACATTAATTTTAATGTTTTTAATTGTTCACTTAAAGCATTTTTGGGTAGAAACACGTTTTACAGATCATATCGCGCACAGTGAAGCGGATGCTTTACCGGGACAAGAGACCATGTTTGGCGAAATGAAAGAGGTTTTCAGTCAGTTATGGGTAGTAGTTTTATATTGTTTATCCATGTTCTCGTTAGCATACCACTTATTGCATGGTTTCCAATCAGCATTCCAAACTTTAGGACTTAATCACAAAAAATATACTCCGATGATTAAATCGTGTGGTGTTATTTTTTCAATTGTAATTCCTGCAGTATTTGCTGCAATGCCAATAGCAATGCACTTTGGTATTATTAAATAATTTTTGTTAAAGACTTAACTATTTTTAAAGATATGGCCAGTTCACTAAAATTAAATTCAAGAATCCCCGAGGGAACATTAGAAAACAAATGGACTAAATACCGTTCTACTGTTCATTTGGTTAATCCAGCAAATAAGCGTAGCCTTGAAGTTATTGTTGTAGGTACAGGTTTAGCAGGCGCTTCTGCTGCCGCAACCTTAGCTGAAATGGGATACAAAGTAAAAGCATTTTGCTTTCAAGATTCTGCTCGCCGTGCACACAGTATTGCTGCACAAGGTGGCGTTAATGCCGCAAAAAATTATCAAAACGACGGCGACTCCGTTTACCGTTTATTTTACGATACCATTAAAGGTGGCGACTACCGTGCGCGTGAAGCTAACGTACACCGCCTTGCTGAAGTATCAGGAAATATTATTGACCAATGCGTTGCCCAGGGTGTTCCTTTTGCACGTGAGTACGGTGGAACTTTAAGTAACCGTTCTTTTGGTGGAACACAAGTACAGCGAACATTTTACGCAGCCGGTCAAACCGGACAACAATTATTATTAGGTGCTTACAGCGCGTTACAACGTCAGGTTGGAATGGGTGCTGTTAAAATGTATGCCCGTCATGAAATGATGGACATCGTTAACATCGATGGTAAATGCCGCGGTATTATTGCGCGTAATTTAGTAACCGGAAAACTAGAGCGACATTTTGGTCATGCTGTTTTATTGTGTACCGGTGGTTATGGTAACGTATTCTTCTTATCTACAAATGCAATGGGAAGTAACGTAACTGCAGCCTGGAAAGCTCACAAAAAAGGCGCATTCTTCGGTAACCCTTGTTATACTCAAATTCACCCGACATGTATTCCTGTTAGTGGAGATCATCAATCCAAATTAACATTAATGTCAGAATCATTACGTAACGATGGGCGTATCTGGGTACCGAAAAAGAAAGATGATACGCGTAAAGCAAATGATATTCCGGAAGACGAAAGAGATTATTACCTAGAGAGAAGATATCCTGCGTTCGGTAACTTAGTTCCGCGTGACGTTGCTTCACGTGCTGCTAAAGAGCGTTGTGATGCAGGGTTTGGTGTTGGTTCAAGTAAAATGGCAGTGTACTTAGATTTCGCTGCTAATACTGAACGCTACGGAAAAATTGAAGCCAACAAATTAGGTTTACAAAATCCAAGCAAAGATGAAATCATTCGCTTAGGTAAGGAAGTTGTGAAAGAAAAATACGGTAACTTATTTGATATGTACAAACAAATTACCGGCGAAGATCCATATGAAGTTCCAATGCGTATCTATCCTGCTGTTCACTATACCATGGGTGGACTTTGGGTAGATTATAATTTGATGACAACTGTTCCAGGATTATATGCATTAGGTGAAGCAAACTTCTCTGATCATGGTGCTAACCGCTTAGGAGCTTCGGCATTAATGCAAGGTTTAGCGGATGGTTACTTCGTAATTCCTTACACAATTGGTGATTACTTATCAGGCGAGATCCGTACTAAGTCAATTCCAACCGACCATGAAGCTTTTGTTAAAGCAGAAGCAGATGTTCAAGACAGAATTACCAAGTTAATCAACAATAAAGGAACCAAATCGGTTGACTATTTCCACAAACGTTTAGGAAAAATCATGTGGGATAAATGCGGTATGGCTCGTAGTAAAGAAGGTTTAACATGGGCCATTGAAGAAATTAAAAAATTACGTGAAGAGTTTTGGAAAGATGTACGCGTACCGGGCGATGCTAATGAATTTAATCCTGAATTAGAAAAAGCACACCGCGTAGCTGACTTCTTAGAGCTTGGTGAATTAATGTGTAAGGATGCTTTACATCGTAACGAAAGTTGTGGTGGTCACTTCCGTGAAGAATATCAAACTCCGGATGGAGAAGCATTACGCGATGATGATAACTATGCTTATGTTGCTGCTTGGGAATACAAAGGAGAAAGCAATTTTGAATTACATAAGGAAGAACTGAAGTTCGAAAACATCAAACTTGCACAAAGAAACTATGCTTAATTGTCAAACTAAAGAATTGTCGAATTAACGAATTAAAACTATGAGTCACGGAAATATGAACCTAACCTTAAAGGTTTGGAAACAAAAAAATAAAGACACCAGAGGTAAATTTGAAACTTACAATGCTAAGGGAATTTCTCCTGATATGTCTTTCCTTGAAATGTTCGATGTTGTAAACGAACAGTTAATCAACGAAGGAAAAGAACCAATTGCATTTGATCACGATTGCCGCGAAGGTATTTGTGGTATGTGCAGTATGTACATCAATGGCCGTCCGCACGGACCTAAAGAGGGTGTTACCACTTGTCAGTTACACATGCGCAGTTTTAAAGATGGGGATACAATTGTTGTAGAACCTTGGAGAAGTGCTGCATTTCCTGTGATTAAAGACTTAGCCGTTGATCGTTCTTCATTTGACAGAATCATGGCAGCGGGAGGATTCGTTTCAGTAAATACCGGAAACGCAAAAGACGCTAACAATATTTTAATTCCTAAAACGGATGCTGATGATGCGTTTAATGCAGCCGCATGTATTGGTTGTGGAGCTTGCGTTGCAGCTTGTAAAAACAGCTCGGCAATGTTATTTGTATCGGCAAAAGTATCTCAATTAGCATTATTACCTCAAGGTCAGGTTGAAGCACGTGAACGCGTACTAAACATGGTGAAACAAATGGATGAGGAAGGATTTGGTAACTGTACCAATACTGGCGCATGTGAAGCAGAATGTCCAAAATCAATTTCATTAGAAAACATTGCGCGCATGAACCGCGAATACTTGTGGGCAAGCGCTACAAGCAAAGATTAACTAATAACTAATTTGACTTAAAAGCCACGCAATTCGTGGCTTTTTTTATATTTTAACCATGTCAACCCTAGA
This sequence comes from Bacteroidia bacterium, assembly GCA_040403535.1. Classification (GTDB taxonomy): domain Bacteria; phylum Bacteroidota; class Bacteroidia; order B-17B0; family Aurantibacillaceae; genus JAHEYG01. The sequence goes on from JBBAKL010000005.1 coordinate 10,920, forward strand.
TAAAAAAGGAATATTTAGTTTTTTACTGATCACTTTCGCTATTACCTATGGCGTTGAATTTACCTTGATTGCAGGAGGCATCTCGCCAATTATGCAAGGATTAGGTTCGCCAAACTGGGAAATGAGTTATTTTAAAAGTCTCTTTTTCGGAGAAAACATTTCTATTCCTAAAATACAAGATACGTAGATGGTTTAGGGTGCTTTATATTTCACTACACTTTTTTTTGCACCTATACTTAACGGACTGTTTGGTTTTGGAGAAGAATTAGGATGGAGAGGTTATCTGCTTTTTAAACTTATGCCGCTTGGAAAATGGAAAGCCTATTCCCTTCTTTATATAATATGGGCCTTGTGGCATCTGCCAATGCTTATAATTGGATTTATGTATCCCGGTTATCCTTACATCGGAATTGTTTTCTTTATTGGACTCACTTTTACACTTGGAATATATATGAATGAGTTAACACTGAAAAATCAAAGTTCGGTTTTAGCAGGTTGGATTCATGGATTATTTAACAGTCAGCGCCTCGGAATATGGACTATTCTGTTTCCAAATGTAAATCCTCTATTGGGTGGATATAACGGTTTGATAGGAATGGCCGTATGGTTAGCATTGGGATTGTTTGTTGTTTGGCAAAACAAAAAGTGATTTACCAAATTCCAAACTGGTTATACCACATTTGCTTAAACCATTTTTCTTTTCCGTATTGCTTTTCCATGTCTTTTTTAAATTCATCCATGTAACGAACTTTTTTCTTTTTAGGTGGAGTAAACTGAGCTGATTCGGCTTTAATAAATTCCACTTTTTTAGCAAAATAAACAATTCCACCGTCTTCCGTTGCCAATCCTAAAATAACTCCTGGCAATCCGTTAAAGCTTTCGGGACCGGTAGAAGGAGTTATATCATAGCTGAACCAGGCATAAATACGAGTTGTATCATTCGCTCTCCATACCGCCTTACGGCAGGTGTAACCGGCAATTTTTCGGGTGCTTTCTGTGATCTGCCATTTACGCTTAAACAAACTGTCGGCTATGTGCATTTCCTCTCCCCACATGTTTTTAATTAAGTAACGTTGATTTGAATTAAAATTCTGATAAACGGTATTCTTAGAAGTAGCCCAGTCGAAATTTTCTCTTACGTCACTTTCTTGAGGAAGAAAAGTAGAACAGGTATCATTAAAATAAAGCTCAAAATATTCTATCTTAATTTTCTCTGATTCTTTTATCCAATTTCGCATGTTCTCATCCTTAAAGCGCTTAAACAGGTTTGTTTTACGCTCATAAACAATCTTTCCGAAAGTCATTTGGCTGAACAGAGATGAGAGATTTAAGCATACAAAAATAAATACAATCAAAACTCTATTCATATTCTTCCTCCTCTCCTTCTTTTGGTTTCTGACTGGTAAATTTATAGGTAACACGTAAAAGAAAATACTGACGAATAATTTGTGTTTTTGTGTCAATAATTTTATTCATCATTACACTTCTTTGATTGTTTATGTTCTGATTTAAGATATCGTTTGCATCAATCCCTACCAAAAGATTTTTTTCTTTTAAGAAAGCGTAGTTAACATAGGCGTTTAATATCCAATAATCAATGTTAAAGCCCACTGCTCTGTTGCCGTTGTTAACATATCTTGCGTCAACATTTACATTTAAACGCTTTATAAGCTTAAGTCTAAACTCTCCTTCGAGATCATAAGTGTAATACGGTTTATTGGTTTCAACGTTGATGGTTTGTTCAGTTACATTATAATCATAACTGCCACCGAAACGAAACCCGCCTAAATCACCAATTTCTTTCTCAATATAAAGTCCGGGAGAAAGGCTGGAATTTTTAGTGATGTTCTTTTCATTATTTACAAAACCCACGTTATTATTATGACTCGCACTTAGGTTATATTCAATTTTCAGAAAACGATTAAATATAGGAAAGCCTCCACCCAGATATATGTTACCAAAATAATTTCCGTTAACATTTACCGGAGTGCTTATAGCGCGCCCTATAGAGTCGTAAATAGTTTTCTCGTTAAATTGATCTATTACGTTATTAAAGTTGGCTCCTGTATAAAAATTAATGTCACTGATTCCTTTATAGAAATAATAATTCAGTCTGAAATTGTTTGAGAACTGCTGCTTTAAATCAGGATTACCAATAATAATATTGTTTGGGTCGGAATTATCGGTTACCGGTTGCATTTGTCGCAAATCGGGCAATTGCGCACTGAGATTATAAAACAATTGCAGATTGGATCCCTGATTAATTCTGAAGTTTACAGAAGCAGATGGCAAAATGTTCCCTACATTTTGACTTAATTTTTTGTTTGTGGTTACATTAATGTTCTCCTGCATTACATGACGGTAATTAGCACCAACAACCATTCTGTATTTTTTAACATCATAAATTAATCGTGTACCGGCCCTACTCGTAATGCGCAGGTTTCTGAAGTCATTTGATTGCAACACATTCACCGCATCAAAGGCTATACCATCAAAATCGAGGGTTTTTCTATAGGTATTGTTTTGGTTATGAGAAACTCCGCCACTTACTTCAATTTTAAACTTTTTTGTAATCGGTTCCGTATATGAAAAAGTGGTATTGTGCTCCATTCTATTCGTTTCCTGTGTTCGTTTTTGCCTCAACGCCGAATCGTTTGCCTGTCCGAGAAAATAATTAAAATTGGTGTTTAATGAAGATTTGTTGAGTGAATTATAATATGTAGGCTGATAAGAAACAACTAATTCCCTGTCTTTCTTTTTAAAATTTCTGTTTAATCTTATTAAAACGTTTGCATCAGTTGTTTCTGAGTTGCTTTTACTTTCAATGGTTGTTTCCCTTGTTCGCACGTCTTCTTCAGAAAAAAATTCATCATCCTGATAAGAACTGTTTATGGATGTTGAATATTTAACTTTAGGCCGGATGTAAAGTTTAGTTAAGGAATCCAGATCCTGCTCCCAATTAAGGTTAAAACCATGCGACTGATTATTGGATGTGTTCGAGTTTATGCGATTATTTACATAAGATGTGTCTTCCAAAAAAAACTGAGTACTGGTTTCTTGCTTAGTTGTTAAGTGATTTTGCTTAAAAGTATAATCTGTATTTATTTTAATCTTCTTGCCAATTTTATCATTATAATAAACTCCGCTCTTGTATGTTTCAGGAATTCCTGCACGATCTTCCGACCAGTCTGTCCACGAATCCGTTTCGGGATCATAACTGTAATTGTTTTCGTTATTTAGTCCATAACGGTCGATATCTCCCCAACCGAAACCTTGTTTTGGTGTGTTGGCTGCTAAACCAAACAACGATATCTTTCTTTTATTTTTAAAGCGATTAAGTAAAATGTCTGCCTCATAAAATTTCTGAAAATCACTGGCGCCGGATACTTTTCCGAAATATCCATTTTTTGCCTCTTCTTTTAATTGCAGATTGAGTACTTTAACGGTCTCGTCCTTACTCTCTGCATCGTCGCTCTTTTTTTCATAAACCTGAATAGTTTCAACCGTATTTGCATTCAGATTTTTTGTCGCAATAGTAGGGTCGCTTCCAAAAAATTCATCTCCATCAACCAATACCTGACTGACCTCTTTGCCCTGAACAGTAATTTTACCCTGTGCATCTACTTTAACACCCGGAAGTTTTTTTAATAAATCTTCTACAGTAGCATCTTGCCTCACTTTAAACGAATCTGCTGTAAACATTAACGTGTCGCCCTTATAGTACATTTTGTCTTTGTAGGCAATAATTTCCACCTCGTTTAAGGAAATAGATTTGGGTGGCAATACAATGTTCTTCAAAGTAAATGCTGTGTCTTTTGGTGAAGGAACAAGGAAGTAAGTTTTGTCAGAAAAATTGGGATTTGTAACAACAACAAGGTAAGTATCCAGCGGTAAAGTAATTGATTTAAAAAAACCTTTCTTGTCAACACGCGCGTAATTAACCAAACTTGAATCTTTAAATTTAACCGCCATCAAAATGGAATTTGACAGAAGTCCTGCCGAACTCGTATCCTGTTTCATGTTTCCGGCAATTTTAATATTCTGAGCCGGCAACAAGTTGTAGAAAACAATTAATATCAATAAAAATAAAAAATGGCGCATATAATTCCCCAGGGATATAATCTCGAAACTTTAAAATGGTTACAAAAGGCTAAAGTATTAAAAGGGCTAATATTACCAGACTAATTTATAAAAAATAACAACAATATTTATAAGAGTCTGATTTTTAATTAGCTACTTGTATACTGCTTTTGCCGCAATTGTTAGCCTTTTTAGTAATAAAATGTACATTTGTTCACTAATATATTACTTATGAAAAATACAGCATTAACCGATTTACACATCTCATTAGGTGCAAAAATGGTACCGTTTGCAGGATATAACATGCCGGTTTCTTATACCGGTTTAAATGAAGAACATTTAACAGTACGTAACGGTGTTGGTGTATTTGACGTTAGTCATATGGGCGAGTTCAGACTAAAAGGTGAGAAGGCGTTGGACCTTATTCAAAAAGTAACCAGCAACGATGCGTCTAAATTAACTGACGGAAAAGTTCAGTATTCATGTTTGCCTAACGATAAAGGCGGAATTGTTGACGATCTATTAGTATACCGTTATAAGGCAGATGAATATTATTTAGTTGTAAATGCTTCCAACATTGAGAAAGACTGGAACTGGATTAAACAATTCAATACTTACGGTGTGGAGATGGTGGACATGTCTGATGACTTGAGTTTGCTTGCCGTGCAAGGACCAAAAGCATTAGCTACACTTCAAAAGTTAACTGATGTTGATTTATCAAAAATGGAATATTACACATTTTGTATTGGTAAAATGGCCGGTATTAATGATGTGATTATCTCTAACACCGGTTATACAGGAGCAGGCGGATTTGAAATTTACATTGCAAATGCCGATGCAAAAAAAATGTGGGATGCTGTTTTTGAAGCGGGAAAAGAATTCGGGGTTAAGCCAATAGGTTTAGGTGCTCGTGATACCTTACGTTTAGAAATGGGCTTCTGCTTATATGGTAATGATATTGATGACACTACATCACCAATTGAAGCAGGATTAGGTTGGATTACAAAATTCACAAAAGATTTTACCAACCGTGCTGCAATTGAGAAACACAAAACAGAAGGTGTAAGCCGTAAATTAGTTGGCTTCGAAATGATTGACAGAGGTATTCCTCGTCATGATTACCCGATTGCAGATGCGAACGGAACTATTATTGGTAAAGTAACTTCAGGCACACAATCGCCAAGCTTAAATAAAGCGATTGGTATGGGTTATGTTCAAACGGTATTCACCGCACCGGATTCCGAAATTTTTATCATCATTCGCGAAAAACCTGTAAAAGCAAAAGTGGTGAAGATTCCGTTTTTGAAAAAGTAATTTGAGCTCCGAACACAAATACAAAATAGACACTTGTTTCTCTCCTCATTTATATCCTATATACGAGGATAAAGAAAGCATTGTAGTTGTAATTGATATTTTCAGAGCTACCTCAGCTATCTGCGTTGCTTTTCACTATGGCGCCGAAAAAATTATTCCGGTTGCCAAAGTAGAAGAGGCAATGGAATATAAAAAGCAAGGGTTTTTAGCAGGTGCCGAACGTGATGCAATAAAGCTGGATGGTTTTGATTTTGGAAATTCTCCTTACGATTATATGGGCGATCATGTAAAAGGAAAAACCATTGCACTTACGACTACTAACGGAACACAGGCCATTGAAGCCGCCCGTAATGCCTACAAAGTTGTAATAGGTTCCTTTCTAAATATTGATGTATTGTGCGAATGGCTTGTAAAACAAAACAGAAACATCTTGTTGCTTTGTTCGGGCTGGAAAAATAAATTTAATCTTGAAGATTCGTTATATGCAGGTGCGGTAACCGAAAAAATAACCAAACTTTCTAACAATTATAAACTTGGCGATGGTTGCTTGGCTTTAAAATATTTGTACGAACAAGCGCAACACCAACCGGTAAAATATCTCATTCACGCCTCACAGAAAGAACGCTTAGCGCGTTTAGGATTAAAGAAAGATATCAAATTCTGCTTAACGCCTAACGTAGCTCCTGTTATTCCTGTATTAGAAGGAAAATTTTTGGTGAAGATATCATTATCTTAAAATCAAAAGACGATTTGCATCCAGCTTTATAAAGATAAAAAGCAGGATGGTGAAACTCCATAACGAGGAACCGCCATAACTAAAGAAAGGCAATGGAATTCCAATAACCGGCATTAAACCAATGGTCATACCTACATTAATGCACAAGTGGAAAAATAAAATGGAGGCAACACCATAACCATAAATCCTGCTAAACGGTGAGCGTTGACGCTCGCTTAAAAACACGACACGAAGAATTAAAAATAATTCTAATCCAATTACTACAAAACTGCCAACAAAACCCCACTCTTCGCCAACCGTACAAAAAATGAAATCGGTATCCTGTTCAGGAACAAAATCGTATTTGGTTTGTGTTCCCTGCAAATAACCCTTACCGAAAAATCCACCAGAACCAATAGCTATTTTTGCCTGATTCACATTGTAACCTTCTTTTTTCAAATCCACTTCGTTTCTTCCCAACAACACGTCTATACGCACACGTTGATGCGGTTCAAGGTGCTCATACACATAATTAGTGCCTAACACAACGCCGGCTGCCGACAAATAAATAAGCGATGTAATTAATAAATTCCGTTTATTTCGTTTGATAAACAAAAAGGCAGAAGCCGACATAATTCCTAATACAATTAATAACGTATTTGTTTCTTTTACAACTAAAGATAGTACGAACAGGATAACAGCAATTAAGCCACAAATTAAAAAATTAACCGATAAGCCCTCCCGATACAACACAACAATAAAAGCAACAAACACAATGGCTAATCCGGTTTCGTCTTGCAGAATTTTAATTATTGCCATTGGCGCAATTAAGAATGCAACTGCAGTTATAGTATTTTTATAATTCTTAAAAAGGTCTTTAAGCTTTAAACGGTAACGACTCATTACAATTAAATTTTCGTTACTAAGAAATTTAGCCAAAGCCAAGCTGGTTGCAAACTTCATAAACTCAGCAGGCTGAATACCAAAATCTCCAAACCGGAACCAGGAACGACTTCCTTTAACTTCCCGTCCTAAAAACGGAACGAGCAAGCATAAAACCAAAATTACCACATAAAACCAATACGCAAATACAGTGAAAAATCCGGCATCTATCAGTAAAATTGAAAAGGCCAGAATAGCTGCGCCTGAAATCCAGATTAACTGCTTACCATATTTTTGAGTGGTATCAAAAATATTCTGATGTTCCTCATTATAAACTGCAGCATATATGTTTAACCAGCCCATCACAACCAATAGCACATAGATGAGGACCGTAAGTCGGTCTACACCATAAAACAAACTATTTTCATTTCGTCTGAGCGCCATTAGTGGAATTCGGTAGTAATTAAATTTTTTCCTCTTATTAAGTCAACTGCCTCCATCTTCTTTTCTAATTCAGAGCGAGTTATTTTTCCTGTTAAATATTTTTCCATTAATAAGCTAACTATTGGAGCCGACCATGTTCCGCCAAAACCCGCGTTTTCAATTAAACAGGCAATAACTATTTTAGGATTTTCGCGTGGGGCAAACGCCATAAATACAGCGTGTGATTTTCCATGTGGATTTTCTGCGGTACCCGTCTTACCACAAGCTACTATTCCCGGAACTCGTGAATAATAAGCCGTACCGGCATCAAAACATTTTTGCATGCCATCAATAACATTGTTGTAAGCTTCTTCATTTTGTACGCCAACGTAAACCTTTTCTTTAAATTTTTTATTTAATTCCTTTTCCTGACCTACACCTTTTATACAATGCGGAATATAATAATATCCTTTATTGGCAATTGTTGCTACCACATTAGCCATTTGAAGCGGAACTAATAATAACTCTGCCTGACCTATCCCGAGCGAAACAATTGTATTACTTCTCCATGCGTTTTTCCCAAATACCTTATCATAATATTTCACTGATGGCACATTACCGGGCTTATCGTAAGGTAAATCTGAACCCAAATGCATTCCAGGACCAAATGTCATAACGGTGTTTCGCCAGTGCTCATATCCATCTACAAACTTTGGATATTTTTTTTGATCAACAATTTCGCGAAACACATAGCTATAATACGAATTACACGATTGCGCCACCGAGCCAATTAAATCAACCGGACCATGCGGGTGACATTTAGGTTTTCCCCCCATAGGCGGATAACCTCTGGTACAAGGATAAGAAGTAGAACGTGAAATAACACCGTCGTTTTGAGCAATCAAAGCGTCGATTAGTTTAAAAGTAGATCCGGGAGGGTACATGGCTTGTAAGGCTCTGTTAAACAAAGGCTGCGTAGAGTCAAATACCAGTCGTGCGAAATTTTTAGCGCGCTCCTTCCCTCCTACCAACAAATTGGGATCGTAAGTTGGGGCGGAAACAAGTGCAAGAATTTCACCCGTTGATGGTTCAATTGCAACCAATGCTCCTTTTTTTCCTTTCAATAATCTTTCAGCGTATTCCTGTAGTTTTGCATCGATCGTACAATATAACGGTTTCCCTATAACGGCAGCAGTATCGTATTTTCCGTTCATGTAACGTCCAACTTCACGGTTATGGACATCTTTAAGAATATAACGCGTACCCTTAATACCACGCAAAGCTTCCTCATAGCTTCTTTCAATTCCGCTAATTCCTATGTAATCACCTTCTTTATAGTAAGGGTCCTTTTCTGCTTTCTCTTTTGTTACCTCGCCCATATAACCTAATAAATGGGCGGCAATAGGTTTTAAATACCTGCGTACGGTACGTGATTGAACAATAAACCCTTTAAAGCGAAAAAGTTTTTCCTGGAGCTTGGCGTTCGTCTCGTTAGACATTTGCTTTTCAAATATGCTGGACTTTCGCGGAGAGTTTGGAGCCTGGCAAGCTTTCTTTATCCTTTTTAAAAATTCTTCCTTAGTAATTTCAAGTATTTCACATAAGGCCATGGTATCGCATCCCTTAACCATTTTAGGGGTTACCATTAAATCGTAAGAGGGTTTATTGATTACCAAAAGCTCTCCGTTTCGATCGTAAATATAGCCGCGCGGAGGGTATTCCGTTAAGGTTTGAATGGCGTTGTTTTTTGCGGAAGACTCGTAACTTTTATCAATGATTTGGAGATAGAATAATCGGATAACATAAATAATAGCAACCAGTATAAAGAAACCGGCAATTACAAATTTTCTATCGCCTAAATGCGCATTACTATTCATTACCTTCTTCTGGTTGTCTTATAAAATAAGTACTGAATTACGTATACAAAAGCAAATGTGCCAATCGTACTTAAGATGATTCGGAAAAAAGTTCTGAAAAATTCACTCCAGCGAAACACTTCTAAAAAGAAAAAGAAAAAATGATGAACAAATATTAATACGCCCGCATAAGTTATAAACCAGGCCGTACCCATATCGTCTACGTTTGGCTCTAATCCCTGCTCGTATCCATCACGCGGCGCAATAAACTTTAGAAGATAATATCTTGAAAAAGCCATTAAAGTACATGCCGCGGCGTGCATACCTGCAGTATCATAAAATGCATCTACCGTTAACCCTACAAAAAAAGAAGCTATAAGTAATACCAGTTTAGGCGTGTCGAAAGGGAACAATAAAATTACCAGGACATAAGGCAATAAAATAATGTAACTGCCCAAATGAATGTTCTGCACAATTAATACCTGCATTAATACAAGTACAATAAATCGGATAATATTTACACCTATGCTACTTGTCACTTTGAATTTGTGATGCTGCCTCCAGCGAATCTTTTTCTTGCTTGAATTTGTTTTTAATTACGTAAACATAACTTAGTTTTTTGAAATCGGTGATTAAACGCACTTTAACCGTGTAAAACGGTTCGTTGTTTCGGCGTTCATAACTTTCAATGATTCCTACATTAATTCCTTCCGGAAAAATACCTGATAATTCACTGGTTGTAACTGTATCTCCTTTTACCATTTTAGCATGGGTCGGAATATCTTTTAACATGCAATAACGGTAATCATCCCCCTCCCAAACCAACAAACCGTAACTTCCGTCTTTTTTTAATTGACAGTTAACTCTGGCGTCTTTGTGCAATAAACTAATCACTGAAGAATAATTTTCGGAAACATCCTTTACAAAGCCTACCGCTCCACTACTGTTAATCACAGCCATGTCGCGCGTAATGCCTTGTGCCTTGCCAATATTAATTGTGATATAATTACTTCTGCGGTTAATACTTGTGTTTACTACTTTAGCACTTGTATAGGTGTATTGCTGCTTGTACAAAGTATCGTTTTTAGTATACTCTTTAAGCGAAACAGCCAGATAGCCTTTTTTAATCAGGTTATACAAGCGGGCATTCTCCTGAGAAAGACGCATGTTCTCATCTTTCAGCAATAAATATTCACGAACGTTGGCCGCGGTATTGTAAACATTAGCGGTAACCTTGTTTGCCGAATTAAATATGCCGGACCCCTGATAACCGTTATTTAAATACATCATGTAAAAGCACACTAATTCTATAAATAGAAAGATGAAAATAAAGTTGTTCTTGTATATAAATGCAAGTAAATTTCTCACCGAATGTAAAAAGCATTTTGAGGCCTAATCCGGCCTTGCTTATTACCTTAAAACTACAATCTTATGAGATGAGTTTACTTAATTAAGAATGGGAATTTATGAACATTTTTTAATGCAATCCCTGTACCTCTTGCCACAGCGCGAAGCGGATCTTCACACACGTGAACAGGTAATTTTGTTTTCATTGAGATACGCTTGTCTAATCCGCGCAACAACGAACCTCCTCCGGCCATAAAAATTCCTTTACGGTAAATATCAGCAGCTAGCTCTGGCGGTGTCATTTCTAACGCATTTAAAATCGCTTCTTCGATTTTGGAAATGGATTTATCTAAGCAGTGTGCAATTTCCACATAGCTTATGTATACCTCTTTAGGAATTCCGCTCATTAAATCGCGGCCCTGCACTGCAAAATCAGGCGGAGGGTTTTCAATTTCGGTCATAGCGGCTCCTACTTCAATTTTAACGCGTTCCGCACTTCGCTCACCAATTAAAATATTGTGCTGGCGGCGCATGTACTCTTCAATATTCGCATTAAAGTCATCTCCCGCTATTCGAATCGATTTGTCGCAAACAATTCCACCAAGGGCAATAACGGCAATTTCGGATGTACCACCTCCAATATCAATGATCATATTTCCCATTGGTTCCTCAACATCGATTCCCATACCAATAGCAGCAGCCATTGGCTCATGAATCATATATACTTCTTTAGCTCCGGCGTGTTCGGCGCTATCCCTAACCGCGCGCTTTTCTACTTCCGTAATACCGGAGGGAATACAAATTACCATTTTAAGAGAAGGCTTGAAGAATTTGTTTCCGGGATTAATCATTTTAATCATCCCTTTAATCATCTCTTCAGCAGCCTGGAAATCCGCGATAACACCGTCTTTTAACGGACGGATTGTTTTAATGTTTTCATGGGTTTTACCATGCATCATTTGCGCAGCTCTACCTACAGCAATAACCTTTCCGCTTGTTCTGTCTACCGCCACAATACTAGGCTCGTCAACTACTACCTTATCATTATTAATAATAATAGTATTTGCTGTTCCCAAGTCAATTGCAATGTCCTGAGTTAAAAAATCAAATAATGCCATATCTTAAATTTCTTTTCTAATTAGTTGTACGATATAAATTTCAAATAGTTCAATTAATGTTTAAAATGACGCGTTCCGGTAAACACCATGCTTAAGCCGTTGTTATTACAATAGTCGACACTATCCTTATCTTTTATTGAGCCTCCCGGTTGAATTATCGCTGTAATGCCTGCCTTATGTGCAATTTCCACACAGTCGGGAAAAGGGAAAAATGCATCACTAGCCATAACCGCTCCTTTTAAATCGAAACCAAAACTAACCGCTTTTGTAATGGCCTGTTTTAAGGCATCTACGCGTGAAGTTTGTCCTGTGCCGCTTGCCAGTAATTGTCCGTTTTTGGCAAGAACAATTGTGTTGGATTTAGTGTGCTTTACTAGCTTATTGGCAAATAACAAGTCTTTAATTTCCTCTTTAGTTGGCGTTTTGGTTGTTGCAGGTTTTAAATCTGCTTCCACTTCTGTTTTCGAATCTTTATCCTGCTCGATAACTCCGTTCAATAATGTACGAAACGACTTGTGTGTTAATTCAACGTTTTTTTGCACCAGAATAATCCGGTTTGGCTTTGACTTTAATACCTCAACTGCTTTTGCGTCATAGGAAGTTGCAATAACCACCTCACAAAATAATTTATTTATTTCGACCGCTGTATCTGCATCAATGTTTTTATTGGCAATTAAAATTCCGCCAAATGCAGAAACAGGATCTCCTGCCAATGCATCGATATACGCTTGCTTAATTGTTGAGCGCGTAGCAACACCACAGGCATTATTGTGTTTTAATATTGCAAAAGTTGGTTCGGTAAAATCAGCAATCAAATTAACAGCAGCATCTACGTCCAATAAATTATTATAAGAAAGTTCTTTGCCATTCAGCTTTTCGAACATTGCATCCAAATCACCATAAAAAACACCTTGCTGATGTGGGTTTTCTCCATAACGTAAAACCTGCGCAGATTGAATGCTTTGTTTAAATTGCGGAATATGTTCAGTTTGGTTGAAGTAATTAAAAATTGCTGTATCGTAATGTGAACTTGTAGCAAAGGCTTTAGCTGCAAATTTTTTTCTGTCAGAAATATCGGAAAAACCATTTTTGCTTTCTAATAAGTTCTGTAATTCTTTATAATCGTTTCGAGAAGAAACAATAATAACATCATTGAAGTTTTTAGCAGCGGCACGAATTAAAGATATTCCACCAATGTCAATTTTCTCAATGATATCTTGTTCCGATGCCCCTTTTGAAACGGTTTCCTCAAACGGATATAAATCCACAATCACTAAATCGATAGTTGGGATTTCGTGCTTCTCCATTTGTTCTACATCACTTTGCAATTCCCTTCTCCCAAGAATTCCTCCAAAGATTTTCGGGTGCAGAGTTTTAACACGGCCTCCCAAAATTTCAGGAAAAGCGGTAAGTGATTCAACTGGCTTTACCGGAACTTTTAAGTTTTCAATAAAGGTTTGCGTGCCTCCGGTGCTATAAATAGTTACTCCTAATTCGTTTAATTTTTTAATAATTGGCTCAAGGTTATCTTTATAGAATACAGATACTAAGGCGCTATTTATCTTCTTCAATTGGCTCATAATTTGGTAAATGCCTGTTATTTCGAAAGCAAAGGTAAAATAAGCGCCTGTTTTTGTGTTGCCTGTTGAAAAATATGACAAAAATTAACCCAAATAAAAAAGCCGCATTTCTGCGGCTTTTTACATGTATGAAGTTTTATTATTTTATTAAAGTAACGTGACCTGTTTTGTTTTTTACCTCTCCATCGGCTGTTTTATATTGTATTTTGTATACATAAATGTCATCTTTTAAAGGATCGCCATTGTTATTCACGGCTCCGGTCCAGCCTAAAGTAAAGTCAGATGTTGTAAACAAACGCTCACCCCAACGGTCAAAAATTTCCATTTTGTAGTATGTTAAATCTAAACCATAAGGAGAAACAATCGCACGGAAGTCGTCATTTAAACCATCGCCATTCGGTGTAAATGAGTTTGGAACCCAAATTCCGTAATCGTTCGCAACATTAACTACCTTTGTAATGGTATCTGTACAGCCGTATTCGTTAGTTGCTATTAACGTTACGTACATAAAGCCATGTTGGCTGAACTGATAACTTGCATTTAACGCTGTACTTTGCATAATGTTGCCGATATTCCAGTAATACGTATTGTTTTGTAATATTGTACTGGTATTCATAAACACTACATCAGGGTTTGCAATACTGATGTTTGAAGACGGAGTAATGTCAAAGTCTGCTTTCGGCGAAGGGTAAATCACTATTGGCATTGGCATTTGGGTATACACACGGCATCCGATGTTGTCCATATAATCTAATGTAACAAAGTAGTTACCCGGAGCCGTATAAGTATGCGTTGCAGATAAACCGTTTGCGGTTGCATTATCGCCAAACGACCAGAAACCGGTTCCAGTATTTACATTAGGTGAGCTGAATGTAATTCGACCAGGCACACAAGATGTAATCGTAGATGTTACAATGTTTGCGATTGGCTGTGGATTTACATGAACCGCAATTGTTGAAACATCCGGACATAAACTTGCTGTAGGGCTCGAATGAGTATTATATGTTAAAATAAATGTTCCTGCACCTGAGAAAGTTGGGTTGAAGTTATTTGCGTTAACCCCCGGCCCTGACCAAGTACCTCCTGTGGTTAATACAATGCCATTTAAGTTAGTTGGAGCATCATTATAGCAATACGGACCAACACTTGAAGTTAAAGTAGCAGGAATAAACTTCTCTACGTTAATGTCTATTGAAGTTGTTTTAACGCAAGGACCACTGGTAACTGTATAACCAATTGTATTAGTTCCAATTATAGCAATTTGAGGGTCAAATAATCCGGTTGAAGAAACTGCATTTGTATTAACACCAACAAATACACCTCCTGTAGGTGATACAATCAATTGTGCAGGCGCCATTGTATTACAATAAGGTCCAACCTGCGTAATTGTTGGTTGTGCAATTGTATAAACGTTAACCTGTAAGGTTGACATATCAGGGCACAAACTAGTTGTTGGAACTGAATTAGTATTATACGTTAAATTATAAACACCGGCTCCAGCTGTTAAAGGATTGAAAACATTTGCCGTAATACCTGTACCCGACCAAGTTCCAGTTGTATTGGCGACAAGACTCATTAAGTTAATGGTTGGATCACTTACGCATAAAGGACTGATGGAACCGGTAAGTGTGGCTGGATTATATTGTTCCATATTAATGTTTAAGGTGCTTGTTGCGGAGCAAGTTCCCTGACCTACTGTATAAGCAACCGTGTTTGCCCCAACCGCTGCAAGTGAAGGTGTAAACACACCTGTTCCGCTTAAATATGCACAAGGTGTCCAAGATCCGGTTGTAGGAGACACTGTAATTGCCGTAGGAGCAAAATTAGTACAGAAAGCGCCACTTGTAATTGTAGGTGTTATTGGATTGAACACCTGAATATCTACGGTTTGTGACTGTGCGCAGTTCGTCTGGTTTTTAGGATTAACGGTGATCGTGTAAATTGTACTAACGCTTGGTGTTGCAACCGTGCTTTGAGTAGATGTGCTGGTTAACGCATAACTTGGAGTCCAGCTATAAGTAAAGTTTGCAGGATTTGTTGCTCCGCAGTTTCCAAAACGTACATTTGGACGGTTCATAGAAGTTGTAGCAAAGCTAGTAGTACCACACATTGGTTGTGAGTCGCTAAAAGAATAACGAGTTCTGATTACTCCTATGTTTGTTGAAGGCATTACCGGATTTGAGGTCCAGCTCACACCCGTATTAAGCGCATAACAAACGTCAACTAAAATACTTGAAACACCATCCCACTCATAAGGAGTGTTAAATGTATGCGTATTCCAACCCAATACCGGAGTATAGTTAGCCGCGTTTAATACAGTTGTAAATCCTGTATTATCCCAGGTATTGTTTAGGGTTGTTAGGTTTGTACATTTCATTTTTATGGTAAAGCCCGGTAATGTTCCTATATAGCCAGATGAGTTAGTGCCATTTGGTAATTTAGAAGTAATGAAAAATTCTAACGAAGAAATTACACCCGGCTGAACACCCGCTGCCAATAATTCTGCAGCGGTATATAACAATTGGTGGCGGTTATTTCTATAATAATGTCCGTAAATACAAGGCCAAGTGAACGAAGTGTTGGCCACATTACCGGTACCAATTGGTACGATATTCGGTGAAGCACAACCACCACCGGTTGAAGGTCCGCAAGCTGTAGGAACCATGGTTCCGAAATTAGCAGCCATTGGAACGGTGCCAGTAATACAAAGTGTTGTTGGGGTAGTTGGAGTTACAGTATAATTGAATGTATAAGGTGTAACCGTAAATGTTTGCGAATACCAACATGCGCCATCAAAAACATTTGCAGTATATGTTCCAATAGAGAGACCTGTAACACTATCCTTTTTAAGCGTAGTTGGACCTAGAATGTTATTAAATCCACCAGGGCCTGTAACGGTGTATGAGTATGGCCCCAGCTGAGCAGTAGATAAATTAACTACACCATAGGAGACTGAACCACTGGTAACGCAAATTGGCTTCACATTACTTACATAAATACTTCCGCCCGGTATTTGGGCAAGGACCATTCTAACGGAATCTTTACAGCCTTGTGGTGTTGTATATGTTACATAATAAACAGCTCCATTAGTTGGATTGTTTACCGAAATACTTTGCTGACCCGAAGCTGAAGGAATTGGCGTTAAATTTTGATACCATTGATAATTTGTTCCTGTTGTTGCTGTTAATATGGCCATACTTCCGCAATAAGGGGCGGATTTTGTATAATAGGTAGGCGGTGCAACCCCCACTTGCACAGTTGAGGTGGCAACACCACAGGAAATTGCTGTTACCGAAACCGTATAAACCCCTGGTGGTAAATTTGTGGCTAAACTGTTGGTCGCTACGACGGCATTTGCAGAGTTGACCCACGTGAAATTATATCCAACGTTACTTCCAATTACCTGAGCTACAGCTGTTCCGCTGTTTCCTCCCGGACAAGTAGGCGTTGAGCCAACACTGGTAATTTGTACACCGCTAATTTTAATTGTATCGTTTAATGTAATTGTACATCCGGTTGGAGTTTTCATTTGAACCTGATAAACCTGACCCACGATAGCCGGATTAATGGTTAAAGTTCCGGTATTACCACCAATTGCAGGCGACATTGGAGTCATCCCTGGTAATTGATACCATTGATATTGAATATAACCGGTTGGTGCGGTTAATACCGCTGTATTGGTGCCTGCACATAAACTTGAATGCGCACCACCTTGAGAACATTCAGCATCTACATATGCGTAAGCCCAGTGACCTGCTGCACAACAACCACCAACGGTAAACTCTAAATTAACTGCAGTTACAGTCGCGTAAATTGGTGATGATAAATCAACACCATATTGACGCCAAGGACGATATTTATACCATGTTCCTAAAGCACTTGTGCGGAAAGATGTATCAGTTGAAGCCATTGTTGCATTTACGTTATAAACACCACAATTACCACCAATCGGATTACCATTCTGATCTTTTACGGTCACCTGAAACCAAGGTTGCTGGTTGGCAGAGTGTCCTCCATCATAAATACACAATGCAAACGCATAGGTAATGTTTCTGTTAGTAGGAGTAATGGCAAAATTGTAGTTTAATTTACATGCGCGGTAGTTAGCTATGGCGCCATTCATTCGGGCTGAAGCTCCATCGGTATAAAAAGGACAAACATGCGGTACATCAGAAACTGTTTGTGTACCTACCACCTTAACAGCAATTGAATCGTACCCAAATTGATTACATGTAGGGTATACAGGATTAGTTGCCGGAATAGTCATAACCGTATGATAATTCTGCGCATTAGTTAAACCGGCATTTGCACCGGCAGGACTTACAATTGTTGCATTAGTTTGAGTGTAAACAGGACTTAATGCACCCGCAGCGCCACAAGTCTGAGCCTGACCGGTACTTCCTCCCCAGTTACCAAAACTTCCAACTTCAAAACTTGCGTTAGGGCAACCTGCTCCTTGAGTGCTCGGGTTGGTTCCTTTAGCCATTGTATGAATCCCATAAGGATCATTCGGGTTTAATGGATGAAAATTCTGGTTGTCATAAAACTCGCGCTCAAGAGCAAATAAATACCCTTCCATATCCCCTTCAGGAATCCCTTTGGCTTTCGCATCAGCCTCTGCCTTTTTTCTGTCAAAAAAAGTAGCCTGCTTTGAGTTTTGAGCTAAAAAAGTTATTGACTGAAACAAGATAACTATTGCCAGTAACGATTTTAATGATATTGAGTTCTTCATTGTGTATGTAGTTTTCTATTGATATTTTAAAGTTAACACATAATAAGGGGCTTGCCATGTTTTTTACTCATTTAAACAGCCATTTCACTAACTTATATTTGTTAAAAAAATAATTCGCAATTTGCTGTAATTCATTGCGAAACACTTAGTCGCTTAATGTGTTTGGAATAAATTCGCTAAATTCTTTAATAATGGAGAACAATTCAGAATTAAATTAGTTTAATATTACTTTTCTGAAAACAGATATAGAATATTTAAATATGATTTTCAATATTTTATATAAATAATTAATACGTTTCTGAAACTAACTGGAATGAATTGTTTTTTAAAAACCGGCTAATAAATTCGAAAGATAGCGCTGTTATTGCCCGTTATAGAACATTTAAAAAAAGGGCCAAATGGCCCTCAAAGAAAACAAATTAAGAAATAACGGGTGGCGGATCCATAACATGTCCGCACTTTTTACAGGATCTCAAATCAGAAGAGTTGTAAAATTTTTCGAAAACCGACTGAAACTGAGATGTAATGTCTGTCAATTTAAAATATTCTTCATATAGCTTTTCATTACAATTCTCGCAAAACCACAACAATCCGTCTTTCTCGCCCTCTCTTCTTTTTCGTTCCATCACTAATCCGATGGTGTTGGAAAAGCGACGCGGGTTATGCGGGACACGTGGAGGTAGTAAAAAAATTTCTCCTTCTTTAATTGGAACCTCAACCGCTTTACCGTCTTCCTGAACCTGCACAATTATATCGCCTTCTAATTGATAAAAAAACTCTTCACTTTCGTTATAATGATAGTCTTTACGCGAATTAGGTCCGCCAACAACCATTACAATAAATTCTGCGTCTTTATATACCACCTTATTATTTACCGGCGGTTTTAACAAATGGCGATTTTCATCTATCCATTTTTTGAAATTAAACGGGCGTGTAATCATGTAATAAATTTAAATTTAATAAATCAAACTATCAAACCAATTTGCTTTTAACCAAGTATTCGGCAATTTGAACAGCATTGGTGGCCGCTCCCTTTCGTAAATTATCGGCAACAATCCACATGTTTAAGGTTTTTGGCTGTGATTCATCACGACGAATTCTTCCAACAAACACCTCATCTTTTTGATGTGCGTTCATTGGCATCGGATAAATCTGATTAGCCGGATCATCCTGCAAAATGATGCCTGGCGTATTTTTCATGATTTCAAAAATATCGTTCAATTCAAATTCGTTTTCAAACTCAATGTTTACGCTTTCGCTGTGTCCGCCCATTACCGGTATGCGCACAGTAGTTGCCGTCACCGCAATTGATTTATCACTCATGATTTTTTTAGTTTCATTCACCATTTTCATTTCTTCTTTGGTATAACCGTTATCTAAAAAAACATCAATTTGGGGGATTACGTTTAAATCGATTGGGTATTTGTATGCCATTTCGCCTTTAACCCCGTTGCGTTCGTTGTTTAACTGACTAACGGCCTTTACCCCTGTGCCTGTTACCGATTGATATGTAGAAACAACAACACGCTTAATTTTATATTTTTTATGGAGCGGGTTTAATGCAACTACCATTTGAATGGTTGAACAGTTAGGATTTGCTATGATTTTATCATTCGCGGTTAATTCGCCGGCATTAATCTCAGGAACTACCAGTTTTTTTGTTGGATCCATACGCCATGCGGAAGAATTATCAATTACCACTGTGCCAACAGCGGCAAATTTTGGAGCCACTTCTAACGATGTGCTTCCGCCTGCCGAAAACAACGCGATTTGAGGCTTTAATGCTACAGCCTGATCAATCGAGTGAATTTTGTGCTTTTTACCTTTAAACTCTATTTCTTTTCCTACCGATTTTTCTGAAGCTACCGGAATCAATTCAGTAACCGGAAAATTTCTTTCCTCTAAAACCTGTAACATAACAGTGCCAACTAATCCTGTGGCGCCTACTACTGCAACTTTCATTTTTATTTCTTTTTTAATTAAACAAAAAAGCCTCCCCGCATCGGAAAGGCTTTATGTAATTATTATAATAGAATGTACAGCCCTTCCTATCGGAAAAGTTTCTTAGTACATTTTATCTTGTTAATCATCATTTTGTGGGCAAATATCAAAAGTTTTTAATTAAATGCAAAAAATACTTTTGACAAAGCTTACCTTCAACCCAACAAATTAATTTAAACGATTACTCACCTTATGAAACAGTCCGCCTCTTCGTGGATCATACTTATTGTTCTATCGCTAATATGGGGAAGTTCCTTTATTCTGATGAAGCAAGGGCTAGTGGCCTTTACCAGCGATGAGGTTGCGGCATTAAGAATTGCAATTGCATTTGTTTTTCTTTCTCCGCTTCTGATAAAACATTATAAAAACTTTGATTTAAAAAAGAACCTAAAAGGATTACTGCTCATGGGTGTGTTTGGTAATTTCATTCCTGCATTTTTATTTACAAAGGCCGAAACGGAAATCAGCAGCAGTTTAACCGGAATGTTAAATGCTTTAACGCCACTTTTTACAGTTCTTTTGGGAGCATTGATTTATAAAACAAAAATCAAAAACTCTCAATTGCTTGGTGTAGCAGTAGGGCTAGTTGGCGCCGTGATGCTGTTGGGATTTAACAGCGATTCTGAATCGTCAAAAAACTTAAATTACAGTCTGTTGGTTGTTGCCGCTACATTTTGTTATGCCTTAAGCGTAAATGGTATTAAACATTACCTGTCTGACGTAAACTCCGTTGCCGCTTCAGTTTGGTCGTTCACAATTATTGGGCCTTTGGCATTGGTGTACCTTTTTTCCAGTACAGATTTCCAGCAGCATTTAATGGAGCACCAAAACGGATATGGCTCTTTTGGATTTATATGCGTTCTTGCCATAATGGGTACCGCTCTTTCTATTATCATTTACAATAACCTTATTAAACAAGCCGGAACCGTTTTTGCCGCAAGCTGTACCTACCTCATTCCGATTGTAGCAATTGGATGGGGTATTCTGGAAGGAGAACAAATCAGTATAATACAGTTGTTTTCTGTTGCCGTTATCGTATTAGGGGTATGGCTAATTAATAAGAAATAGCCTTAACGCAATTCTTATTTAACAATTTGCGCAAATTGAATTTGCTTAAAGTTTTGATATAATCCATTTCTGAATTTGACTTTTGCTCAATTAGCTTTATCAGTTGTGCTTTCTGTTGAATATTTAAGTAGTTTAAATCAATACAAAGACTTAAAAACATATTTAGTTTATTTAAACCAACTTGATTTTTGCGCACAAAAGAAGCAGACAATTTCAATTCCTTAACAATTTGTTTTTTTGATTCTGAAACCGCTTTTGAACGATCGCCCTTATATCTTTCGGCAATCACTTTTGTAATAAATTTACTTATTAAGGATGGATTATCAGGGGCAGCATGTTTACTGAAATTGACAAATACATTTCCTGCCGTAAATTCTTTTAATGTTTCTATCGAGGAGCGATATCCTTTTACTGATGCAATTTTTGAAGCTTCTGTTGAAGCTAATTGATTTAATTGCTGACTTAAAGGACGGAAACCAAAACGGTAATAAAACCAAAACGCGCCAGACTTTAATCCTTCCGGATTGTTTTTACCGAACTGATACGGCTCTACTTCAAAATACTCGGCACCGAACGCGTTTTTATATGTCCTTAATAATTGTGCAAAAACAAATGCTGACTCTCCGCCCCTAAATGCTTCAAAAATATTAATGCCTAATAACGACCGATGCCCAAACAGCCATCCTCCGCCATACGCCATTGGATAACCGTTTTTATACATCATAAAACCAATATATGATTCTAATGGAAGGCGTCGATTCGGCAACATGCTAAACAAGGCAATTGACAAGCCATGTTCAAGTTCGTAGTACCGCACACCTTCTTCATTGCAATAGGTAACAGGGTCGGTTTCTCGATTCAACAAAGCCAAAGCTGTTCGGGAAACATTGATGATTTTGTTTTTTTCTTCCCTGCTAATCTTTTTAGCTTCCGGAAGCTTTTTATTAATTAGTGCCGCTTCGTCAAACTTTTTTAATATTCCATTGCTGTGATAATATGTTTTTTCAGGAAACAAATTGCCGAAACTGCGTGAAAATTTTCGGTTATCTCCTTTAATCGTTATGTATACTTTTAGCGACTCGAACAGTTGTTCTTTTAATGCATCAGGAGCATTGATTGCGTCTAATTGATTTACGATCCACGCTAGTTTTTCATGTTTGTCTTTTGTTCCACTAACCTGTTCTATCCATTTTTCAGAATTAAGTTTTTCATCCGACAACATCTCAAATTCCATATCAGGAAAAGCGTATTTAAACACTTCTTTTGGATGCGCTCCGTTTTCATCGAGAGAATGCATCAACACATCCGTTTTGTATTCTTTTAATAACCATTTAGCAAGACTCCAGCTAAACGCACCGTCCGTTCTGCAATTGGTAATCCCGCTTATCACAAGTTTTTCCTTTTGATCAGAACTTAGTTTTTTTATTTGTGTCCCAAGTCGCTCCATTTCGGTAGCAGCAATATCGCGAATGGCTTCATTTTCAGGATATGCCAAGGTAAACAACAAAGCATCGTGATACTTTTTAATGAGTGTGGGTGAACTTAATTTCTTGCGAGATAAAGCTTCAAAAGCAATTAGTTTTTGCTGAGCAGAAGTTTCATTAAAAGCTGTTAGTGTCTTTTTAAGATTTTCAAAACCCATAAAGCAAAATTTCTATTAAAAGTGCAGAAAATAATTCAAATAAAAAACCCTCTCAGATTACTGAGAGGGCTTTAAAGAAATTGAATGCTATTAGTTTTTACGTAAGTCTAATTCGCTAATGATGTTTGTAGCTCCGCCTAATTTTTCAATTACCCATAACACATATCGAACATCCACATTAATTGTGCGGTTAAGATCCTTATCAAATGTAATTTTATGGCTTAAGGCCTCGTAATTTCCGTCAAATGCCAAACCAATTAATTCGCCCTTTGCATTAATTACAGGAGATCCTGAGTTTCCACCTGTAATATCGTTTGTAGTAATATACGACACAACAATATCATTTACGGTTGGATCGGCATACTGACCAAAATCTTTCTTATTAGCCGCTTCAATTAAGTTAGCAGGTAAATCAAACTCATAATCCCCCGGCTTGTATTTTTCTAAAACACCTTTTAATGTACAAACATGACTGTATTTAACTCCGTCACGTGGCGTATAAGATTTAACATTTCCGTATGATACACGCATTGTAAAGTTAGCATCAGGATACATTTTTTTACCCTTGTTCATCTCTAAAATACCTTTTAAATAAGTACGCCCTAAATAATTATTTTGAGCCGTAAAATCCATAAAGTATTTCTGATAGTTGGTATTAAAGTTTGAGTTAAACGAGTTGGCAACCATAAATGCAGGATCTTTGTGAAGAGCCGCCGTATCTGGATTAGCCATAAATGCTTCGAATTTTTTTGAATCTAATAACATGGTGTTATTAAATACATGATCAGCAAACATAATGTAAGCTTGCTTGTTTTTCAACTCACCGAATTTTGAATTTATCCAATTGTAAAATCCTTTTGGGTGTTGAGTTGCATCAACATCTTTATAAAAACTTTCTGTTACAAAAGCCAAAATGTTTTTATCAGAAGTTACGTCTTCTCCTTTAAGAAACGCCTCGTGTGCTTTCTTTAATAAGTTTACTGTTTTATCGATATCTTCCTTAGACGCGTCTTTTTTGCTCATTACAGCATCCAAACGCTGCATATTTGCAGCCATTGCAATAAGCGGTGAGCCCATAATTCCTTCGTTTAAATACACACGGTGTTTAGCATACGGTCTCCAGGCATCATAAATTTTTGCGTATTCACTGAATAAATTTTCATATTCAGGTTTGCCCTTTGCCCAAGTGGCAAATGCTGCTTCGTTAGCTTGTTTTTCCTCGTAAGTTTTAAATTTTAATAGCTGTTTTGATTCTCCGTCAAAAAACTTCCAGTAGTTAGCAACACCAGCATAGTATCCTGCTAATTTTAATTTTACTGCAGGATCTTTAATCATTTCCTGGTACATGAATTTTAAACGCTGATCGCGTAAACTAACCAAGGATGGGTTTTCAATATCAGTTTTTAATTTAACACCATAAGATGTTTCATAACGGTTAGTGCCTCCTGGATAACCAAAAATCATTGCGAAATCGCCGTCTTTAACTCCCTTAATAGACACCGGAAGTGAGTATTTTGCTTTGTACGGAACATTATCAGATGCATAATCTCCAGGCTTTCCATCTTTAGTCATATATACTCGGAAGATTGAAAAATCACCGGTATGACGTGGCCACTCCCAATTGTCAGTATCCCCACCAAATTTCCCAATGCTTTCAGCAGGCGTACCTACTAAACGAACATCTTTAAAACGCTCGTAAACAAAAAGTAAATATTGGTTTCCTTTAAACATCGATGCAACACGCCCTTCGTAACCAGTACCTTCTGTTTCTTTATTAGCAATTTCAGCCAAGATGCCATTCAATTTCTGCATTAACTCAACCGCTTTAAAATCTTTAGTTTTTTCATTTACCTTGTCGGTAACATCCACAATCTTTACTAAAAACTGTGCGTGTACACCGGGAGCAGGAATTTCTTCTTGCTTTGATTTTGCCCAAAAACCGTCACG
The DNA here is from genome assembly GCA_040403535.1 of Bacteroidia bacterium. Lineage (GTDB taxonomy): Bacteria > Bacteroidota > Bacteroidia > B-17B0 > Aurantibacillaceae > JAHEYG01. Next base: position 35,625 of record JBBAKL010000005.1, read on the forward strand.
TAAATAATTATGCTCAACTGTTGATGCAGCTGCAATTGCGTTGTAACCACAATGGTGATTCGTGAAAATTAACCCTTCTTTACTTACAATTTCTCCGGTACATCCGCCACCAAAAATAATAATGGCATCTTTTATACTAGCCTGATTGATACTGTAAAGTTGCTCTTTGGAAAGTTTCAATCCTTTTTTTACCATATCAGCATAAACCTGCTCACCTAATAACATTGGTAACCACATGCCCTCATCGGCTTTAGCCACCTGTTTACCTAAAAAGTTAATGGCTAAAATAAATACAAGAAAACGTTTCATTTGCTAAGATTTAAAAACAGGAGCGAAACTACCTTAAAAATCAGGCTTTAGCCAATTTTTTAGATAAACTGCTGAATATGCCGACGAAAAAGCTATGTGCTTGATTAGGCATAATTTACCTTCCCCCAATTTGGGGGATGTTTTGTCTCGCCTTTAGGGTGCCGGCCATATAAAATTAAAACAAACTTTCTTGTCCGCTTTCGTGTTCCAACAACCATTTTTTGCGCCAGAGTTCGCCCGAATAACCAACGAGTTTACCATCGGAACCAATTACGCGATGGCAAGGAATAACAATACTGATAGGGTTTTTTCCGTTTGCTGCCGCAACAGCCCTAACAGCTTTTTCATCACCCAACTTTTTTGCCAGTGTTAAATATGAAATAGTTTTACCAAATGGTATTTTAAGTAATTCCGCCCAAACCCGTTTTTCAAATTCCGGTCCGGCGGGCTTTAACGGCAAGTTAAAAACCGTTAGTTCCTTATTAAAATACGCCTGTAGTTGTTTTTTTGCTTCTTTGTTTACCGGAGAAAAAGAAAAAGGCTGTTTTTCAAGAATTGTTTTTCCGTTTTTTACAAATAACACCGACAGTAATTCTCCGGCTGTTGAAGTAAGTTCAATTTCACCAATTTGAGAATCTAAATAATCAAAATGTAATTTTAAATCTGACATCCTTCGTTAAATTCTTACAACTTTCCTTTTACAATTTCATCCACAACATTTGGGTCAAGCAGTGTGGAAATGTCACCCAAATTAGACACATCGCCTTCCGCCACTTTTCGCAATATGCGTCGCATAATTTTACCGCTGCGCGTTTTAGGCAAACCACTTACAATTTGAATTTTATCTGGTTTAGCAATTGGACCGATTACCTTATTTACCTCAGCAATTATTTCTTTTCGTAATATGTCGTGGTTTTTTTCTGTTGAGGGCGTTATCACATATGCGTAAATTCCCTGCCCTTTTATTTCATGAGGAAAACCCACAACCGCACTTTCTACAACATCAGCATGTGTATTAATAGCGCTTTCAACTTCTGCCGTACCAATACGGTGACCGCTAACATTAATTACATCATCCACACGACCGGTAATCCGGTAATAACCGTTTTCATCTCTCTTACATCCGTCGCCGGTAAAATAAAGATTTTCATAAGCGGCAAAATACGTCTGGCGACAACGTTCATGATCTCCGTACGTTGTGCGAATCATGGAAGGCCATGGAAATTTAATACATAAATTTCCCTCAGCATTATTCCCCTTTATTTCATTTCCTTTTTCATCCACTAAAATAGGCTGTATACCCGGTAAGGGTAAGGTAGCGAAACTAGGCTTTGTTTTTGTGATTCCTGCAAGCGGAGAAATAAGTATTCCTCCCGTTTCGGTTTGCCACCAGGTATCAACAATGGGGCAATTTTCCTTACCAATATTTTTATTGTACCAGTGCCACGCCTCCTCGTTTATTGGTTCGCCAACACTTCCTAACACTTTTAAGCTGGTGAATTTATACGGACTAACGTAGTTTAAACCTGCGGCTTCCAAAGCTCTAATAGCAGTAGGCGCAGTATAAAAATGCGTGACATTATATTTGTCAATTATTTTCCAAAATCGCCCTGCGTCCGGATAAGTTGGTACCCCTTCAAAAATTACCGAAGTGGCCCCTGCTAATAGTGGCCCGTAAGTAATGTACGAATGTCCTGTAATCCAGCCTACATCGGCTGTACACCAGTAAATATCGCCCGGATTGTATTGAAACGTGTTAACAAAACTATAGCACGCATAAACCATGTATCCGCCACAGGTGTGAACCACGCCTTTTGGCTTTCCGGTTGAGCCGGAAGTATAAAGAATAAACAGCATATCTTCGCTGTCCATTACCTCCGGTGCGCAAAATTTATCCGCTGCAGGAACAACATCGTCCCACCACACATCACGTCCATTCACAAAATTTACGGGAACGCCCGTGTGCTTATAGACAATAACATTGGTGACAGAAGCACAAGTTTCCAAGGCTTCATCCACAACACTTTTTAAGGCAATTGATTTATCGCCACGATAAGCTCCATCAGAAGTTAAAACAACTTTACAATCAGAATCCTGGATACGGCCGGCCAAAGAGGAAGCAGAAAAACCGGCAAAAACCACAGAATGAACTGCTCCGATACGCGCGCAAGCTAACATCGCAAAAACAGTTTCAGGAATCATTGGCATGTATATGGATACTCGATCGCCTTTTTTCACTCCCAACTTTTTTAAAACATTCGCTACTTTACAAACCTCATCATGTAATTCCTGATATGTTATTGTTCTGTTGGGTCGGTCTTCAAAATTAGATTCCCAGATAAAAGCGGTATCATTCGCTTTAGCAGGCAAATGACGATCAATGCAATTTTCAGTTATATTAAGTTTACCGTTAATGAACCATTTTACATTGTAGTCTTTAAAATTCCAATGCAGCGTTTCTTCCCACTTTTTATGCCATTTAAAATTTTCGGCAATGGTATCCCAAAACGCGTGCGGGTTTTCGACTGAATTTTTATAGGCTTTTTCGTAGTCGGCAAAATTATTTATCCGGAACATAAAGTTTGATTTATGTGACTGAAATTAGAAGATACGGCTTTAAAAAGCAAGTTAAATTTTGGTTGATGCTGCTATAGAGCTAAACAATAAACGTTTGGCAATTGGTAAAAAGGTTTCCTCTTCAGGCAAATCGGTTTTAGCCTTAAATACATAAACAGCAGGATTAGGTAAATATGGGTTTTGATAAATTATTTCCTGTTTTATTTTATCGAGAGGCATTGCCAATGAAGTAGTGAATGAAGAAAAATAATTGGCATGTAGACCCATTGCCGTTTCGTTCATGTAGGATATTGGCGAAAGATTAAATGAATAAGCCTTTATTAATTTATTGGTATGGTACTGCAAAAGAAAATATCCCTCATTTTTATTAATCGGCAAAATACCCAGGTGTTCAACACAAATTTGTTTCTCTACGTAATCATAAACCGTCTTACCCTCCATAATTTCTATTGCCATCAGCGGTATGCCAAATTCAATCACTTGTTTTATTTCGCGCAACCACTCTTCTTCCCCTTCCGGTTTATAATTAACAGTGAGCTGATTAAGATCAATATGATCAATTTGCTTTTTAAAATTAGACTGAAGGCGTTCCTCAGTATCCTTTAACTCACGCAGGTACTTAAAATGTGCAATTAGCTCATTAAAATCGGGATATAATTTCTTTTCCTTAAAATGCCTGTGCACTTTTTGCAGATAGGCTAACAGAATGTATTTTTTATACTCAAAATCAATTAAGCCTTCAGTTAACCAGTTTTTTGATAGCGTTTCCATAAGCTTTTTTAAAATTATACGTGGAAACAGAACCTGATGTTGCCTTAATGTTGTTAAAAATTGTCACTAATCCATTGTTAAAAAGTACTTCATTTAAGATAGAAGGCTATTTAAGCATATGCTAATTTTGAGTAATATTTATGAAAATGAAACAGATTATAATTTTATCCATGGTTTTAGGCTTAGCCTCGTGTGTGCCTCAGCGATTGATGGAAGAAACAAAAGCTAAACAGCAGGAATGTGAAAAAGAATTGGCCGCAATCAAAAAATCTGCCCAGGAAAACGAAACAAAGGTGGCCGAATTAACTGAGCAAGCTGAAAAAAACGAAAAGATAACAACAGGACTAAAACGCGATACGTCCATTATCGGTTCCAACTACCGAAATCTTACTTCTAAGTACGATAAATTAAACATCTTAAACGAGCAGCTTTTAGATCGCTTAAATAAATTGATGGCAGGTGCGGAAAAAGATAATGCAAAACTAAGTTCCGACTTACAGATAACCCAGGAACAATTATTAAAAAAACAAGACGAATTAAAAGCTCTTGAATTAAAACTTAATAAGCAACAACAGGAATTAGATGCACTGGCTGTAGAATTAAAAAAACGCGAAGCTCGAGTTTCTGAACTGGAAGAAATATTAAAGAATAAGGACAAAGCAGCAAATGAACTCAAGAAAAAATTAAGCGACGCTTTATATAATTTTGAGAACAAAGGTTTAACTATTACTCAGAAAAACGGAAAAGTTTACGTAAGCATGGACGAAAGCTTATTATTTGCCAGTGGCAAAACCAATGTTGAACCAAAAGGAATTGAAGCTTTAAAAAATGTTGCAAAAGTGTTAGAGCAAAATCTGGATATTAATGTTCTTGTAGAGGGACATACCGACGATGTTCCTATGAAAGGCGCAGGGGAAATAAAAGACAACTGGGATTTAAGTGTAATGAGAGCTACCTCTGTAACTAAAATTATGCTTAACAGCGCTAAAATTGAAGCAAGCCGCATTACAGCAGCAGGGCGTGGTGAGTTTTTCCCTCTAGATCCGGCAAAAACTGCAGAAGCCCGGAAGAAAAACCGTCGTACTGAAATTATTTTAACCCCGAAATTGGATGAATTATTAAAGGTTTTGGGTAATAACAACTAATTCGCAATTTTTTACTTCTTTCCTATAAAAGTCTGCCCAAGGGCAGACTTTTATGTTATATTACTGTATTTCAAATGTTTGTGGTTATTTAAACAATAATTAAACAACAGTTAATACACATATTGAGCGCTTTTTTACATAAAAATTATACTTTTAAACCAATTCAAAAAAACGCCTAATAGTGTATTAATCAATATATTTTATACTTTTGAACAAGTTATTAACAAAACATGAGAAAATTAACCGCGGCAGAATTTGAACAATTACCAATCAAAGGTAAGGGAAGAAGTTCACAGGTATTTAACTCTATTATCAACCTGAAAGAAGGCGAAGCACTCCTTATTGAACGCAAAGACTGGACTCGCAAAGCAGGTCCTAGCACATTAGTGCGTTATATTGAGAAAAAACACCACATGCGCCTGTTCTGCGCAGCGCTTGATGGTGGTAAAGGCTGGGCTGTAAAACGCATTTCAGACACACCGTTTAAAGAAATAACAAAGCAAAAAGTAAATCCGGTCGTTACAGAGGTAAAAGTGCAGGAATCTTCACAAGATCATTTGCAATTAAAGTCTGAATTAATTCTGTTTTACCTAAGCAGAATTGCAGAACATAAAATAGAGCGAATAGAAGACACTATGAAAGCTACTGTTATGCGCTTTTGGAAAGAAGACAAGAACCTAATTCAGAAATTTCTTAATGAAATTATTTTGAGTCTAAAGGAACAAGGTCATATCGTTATTGAAAACGATAAAACCTATATTCCATTACGCAAATCTAAAATATAATTACTTACTCAAAATTTTGAATTCGGTACGACGGTTGTTTTGTCTTCCCTCGTCTGTATCATTAGTGTCAATTGGCTTTGTTTCTCCGTAACCTTTAGCCGTTAAACGATCCGCCGGAATTCCTTTGCTAATCAAATAACTTACTACAGATTGGGAACGGCTATCCGACAATTTCATATTATATTCATCCGAACCTTTGCTGTCGGTATGGGACCCCAACTCAATTTTTAAAGTTGTGTTTTCATTCAGTAATTTAATCAAGCGATCCAATTCGTTAGCCGATTCCGGACGAATGGTTGCTTTATCAAAATCAAAGAAAATATTTCTTAATACTATTACGCTTCCTACTTCCACTTTCTTCAACGCCACATCTTTGGTAATTTCAATGTAATCTGCGTTGATGTCTACAATAAAGTTTTCGGAGTGGAATAAATAACCTTCTTTTCTTACGGCAATACCATAGTTTTTACCTGCAGGCAAAGTAACCAGATAACGACCACTTAAACTGTTCGACTTAAACGTAGCCAACACCTGGTTTTTTTCATTGTCAATCAAATCAATGTTAGCTTCTAATACCTGAGCTGTTTTTGCATCTGTAATAACCCCTTTCAACATGGCCATTTTCGGGCCTTTTGCTTCTACCGCTCCCTCTGTCTTTAAATTAGAAATAGGAGCTGCTGCCATGGCCAGTAATTGATCTTCGTTGTTTAACAATGGCTGCTTTTCAGGACCCAAAATAGTTATTCGGTAAATGTCTTGTCCGCCAAACCCTTTCTGACTTGCACTTGCGTAGTACGCATGTCGGCCGTTAGCCGACAACACAAAAAACACATCGTTATCAGGCGTGTTAATAGGAATACCAACATTCACCGGCTTTGTCCACTGACCATTTTCCAGTGTTGTTTTAAACACATCGTAACCACCTATTCCGCCGTGTCCACGTGAAGAGAAATACATGGTTTTACCGTCAGGCATCATAAACACGCCATCTTCATCATATTCGGTATTTATAACATTTCCAATATTTACCGCTTTTTCAAATTTACCTTTCTCATTAATTACCGAATAGTAAATGTCGTGTCCGCCTAAACCATCTTTACGATCACTCACGAAATACAAAGTTTTTCCATCAAACGAGAAAGACGCAGAAGCTTCGTGACCCGGAGAGTTAATCGCTTTACCTAAATGATCCGGTTTTGTCCAAACATTCCCTTCTAATTCGGATATAAATAAGTCGCCTCCACTTTTCGATCCGTTATAGGTAATTAACTTAGATCCGTCAGGAGATAAACAAATAGCGGCATCATGCAAATCAGTGTTAACAGGTAAACCTAAATTTTTTGCTGTGGTGTATTTTTTGCCCGACTTGGTACAGTACCAAATATCTTCAAAAGGTTCATTTAAAGCTTCATCAATTTTATCACCGCCAATTCCGCCTGGACGACGGGAAGTAAACATTAATATACTTTCGTCAGCGGTAATAACAGGTGAATAATCGTTATAAGAAGTATTTACTTCGGCGCCTACGTTATCAATAAACACACGAATCGGAGATTTTGATAATTCTTTCCCGTTGCGGCACTCAAAAATACGTCGGTCAACCAGTTTAACTTCATCAGCCTGTTTTCCGGGATTTAAAGTTCCTTTATAAGCCTCATATTCCGTTATTGCCTTATCCCATTCTGATTTTAAATGATACACATTAGCAATGTAAAAACGAATTTTGATATCAACCGATGGGTCTAGCTGATTAGCCTTAATAATATATTCGTAAGCTTTACTGCGTTCAAAAGAATTCAAATAGCAAACACCTATTCTGAAATTTAAAAGCGCGTTATTGGGATTAAACGCCTGTGCTTTTAAAAAGTAAGGTAAGGCTGAGCGCGACATGTTTTCACCCATTTCCAAGATAGAGTTACCCTCTTTAAAATTGGCTACGGCTTCCCTTAATTCATCTTTTTTATCAGGAAAATTTTTCTTTTCAAATTCAACATTTTGTGCGGTGGAGAACAGCGGCATACATGCAACTGCCAACAGATAAAATAACTTCTTCATAATTAATTACAATCAGAGTTAATAAAAGATTTTGCAGCAGACACTCCTAATTCCAATGCTTTTTTCCAGTCTTCACAACACCCTTCTTCTTCGCGTAACATTTGTTTGGCAATTCCGCGGTTATAATAAGCAGGACCATTTTTCGCGTTCAGCTGAATGGCCTTTGAGGCCATGTCTTTCGCGCGCTGATATTCTTTTTGTTTTATATAAACAGAAGCCAGGCCGTTATAAGCGGCCGAGCTGTTTGGGTCTTTGCGTAACGCTTCTTCAAAATCAGTTTTGGCAGCGGGGATATTTCCATTTTCAAGACGCGCCGCGCCACGATTGGTTAACGCGATTAAATACTTATCATTAACCTGAAGAGCTTTGCTGTACGCTTCAACCGCTTTAGCGAAATTTTTATTGTCGCGACAAGCCGAACCTAGATTATTATAGATAAACGCCTGATTTGGCTCAATAGAAATAGCTTTTTCATAATCCGAAATAGCACCTGCATAATCCGCTAATGCGCGTTTCGCACTTCCTCTATCATTGTACGCATATGCATAATTTCCATTGGACAAAATGGCCTTATCGTAAGCAGCAATAGCTGCTTTGTATTCGCCGGCTTCGTAGTTTAATAAACCTTTGTAATAATTTGCTTCAGCGTGCCCATCCTTTAAGCCAATGCATTTATTAAGCGCAACCATTTGGGAATCCTTTTTGTTTTCCGCAAAAAATATTAAGCTCTTTGTAAAATAAGCATCCGGGTTTTGAGGGGTTAATTTAATTGCATTATTAATATCGGCGTAAGCCTCTGAATAACGCTTTACCTGAGTTAAAGCGATTGCCCGATTGTAAAGTGCTTTATCAAAAGTTGGCTTATTAGCGATACTTTTGGTAAAAAAGTCGATAGCCGTAACATAGTCGCTGCCTTTTAATTTTTCTATACCACTGTTATAATCGGCCTCCGCCTGTTGCTCGGGGGTAAGCTGCGAAGCTACTTTTACCGTATCCTGGGCATTTGAACAATACCCCACTACAGTTGTTATTAATAAAATAAGTTTTCTCATAGTAACACAATTTAACAATGAGACTAAAATACAATAATTATTTATTTAGTACCTTTAAAGTATCAAGGTTTATGCACAAAAAACACCTTATAATCGTTTTAGGTTTAAGTATGTTTCTGAGCAGTTGCATTTTAATGACGCCATCTGCCGGAAGATTATACAAACAATCTCTAACAAAAACCCCACAATATGACGCTGTTATTGTGCCGGGTGTTCCTTTTAATGAACCTAAGATGGATAATGTGATGCTCATGCGCATTACCTGGGCTGTTCATTTATATAAAAAGGGTCATACAAAAAATCTTATTATGAGTGGCTCTTCTGTATATACGCCATATGTTGAGGGAAAAATAATGAAGCTATATGCAATGGCACTTGGTGTTCCTGAAGAGAATATAATTGTAGAAGATAAAGCTGAACATAGTACTGAAAACGTATGGTATGGCTATCATCTTGCGCGTGCAAAAGGTTATAATAAAATAGCATTAGCAACCGATCCGTTTCAAACAAAAATGTTATACCGCTTCGGCAAAAAGAGAACAAAAGGAATTGCATTTTTACCGGTAATCTTTGACACATTGCGTACACTGCCTCATATTACACCGGAAATTGATCACCAATCCGTTAAAATCAGCAATTTTACTCCATTACCTGAACGTGAAAGTTGGTGGAAACGATTTAAAGGAACGCGCGGTAAAAACATTGATTACACTAAAATTCCTTACTCAGAAGATGTGGTAAACAACTAAAGAAGCAAAGTAAGCCAATCCGCTCATGTAAACTAGCTGAGACGTCATCCATTTCCAGCTTTGCGTTTCGCGATACACAACTGCAAGTGTACTCATACATTGCATCGCAAATGCATAAAACACTAATAACGATAAACAAACTGCAGTATTATAAACCGGTTTTCCGGTATCGGCATTTTTCTCACTGATAAGTTTTTCTCTGACTGAACTAATGTTTTCAGAATCGTTCGCGCTATAAATCGTTGCCATAGTACCAACAAACACTTCGCGAGCCGCAAACGATGTTATTAATGCAATTCCTATTTTCCAGTCGAATCCTAATGGTTTTATCACAGGTTCTATTTTCTTGCCCAAAATCCCCGCATAAGACGCCTCCAGTTTTTGTGATTCCATTTTTTTAATCAGATCTTTCTTTGCTTCTTCGCCGTCTACGTTTGTCATTTGCTGAGCAAAATTTTCCTCCACTTTCCCAAAGGTGTCCGACGGACCATGTGAACTTAAAAACCAAAGTATAACAGATACGGCTAAAATTATTTTACCGGCTTCCCATAAAAACACTTTTACCTTATTAACCACAATAATTCCAATGCTTTTCCATTGAGGTAAACGATAAACCGGCAACTCCATTACAAAATAACTTTTCTCTTTGCTCTTCACAATGTATTTCATCGCCAATGCCGTTAACATAGTGGCAGCAAATCCTAAAACATATAATCCAAATAAGGTTAATCCCTTTAAATTTAAAATTCCTAATACGGCATCGTCAGGAATAAGTAAAGAGATTAAAAGAGTATAAACAGGCAGACGTGCCGAGCAACTCATTAACGGAATAATAAAAATTGTAATTAAACGCTCTTTCATGTTGCTGATGGTACGTGAACCTAGTATAGAAGGCACCGCACACGCCACGCCACTTACAATTGGTATAACGGATTTTCCATTCAAACCAAAGCGACGGAAAACCTTGTCCATAATAAAACTTACGCGCGCCATATAACCCGAATCTTCGAGCAACCCAATAAAGAAAAAAAGCAAAGCTATCTGTGGTACAAAAATGATTACCCCGCTTAATCCTGCTAACACACCATTCACCAACAAATCCGAAACCTCTCCCTGAGGTAAAGTATCCGATGTTTTTTGCATCAGAAACGAAAAAAACGTTTCTATCCAGTCCATTGGGTATTCAGCCAGAAAAAAGATGAACTGAAATACCGAAAATAAAACAAACAGCAAAGTCAAATACCCAAATACAGGATGGGTAACATATTTATCGATTGTAAAAGATAATTTGCGCGTGCCTTCCAAAGGTGATTTTACCGTACGCGCAAAAATATAATTGATGGTCTTAAATCGATAAAATGTATCTTTTTCCTCAAACTGATTCAGCTTGTTTTTTAAATCAATATCTGCATCAAACTGAGCTGTTACAATGTCTTTATAATTTTTCAGGTCTTGCTTTAAGGTCTCAATTCGTGCGCTCTCGATAAATGTATTTGTTGATTCTTTAGCCTCAAGTATTTTGGATTTTAACTCATCTATTCCTTCGCCGCTTCGCGAATTCACCATTACCACTTTTACTCCCAACAAACGACTGATTTCATCAGCATCAATTTTCAAGCCCAGCTTTTGAGCTTCATCGATCATATTCAACACCAGTACCACCGGAATTTTTAAATCAATTACCTGCGTAGCTAATAATAAATGCCGTTTAAGTGTTGATGCATCTGTTACAACAACAGCAACGTCAGGCGGCGCAGAATGAAATCCGATTAATTCTTTGCAAGCAACCTCTTCATCAAGCGATTTTGGAAACAAGCTGTAAGTGCCCGGCAAATCGGTTATTTGTAATTTCACCTCATTATCTGCGCGTTTTGTTTTCGTAAACCCAACATGTTTATCTACGGTTACTCCGGGGTAATTTCCGGTTTTTTGATTTAATCCGGTAAGTGTATTAAATAATGTTGTTTTACCGGAATTCGGATTTCCAAGAAGCGCAACAGATATTGTTTTTATTTGTGAATTTCCAGAGGACATATTAATCTTCCAACATTACAGCAGAAGCCTCCTGTTTGCGCATGCTTAATTCGTAACCAGAAACCTCAATAGCAATTGGGTCTCCTAAAGGAGCAATTTTAGTAAGTTTAATTTTCTCGCCGGGTAAGCAACCCATTTCAATTAATTTTAATGCTAAATCGCGCTGTGTAAATTCTTTAATTACACCGTATTCACCCGGCTTTAACTGATCGAGGGTTTTCATAGTAAGCAAATTTACTAAATAGCCCTGCCAATTTATATACCTCAAATGAGGTATAAAGCCTTAAGCCAGTTTTTTTCGAAAAGCGAATTGGTTGTTTTCTAAGTTGATAAGATTTAGGCCACTGTTTTTTCCAATATTTAGCGCGCCAAACTGCTCGGAAATATTTAACGCACAGGCCCCATTATACGTAGCCCACTGTAAACCTTGCTGAGTTGTAATAGAAGGAAAATGTTTGAGCAATGTATTTAACTCATTTAAAACCGAAAGGTGGTGGTTGCTGGCTAAACTATCGGTGCCAATTACAATTTTACAGCTGTTTTTTTGCAAAAGTTCAACCATTGGCAGAGTATTCTCAATATACAAATTGGCATTAGGACACAAACACCAATACAAATTTTTGCTGTACATCTCAGCAAAACGAATATCTTCTTCCGATGAAAAAGTGTTATGAACCAGGATCAGATTTCTGCCGGAAGAAAAGTTTTTTAAATACGCTTGCAATGAAGTATGGTGGTAGGGTTTATAATAAGAAATATCGATGCCAAGGTGCCTGTACAAATCTAACACCGGGCCGGTTCCTCTTTCAAAAAATTCATTTTCAGAAGCGCTTTCCTGATTATGAATAGTAAGCGGTAAATGTTCGGGACCTGTTTTAGAAATTGCCTGCATTAATTCAAAAGAAACCGAATATGGCGCGTGCGGACTTAAACTTGCGGTGCCATGTGTTACTTTATTCAGTAATTCCTTCCCTGCTGTCAAAACTTTTTCGCTTAAAGCCGGGTTTAGTGCAATCAGCTCGATAAACGTGTGAAAACGTATATCGCTTTTCGATTTAATTTCAAAACTATCTGCGGAATTTGAAATATCCCCAACAGCCACAATGCCATTTTCCCACATTTGTTCTTCAGCAACCCACATCGCCTCCTGCACCAATTCTTGTGCAAAAATAAATCGTTTCGACATTAACTCTTTTGCGAATCCGGTAAATCCGGTTTTTTCGCTGATGTGTTTGTATAAGTGAGATAGTTCCAGATGGCAATGCGCATTAATAAAGCCCGGAGTGATAATCCCATCATGTTTCTCTAGTTTATCCTCAGAAATTTTATCGCTAGTTGTAATTTCTGTTAAACAATTCGATTCGTTCAACACCAGAACAGAGTTGGCAGTTAAAAATTGATTTCCGTCAAATATTTGCGAGGCGGTCAGAAAGCGCATGCCATAAAGGTAGTGAAAAGCCTAATAATGTAGTATCTTTGTACAATGGCTTCAAAAACCGATATACGCACACTTACGCTTGAACAGTTAACTGATGCTTTAGTTAAGCATGGCGAGCCTGCGTTTCGTGCAAAACAGGTTTATGATTGGTTATGGGCCAAGCGCGCGATTGATTTTGATGACATGAGTAACTTATCAAAAGCACTGCGCGAATGGATGAAAGAAACGTTTACCATTAACGCCGTTGAAATTCACGATTTACAGGTTAGTGCCGATAAAACCATTAAGTGCGCAATGCGTCTTAACGACGGTTATGTTGTAGAAAGTGTTTTAATTCCGTCGGGCGACCGAATGACTGCTTGTATTTCATCGCAAGTAGGTTGTAGTTTAACCTGTAAGTTTTGTGCTACCGGAAAATTAAAACGCATGCGCAATTTAAATGCCGACGAGATTTTTGATCAGGTAGTATTAGTAAAAAATCTGGCACAGGAACGCTATGGCAAACCCCTCACCAACATAGTGTATATGGGAATGGGAGAGCCATTATTGAATTATGCTGAGGTTTTAACTTCTACCGAGAAAATAACATCCCCAAAAGGATTAGGTATGAGCCCTCAACGCATTACACTCTCAACTGCCGGTGTTGCAAAAATGATTAAAAAGATGGGAGATGATGGTGTAAAATTTAATGTTGCGCTATCGCTTCATGCCGCTAATGACGAAAAGCGTAATCACATTATGCCCATCAACGAAACTAACTCGCTTGATAATTTAGCTGAAGCATTGAATTACTTTTATGAAAAAACCGGCACCCGTGTTACGTTTGAATACATTGTGTTCAGGGATTTCAATGACACATTAAAAGACGCGCAGGAATTAGCTGATTTTTGCAAACGTGTAAAGTCAAAAGTAAACATCATCGAATACAATCCGATTGATGATGGCGAATTCAAGCAAACTACACCTGAACGATTGGCCGCATTTGTACAACACCTCGAAAAAAATAAAATTATTGTGAACGTACGCAGAAGCAGAGGAAAAGATATTGACGCCGCATGCGGACAATTAGCCAATAAAAACAAATTGGCGCAACAAGAACTCAAATAATTTTATCAGGCAAAAAGGATATCTCAAGCGCCAAACTTATTTTTTGTTTTTCGTTGTCATAACAACTAAATTTACGCTAACTATGTCAAGCGCCACACAAAGCATAAAGGCCCCGGTTGCCGAGCACATGAAAATCTTTGAAAGCAAATTCAAAGACTCCATGAAAAGCTCTGTGCCTCTGCTTGATAAAATCACTAATTATATCGTTAAACGAAAAGGTAAGCAATTGCGTCCCATGTTTGTGTTTTTAAGCGCGCAAACTGTTGGTGAAATTAATGACAGTACCTACCGTGCAGCAACCTTAATTGAATTGCTTCACACAGCTACTTTAGTGCACGATGATGTGGTTGACGATAGTAATGAGCGTCGTGGTTTCTTTAGTCTAAATGCTTTATGGAAAAACAAAATCGCTGTTTTAATTGGCGATTTCCTTTTATCGCGCGGACTACTCTTGTCATTGGAAAATGATGATTTTCATCTTCTCAAAATAACCAGCAACGCGGTGAAGGAAATGAGTGAAGGAGAATTACTGCAAATTGAAAAAGCGCGTCGTTTAGATATTTCGGAAGAAATTTATTATGACATTATTCGTCAGAAAACAGCCAGCTTAGTGGCGGCTTGTTGTTCGAGCGGAGCGGCATCCGTTACAAAAGATCAAAAAATTATTGAGCTGTTTAAAGAGTTTGGTGTTTTAACCGGTATGGCCTTTCAAATAAAAGATGATTTATTTGATTTTGGTTCGAGTGAAGAAATTGGAAAACCAACCGGAATAGACATTAAAGAAAAGAAAATGACTCTACCTTTGATTTACGCGTTAAATCAAAGCTCATGGTTAGAAAAACGTAAAATCATCAATATCATAAAAAATCACAATACCGACTCGGATAAGGTAAAAGAAGTGATTGATTTTGTAATTGCAAAAGGCGGGATAGCTTACGCTGAAAAAGTAATGCATGATTATAAAAACAAAGCTCTGGCTATTTTAAATCAGTTTCCTAAATCAGCTTCGCGCGATAGTCTTGAATTATTAGTTAATTATTCTATTGAACGTAAAAAATAAAAATATGATAACACGATTATTGTATGCCGCCATTTTCGGTTTAATTTTATTTGCTTGTAACAACAGTGGCCAAAAAGCCAATGCAACCGGTGCCGACTCCACACAACAAACCACAACAGCTAAAAATGAAGTAAGCACAGGCGACAACTCTTATATTATTAATCCGCCCGACACCAGTTACACCGGCGATTTTGTAGATAAATACGAAAACGGCAACACCAAGTTTAAAGGCGTATTCCGATTTGGTAAACGTCACGGACAATGGATGGCCTGGTATGCCAATGGAATATTGTGGAGCGAGTGCTATTACGACAAAGGATTAAAGCACGGTGCTAATAATGTGTTTTATCAAAACGGTAAACCGCGTTACAAGGGGTTTTTTAAAAATGACTTAAAAGACAGCGCGTGGTTATTTTTTGATGAAAACGGCATGCAGGTGAAAGAAATTCTATTCAAAAACGACGAGCCTGTTTCCGAAAAATAAACCGATTCAGATTAATTTAAAATAGCCCGAAGCCCTCTTAATGAGGGCTTTTTTATTGCTTTTAATGTTAAATTTTGAAACCCTTTGGCGTGGTTCACGGTATAACCAAGCAAGATGGTTGTAAAACACCTTCATAGACTTTGGAAAACGATTATCATATCAGGAATAAACAAAACTCAAGAACCGCATGACAGAAAGAGTTTATTGTTTATTAATAGAATGAGCGTTATAAATGTTTTTTTAATGATTGGTTTTTCAATCACAGCTCCTCTTTTTAATTTACCCAACGTACTTTATTTCACTTTACCTTTTCTGTTCGCCTTTGGGCTTCCGGCATATTTAAATCATTTAGGTTACTTAACATTTAGCAGGTATTATTTCGCAATAATACCTGTTGTGTTTTTAATTGGGGTGTGTATACACAACAGCTCGGAGCTGGGTGATAAATATTTATTACTGACATCGGCAGCCATTCCCATCATTTTATTCAGAAACTCAAAAGCGATTTATTCATTATTCGCGCTTAATGTCTTGTCGTTCTTTTTCATTACGTGGTATCAATTTAATTTTGAGCCGCTCGTACAAATACCACAATATTTAAAAACAATTTATTCGGCATGTTCGGTACTAATTGTTTTTGTAGTCATATTCTTTATCATCTTAAGTTTTAAAAACACAAGCGAAGAATACGAAGAAGATTTAGAGGAAAAAAACCGCATTATCTCGCAAAAAAACATGGAAGTGCACGATAGCATTACCTACGCCAAACGTTTGCAGGACGCCATTATGCCGCCATTGGATGAAATTTACAACTCGGTACCCGACAGTTTTGTTTTGTATCGGCCTAAAGATATTGTGGCGGGTGACTTTTACTTTGCCGATAAGCAGGGTGACTACTTTTTTGTTGCTGCAGCTGATTGCACCGGACATGGAGTTCCGGGGGCAATGGTGAGTGTGGTGTGCAGTAACGCTTTGAACAGAGCCGTAAACGAATTACAATTATTACAGCCCGGAGAAATATTAGATAAAGTGCGCGAGTTAGTAGTAGAAACTTTTAAGAAAAGCCAGCACGATGTGAAAGACGGCATGGATATTTCGTTATGTGTAATTAATCAGAAAACGTACGAAGTGGCGTGGGCGGGAGCTAACAACCCATTATGGTACATTAATGAAAACGAAGAAGAATTAAAAGAAATAACCGCCACCAAACAGCCGGTAGGAAAAACAGAAAATTATAAATCGTTTACTACGCATGCCTTTAATTTAGCTAAGGGAGCGATGTTGTATTTATTTACCGACGGCTATGCCGACCAATTTGGCGGACCAAAAGGAAAGAAATTTAAATACAAACAACTGGCCGATTTAATTTTAGCCAACCGCAAACTACCCATGCGTGAGCAATGTAAAATTTTAGAGAATACTTTTGTAAGCTGGAAAGGCAACTTAGACCAGATAGATGATGTGTGTATAATTGGGTTGAAATTGTAACCCCCTCTCCCCTGGGAGAGGGATGGGGTGAGGGCAAAATGCTACATTCCATAGCAACACCTTTCCTTTTTCTGCTTATAACTTTGATAAAATTGTGAAGGGAAGCAGAAGATGAAATACGCAACACAATCATTAAACGCAAACAAATTAATTAAAGCCACTTCAAAATTATTACGCCGCGAACAAACATCGGCGGAAGAATTTATGTGGCAGATGATTAGAAACAGAAGATTAAACGGATTAAAATTTAGGCGACAACATCCTATTGACAAATTTGTGGCAGACTTTTATTGCCATGAATTAAAATTTGCGGTAGAGTTGGATGGCGATATACACGAATTAGAAAGCGTGAAACAAAAAGATAATTACAAAGAAAACAGATTAAAGAAATTAGGCATTAACGTGATACGCTTTAGCAACGATGATGTTTTTAGAAACACGGATTGGGTGGCCAACGAAATTTTGAAATTTGCTTCGCGAGTAGATAATAGACCCTCACCCCGGCCCTCTCCCAGGGGAAACCTAAAAGGTTCGATGACACCGCAAAAGAACACACGTCATCAAAGGGGGGACCGCTTGCGGTGGGTGAGGGTGCCTTGGAGTAAGGGCGCCCTAAGCCCGTATTCAGAAGTAAACCAACCTACCCCTACCTAATCCATTCCAAATTTTAAAAACACCTTTGTAGGCTGGAAAAGCAACTTAAATCGAAACGAGGAAGTGTGTAGCATTAGGTTGATTTGTACCATCTTTTTTTACTCCCTAGTACCTGCTCGTATTCTAATTTCCTCCATTAGTTCCCGCAAATATAATTTGGCTGCAAATAAAAAAATGCTATTTTTACTATTAGTAATAAGCCATCACAAAATGGCGCCTATCTGCCCAATGTTAGTTGTATAGGCGAATATTTGTGGCGCCTATAAACTAGTTAGCTGCAACCCTAAAAGACGACACAACCGACAACAAACGAACAATAAAATGACGGACAAAATGCCAACCCTTCGCAAAATTAAAAGAGCTGCAAGCCAAGACACAAGCCAACGCTTTTGCAGCACATTTAATTTTGCCCTACCGCACACAAGCCCACCCACCACCCTACAAGTGGACAACTGGACTATTAGACAAAGACGGACTGAAAAACTGCATTAAAATTTAACTTTGACAAATAATAAATTAAGTGACAGAATTGAACGAAGAAATAAAACAAGACAAGCAAGTAAAATCTAAACAACGTGTAGCTGACCACGGAGAAGTTTTTACGAACCAACGTGAAGTAAACGCTATGCTTGACCTTGTGAAACACGAAACCGAACGCATTGACAGCCGCTTTCTTGAACCTGCTTGCGGTAACGGAAACTTCCTTGCGGAAGTGCTTAACAGAAAACTAAATGTGGTTGACCACAAATACTCCCATACTCAAATTCAGTGGGAACGCTATGCGGTGCTTGCCGTATGCAATATTTACGGAGTGGACATTTTGGAAGATAATGCAGAAGAGTGCCGCAAGCGTTTGTTCAATATTTTTAAAGACCGCTACAATATGTTGTTTGCCGACAAATGCAAACCCGAAGTATTACGAAGTGTGAATTTTCTATTGCACCGAAACATTTTATGGGGCGATGCTTTGGACTTTACGAACCCACAAACAAAACAGCCGATTATTTTTAGTGAGTGGAGTGCCGTAAATGGAACAATGCTGAAGCGCAGAGATTATATGTTTAAATTTTTGGTGGAAAACTCCTTTCAAACTTCTTTGTTCAATGACGAAGGCAATGCAGCAGCTATAGATGAACCAGTGAAAGATTTCCCATTAATACATTTTTTGAAACTTGGTGAAAATGAAAATGCAAACTAATTACAACCCCGATGTGCTTACTTGCTTAGCCAATCTAAGCAACGATGAAGTATTCACACCACCCAATTTGGTAAACAATATTTTGGGTTTATTGCCAAAAGAATTGTGGAGCAACCCCGATGCAAAGTTTTTAGACCCTGTAAGTAAAAGCGGTGTGTTTTTGCGTGAAATAGCAAAGCGACTAATGAAAGGATTGGAAAAGAAAATACCCAACAAACAAAAACGCATCAACCACATTTTTGAAAACCAACTCTATGGCATCGCCATTACAGAGTTAACGGCATTACTCAGCCGCAGAAGCGTGTATTGCAGCAAAACTGCAAACGGCAAATATGCAGTTTGCGAAACCTTTGACAACGAAGAAGGCAACATACGCTATGAACGTATGCAACATAATTGGGAAAACGGAAAATGCACACAATGCGGTGCAAGCCAAGAAGTGTATGACCGTGGCGATGAAGCCGAAAGCTACGCTTATAACTTTATTCATACCGAAAACCCAGCGAAACTTTTTACAAACAAAAAATTAAAAAAAGGACAAGAAATGAAATTTGATGTTATTGTAGGTAATCCTCCATATCAGTTGAGTGACGGTGGTGGCGAAGGTGCAAGTGCGATGCCGATTTATCACAATTTTATTCAACAAGCAATAAAATTAAATCCTCGTTATTTAACAATGATTGTTCCTGCCCGTTGGTATTCGGGTGGTAAAGGCTTAGATGATTTTAGAAATAAAATCTTAAACGATATGAGAATGGCAGAAATTCACGATTTCCCAGAAACAGATTTATGCTTTCCAAATTTGAATATTCGTGGAGGTGTCTGTTACTTTTTGTGGGATTCAACACATAAGGGTAATGTAAAAGTTACAAATTACAGCAAAACCAATGAACCAACAACAGCAATACGTCCTTTATTAGAAAAGGGAGTTGAAACATTCATCCGTTACAACAAGGCAATTAGCATATTGCAAAAAGTTAAAAAACAAAATGAAAAAAGCTATGGAAACATTGTTCATTCAAGAAATGTTTTCGGAATACCATCAAATTTTGAAAAATTCACAAAACAGAAAACAACAGATAGCTCCATTTTACTTTATCGCAGTCGTAGAGGGAGCTCAGCCGATAAAGAAGTTTATGTTTCTAAATCTGCGTTATTGAAAAATGAAAACTTGGCTAGTAAGATAAAAGTATTAGTTTCAAAAGTAAGTCCTGGGGGCGATGAATATCCTCACGCAATCTTGACAAAACCAATTGTTGCCTTACCTAATTCAGTTTGTACCGAAACATATTTATTGTTAGACACATTTAAAACAGTTCAAGAGGCTGAGAATTTTGTAACATACTTAAATACACGATTTTTTCGTTTTCTAGTTTCACTGATAAAAAACACACAAAATATTTCAAAATCTTGCTTTGATTTCGTTCCCATTCAAGATTTCAGCAAAGAATGGACTGACGAAATGTTGTATAAAAAATACGACATTACCACAGAAGAAATCACATTTATAGAAAGTATGATACGCCCAATGGGTAATACAGAAGAATAAGCACAATTATGAGTAAAAAAGTATTTTTTCCGCAACGCCCAAGCGTCAATCCTACCATTTACGCTTACGAGTTGCCCAATGACAGCAAACGCAAAGGACAAATTAAAATCGGCTTTACCGACCGTGATGCTCATACACGTATCAAAGAACAAATTGGTGCTACCCGTGCCGCCTTTAAAATTGTGTATGAAGAGAGTGCAATGCGGGCAGACGGAAGCAGTTTTACTGATAAAGCAGTTCACGCATTACTGCGTAAAGACAAAATAAAAAATCCTGAAGGGGAATGGTTTGTTTGCACCCTCAACCAATTACGCAAAGCCATTCACGAAATAAAAACAGGCGATCGCACCGAAGAAAATCGGGTGCTAAATTTTGGTATGCGACCCGAACAACAAGAAGCCGTAACCAAAACCATTGCTTACTTCAAGAGTTTTAAAAAAGAAAACCCTAACAAAACACCGCACTTTCTTTGGAATGCAAAAATGCGTTTCGGCAAAACCTTTACCACCTATCAGTTAGCTAAAACAATGAAATGGAAAAAAGTATTGGTGTTAACTTTTAAACCAGCCGTTGAAGATGCTTGGCGTGAAGATTTGAACACTCATATCGATTTTAAAGGTTGGACTTTCTTCTCAAAAAATGAAGCCGAAAATATTTCTAAGAAAACTGATTTATCCAAAACCAATTTAGTGTGTTTTGGTTCGTTTCAGGATTATTTAGGCACACAAAAAGACGGAAGTATAAAAGTAAAAAACGAGTGGGTTCATAATACAGAATGGGACTGCATTGTGTTTGACGAATACCATTTTGGGGCTTGGCGAGAAAACGCCAAAGATTTGTTTGGCAAAGACAGTGAAGCAGAAAAAGAAATTGAAGATTTTAAGGAAATAGAAAAGAAAGGATTTTCGGATGATGATAAAGTAGATGTTTTAGAAGACATTTTACCCATCAAAGCCAATCACTTTTTGTATTTGTCGGGAACACCATTCCGTGCCATCAATTCGGGAGAATTTATTGAAGAACAAATTTTCAATTGGACATATTCAGACGAACAGCGTTCTAAAGAAAATTGGAAGAAAAAAGACGGAACAAATCCTTACGCCAGTTTGCCAAGAATGGTTATGCTAACTTATCAACTTCCCGAAACCATTACCAAAGTTGCCGAGTTAGGTGAGTTTGATGGCTTTGACTTAAATATATTTTTTAAAGCCGAAGGTGAAGGAAGCAAAGCACGTTTTAAATACGAAGATGATGTGCAAAAGTGGCTAGACTTAATTCGTGGTTCATTCTCTGAACAGATTGTTGACACATTAAAATTAAAAACAGAAAAACCACCATTGCCCTATTCAGATGCACGACTAAAAAGCGTATTAAATCATACATTTTGGTTTTTACCTTCAGTTGCTGCTTGCCACGCAATGGCAAACTTGTTAAAAAAACGCAACAATCAGTTTTATCACGATTACAAAGTAATTATTGCAGCAGGAACAGAAGCAGGAATTGGAGTAAAAGCACTTGAACCTGTTTTAAATGGAATGGACGAGCCGTTACAATCAAAAACTATTACGCTTTCTTGTGGTAAACTCACAACAGGCGTTTCAGTAAAACCGTGGACAGGGATTTTTATGCTTAGAAATTCTTCAAGTCCCGAAACCTATTTTCAAGCGGCTTTTCGTGTGCAAACACCTTGGGTAATCAAAAACCCTGACAGCAAATCGCCCAACAAAGAAGAAATTTTAAAGGAAGAATGTTATGTGTTCGACTTTGCACCAAATAGAGCATTAAAACAAATTGCTGAATACGCTTGTAACTTAAATATCAACGAAAGCAACCCCGAAAAGAATGTTGAAGAATTTATAAACTTCCTGCCTGTATTGGCTTATGACGGCAGTTCAATGAAACAAATTGATGCCGCAGGTATTTTAGATATTGCAATGAGTGGCACATCCGCAACATTGCTTGCCAGACGTTGGGAAAGCGCTTTACTTGTGAATGTTGACAATAATACCTTGCAACGTTTGATGAACAACGAAGAAGCAATGAAAGCGCTGATGAACATTGAAGGTTTCCGTAACCTTAACCAAGACATTGAAACAATCATTAACAAGAGCGACAAAGTCAAAAAAGCAAAAAAGGAAGGCACAGAAAAACTAAGCGATAAAAAGAAAAAAGAACTTACAGAAGAAGAAAAGGAATACAAGAATTTACGAAAACAAATTCAGGAAAAGCTCATCAAGTTTGCGACACGAGTTCCAATTTTTATGTATTTGACAGATTACCGTGAACGCAGTCTGAAAGATGTAATTACAAAACTTGAACCTAAGCTTTTCCGCAAAGTGACAGGTTTGAATGTAAAGGACTTTGAATTACTGGTGAGTTTAGGCGTTTTTAATTCTGCCTTAATGAACGATGCAGTTTATAAGTTCAAACGCTACGAAGACGCAAGTTTGGAATACACAGGCATTAACAAACATCAAGGAGAAGATGTTGGACTTTACGACACAACATTAACACGACAGGAATATTTGACATTTAAAAACGAAACAAAATAAGCCAACGCATTTGGTGGCAAATTTGCAAAACCACACAAGCCAACGCTAAAGCCAAGTTTTGCAAAAGAGCCACCAAGCCAACACACCAAGACAGACACGAAATGACAACGAAAAAACACGACAGAACAGAAGGGCGAGCCGCTAACATCGGTTTTGCAAAATGGCGGGTTCAGTGCTTCTATGACAGTTTGGTGCAAGGTTCAAGTTTAGTTTTTCAATTGAACATTTGTGCTAAAAATCCGCCACTTCGCAAAGCCGAGAACCGTTACCCTAACTTATCATACTCACTCTTCACAAAATCAGCCAATTCTTTTACGTATTCAGGAGAGAAATTAAATTCAATACCTGCGGCTTTGTAAATTTCAGGAATGGTTTTGGTGTAGCCTAAAGCTAAAGCGGCTTTATATTGCTCAATGGCTTGCTTAGGGTTCTTTTTGTAATTTCTCCAAACGGCAATAGCGCCTAATTGAGCAAAACCATACTCAATATAATAAAACGGTACTTCAAACAAATGCAATTGCACCTGCCAGCGGCGTTTTAAATTGGCTTCTAACCCTTCGTAATTCACTACCCCACTGCCAAAGTCTTTCATAATCTGAGTCCAGGTCGCATAACGGTCGGCAACACTGTGCCCCGGATTTTCATATATCCAATGCTGGAACTTATCCACCGCTGCAATCCACGGTAAAGCATCTAATACACTCTCTAATTGCTGGCGCTTGGCACGTTTTAAATCTTCCGCATTCGGGAAGAAAGAATCCCAATGCTCCATGGAGATTAATTCCATACCCATACTCGCTAACTCGGCTACTTCGCTGGGTGGTGATTTAAAATCTACCAGATCTAACGGAATATCTAAGAAGGAATGAATGGCGTGTCCGCCTTCGTGCACCATGGTTACCATGTCGCGGTGCAAACCTACCGCGTTCATAAAAATAAACGGTATTTCTGTTTCGTATAAGGGATACTGATACCCGCCCGGTGCTTTTCCTAATCTGGATTCTAAATCCAAACGTCCCATTTTGTCCATGGTTTTTATGCAATCGGCAAACCATGGGTCAATCTTGTTAAAACATTCAATGGTCTTTTCGGTTAGGTCCTTACCGTTAGTAAAGGGTTTTAAAGGCGGTTTGCCTTCTGCATCCACTTCCTTATCCCACGGACGGTAATCGCTTAGCTTTAATAATTCTTTACGACGTTTCTCTTGTTCGGTTACTAAAGGCACCACGTGTTTTTGTACCGCATCGTGAAAGTTTAAGCAATCTTTTACGGTATAATCAAAACGGCCTAAAGACTGGTGCTTAAAATCGCGGAAGTTGTTGTAACCGGTATTTAAAGCCACCTGATGGCGTAATTGTATTAACTCGGTATATAAATCGTTTAATGAGGTTTCGTCTTGCGCGCGGCGGTTCTGTATTTTGTGATATACTTCCTCACGCACACTGCGGTTTAAATCTTTTAAAAACACAGAGGCTTTTTGCAAAGTCATTTTTTCGCCATTGTGCTCAATGCTCTGCGCTCCCGAAATCTCTCCAAACTTTTGTTCTTTTTGTTGTAACTCGGTTAACAGCGGAATGTTTTTCTCTCTGAATAATTCAATACTGTTTTTAATGCCGCGCAGGTAAACAAAATATTTGTCTTTGCTCAAACTGTTTACAAATGGCGAATCCATTAATTTTTTATTGAGCTCATTGCTGATGGGCGCAATGTGCGGTTCAATGTTCACCACAAAATCGTTAAAGCTGTTACGCAATTGCTCGTTTGCGGTATCGCAAGTCATTTTAATATAACGCCAGGCCATGTTCTCGCTCACCACAGCGCCCAATTCGTTATAGTCTTTCAGCCATTTTTCTAATTGCGCTTCCGAAGAAATATTTCGGTTTTGTAAATCCTTAAAGTAAGGCTCTAACAATTCCCAGGTTGTTATTGTAAAATCGTTTGGTATAAAGTTTCTTTTCATAATGTGTTTTTATCCTCTCCCACCGCAAGCGGTCCCCCCCCCTCTTCTATGAGGAGAGGGATAAAGGGTGAGGTCTAAATTTTAAATGTTGATTGGTTTCCTATTTTATCAAAGTTTTGTTGTAACCAAGCGTCGCAGGCTTTGTATCCTAATTCTTTCAAGTGCATTAAAAAGTCCCAGCTGGTATTTAACTTACTCGATAAATTTAATTCGCCCAATTGCGCATCGGCGCTGATGTGATGGATGTGCACCTTTTGTGCTTTGTCATCAAACTGTATGCCTTTTGCTAATAAGTCTTGCTTAAACTGTATGTGTTTTAATTCGTGCATCAAGGCCGAGTTAAAACTGATTTCGTTCACGCGGTCTTTAATTTCTTCAATGTTTGAAGGAACATTTTTGATTTTAATCGGATTAATTTGCACCAACAAAATATCGTCGGCATCCTCGGTGTGTTCAATTAACGGCTCTAAAGGCGGATTACCCATATAACCGCCATCCCAATAATATTCGCCGTCAATCTCAACCGCTTTGTATAAATACGGTAAACAGGCTGATGCTAAAATAGCTTTCGCAGAAATTTCTTTTGGTCCGAATACTTTTGGCTCGCAGGTTCGAACATTGGTTGCGCACACAAATAATTTAGGGGGATCGAAGCGGTGTAATTCTGCAAAATCAATTAGCTCATTCAATATTTTTTCAAGAGGATTAATACCAAGAGGATTAAATTGAGCCGGTGCCAGATTCTCAGTGGTCATACTAAAGAATTTATAGGTTGGCGAATAATCCATATTGCCTTTGCTCAGCATTTTATCGAACCAACTCGGCTGTAAACCACTTATCTTTCCCGCTTCGGAAATTTTATGCCAGAATTTAACCAATAAATGTTTGGCCATGCTACGGCCGCCCTTGTTTAATCCGTAAATGGCGCAAACGCCATTCATAGCGCCGGCACTCGTTCCGCAGATTCCTTCAATGTCTATTCGTTCATCATCGAGTAAGCGGTCGATTATACCCCAGGTAAAAGCTCCGTGGGCGCCACCACCCTGAAGGGCTAAATCTATTTTCTTAGTTTGCATACAGTAAATTTAAATAAAAGTATCTTTGCACCATGCAGGAAAACATGGAAGAGTTAACAAACTATTTATCTGGTTTTGTTAGCGATAGAAGAAAACAGAGATTACATGACGTGTTACAGGAACGTATGCGCCACATGACTGTGGTTTTAGAAGACGTGTATCAGGCGCACAATGCCAGTGCGGTATTGCGCAGTTGCGATTGTTTTGGCGTGCAGGATGTACACTTTATTGAAAACAGAAATAATTTTAAAATCAGTGAAGATGTATCAATGGGCTCTACCCAATGGTTGAGCATTTATAAATACAGAGAGAAAGAAAACAACACAAAAAAGTGTTTACAGGATTTAAAAAATAAAGGGTACCGAATTGTAGCCACTACGCCTCACAAAGACGATTGCACCATTTCTGAACTAGATGTTACGAAGCCTTTCGCTTTGGTGTTTGGCACCGAGATTGATGGCATTACACAAGATGTGTTTGATGTGGCGGATGAATTTGTAAAAATTCCGATGTATGGCTTTACAGAGAGTTTTAATATTAGTGTAAGTGCTGCTTTATGCATGTATGAATTAACCACGCGCATTCGCAAACAAAACATTGCTTATCAATTGAGTGAAAAAGAAAAAGAAGAAATTTATTTAGAGTGGCTAAAGGCTTCAATCAGCAAGCCTGATTTAATTATAAAGGATTTTTATAATAAGAAGTAATGTCATGCCGAACTTGTTTCGGCATCTTTTAAGATCCTGATACAAGTTCAGGATGACTGTAACATCAATATTTACTTCCGCTCGTTCCGATATTTTCCACCGGATGCCAGGTGGTTTTGGTTTCCTGAAGGTCTTGGATTAAATAAGGATTTTGTGAATCGGCTTTGCTCCAGTCTTTATCCCAAAAAAAGACGCGCTTTACATTTAACGAAGCATTTTCTCCTATCAATTTAATTTCTTCTTTCTTGTTACGACAATAAATCAAAGCGTTAACATCCATATGAGAAGAAAAATGCGAATGCAATTCGTCCGATGTTCCGGTTAATATATTCACCACTCCTCCCGGTAAATCGGAAGTTGCTAATACCTCAGCTAAAGTAATACTGCACAATGGCATTTTTTCTGAAGCTAATACGATACAGGTATTTCCGCCTACAATTACCGGCGCAATTACGGATACTAATCCTAATAAAGATGATTTTTCGGGAGCAATAATACTTACTACGCCCATTGGCTCAGGAACAGAAAAATTAAAATGGGAAGAAGAAACCGGATTGACACTCGAAAACAATTGCTGGTACTTATCGCACCATCCGGCATAATAAACCCAACGGTCGACAGATAACTGCACTTCTGTTTCAGCCTGTTTTTTAGTTATACCTTGTTGTACCAGTTCGTTTACAAATTGTTCTTTTCTGCCTTCCAGCATTTCAGCTATGCGGTATAAAATTTGTCCGCGATTAAAATGTGTTTTACTGCTCCATCCTGCAAATGCTGAACGGGCAGCCACCTCAGCATTACGAAAATCCTTTCTTGACGAAAGGCTTACATTGGCAATTACTTCTTTCTTTGAATTCATGAGCGGATAATAACGGCCACTCTCAGTACGAGGAAACTGACCGCCGATATATAATTTGTAGGTTTTTAAAACTTCGATACGTGACATGATGAGTTAAAGGTAAGAATTTTACTTAAAACACTCCCTAATAAATTGCCTTAAGGCTTTGTTAGATGCTTTAGGCGATTCTAAAAAGCCCATGTGGCCATCGTGCTCCAAATACAAGAGGTGACGGTTACGTATTTTTTGTGATTGTTCCATCAATTGCCAGGCCGGTAACACATTGTCGTGCTCACCAATCACCATCATAATCGGATATTCTACCAATCCTAAAATTACACTGCGATCCGGACGGTCTTTCATGCCTTCCAAAGCGGAAATAATTCCTTGCTTTTTGGTTTTACCGGCTATTTTCGAAGCAAACGCAATCTCTTTTTTAAGGTACTTTAAATTTTTTGTGGCAAAAAGGTTTCGAATCACCTCCGTAGTATAAATACGATGATTGGCTTTTACCACTTTTATGGAACGGGTACGGTCGCGTTTTTTCTCTTCGGTATCGGCATAGGCCGTTGAATGGTACAAACAAATACCTTTGATATTATCCGGAAATAAATCGGCGAATGCTAGCGCTGCATATCCACCCATACTATGGCCTATTAAAACATACTTTTTTAATTTCAGATGGTCAAGCACAGCCTTTAAGCTCTTGGCTAGCAAATCCATGGTGTGCACATAACCGAAATTGTCAGAGCCTCCATGACCTGGTAAATCAATTGCGATAACACGATACGATTTAGAAAGATTAATGATGGTTTGCTCCCAAATTTCGTGTGAACCTAAAAAACCATGCAGCAAAACAACCACTCTTCCTTTTCCGGTATCGGAAAACTGAATGTTACCATTTTTAAATTTTGCTGTTTTAATCATGGTTCAATTAAACTCCAAATTGTTTTAAATGATGATCCAAATGCTTGTACTGAATAATATCCCATTCGTCTGCCGACATCGGACCAAAAAAAGAATGAGGATCTTTACTGATTCCCTCCGGTCCTTTTGCACAAAATTCGTTTAATTTATTAATCAGTTTTTGCTTTTCTGCTTCAAAGTGCATTTCGTTTGGAAAAACAAAATTCGGATCGGTAGGTATATTTTTCGGAAACTCAACACCCGGCTTTACATATTTATTTTTAGTTACCTTGCCAAACAACAAACTTATCAGTCCGCGTTTGCCTTTGATTTCGCCATGCGCCATTTTGAGAGGAGCTGTACAATGCGCCATTAATTGCGCGGCATTCATTTTTCCCCATAAAGGTTTTGATTCGGGTGTTATTTTATTAATCCGTGTAATTAATTCCTGAACATCATTATTTTTAAAAAGACTTTTCATGTTCGACGCTAATACTTTTTAAAACTATTTACGCAATTCGAAATTCTGACCCAAATATACTTTACGAACTTGTTCGTCGTTGGCTAGATCCTCGGCTGTTCCCGATTTTATAACGCTTCCCGAATAGAGTAAGTATGCTCTATCAGTAATGCTCAGGGTTTCGTGTACGTTATGGTCGGTAATAAGAATGCCGATGTTTTTGTTTTTTAGTGTGCGCACCACGCTTTGAATGTCTTCTACAGCGATAGGGTCAACACCGGCGAACGGTTCATCCAATAAAATAAATTTTGGGTCAGTAGCCAGTGCCCGTGCAATTTCTGTTCGTCTTCTCTCGCCTCCTGATAATTGATCGCCTAAATTCTTACGCACATGATGCAAATGAAATTCATCCAACAGACTTTCCACTTTTGCTTCCTGCTCTTTTTTGGTAAGCTTTGTCATTTCAAGTACTGCACGTAAATTATCTTCAATGCTTAATTTACGAAAAACGGATGCTTCTTGAGGCAAATAACCAATACCAAGCTGTGCGCGACGATACATCGGCTCTTTTGTTATATCTAAATCATCTAAAAATATTTTTCCGCTATTAGGTTTAATCATGCCCACAATCATATAAAACGAAGTGGTTTTACCGGCACCATTAGGTCCCAATAAACCCACAATTTCGCCCTGACGCACTTCAACGCTAACGTTATTAGCTACGGTGCGGCTTTTGTATTTCTTAACTAAATTTTCCGAGCGTAAAATCATTTTTATAAAGATAATTGGAAGCTGAATTTAAATCCGAAGTTTTCGATTGGGTTGGGTCTGGGGTACGTTAGTCGCCACAACACATCAAATCTGAACAATTTAAAAATATTCTCTACTCCAACCGTTGCCTCCATATATGGCAAATCGGTATCAAATGTGCGTAAGGTTGTAGGAAATATTAATGGTTTGCGGTTTTTTGAATCAATGCTGCCATAAGCCGCTTTTGCGGTAACCACTTCGCGCCATTTCAATTTACGTAATAAAGGTATTTTATTTAAAAACAATCCTTCAAAATGGTGAGATATTTCGGCAGTTACAAACTGATCGCTTGCAAATTCATAATAACGCATCATATTAAACGCTGTTTGATCATAAACATATGTTTCATTTCCACCATGCAATTCCAATAAAGGAAAAGGAACAATTCCCCAAATTTTTCCGCCCGTTAAGCTAATATCGGTATATCCCAATATTGGCGTTAAGCGAACCCTGTCAGAAACATTAACGACTAACTTCTGATAATCGTATTCTCCGCTAAATACATTTTGTAATGATTTAGCATAATTTAACCTCAGCACAGGATACGTAGTTCCTAAACTAACACGATTGAAAAAATCGCCAACAAATTTTTCTTTATAGGCGAATCTAAAATTTAATCGCGCTTCGGTATTAATAATTTCTTCTTTCTGGGATATTGCGCCGTCGTTTTTATAATATTCATATTTGTTGGTGCCTAACGGAGTAAATACATTGCCTGCCAGTGTAAATCTGGTAGTGAGTCCAGGTAACCATTCACGCTCATAATACGCCTGTGTGTTTTGTACACGGGTTAAATTAGTTAAAGGATTAACACGTAAAAAAGATGCAAAAATATTGTCTTGTGAAAATCCATTGGATCCTTGTCCTAAAATTTCATAATCGTTGCGGTAAGACATGCCCACAATCTGACGTCGTGGTTTCTTTGATAAGAATGATCTGAAACCTAAATGATATTTCCAAGCCTCATCATTTGTTCCATAGGCAACATATCCGCTAAGTTCAAACCACTTGCTGAAAATTTTGCTGGTTCTTCCGCCTAATCTTAAACGCAGTCCCTCTACCCTGTTGTAGCTAACCATATTAAAATACGGACCTATTTCAAAATTATTTGCCTTTCCATATCCAGTAACAATCATATAGAAGATATCAACCCAGGTTTTATAAATTGGTAATGTTTGAATGGTATCAATCATTTTATAAATCTTTATTTCACGCGCCGATAAACTATCGTGTCTGTTCTGCAGCCAGTATTCGTCCGATTTTTTTTCAGCGTTTTCTTCCACATCGATTTTATCTCCGAGGTCATAAAAACCAACCTCTTTCGGCTTGTTTAAAACCATTTTTTTATACGAGGCTGTTTTACGTCCATAAAAACCCAAAGCGTTTTTTGTTGGAGCAAAATCTATCACCAAACGGTCTTTTGATAACATCCAGGTGCTATCTAAATAAGTAAATTCCTGAACAACATTAGCTGTGTTAATGAAGTTAACATTAGCGTCTTTCGGCATTGCCATTTCCAATCGCTTAACGCCCCAGGTAGTATCGGCTATCCAAACGTTTCCGGTAAATGAAAGCTCTTGTGGTCGGCGTGGCTTGAAGCGGATATGATAACACCAGTTATTTCCGATAAAAGAACTGTCTTCGAGATAATACTTATAATAAAAAAAACCGTTATCGGAAATCGGACTAGCAAACTGCTTATTGAAAACAAGAATATTGTTATTATAAACATTTATGTTTTGATACATATCTCCCATTACGGAAGAAATACTGGAGTTTTCAATGCCTGTTACTTTGGTGGCTTTTACCACTTCTCGCTTTCGGCGAGGGTCACTTAAGTAATATAAATCTGAAATGTTTTCAATCATGAAAAACGGTAAAGAAGGTTTTTCACCACTAAATGTGCTATCAACGTTATCAAAAACGAACTTGATAGGTTTTAAAGCTTTTTTCTCGCGCATTTCTTTTGGAATACGTGTTAAATCAAATTCCACTTTGTTATAAGCCTCGTATTCATAGGATTTCAATTTATCGCGATCGTTATTTTCTTTATTAGCAATTACATTCCGGATAATTCGGTGAGCGGGATTTTCTCCGGCTTTAACTGTTACTTCTTCCAGCGATACCCCTTCGTTTGTAAGTGGCATATTAATTTCCTGCACCTGTAAATTCTTGTTTATTTTACGTGATAATCGTTTAAAGCCTACGTAGGTGGCAATAAGCGAATCGCCTAATTTGGAGGTTTTAATTAGAAAGTTGCCATCAAAATCAGTTTGGGCGCCAATAGTGGTTCCTTTTATTATAATTGGAACAAATGGGAGCGGCTCTTTATTCTCAGTGTTAAATACTTTTCCGCGTATGGTGTATTCCTGCGAAAATAGTCGTGTTGCCAGACTAAAAAACAAGAAAATTATTAGTGCAATTTTACCAATGCGCATAGAGGTTTAAAGATAGTAAATAGCCCATCATGTTGCAAAAGAACATTTTTAATTCTTAACAATTTTAGCACTTCGTTGTTTAATAGAATACCTGATCTTGCTAAACGGTTATAAAATGAGTATTTTTAATGCCTTATGAAAAAATATGATGCTGTAATAATTGGTAGTGGCCTGGGTGGTTTAACCACAGCATTTATATTGGCTAAAGAAGGCATGCGGGTATGTGTTCTTGAAAAAAACCGGCAAATTGGCGGCACTTTACAAATCTTTAGCAGAGACAAAAGTATTTTTGACACCGGCGTTCATTATATAGGCGGGCTGGATAAGGGCCAAAATTTATACCGTTACTTCAAATATTTTGGGTTAATGGATGTTCTTAAGCTGTATAAACTGGATGAAAACGGTTATGACGTTATTTCTTTCCGTGGCGATGCCAATCATTATCCCCACGCTCAGGGTTATGACAACTTTGTTGAGCAATTAGCTCGCATTTTCCCTAACGAAACGGATAACCTAAAGCTTTACATAGATAAAATAAGAGAGGTGTGTAAAGCTTTTCCGCTATATAACTTAGAAAGCAGTAAAAAAGAATTTGAGGGAGCCTGGTATTTAAATACAGACTCCCGAACATTTATAGAAAGTGTAATTAAAGATCCCAAACTTCGGATGGTATTGGGCGGAAGCAATATGCTTTATGCGGGACTAGAAGGGAAAACGCCATTTTACGTTCATGCACTTGTTGTAAATTCCTATATAGAAAGTTCGTATCGCTGTATTGATGGCAGCTCACAAATAGCCAAACATTTATCGGACTCTATTAAAAAAATGGGAGGTGAAGTATTTAATTATTCGGAAGCAAAAAAATTTCATTTTAACGGAGAAGAAATTGAATCCGTAGAGTTAGCAAATGGCGAACGGGTTGAAGGGAATTTGTTTATTTCGGCTATTGATTTGAGTAAAACAGTTGACATGGTGGAGGGAACACAACTCCGAAAAGCTTTTAAAAACCGCATTCACAGTCTTGAAAACTCAACTTCTTCATTTATAGTTTCGGCTGTTGCAAACCACAATAGTATTCCGTTACTGAAACATAATATCTATCATTATACAGTTCCTAATGTTTGGAGCAGTCCAAGCTATTCAAGCCAAAGCTGGCCGGAGAGTATTGGTGTTTTTGGCACTAGCAGTTCAAAAAACCCCGGCTTTACCGAGAATTTTATTGCAATGAGTTACATGAACTATGATGAGTGTAAAAAGTGGGAAAACACCTTTCGTACCATTCCTAATTACGACGAAGAACGCGGCGATGGATACGAAGAATTTAAACTTGAAAAGGCGGAAAAAATATTGAATGTTCTTTATGAAAGAATGCCTGATTGGAAAGGAAAAATAAAATCATTTACTTGTTCAACCCCATTAACCTTTCGCGATTATATTGGGTCCCGCGATGGGAATTTATATGGAGTGCTGAAAGATTATAATGCGCCTATGAAATCGTTTATAGCGCCACGAACCAAAATTGCAAACTTGTATTTGGCCGGACAAAACATCAACCTGCATGGCGTTATGGGTGTAACCGTAAACTCTATTGTAACCACCAGTGAGATTTTAGGCCATCCGTATTTAATAAACAAAATCCGAAAAGAAACGGAATAAACTATTTTACTTTAATGTACAGTGGTTTTCGTTTATAAAGGCAGCCATCAGCTCCTTTTTCTAAAACAGAAACTTTACAGTCGGAATTTTTAAAACTAACGGTTATTATATTGCTGTTTTTGTTTTCTTTTAATATTCCGTTACCTGTGATTTCCCATTTATATACACTGCCGGTATTTGAGCTCACTTTTAATTCGATGTTTTCCGAATTAGCCTTCACAATCGGAGGCCCCTGTATTTCCCAATCCGGAACAAGACCAAATTCACACGCGGCATAAAATGTACCGTAGAAGTTTTTTATTGTACCGAATAAGCCGCTTTTCCCTCCCTGATTGTTACAAGAGCCCGGATCAACCGGAATAGCATGGCCCATTTTATGAATGCGGTAAAACACCACTACCTCTTCATCAGTCGTGTTTAAATACGCCAATCGTTCAATATCGCGCTTACCAATAAACGCGGAGTCGATCCTGTCCGGAATAGTGTCGGTTTTATGCAGAGCTGTCCATTGCTCAATTGTTTCGTGTGCGTTTTTAATATTTACAACAGGGTCCGCTGTACCATGAAATACAATAGTCTTTGGATACTTGCCTTTAAAAGCAGGGTTTTCACGCCAAACCAATTCCTTCCATTCATCCGGTGTTTTATTGACACCCCACAACATACTTCCAGAGGAGGAAAAAATATTGTTACCGGGTTTATAAGGAGCGCCGGCAAAAATTGCCGCGACTTTAAACATGCCCGGTTGTGTTGCAATCATCACTACGCTCATTGCTGCACCTGCCGATAAACCTGTTACAAAAACGGAATCTTTGTTTAATTGAAATTTCTTAATCATAAACTCCACCATTTGTCTAATGCTTTCGCACTCGCCTTTTCCACGTTCAATTTCATTATTCTTAAACCAATTAAAGCAGTGTGATGGATTATTAGGAAAACGCTGTTGAGGGTAAGCCACATAAAAGCCATATTTATCGGCCAGTTGGTTCCAGCCTGTTAGCTCTGCTACGGCGTTAGCGCCCTGTGAGCAACCGTGCATGACGACCACCAGTGGCTTGCCGGGCTGAGCGTTTTTTGGCGCATAATAAAACAAACTTAGGTTACCAGGATTGGTGCCAAAATCCATAATTTCCTGAGATAACGGTTGACAAACAAAGGTTTGAGTAAATAAATTCAGTATAAATATGAAAATGGCTTTTTTCATAAAAAAACCCCGCTACTTTTAAAAAAGAGGCGGGGCTTATTGGGGTTTTGAGTGATTAATTACTTATTCCGAAAAACTCGTTATAAGAAACTTCTTTATTGTCGAGCTTACAGTTATTTTTTATTAGATCGAGAACTTTTTTAGCATAAAGATTTTCAAAAATCTTTTGCGCTTCCTTCTCGCGGCTTAATAAATCTTTCGCGATTTTATTTACATCCTCATCGGTTGGGGTTTGACCATAACGAGCATATTCGCCTTGAATAAAAGCTTTCGCTTCTACAGTCGCCTCTTCAGGACTTACAATGATGTTATTATCCTTAATGATTTTGTTTTCAATTAAACGCCATTTCATAGAGTTAGCATATTCAGGATATTCCTTCTCTAATTGTTCTTCTGATAAAGGCTTTTCGTTAACTGCCATTAGCCAACGTTTTAAAAACTCGTCAGGCAACTGAAGGTTTAATTTTGAAACCAATGTCTTTTCAATTTCCTTACGTAAATCGCGGTCGCTATCCTGATTGAACATTAAGCCCAGTTCTTCTTTTATTTTATTTCTGAATTCCTCTTCAGAATTTATTTTACCCGCTCCATAAAGCTTATCAAATAATTCTTGATTCAAGTCAGCATCTTCTAAACGAGCAATGTTTTTTACTGTTAATTGGATATTACCATTGAATGCTTCTGCCACCTCTTTATCAATTCCTAAAGAAATGGATTTATCAAGCGCGGTTTCGTAAAGCTCATTTACATTAATCACTAATTTGTCTTCTTTTTTAAGACCAATTAATTTCTTTTTCATTGCTTCGTTTTTTAAACGATCAACGCCAACGCTTGTCGATTTAAAAATACCACCAGGTACAATATTATTTTCTCCGTCTAATTCAACAATATCAACAAACAATACGTCTTTTTCGCCTGCAACATCAGGGTTTACTGATTTACCATAGTTACGACGTACGTCTTTTAAATATTTTTCTACTAATTCTTCATCCACTTTTACTTTTTTGTAAGTAAACGTGTGTGTGCTGTCGACTTTAAAATCAAATTGAGGTGCTAAACCTAATTCATAGGTAAATGTGAAATCTTTTTGATTGTTCCAGTCTACCGGCATTTGTTCTTTTGGCATTGGATTGCCTAATATTTCAATACTGTTTTCAGTAATATAATTATGAAGCGTATCGTTTAATATTTTATTTAACTCTTCTACTAAAATAGAAGTGCCATATTGTTTTTTAATTAATCCGGTTGGAACTTTACCGGGACGGAAACCCGGCATTGCAGCGCTGCGCTGTACTTTTTTTATAGCATCGTTTACTTTCTCTTCGTAATCGCTCGGGCCAAGATTGATAATAATTTCGGCGTTTAAGCTATCAATGTCTTTCTTAGAAATGTTCATGGGCATATTGCTTATTTTTAATAATCAGGGCTGCAAAAATAAACAA
Source organism: Bacteroidia bacterium (assembly GCA_040403535.1). Lineage (GTDB taxonomy): Bacteria > Bacteroidota > Bacteroidia > B-17B0 > Aurantibacillaceae > JAHEYG01. Next base: position 72,129 of record JBBAKL010000005.1, read on the forward strand.
TATTTTAATAGTAAATGGCCTGAAAAACAGGTTTTTAAATTAAAAGGATAAAATTAATCGTCGGTAGGTTCCGGCGCACGCTTAAGAGCTGCTTTTTTTGCCTTTAACTTATTGGGCCAGATAACGTTAATTAGCTCGTTATGAATAGTAATCATAGTAGCGCTAATCCCGTTGTTAATGGATACCTCTTTATTGGTATTGCCCTTCCAGGTTTTTTTGACCTCAACATACTGTCCATCAACATTTTCAGTATAAAAACGGGTTACTTTTCCGCCTATTACTTCAACTTTTCCCGTAAAACAATCGGCTTTAGCTCCCTGACGAAATGCAATAATTACGTCAGCATAAACACCATCTTTCACCTCTTCGGCACCACGCTCTTCAAACTTTACTGACCATTTATTATAACAATTCAGCTCCGGTGTTTCTGTTTTTACCTGAGCATTAGAAAACGAACAAACAGAGGAAATAAATGCGATAAAGAAAAGTTTTTTCATAAATGTGTGTGTTTAGATTTTAAAAATAGTGTATATCAATCATATTACCAAGCAAAAAAAGGCGAAAGTTAACCGTGTGCTATAAAACATAGCAACAACTTGCTTTGTTTCATAGTTTCTTTGCAAAAAATTAGAAGATCATGCTGGTAAAAACCTATGGGTATGCGGTACACGGAATAGCCGCCACAAAAGTTATTGTTGAAGTAAACATTGGACAAGGTGTTAATTTTTTTATTGTTGGCTTACCCGACAATGCCATTAAAGAAAGCCAGCAACGTATTAATGCGGCACTAAAAAACAACGGCTATAAAATGCCTGTTAAGCACATTACCATTAACATGGCCCCTGCTGATGTTCGTAAAGAGGGTTCGGCTTATGATTTAACCATTGCTATGGGAATATTAGCAGCGTCGGAACAACTGAATACGGACCGACTGGAAAACTATGCCATTATGGGTGAACTGGCTTTAGACGGAGAAATTCGTCCCATTAAAGGAAGCTTGCCAATAGCTTTAAAAGCAAAGCAAGATGGCTTTAAAGGAATCATACTGCCATCTCAAAACGCAGAAGAAGCCGCGGTGGTTGAAGGGTTAGATGTTTACAGTGCAGATAACCTAAAACAAGTGATCGAATTTTTAAATGAAGGGGTGGGTTTAGAAAAAGTTAAGGTAAACATCAACGAAACATTTTTAAACAAACTGAACGATATTGTATTTGATTTTGCCGATGTTAAAGGACAAGAAAACATTAAGCGTGCTTTAGAAATTGCCGCGGCGGGCGGGCATAATGTTATATTAATTGGTCCTCCCGGCGCCGGAAAAACCATGCTGAGTAAGCGCATGCCGTCTATTTTGCCTCCACTCTCCATTGATGAAGCGCTTGAAACCACTAAAATACATAGTGTAGCCGGAAAAACCGTTAAACAGCACGGGCTTATCACGCAAAGACCTTTCAGAAGTCCGCACCACACGATTTCGGATGTGGCCTTGGTTGGGGGCGGCAATCATCCGCAGCCCGGTGAAATCTCTTTAGCACATAATGGTGTTTTGTTTTTGGATGAATTACCTGAATTCAAAAGAACAGTATTGGAGGTTATGCGTCAACCGTTAGAAGACAGGGTAGTAACAATAAGCCGCGCTAAATTTAGCGTAGACTATCCGGCAAGCTTTATGTTAATGGCCAGCATGAACCCTTGTCCTTGTGGATATTACAATCACCCGGAAAAAGAATGCGTGTGCGCACCCGGTATTGTACAAAAATATTTAAATAAAATATCAGGGCCTTTATTGGATCGTATTGATCTGCACGTTGAAGTAACGCCGGTTCCGTTTAGCGAATTAAACAAACAGCAATCGGGCGAGACGAGCAAAACTATCCGCGAACGCGTTATCCAGGCCCGAGCATTGCAAAATATAAGATTTGCCGGACTTCCCGGTATTTATTGCAACGCACAAATGCAATCAAAAGAACTAAAAGCCTATTGTGGTTTGAGTGATGCCGGAAACGCACTCTTAAAAAACGCCATGGAAAAACTTGGATTATCCGCACGCGCATACGACCGCATCTTAAAAGTTGGAAGAACAATTGCCGATCTTGATAAATCGGAAAACATAGAGCCGCACCACATTGCCGAGGCCATTCAATACCGTAGTTTAGACAGAGAAGGCTGGGCAGGCTAAGTTAAAACGCCTCTGTGAGGGTAATGTAATATCCCTGATTATAATTGTCGGAATAGCCATAATCGATACGGATATTGAAACGGTCTTTTTTCTGAACAGCCAATCTTATTCCGCCGCCGAAGCTGAATTTCACTTTAGAGATACTTAAATCGGAAACACGATTATACACATCGCCAACGCCACCAAAAGCAACTGCACTGATACGCCAAAACAACGGCGCCCTGTATTCTATAAGTGCGCTGCACATGGATTTATCCATATATCGTCCCTGATAATAGCCTCTTAAATTATCCGCTCCACCCAGCATTCCTAACGAACGAAATGGAGTGTTGCCGACCGTTGTATAGTTGTATAGTTGAATAGCCAGAACGTGCTCCTTCACTATCTTTTTAAAATACCGTATATCAGTAATCCATTTGTTAAAAGAACAGTCGCTCCTCCACTCTTTTTGAAAGCCGATATACTGTGTTTGTATAAACAAACCTTTTGTTGGCCAGAAAGCGGAATTGCGCGTATCGTAACTGGCGCTTAAGCCAAAACCCACCAGCTGGTAAGGCATTTTACCTGTAAATGTTAAAGAATCCATAAGGCCTTTCTCCATTGGCAAAACCTTTAACACGTTCTCATAATCGGCAATTATACCGGCAAAAAACGGACCTCTTATTTTTCTCTTCAGGTGTGGTGTTACAAGTACTTGTTCATAAATGTATTTTTCCATTCCCTCGTTTATCGTGTTTTGGCCAAATCCCCAAAAGCGGTCCGGAAAATACAAATGCCCTGCCGACATGTTAAGTATATACTTTTCCTTTGGAAAGAAGACAGAAGCGTCGAGGCCTTGAATGTTTTGTTCACGCAAAGAAAATATTCCATATAGTGCCACGGAAGATGTTCGTGTTAGAGAGTCTTTTAACCCGGATGTTTTAAATGTAACGGTACCCGAAAGGCCAAAAGCCCAGCCTGTTTCGGGTGTGCGTAACACAACAGGAAGCGCAAAGAATTTTAAGTTTCGCGTGCTGTCTCTTTTGAATTGGGAAAAAGCAAATCCATGGGCAATCGTTAATAAAAAAAGCAATAATGCACGCATGATTTAATCTCTTTTCCAATCAGAAAAATAGACATAAGCCTTTAATTAAACAAATTAACTTCTGTTATTAAAAATGTTCTCTTCATTTTGTATTTTCACAGTAACATGAAACACGTCTTTTATATCGCATTAATGTTTTTAATTTTTCAGAACATGAATTCACAATCGGGAGAAAAAATAGTTTTAGCCATACATGGCGGAGCCGGGACCATTTTAAAAAAGAATATGACTTCTGAAAAAGAAAAGGCATACCGCGATAAACTAACAGAAGCATTACAGGCAGGCTACAAAATTCTACAAAACGGAGGCGGCAGTTTAGATGCCGTTGAAGCAGCTATTGTGATCATGGAAGACTCGCCTTTGTTTAATGCAGGAAAAGGCTCAGTGTTTAATAGTGATGGCAAGAATGAAATGGATGCCGCCATTATGGATGGAAGCAATTTAAAAGCTGGATCAATAGCAGGTGTACATACTATAAAAAATCCGGTTAAAGCTGCAAAAGCCGTGATGGAAAAATCGCCACACGTGATGCTGATTGGTGAAGGAGCAGAAAAGTTTGCAAAAGAAAATGGATTAGAAATTGTAGGGCCGGATTATTTCTATGACGCATACCGTTATCAACAATATTTAAAAGCAAAAGAATTTCAAAAAATTGAAATGGATCATACCGATTCTGTAAAAACCAAAAACAAACCCGACAAACATGGCACAGTTGGCGCGGTTGCCATTGATAAAAATAAAAATTTAGCCGCTGCCACCTCAACAGGAGGCATGACCAACAAAAAATATGGAAGGGTTGGCGACGCGCCTATTATTGGTGCAGGCACTTATGCCAATAACTCCACTTGCGCTGTTTCCTGCACGGGGCATGGAGAGTTTTTTATACGAGCTGTTGTTGCTCATGAAATTTCAAGTTTAATTGAACACAAGAAGCTATCCGTAAGGGAGGCATCGGAGTTTGTTATAATGGACAAGCTTAAAAAAATGGGGGGCGAAGGCGGTGCAATTGTGTTAGACAGGGAGGGAAACGCCTCCTTACCGTTTAACACTGAAGGCATGTACAGAGGTTATATTACCTCTGATGGCAAAGTTTATACAGGGATTTATAAGGGCGAATAATTATTTTGCAAAAACCATTTTGCCTTTAGCCAGTAATCGTCCCTCCTGTAATAATGTAAAATAATACATACCATCTGGCAAGCTGCCTTTTAAAATCAAAATCTCGTTATAATTAATGTGGCGTTGGGTTAACACTTCTTTACCACTCACATCAAACAATTTTAATTCCGCTTCGTTTAAACTATATGGCTCGTGTACTTTTAAATAAAAATATTCTGAGGCAGGATTTGGATAGGCCTGCCATGAAATCTGTAGCTTATTGAATTCGTCTACTGAAACATCCGGATAACATTTTCCCGGCCAACTTATATCGAGCCACTTTGATCGGGATTTAAACCACCATTTAAGATAGTTCACTTCATCCTGAAAAGTAAGTCCAATATAATAGTTCCAGTTAACATAAACTCCCAGTATTGGCCACTTTTGAAAATTCCTTACTTGTGCTTCCGACAAGATGGCGGCTACATCATCAATACGCTTATTAATGCTGTCGTCCTTTAAAATTGTAGCGCGCAAATACTGCCAGCGGCATTGTAATTTGTTGCAAAAATTGGAGTCTTGTAAAAACTTATTCCAGTAAAACGGAATATTACTGGTAAACGTAGAGCCGCATAGCATATTAAAGTTAAACTGATAACCGCTCGTATCAAAAGCGGCGCAATAATCAGCATTTCCATATGACAAATTAAAATCCCACATTGGTCCTGCTTTCAATAATCCTCCTTTACTGTTTTTGTCTTTATACATAAAGGAACTGGAACGATAGCCGTCAACTGTTTTACCCAATTCTTGCATTATCATAAAATCCACAAACGAATTTACCTCTACAACCGAGGAGTAACCGGTTATCGGGTTGTTAAACGTTGCTGAATTCATGATGTTTTCAAAATTAATGACATAATTCTTTATGTAGTTCTTTTGTGTTGTTGTTAAATCCACATCTTCCGGATCATGATACAGGTATTTTACTTTGCTGTTATATGGAGAATTCCAGGATGTAGTACTACCACCCGTAGGTTTATCTACTTTAATTACATAACCTCCTGTTAACTGATCTCCGGTTGTGTCTGCTATTGTAAGATTAGCAATATTAATCCGGTTTTTATCGCGTTTAATTTTTTCCATAAACGAATAAACACCCAGATACTGGCCATTAATCACCAATTCAACAAATTTATATCTTGAGTCGTAATGGCCCATACGGCGGAACATATCATAAGTGATTTCGTTACGCATTAATGTTTTATCCGGGTATGCTCCATATAAAATCCAGTCGTTTTCCTTAGGCAAACCTAAAATAGTTGTATCTAAATTATTTCCTATTACATCACGGGTTTCCAGTCCGTAAGATTTTTTAGGATATTGTTGAGAAGTAGAGCCGCGAATTTCAATACCTATTTTACCAAAATAATTATACGGGTCGTTTAAATTATTGCGAATACCCACTCCATTATAAATTACACCTAAGTCTGCTGTAATTTTATAAGCATCAACAATTACTGCCGTGCCTGTATTAATAACTACAATAGGTAAGTTTGAATCGGTGAAAACAACTTGTGCCTTTTGCGGTGTAAAAAAAAACATCAGAATTACAGTTATTAAATTTTTCATCTTATGTAAATGTACACTAATTAACGTTTAATTAATCAAAAATCATATTGGTTAAATCGCTTGTTTAGATTTTTTAGGTTGCGTTAATATTTGGTCTGCCCTATGTTTTTTAACCTTAATAATTCTATATTTGTTTATATAATCATTCCAATCATTTCTGCGATTAAAATTTATATATCTGTTTTTAATTGTTCCGGTTTTTTTCTTCGGACAGTATTTAAATAAGGATAGTTTTTTATTGGTATTTAACAGGGCTCCGCTAAAAGAAAAAGTTAATATGGCTTTTAAGCTGCCGCCCGAACAATTAATTCAGGTTTATCCCGATATTAAGGATACCCTGACTTTGCTTAAAAAGAAAGTTTATTATAAAACCATTAGCAATGAGGCAAAATTCTTATTTGATGTGATTGATGCCCGTATAGAAACCGCTAATCTGCAACACCATAAAGCCATTTATATTTTAGAAAACAGTTTACGTTTTCATGTTGAGAATTTTAACGACAGCTTAACAGTATTAAACCTTTTATCGCCGGCTTATATTAAATTACGTAATTACAATAAGGCATACGAAATACAAGAAATTTTTGAAAGAGTACAGGATCGTTTTCCGGAAGAGTTTAAAAAAACATTTTCACCTAAAAAAAGCTATATATACCTGCAATTGGGTATGTATAAACAATCGGTTGAGGAATTGCGCAAAGAATTTTACAACAAACCTGTACAAATGCAAAATGATACCAATGTACTGGGCAATTTCTTTAACGATATGGGCGTACATTTTAACCGCGCCAATGTGTTAGACAGCGCTATGTTTTATTTTAATAAAGCGAAAGTTTTAATTGATGCAAAAAGCAAATACGATAAAAACAAAACCTATTACGATTTTTTCAGCGGACTGATTGACGGGAATATTGCGTCGGCATTAGCAAAAGAAAAACACTTTCAGGAGGCAATACCACCTCTTAAAAAGGATATTTATTACAGTTTAAAAGCTAATAATTTGATAAGTGCGGCCAATAGCTACAACCTTATTGCCAAATGCTTTTTAGAACTCAAAAAATATGATGTTGCCAGAAAATACATTGATAGTGCTAAGGTTTTAATCTCAAAAACAGAAGAGCTTGGTCCAACCCTTAATAATATTTTAACGGAGGCCAAATATTTTAAAAGCATCGGCAACCTCAACAAAGCATCCGAGTACTATGATAAATACATACAATTTAAAGATTCCGTTCAAAAGGTGGATAATGAAAGTAAACTGATAAATCAGCAAATATCTTTTGATTTGTATCAACAGGAAAATCAGTTGGTACAAAAGGAAAAACAAATTCAGCAAAGTAAGTTGCTATACGAGCACGAAAAAACCAAGCGTTCTTATTTATTGTTGGGCCTAATCATTTTGGCCCTTGTTATTGCGTTTCTTATTATTAATAACCAACTAAACAAGCGCCGTCAAAGCGAACTGTTTATTAAAAACAAGCACATTATTCAGCAAAAAACTGCCATTGAAAACGCTTTAAAAGAAAAAGAGTTTTTGATAAAGGAAATACACCACCGTGTAAAAAATAATTTGCAAATTATTTCGAGCATGCTCAGTTTACAATCGGATGTTATTGAAAACAAAGAAGCGAAAGATGTTTTACAGGAAAGCCGTTTGCGTATTAACTCTATGTCTCTTATTCATCAAATGTTATATGCAAAAAATAACATGACGGATATTGCCATTGCCGAATACTTTAAAAACCTGATGGCACATATTGAGAAATCGTATTCGCTTAACAACAAAAACATCCAAACCCATTTAAATTGCCAACCATTAGCCATTGATTTAGACACCGCCATTCCATTAGGATTGATTGTAAATGAACTGGTAACCAATTCCTATAAACACGCTTTTACAAGCAACCCGAATGGGCTTATTGATGTTTCGTTTCATAAAAGCGCAACAGGCTATACTCTTATAGTATCCGACAACGGATTAGGTTATGTTCCGGAAGATGGAAAATCACAGGGGCTAGGCATGGAATTAATACACATGCTGGTTGAACAGCTGGGAGGCAGTATTGTGTTCACAAAAAATAATGGCACAACTGCCGTTGTAAATTTTAATTGTTAAACTCTTCCACTCTTTTTAAATTTAAGAAGCTAGGTGTTTTAAATACCATAGGAAACTTCTCTACTTTAACAGAGCTGCTGTCTAATCCAAACGCGCGCGCTTCACTTAAGCTTAAATTCTTCATCACGTCGTAAATTTCTAATATCACTTTCTCAAAGAACGGTAGATCGTTATCGTAGCTTAGATATTTTTCAATCACAACAAATTTGAAATCACCACTAATGTTGTTTTTGTTTAGTGACTCGTAGCGGCTAGTAATATCAACTTCTTTGTTGCTTACCAAATCTTCTACTACTTTTCTAAACATTAAATTAATTTTGGGTGCAACCCTGAAACCTAATCTGAAGTTCACACGAATAATATCGTCGGCGGCAATATGTGTGACTTTATACTCCATTGTATATGGCTCGTCCATCACGTCAACGTGCACAAACCAATAAATATCTGCGCGTTTAGGACGACGCTGTAAAATAGAATACACAATTTTTGTTTCAATTTCATCCGGTCTATTAGCGCTTGTCATATAAACCAAATGGGTAGCGTACTTAGGAATAGATTCATCCCTGCTTAAATCACATAACATCTTTTTGTAATCATCAAGCTTCACTAAATCAGTATAGCGGTGGCGAATAAGTTTTGCGATGTACCAAACACCCATCACCCCAGACAACAATAAGGCAATAACTAAAGTAATATAACCTCCTTTAGTAAACTTTTCTAAATTAGCTATTAAAAATGCGCCTTCAACTACAACATACAGAGAAATGAAAAAATATAAAAACACAATTGGAAACTTCTTTAAGCGCATAAAAAATGCCAATAAACGAGAAGACATTATCATTCCTAAAATAATGGTTAAACCGTAGGCTGCCTCCATGTTAGCCGATTCTTTAAAGTAAAGCACAATAGCTACGCAGCCAACATATAACAACCAGTTAATGGATGGAATATACATTTGACCCTTTAACTCTGTTGGATATTTAATTTTAACTTTTGGCCAAAAATTTAAACGCATGGCCTCATTAATTAAAGTAAACGAACCACTAATTAATGCCTGTGATGCTACGATTGTCGCAACTGTGGCTATTCCGATTCCAATTGGTAAAAACCATTGTGGCATAATAGAATAAAACGGATTTGCTCCATCCAGCGTTTGGCCTTCTTTTGAAATTAACCACGCTGTTTGACCCATGTAATTTAATACCAGCATCGATTTTACAAAAATCCAACTGATGCGAATGTTTTTTCTGCCACAATGCCCCATGTCTGAATACAATGCCTCTGCACCCGTTGTACACAAAAACACAGCTCCCAATAACCAAAATCCACCCGGATGATCAATTAGTAATTTAATGCCATAATACGGATTTAACGATCTAAGTACAGAATAATCGTGGCTTAATCCAATTATACCGAGTACGCCAAGAGTAATAAACCATACCAACATTACCGGCCCGAAAAACTTTCCTATAAACTTTGTTCCGAATTGCTGAATAAAGAACAATGCCGTAATAATTGCTATTACAATTGGAATAGTTGGGATTTCGCTAAAACGCGGTATCAGCCTTAATCCTTCAATTGCAGATGCAACAGAAATTGGTGGGGTAATGATTCCTTCTCCTAAAATACAGCAACCGCCAATAATTGCCGGAAAAATTAGCCACTTAACTTTTGCTCGCTTCACCAAAGTATAGAGAGAAAAAATTCCACCCTCACCTTTATTATCCGCTCGTAATGTAAAAATCACGTATTTGATAGTTGTTTGTAGGGTTAGTGTCCAAAACACAAGCGACATTCCGCCTAAAATCACGCTGGCATCAATAGGCTTATCGCCTACTATTGCTTTCATTACATAGAGCGGAGATGTACCTATATCGCCGTAAATAATTCCAAGGGTAACAATCAAGCCGCCTAAGGTTATTTTGTTTAAATGATGGTCGTGATGACCTGATGTATGTGAACCCATTGAGGGATGTATTAAAAACGGGTCAAAATTATAACAATTTAGTATGCGCCGAACTGATTTTAGTCAAAATATTAGAAACAGGCCTTTGTTAAGAGTTGTTATATAGACAAAATGCCCTTTTTAACATATTAAACCTTTATTGCGTTTTTGTGTTTATAATTGTAACTTTATAAGGCTTTTTTGATTTTTGTTTTTGATGCTCAGAAAGTACCTATATCTAATTTTTCTTTTCGCTATTGGCTTATTTCAGTCGGTATACGCCACCCATAACCGTGCCGGAGAAATTACCTATAAATGGCTGTACGGATATACTTATGAGATTACCCTTGTAACCTATACCGATGACGGACCCAGCATTGCCGACCGCTGTAAACTTACCCTTCACTTTGGCGATGGCGATAGCGCTCAAGTTCTGAGAAGTAATGGCGCCACCGACCCTAACAGCGATTGCGGACCAAGCGGTAAAATAGGTCAGATTCTTTCCCCGGGTTTTAAAATGAACATCTATAAAACCCAGCATACGTATAAAGGGCCCGGACTCTATAAAATGTACATGTTCGACCGTAACCGTAACCAAGGGGTCATTAACGTACCAAGTTCAGTAAACCAACCGTTTTATTTAGAAACATTCTTAAGCATTGGCGCCTTTACCGGCCCAAACAGCTCCCCAGTTTTAACTGTATTACCACTGGATAAAGCCTGTCTCGGAAAATGTTACTTACACAATCCCGGTGCCTACGACCCCGATGGCGACAGTTTATCTTATGAACTGATTACCTGCAAGGGGGAAGATTTTTTAACCTCACAAATTGGCGTTACCATCCCGGGATACTCGTATCCTGATCCAGGTAATGGAGGAACCTATAATATTAACGCAGTGAACGGAACATTAACCTGGTGTGTGCCACAGGCTAACGGTGAGTACAATGCGGCATTTATCATTAAAGAATGGCGTAAATTTGACGGAGAATATAAGCTGGTTGGTTATGTGATGCGTGATATGCAAATCATTGTGGCGCCTTGCAGTAACAATCCTCCAGTAATTAAAGCCATTTCCGACACCTGTGTGGTGGCAGGGGCCATCGTTACCCGTACCGTAACCGCTACCGACTCTAACACCGGCGATATCATTACCCTCACAGCTACAGGCGGCCCGTTTGCTTCACCCCTTCCTAATGCCACATTTGCAGCTACCCCTTCAACTGGAACTGTTTCGGGCATCTTCAGCTGGCAAACTTCCTGTGCACAAGTAAGAAATGCACCCTATCAGGTAACTTTCAAAGCCATTGATAATAATCCGCAGATACAATTAGTAGACTTTAAAACATTTAACATAACGGTTGTTGGACCACCTTCAAAAAATCTTTCTGCAACGCCTTTAGGAACTTCTATCAACCTGATCTGGAACAAAAGCGATTGCAATAATGTAGGCTTGGGTAATAAAGTTATTTATTACAGCGTATACCGGAAAAACGACTGCACACCTTGGATTCACAGTCCGTGTGAAACCGGCGTGCCTCCTTCCTCGGGTTTCACGTATCTTGGGCATACCGCAAGCATTAACGACACCACTTTTACCGATAACAATAATGGCATTGGACTGGCGCATGGTGTTAACTACAGTTATCTGGTGGTTGCGGTGTATGCCGACGGATCACAAAGTTATTCAAGCAATCAGGTTTGTGCCCAATTGAAAAAAGATGTGCCCATTTTAATTAACGTAGATGTATTGGCTACAAGCACCTCAACCGGGCAGGTCTTTGTGAGGTGGGTAAAGCCAACCACCAACATTTCCAACCTAGACACAACCGTACTTCCCGGGCCCTATGAATTCCGCTTGTCGGCAAAACAAGGATTGAGCGGAACATATAGTCAGGTATATACCGTAACCAAAAACTTTTTTACCGGATTCAATCAGTTAAGCGATACAACATTTACACATAACGGAACAAATACCGTAAGCGACTTAATTGTGTATAAACTGGATTTTTATGCCAACTCCATTTTTGTAGGCTCTACCCAAACTGCCAGCTCCGTGTTTTTAAATGCGGTGCCTGCCGACCGTAAGGTAACCTTAAACTGGAAACACTTTGTGCCATGGGGAAATTATAAATATTATATTTTCAGAAAAACTCCGGCACAAACATCGTTTACGTTAATTGACAGTACCGTACAGTTGAAATATAAAGACACGGGTGACGTAGTAAACAGAGCCACCTATTGCTATAAAGTCCTTTCGAAAGGCGAATACAGCGACCCTGCTATTTTTAAACCATTATTAAATAATTCTCAAGAAGTTTGTGTAACTCCTGTAGATTTAACATTACCTTGCTCTCCAACTTTATCGGTTACCTCCGACTGTCAGACCGGTTTTGTTCAATTAAAATGGAATAATCCCAATCATAGTTGTTCGGATGATGTGATTAAGTATTTTCTATATTTTAAACCTACCGAAGATGATGATTTAAGTCTGATAGATTCCATTTCAACCATAAGCGACACCACTTATACATTTGACGGGCTCAGCTCAATTGCCGGCTGCTACGTTGTTACCGCGCTTGACTCTTCCCGTAACGAAAGCATAAAAGCGGAAACCATTTGCGTGGATAATTGTCCGGAATTTGAATTACCCAACGTAGTAACCTTTAATGACGACGGGGTTAACGACTTTTTTAAAGCCATAAGGGTAAAACACATTAAGGATATTGATTTAAATGTTTACAACCGATGGGGACAGTTGGTGTATAAAACAACAGACCCGTATTTTAATTGGGATGGAAAAGTGATACAAACAAAGTTGCCGTGCAGCGACGGAACTTACTTCTATACCTGCGTGGTGAATGAATTACGTGTAAAACCAACCAAGCCCCGTTTATTGAAAGGATATTTTCAGGTGTTTAAAGACTAATCTTGTCTTCTTATTTATCCTTATAAATCACCAAATTAATGATTCCCGTGGTGGGTGTACTATTATCGGATAAAGACACTACGAAAGGTTTTCTCTGGCCCTCGAAACAATTATAGACTACTTGGCCCTGATCTTCTACCGGATTCGGTAATTTCTTTTCATAATAGTCTTTTAAATCTGTATATATTTTCGAACTAACGTCAAGATCCTTGCAGTTAACCTGAACATTAATTTCTTCCAAACTATCACTCATCAATGAATATTCAATGGAATAATTGGTTAAACTGTCGATGTTATACTCAAAGTAAAGACGGTCTTTCTCAGCTTCAACCGGATTTGTGCCTTCTGTTTTTTTAATCGAATCTGACTTACTGTTGAGGTTAATGCCGCGAATGACACCGTTATTGGTTTTTACGATTTCATCCAATGCCAAATGATACTGAGGAAACACACGTTGCTTTTCTGTTGTTTTTGGTTTTTCCGTATTGCCACAGGCCATTATAAAGAAGGTAAAAACTAAATATCCGATTATTTTTTTCATATTATTCATTTACTGAAACTTCAGCGGTATTTTGTTCTTTTTTCTCAGGGCGCATGGTTGGGAACAACAACACATCCTGAATAGAAGGCTGATTGGTCATTAACATACACAATCTGTCAATCCCGATTCCGATTCCCGCGGTAGGAGGCATTGCATATTCAAGTGCGCGCAAGAAATCATCATCAATGTACATCGCTTCATCATCGCCACGCTCCATCAATTTCACCTGCTCTTCAAAACGCTCGCGCTGATCAATCGGGTCGTTAAGCTCGGAATAAGCATTGGCAATTTCCTTACCGTTTATCATTAATTCAAATCGTTCAACCAATCCCGGCTCACTGCGGTGCTTTTTGGTAAGCGGACTCATCTCAACCGGATAATCGATAATGAATGTCGGTTGAATAAAATAACCTTCGCACTTTTCACCGAAAATAGTATCAATTAATTTCGCTTTACCCATGCTCTCGTCAATTTCCAGTTTTAACTGCTTACATGTGGTGCGTAATTCCGCCTCTTCCATTTTACTCACATCAATTCCGGTATGCTCTTTAATGGCATCGTAAATGGAAATACGCTTGAATGGGGCCGCGAAGCTGATAGTTTTGTCACCAACCTTAACATCGGTAGTGCCATGCAGATCCAAGGCAATTTTTTCCAGTAATTTTTCTGTGGTGTTCATCATCCAGAAATAATCGCGGTATGCCACATAAAATTCCAGAATGGTAAATTCAGGGTTGTGCGTACGGTCCATACCCTCATTACGGAAATTACGGCTGAACTCATATACCCAGTCAAACCCACCAACAATTAAACGCTTTAAATATAATTCGTTCGCGATGCGTAAGAACAAAGGAATGTCAAGTGCATTGTGATGGGTAACAAACGGTCGGGCAATTGCTCCACCTGGTATTGTTTGCAAAACAGGAGTATCAACTTCCAAAGCACCCCCATCATTTAAGAAAGTACGAATGGTATTAATTAGCTTGGTACGTAATTCAAACGTGCGTTTTACTTTTGGATTAATAATCAAATCCACGTAGCGCTGACGGTAACGGAACTCAGGGTCGGTTACTTCATCAAATGAATTTCCATCGGCATCTGTCTTAACAATTGGCAGAGGCTTCAAAGCTTTGCTTAATAATTTGAATTCTGAAACGTGAATAGAAATTTCGCCGGTCTTAGTAGTAAACACATAACCCTTTACGCCAATGATATCACCAATGTCTAAAAGTTTTTTCCATAAAACATCGTATATTGTTTTGTCTTCACCTGCACAAATTTCATCTCGTTTTATATAAACCTGAATACGTCCGGTAGCGTCTTGTAAAACAGCAAATGCCGCCTTCCCCATATCGCGCACGCTCATGATTCGTCCGGCTAACGAAATATCTTTATAGTTTAATTTATCTCGCTCGTAATTTTCTTTGATATCCGCAGCATTAACATTCACCGTAAACTCTTCGGCCGGATATGGGTCAATACCAAGGTTTCTGATTTCGTTTAATTTTTCTCTTCTTAAAATTTCCTGTTCGCTTAATTCCTGAATCATAACAATAAAGTGCTTTTTGTGCAAAATTAAATTAAATAAATAGCTGTAAATAAGGTTGTTAGTATAAAATAATAAATCTAAAAAACTTTTTAAGTGATTGATTGTTAAATAATTAATATTGCTTGTTGTTATGAAAAATGAGGTTTGTGTTTTTTGGTTCAGAAGAGATTTGCGTTTACACGATAACGCGGGATTGTATCATGCCTTAAAATCGGGTAACAAAGTGTTGCCTGTTTTTATATTTGACACTTCCATTTTAAATCGCCTGGAAAACAAAACCGATCGTCGTGTAGACTTTATTCATCAGGCTGTTGAAGAAATTAATAAACAATTACAACTGATTGGCAGCTCCATAAAGGTATATAACGGTCATCCAACCGAGGTTTTTGGAAAGTTAATCAAAGATTTTGATGTGAAAGCCGTTTTCACTAATCACGATTACGAGCCTTCCGCGATTGCTCGTGACGAAGAAATTGTCGAATTATTAAATACAAACGGTGTTACCTACCATTCTTATAAAGATCAATGTGTGTTTGAAAAAGAGGAAGTGTTAAAAGATGACGGAAAGCCTTATACAATCTTCACACCATACAGCAAAAAATGGAAAATGAAGTTTACCGGATTTTATGCGAAATCCTATCCTAATAAAAAGTACTTCCGGAATTTTATTTCTACTGCGCCTTTAAATGTTCCTGGTTTACACGAAATCGGTTTTCAAAAAACGGATATCGCATTTTCAATTCCGAAAATAAACCCTGAACTTATAAAAAAATACAAAGAGCAGCGTGATTTTCCTGCCCTTCATGGCACCTCGCGCATCAGTATGCACTTGCGTTTTGGAACAATCAGTATTCGTGATATGGTTAGACTGGCGATCAGCCATAGTGAAACTTGGCTGAATGAGCTAATATGGCGTGATTTTTACATGATGATTTTATATCACTTTCCGCACGTGGTAAATTCGGCCTTTAAAAAAGAATACGACGCGATTGAATGGCGGCATGATGAGAACGCTTTCGAAAAATGGTGTAAGGGTGAAACGGGTTTCCCCATAGTAGATGCCGGTATGCGTGAATTAAACGCCACCGGATTTATGCACAACCGTGTGCGAATGATTACTGCCAGTTTTTTAGTAAAAGATTTATTGATTGATTACAAATTGGGAGAGGCCTACTTCGCGGAAAAACTCAACGATTTTGATTTAAGTGCGAATAATGGAGGATGGCAATGGGCAGCAGGTTGCGGATGCGATGCAGCGCCTTATTTCAGAATTTTTAATCCTACCGAACAACAGAAACGATTTGATCCGGATATGGCTTACATTAAAAAATGGATTCCGGAGTTTGGCACAGAAAAATATCCGCCACCCATGGTTGACCATTCGACAGCAAGGAACCGGACGTTAGAAGTCTATAAAAAATCCTTGTCTGAAATCCGACAACTCACTTTGCTTTAATCAATTGTTCCGGCAGCAACGGTGTTGTTGTTTTTACCAATTAATATAAACGAGCCGGTTTTTCGGTTGCGTTTATAGCTATCGTAACTCACGTTATCGGAAGTTGTAATCTCTACTTTACAAATATCATTAAGTGCAAGCGTTTGATGAGTTTTATTCCGTTCGTAAGTGTGTATATTAATGTGGGATTGTACCTCTTTAATAACAGCTTTCGTTCTAAAACTGTTTTGTTGCAAAATAAATTCCTGCCCCGGAATATATGTTTCATTATCCATCCAACACAGTGTTGCGGTAAATTGGTTGTTAGTGAATGGTAATTGGTTTATGGGCACAATGGAAATGCCACGGGCTAATTCTACTTCTTCATTCAGGTATATCACAGCCGGATCGTCTGAATGTGCCACCTCAACTTCCTTTTGATGTTTCTCGATTTTGCAGATGGTCGTCTCCGTTCCGTAGGGTAATACCATTACTTTTTGTCCATTTGTAAAACCTCCACTTAGGATATTGCCTGCATAACCTTTCCGGTTATTTACCTCAATTACATATTGAACCTGAAAACGTCCCTCTTCTACCTTGTCGTTTTTATCAATTACAATTTCTTCCAAGAAACTTAATAACGGTTTGCCTGTAAACCATTTCAGTTTATCAGAAGCATACACCACATTATCTCCTTCTAATGCACTAACCGGAATAAAGGAAATATCAATTAAGCCTAAAGGCTTTGCGAAATTTAAATATTCGTTTTGAATGCGTTTAAATACTTCCTGTGAAAATTGAACCGCATCCATTTTGTTTATGCAAATCACAACATGCGGAATTCTAAGTATTGATGAAAGGATGCTATGTCGTTTGGTCTGATCAGTTATACCATTTTTCGCATCAATTAAAATTATAGCCAAATCAGCGCCTGATGCCCCGGTAAACATGTTACGCGTGTATTCTAAATGCCCTGGTGTATCAGCAATAATAAATTTTCTTTTGTTGGTTGTAAAATATTTATAAGCTACATCAATAGTAATGCCTTGTTCCCGTTCTGCTCTCAACCCATCAGTTAAAAAGGCCAAATCCATTTTGCTTGGTTTACCTTTTAGTTTACTTAAATTGGTTAAGGTCTCAATAATATCTGTTGAAACGGAACCGCTATCGAATAATAATCGCCCCGTTAAAGTGCTCTTTCCATCATCTACATTTCCTGCAACAAAAAACTTTAAAAGCTCCATATTAAAAATACCCTCCTTTCTTTCTGTCTTCCATACCGGCATCACTAATTCTGTCGTCTAATCGTGTTGCGCCACGTTCGCTTATGGTAGCGTTATTAAGTTCTTCAATAATTTCTTTAACGTTAGAGGCATTGCTTTCAATTGCTGCAGTGCAAGTCATATCACCAACGGTTCTGTATCTTACTTTTTTTGTAACAATAGAATCATTGGCGTCGAGATTTAAATACTTGGAATTGGCCAGCAAGGTTCCGTCACCGGCAAGCACACATTCGCGCTGATGTGCAAAATAAATACTTGGCAAATCAATCTGCTCGCGCTGAATGTAATTCCACACATCCAACTCTGTCCAGTTACTGATAGGAAATGCCCGTACATTTTCACCATCGTTAATTTTTCCATTTAAAATCGACCATAATTCAGGTCGTTGTAAATTAGGGTTCCATTTTCCGTTTTTATCACGCACCGAAAAAATTCTTTCTTTAGCTCTTGCTTTTTCTTCATCGCGACGGGCGCCACCAATACAAGCATCAAATTTAAACTCATTTATGACATCGAGTAATGTATGTGTTTGAAGAGCATTTCTACTAGGAAATTTTCCTTTTGCGTCTTCAATACCTTTATTTCTTAAAGTGTCTTCTACTTTCCGTACAATTAACTTCTCGCCGATCTTTTCTACAAGCTCATCTCTAAATTGTAAGGCCTCAGGAAAATTATGTCCGGTATCAATATGAACCAACGGAAATGGAAATTTTCCCGGCCGAAAAGCCTTTAATGATAAATGGATTAAACAAATACTGTCTTTACCTCCACTAAACAACAAAGCTGGATTATTAAACTGACCGGCCACTTCGCGCAGGATGTAAATTGCTTCCGATTCTAGTTTACTAAGGTAATCCATTGTTTAAGTGTGGAGCGTTACTTTAATGCCTGCTCAATATCGTTTAAAATATCTTGTTTGTTTTCTAACCCGATTGAAACACGTATTAATCCCGGAGTTATACCTACCGAAAGTCTCTCCTCCTCACTCAATTTACAATGGGTTGAAGATGCAGGGTGTGTTGCAATGGTGCGCGCATCGCCAAGGTTAGGAGAAATTTTAATCATCTGTAGTTTATCTAAAAACTTTTTGGCGGCATCATAGCCTCCTTTAACCGTAATGGTAATTATGCCTCCACCGTGTCGCATTTGTTTTTTCGCAATATGGTTATGAGGATGTGACTTTAAAAACGGATACGATACATTTTCCAATGCCGTATTTTTCTCCAAAGATTCTGCTACAAACAACGCGTTTTCACAATGACGTTCCATTCGGATAGCCAAGGTTTCTAAGCTCTTGCTTAATACCCACGCGTTAAACGGACTTAATGAAGGTCCGGTTAAACGCCCATATAAATAAATTTCATGAACAAGCTCTTTTTTACCAACGACAACGCCCCCTAAAACCCTTCCTTGTCCATCCATATATTTTGTTGCCGAATGTACAACTAAGTCGGCGCCCCATTTTATGGGTTGCTGCAAATAAGGCGAAGCGAAACAATTATCTACAATGAATAATACATTGTTTTTCTTAGCAATTGATGCAACTAATTCCAGATCTATTAATTCGATAGCGGGATTGGTTGGCGTTTCTAAATATATAAACCGTGTAGTTGGTTGAATTAATTTTTCAATTTGTTCGGGCTGATTAATATTAAAATAAGAATGCGAAATATTGAGTTTCGGGAAATACTTTGTAAACAAGGCGTGTGTAGCACCAAAAACAGAAGAACAGGAAACCACATGATCCCCTGACCTTAACAAAGCCATAAATGTAGTATATATGGCCGCCATTCCGGATGCCATCGCAACCCCCGACTCCGCACCTTCCAACAATGCCACTTTATTTACAAACTCGCTTAAATTAGGATTGGAATAACGTGAGTAAATATGGGCGTCTGTTTCATCATTAAATGCAGCACGCATATCTTCAGCGGTATCAAAAACAAAACTACTGGTTAAATAAAGAGGTGTCGAGTGCTCATTGTTTTCACTTCTTTCTAATTGGGCACGAATAGCTAACGTTTCAAAATTTTTTTCACTCATAGTTAATTCAGAGATAATTTATAAGAAATTTTTGCGGTTGGTTCTAGCGTTTTAGAAACAGAACAATATTTATCTAACGACAATTTTATGGCGCGCTCGGCCTTTTCATAATCAACCTGCCCTTTTATTTTAAAATGCAAAACGATATTCTTCCAAATAGAATGTTCTTCCACTTTTTCTTTATCACCTTCTACTTCCACTTCAAATGACTCAATTATTTGCTTTTGTTTTTTTAAAATTAAAATAATGTCGATAGAACTACAACCACCTACTGCCGCTAATAACATTTGCATTGGTCGGAATCCTAAATTATCTCCGCCAATATCCGGCGATCCGTCCATTTGTAAAACAGCTCCATCTTCACTTCTGGCTTCCATGTGAAAATTATCGTTTAAGCGCTTTATCTGTACTTTCATAACTAGTTAATTAGGCTAAAGGTACAAAATCGCCTATCAAATCCATTGTATTTAATAGAATTTCAATTGCTTTTTTGGGATTAAGACTAAGCTTTAATTTGAAAGCCGGTAAAGTTTATACCATTCCTCTTTAGAGAGATTTATGGAATAAGCGCTTGCCGCATTTACTATTCGTTTATTGTCAGTACTTCCAATAATTGGCAAAGCTCCTAATTTATAAAGCCAGGCTACCGCAATTTGCTCAATGTTTGCGTTGTATTTTTGAGCAATTTCTTTAAGCGCTTTGCGTAATAGGATCGCCTTCTTATCTTTTGAATTTTCGATTTTACCGCCGCCAAGCGGCGACCACGCCATAGGTTTACTGTATTGCTCTTTTATAAAATCTAACCGACCATCATCAATAGCTGAAGTATTTAATAGATTTAGTTCGATATGATTAGTGACAATAGGCTGTGGCAAATAGGACGCCAGTAAACGGTGCTGAAAAACATTAAAATTAGAAATACCGATATGTTTTATTTTACCTGACAACAACAGCTTGGTTAATTCGGAAGCCGTTTCTTCAACGTTATACAATGGATCGTAATGCTCAAGCAAAAAAACATCAATGTAATCTGTTTTAAGTCGAGAAAGAGAATTGTCGATACTTTTCTTAATATAATCTGCACTTAAATCGTAATAAAATTGCTTGTTGTTTAATTTTCTGATTCCTGCTTTAGTGAACAAAACTATATCCTCACGCTTTATAGCGCGTGAAGATATAGCATTTCCAAATAATGATTCGATTTTGCCGTCTAAATAACTTGCGCTATGGTCAAATGTATTAACGCCCAGTTCCAAATTTAAATTCACAATTTGTTCAAGGTTTTTTTGTGTAGCCAAATTAGGCTTGTTCCAGCGCCAGAATCCGTAAATGGCGGCTGAAACTTCCGGACCTGTTTCGCTAATATATATTTTTTCCATTGTTATAAATTTGGTTGTGGCGTTGTTCTTAAATACGGTTTAATCTCCTTAAATCCTTTTGGAAACTTAGTAGGTATGTCTTCTGTTTTGATTGCCGGAATAACGACTACGTCTTCGCCGTTTTTCCAATTTGCCGGTGTAGCTACACTGTAATTGGCAGTAAGCTGTAATGAATCAATTACACGAAGAATTTCGTCAAAATTTCTTCCTGTAGAGGCGGGATATGTGATTATCAATTTTACTTTTTTATCAGGGCCGATAACCACAACCGAACGAACAGTAAATTTATCGGAGGCATTTGGGTGCACAAAATCATAAAGTTTAGACACTTCAAAAATCGGATCTGCTATAATAGGATAATTTACCTTCGTGCTTTGTGTTTCATTAATGTCTTCTATCCATTTCAGATGTGATTCAACCGGATCTACGCTTAAGGCGATTACTTTAACATTTCGCTTATCAAATTCAGGTTTCAGTTTAGCTACTGTTCCCAGTTCTGTTGTACATACGGGTGTAAAATCGGCAGGATGAGAAAATAATATTCCCCAACTGTTTCCTAAGTAGTGATGAAAGTTAATTTTTCCTTCGCTCGACTCTGCTACAAAGTCTGGTGCGATGTCTCCTAATTTAATTGACATGTCTTTTTGTTTTTTATTGTTATTTATTTTTTGAATTTGCAGTAATAAAAAAACCCTCCACGTTTTTAAACGGAAGGGTTAAATGACTAATATACTAAACATATTACTTCCGCTTAAACGACATCCACATCTTACAACACATGGTGCTTGCAAAAATTGATTGTGTATTTAAGCGGTTGTTTTTCATTTTAGCGGTACAAAGTAAAATCAATTTTTTTTGACACACAAGAAAAAACCGAATTAATTTCTATTCTCCTATCGGAGTAATAGGATATATTCGTCTGGATGTTTTGGTTTTACTAGCTTTTTCGATTTTAAATAAATAAAAAAAGCCCGAAAATAATTTCGGGCTTTCGTAGCTATGAGTTGACTTATTCTTTAATCAATTTTGCTTGTTCAATCGTGTTACCATGATATACATTTAAAATGTATAACCCGGCATTTAATTCGCTTGTGTTAACTGTTATTGTATTTTCTCCCGGGGTTAATTCTGAGTTGGACTGAATTAGTACTCGGCCCGACAAATCAGTAATAACAACGTTAGCTGCCTGTGTTTCCTTAGTAAAAACTGTTACGTTAATCTTGCTAGTGTTTGGATTTGGGAATACATTGGCATTAATATACTCAGATGGTATTTCATTAACAGATGTTGTGCTTAACAAAGGAAGTTGAACTAAGTTTCCACCTGTTGGCAACGCAGCCCACAAACCAAATGCAGGTCCGTTACTATTAGAAGTTGGGGTTAAAAACCCTGATGCTACTACCGATAAACCAAGCCCTGTTGTGCCTAATGTATTTAACGGAGCACTATAGCTGGCTACTGTTGCAGTTCCTGCTGTATTTGTAACGTGTAAGGTATAATTTCCCGCTGTTGTGTTTGAAGGAAGTTGCAAATAGCCTGATGTATTAAATGTATTGTAAGCCATATTGGTTACTACAGTTCCTGAGCCTTGAGCCACAACGTTTACCGCCGGAGCATCGGTTGCACCATGATAAACTAAAACATCTGTATTGTTTGCGTTTAAAGATCTTTCGCGCGCAGATGCGTAAACCGCTAAATTAAACGGAGCAGTTGCTGATGAAGGCGTATATCCGGTTGGACTTACAATTCCGTTTGCAATTAATTGGTACTTTGAAGTAGGAGCCAAGTTGTAGGTATAGCTTGCGATAGCTGATGCAACACTTGTACTTGTTGGTGGTGCAATAGAAAGTGTTACTACTTGTGCTGTAGGTATATCAATATAAGACGATGCTGTTCTGAATGCAAAATTATCGATTAACTTAATAGCATTCGGTCCGGTTGTGGCCGATTGAAAATATACATCAACCTGAGCTGCCGCAAGGTCAGCACAGTTATGAATCGCCTGTAAACGTGTTGATGAGGCAGGAGTGGAAGGTAAAGGAATTAGTGATCCTCCTGTTGCAGTAGCAACATACAAACCAAATGCCGACCCATTGCTATTATTTGAAGGTGTTAAGAAACCACTGGCTACAACGGTTAATGCAGCTCCGCCAACTCCTAAAGTTTGTAAAGGAGCTGAATATTCTGCCACAACGTTTTCGGCGTTTTGATCACGCACCTGAATTTTATAATTTGCAGTTGGTAGGTTTAGATAGCCTGCATATGCGCCATAAGGAGCGTTATTAACCAAAACATTTGGAACAACAGGATTTGTACCTGTAAATGGCGCAACTATGTCAACTGTTGGTGCATCAGTACTACCATGGTGAACTAATACACTTGTAGTTGTACCATTTGGCGCAGCAGCTAATCCGGCTGTAAATGTATTTAAAGTAAACGGACGCATCATTGATGAAGGATTGTAGCCTGTTGGACTTACAATTCCATCAGCAATAACAATATTTCTGCTGTTTGGAGCAAAGTTAACCGTGAAGGTTGCGATGCTTTGTGCAGAAGAAGTGCTTGTGCCCGGCGCAACACCAACAACAATATTTACTCCCGCAGGAATGTTAGTTAAGGTTGGAGTAGCGAAACGAAATTGTAAATCGTTTACTAAAAGCGTGGTGCCCGCATAAATATCCACTGTGCCTGCTGCGGCATCAGCGCAATTGTGTATGATTTGAATAGAGGCCGTTTGTGCTCTCATGGCTGTTGCAGAAGCAAACATTCCTGCAACCAATAAAGATTTTGTAATTAGTTTATTCATAACATCAGTTTATAGGTTAATTGATGTTATAACACTATTATTGTTTTTTTGTTTAAGCTTGATGGCTATACGGTTAAACAAAACATCATAAACTATTGTTTATCAAGCGCTTAATTTTTGTTTAATTTCTTTTCCCTTTTTAAAACATCTGCCAAACTGGTCTTAGAAAGTATCTTTATGCTCGCGTCTCTGACTTGCAAAACCACATCGCGCAATCCGCACTTTTCTTCGTCAATACACTCTTCACATGTTTCATAAAAGTTCAAACTCGCACAGGGTAATAATGCGATCGGACCACCCGTTGAACGAATAATTGTACTTAACATTACCTCCTCCGGATGTTTTGTTAAATAGTACCCTCCTGTTGGTCCCATCTTGCTTTTCACTATACCCTGATGCCGTAATTCTAACAATATCGCTTCAAGAAATTTTCTGGGAATTTTCTCAGTTTCGGCTATTTCCGAAATAGCCAAGGGCTTAAGACCGTTATAGTTCTTGGCCAGGGCTAATAATGCTTTTATAGCATATTTTGTTTTCTTTGGCAGCATAGTCGAATAGTTGTAAATATACTACTTATCAACTAGGATATAAAATCACTCGAACTTTTTTAGGCCTATTCTAATCCCGACATTAGCCGTTACAAGCGGATCGGCTCCATGATCCATAAACATTTTAGTAACATTAATATTGGCCGTTGGATAGATGGCGCTAAAAAAACCTTTTTTAGCAAACGGTTTAAAGTTATATCCAATATCAAGCCCTAGTCCACTCCGATGAAATATTTCGTGATCCATTCCCATCACGGATTCAACCGGTCTCACCATATAGGTTTCGTTACCCACTTCGTGGTGATGCGCAAACCCGGCTCCCAGGTATAAGCCAAAACCAAAATTATAGCGGTAATTAAAGGTTATTGGGCCGATAATAGCCATATTATCGAAATTATACACCTCCCGCACCCTAATATCAATGCTGCTATTTTTATTAATAAAAAACCCTATTGCGCCGCCTACACCGGCAACAGGTGATGTTTTGTGCACACCTATCGAAAAAGCAGTCTCTAAATATATCTTATGATTAACGTTTTGTGCCTTAATGTGGCCCATCAATATCATGACAAGCAACACAATTACTGTCTTTGTTTTCATGTTTATACGTATTAAGAAGTAATTGTGTTTTCATGTTGTAGATGGTTTTTATACGCTGCTTCCGGAAAAAGGTTCCGGGTTGTATAAAAATGCTTTTCTTTGTAAAAAAACAATTATGTCGGTTATACTTCCTGTTAATGGTGTAAATCCTCAATTTGGATTTAATTGCTTTGTTGCTCCTAATGCAACTATTGTTGGTGATGTTGTTATGGGTGATGATTGCAGCATCTGGTTTAACGCCGTAGTACGTGGTGATGTGAATAGCATTCGCATGGGTAACAAAGTTAACATTCAGGATGGCGCCGTAATTCACTGCACGTACCAAAAAACAAAAGTTCATTTAGGAAATAATGTTTCGGTTGGACATAACGCCATTGTACATGGTTGCACTGTTCACGATAATGTCCTTATTGGAATGGGTGCAATAGTTATGGATAATTGCGAAATCGGGAGCAACACCATTATTGCCGCAGGCGCAGTAGTAACCGAAGGAACAAAAGTGCCAAGCGGCTGCATTTTTGCGGGAGTACCTGCTAAAAAAGTTAAAGACATTTCGGAAGAATTAATCAACGGAGAAATTGATCGTATCGCCAACAACTATTTAATGTATAGTAGCTGGTTTAAATAATCTTACTTGCCGATTAATGCGCTATCTTACTATAGCTGCAGGTGCTCTGATTTAATTTCCTTACCAAAAAAGCGTGATGCCTGTTCATCAAAATTATGCGGCATTTCCGTCGTAAAGTACTTAATGCTTCCGCCCTTACTGCATTTGGCGTCCATATCGGGATGACGCTTTAAATAATCCGCCAAACCTTTAGATACAATTTCTCCCTGAGACAAAACAGTAATGTGCTGAGGGAGATATTGTTTTATTTTATTCATTAACAAGGGATAGTGCGTGCAACCTAAAATTACGGTGTCAATTTTATCCGACTGGTGTAATAGATTTTTAATGTGTTTCTCTACAAAGTAGTTAGAACCCTCGTTGTTAAATTCATTGTTTTCGATTAAAGGCACCCACATCGGACAGGCTTCCTGAAATACTTTTACATCCGGAAAAAATTTTTCAATTTCAATTGGATATGAATTAGAGGTTACCGTTCCTGTGGTTCCTAAAACGCCAATGTGTTTTGTTTTTGAATACTTACCAACTACTTCGGTGGTTGGCCTTATAACGCCCAGAACCCTGCGGCTTGAGTCAATTAATGGTAAATCTTTTTGCTGAATATTTCGGAGAGCTTTTGCAGAAGCCGTATTACAGGCCAGAATTACTAAATGACAACCTTTATCGAATAAATGATTCACGCACTCCAAAGTGTACTGATAAACCGTTTCAAAACTACGTGTTCCATAAGGCGCGCGGGCATTATCCCCTAAGTACAAATAATCATACTCGGGTAATTGCTTAACAATTTCTTTGAGAATTGTTAGTCCTCCATAACCGGAGTCAAATACACCTATTGGCGAGTATGGGGGTTTTCCAGACATTATAATGACACATCAATACAAACTATTGTTTCTATACGTTGATTTGTTCCGTATCCTTTTTCTCTGAAAACATAGTTATCAGACTGCAGAATTCTACCTTCGACACTAAACGCAACATTTTTAAATGGTTTGTACTCCAATCCCACTGTTGTTCCCATAACATAGTTGCCAAAAGAAAGACTTCCAGTAACTACATTTTCCGGATCTGACAAATATTCACCGCGCACATACAAAGCTGATTTATTTATGTATTGGTATTTAGCAACAATCAAACCACTATATAAACTTGCTTTTTTTGTTGAATCCTTTTTCAGAGAATTTTCCTGCCAGCCATAGTTGGCCTCAATTGCCAGACTAAATTTTGACATTGTTAGTGTTGCATAAAAGTTGTTGTAATAACGCCGTTGTTTCAGCTTTACTGTGTCCGCCGCTTCGTCACCGGTAATAAAGTTATATGTAAAAGAAAGATTATCTGAAGGCGTATAAACAGTAGAAAAACCTAAGAGCTTATCTTTATTGTAGTCAACCAATGTATTAAAACTATTAAACGCATTCAGTTGCAGGGCGAGTTTTTTGTTGACCACATACGTTAGTTTTGCGCCGGAAAAATAATACGGCTCATAATTGTTTACTAACGAAATACTAGAAGTGATATTCTCGCGTGGCTGGGTACTTTCAACGCCAATGTGCGAGCGAAAAATACCTGCATCCAACCAAAGCCCTTTATAAATTCGAAAACCGCCATTGGCTTCTTGAATCATGTTTAACTCATTAGGCCAAATTGCTTTAGGAATATCGCCAAAATGTAATCCAAAATTTCCTCTTACATTTTTACTGTTGTATTGCATTGACATTAACGCCATGTTTAAGCCAAACTCTTTGTTGCGGGGAGCCATAACGGGTATCTGAACAAAACCGTTATTATTCGTCTCATCGGTATAATACGCAAAGTAAGTACTTACATACCCGCCTATAACTAATTTTGACTCCTCTGTTTCTTTATCCGCAATAAATTTTCCACCGAAAAGTCTTACAGAATCTTTTTCTACAATAAACGGTTTTTTTTTAGAAATAGAGTCCTGAGAAAATATAAATGATTCCGTGAACAGGAAAAATAGAACAAATGCTAAAAACGTTTGTTGCTTCATTACAACAAATCTAAGAAATTCTTTCGGTTTATTAAGGGTAATTGTATTTTTGTATATGTTTAAAAAACCGCTTGATCCGGAAGATTACTACATGAGTCCGGAAGGATATATTGTTTTTACTGAGAAATATCATCTTAAGCGCGGTTACTGTTGCAAAAGCGGATGTAAGCATTGCCCGTACGGTTACAACAAAAAAACAGGAAAGTTTGATAAAGAAAAGACTAAAGAATAAAACAATAAGATAATAGAATCAAGACAAAAAGCTATGGATATAAACAAGTTTCAACATTTAGTTTTGCAAGGAATTCCCGATGAATTACCCGCCGTAAAGGCATATGAGCCATCCATAAACCATGCGCCTAAACGCAAAGACATTTTAAACACAGAAGAAAAAAAACTAGCCATCCGTAATGCACTACGTTACTTTGATGAAAAGCACCACACTACACTGGCAAAAGAGTTTGCAGAAGAATTAAAAACTTACGGCCGAATATACATGTACCGTTTTCGTCCGGATTATAAAATTTACGCCCGTCCAATTAACGACTATCCACATAAAAGTAAACAAGCAGCTGCAATTATGCACATGCTTAGCAATAACCTGGACTACGCGGTTGCACAACACCCTCACGAATTAATTACTTATGGAGGAAACGGTGCGGTGTTTCAAAACTGGGCACAATACCTGCTTACAATGCAATACCTTGCCACTATGACCGATGAACAAACTTTGGTTTTATATAGCGGTCACCCAATGGGATTATTCCCTTCGCATAAAGATGCGCCACGAGTTGTGGTAACCAACGGCATGATGATTCCGAATTATAGTAAGCCGGATGATTGGGAAAGATTCAACGCACTAGGCGTTACACAATACGGACAAATGACTGCCGGCTCCTTTATGTACATTGGGCCACAAGGAATTGTTCACGGCACAACTATAACCGTGATGAATGCAGCGCGTAAAATTTCAAAATCAGAAGAAGACCGAAAGGGTAAATTATTTATTACTGCCGGACTCGGTGGTATGAGTGGTGCACAACCAAAAGCGGCACGAATAGCAGGGCTGGTGTCCGTTACTGCCGAAATTAATCCTAAAGCCACGCACACGCGTCATTCTCAAGGTTGGGTAGATGAAGTGTTTGATGATTTAGACAGATTAATTCCCCGTGTTAAAAAAGCTGTTGAAGCTAAGGAAGCTGTTTCTATTGCTTATCAGGGAAATGTGGTTGATCTATGGGAACGTTTGGTTAAAGATAATATTAAAGTAGATATTGGCTCTGACCAAACCTCATTACATAATCCATGGGCAGGCGGCTATTATCCTGCCGGATTAAGTTTAGAAGAGAGCAATAAAATGATGGCAGAAAATCCTGAGCAATTTAAAAAAGAGGTGCAAAGTACTTTAGTGCGTCATATCAACGCAGTAAATACTTTAACTGCTAAAGGAATGTACTTCTTTGATTATGGCAACGCGTTTCTACTGGAAGTGTCTCGTGCGGGCGGTGATGTGTTTAAAGCAAACAGCAAGGACTTCAAATACAACTCGTATGTACAGGATATTTTAGGGCCAATGTGTTTTGATTATGGCTTTGGTCCGTTCCGTTGGGTTTGCACTAGTGCGGACGAAAACGATTTGCGCAAAACCGATGAAATAGCTCTTGGTGTATTAGAAGACATGCACAAAAACGCACCAGAAGAAATTAAACAGCAGTTGCAGGATAATATCATTTGGATTCGAGACGCCATGAAAAACAATTTAGTTGTTGGTTCACAGGCGCGCATTCTTTATGCCGACAGCGAAGCACGTGTACGCATTGCTGAAGCTATGAATAAAGCAATTGCTGAAGGAAAAATTTCAGCGCCTGTAGTTTTAGGCCGCGATCACCATGATGTTAGCGGCACCGATTCTCCATATCGTGAAACATCTAACATCTACGACGGTTCTAAATTCACAGCTGATATGGCAGTTCAGAATTTTGTTGGTGACGGCTTCCGTGGTGCAACATGGATTAGTTTACATAACGGAGGTGGAGTTGGATGGGGTGAGGTTATTAATGGAGGTTTTGGCTTAGTATTAGATGGCAGCAACGATGCCGACCGACGACTTAAACAAATGCTGTTCTGGGATGTTAACAACGGCATTGCGCGCAGAAGCTGGGCCCGAAATAAAGAGGCATTATTCGCGATTAAACGCGAAATGCAACGTACCCCGAATTTAAAAGTAACACTGCCTAATTTAGTTGAAGATAAAACATTAGATAATTTGTTTTAACTATTTGAAACAACACACTAACATATCAGATTATTTCGATGCTTTGTGCGCTTCATTTCTAAACGATATTAAAAAAAACCACACGGCTAAAAAAGAGTCGGTACATGATTTAAGAGTTGATATCAAAAATATCAGGGCAATACTTTCATTAGGAATGTTGTTAAACAAAAACATTCCGGGACAACAAATACTTAAACAAGTAAAGCCTTTATACAAATCAGCAGGCAATCAACGAACCTTGCAAATCAACATTTCGCTCTTAAAAAAATACAATTTAAATAAAGCGTATCGCGATCAGTTCGAGGCCGATCTAAAACAAACTACACATAAGTTTAAAAGAGAAAT